>JAFSEF010000023.1 GCA_017435865.1 Clostridia bacterium
AGAGCCCATTGTCGCCCGTCGCAACGGGCGAAATCCTTTTCCTTACAAAAGCGCAGGAAAGTTGTTAAGAAAACCCTCGCCGGGGGTTTTCTTAAGTGCGAAGCACTATTTCAATCTCCCCGACAAACCGCAATTTGTTTTCTACATTCTCTATCTTTCCGTAAAAAAGTACAAAAAAAGCTCCATCCCGTATGGGACAGAGCTTAAGGGTAGGTAAAAACTTATTTGAGTTCGACCTTTGCGCCGGCTTCTTCGAGCTTTGCCTTTGCTTCTTCAGCATCTTCCTTGGAAATGCCTTCTTTGAGGGCCTTGGGAGCGCCTTCAACAGCAGCCTTAGCTTCAGCAAGGCCGAGACCGGTGAGTTCGCGGACAACCTTGATAACCTTGATCTTAGCAGCAGCATCAAAGCCGGTAAGAACAACGTCAAATTCGGTCTTTTCGACAGCAGCTTCTTCAGCAGCAGCGGGAGCAGCAACAGCAACAGCTGCAGCAGCGGAAACGCCAAATCTGTCTTCTACTTCTTTAACAAGCTCTGCCAGTTCGAGAACGGAGAGAGCAGCAACGCTATCAACAATAGCAGTAATCTTTTCGGATGCCATTATAATATCCTCCTAATAATAACTTAAAATTTACTTTCTTATTCTGCTGCGGGAGCTTCCTCAGCGGGAGCGGCAGCTTCTTCTGCAACTGCTTCTGCAGGAGCAGCTTCTTCAGCAGGAGCAGCTTCTTCAGCAGGAGCACCTGCTTTGTCGGCAACAGCCTGGATGGCGCGTGCGAATGCGGCCATGGGTGCCTGGAATGCATAAACAACTGTAGCAAGGAGAGTTTCCTTGTTGGGAAGTTTAGCAAGGGAGTCAATCTTCTCAAGGGAGATCGGTTCACCATCGATGAAACCACCCTTAACGGTGAAATTCTCGTGGCTCTTTGCGAACTCGGAGAGGATCTTTGCAGCAGCAACATAATCACTATCGCTGACTGCGAGTGCGGTAGTACCGTTGAACAGGTCATCCATTTCAGCGAGCTTGGTACCTTCAACAGCGATACGCAGAAGGGTGTTCTTTGTGACTGCATAGTCAACACCTGCATTTCTGAGATCAGCACGAAGTTTGGTATCATCAGCTACGGTGATGCCCTTATAATCAACAAGGATACCGGCGACTGCACTATCAAGCTTACCTTTGATAAGTTCGACCTGTGCTTTCTTTGCTTCTAAAACCTTTGCGCTTGGCAAATTTTTCACCTGCCCTTTAAAATTATTATAGCCCTTCCGCTTGACCGCGGAAGGGCATACTTGTTCATTAAAAACAATTGTACGCACATTCCTCGGCAGGCGGTAAAAACCTTTATGCGATAACGCACCTGCTGTCTTTAGAACAGCTTTGATATATTAACACACTTTTTGCAGTATGTCAATAGTAATTTTGAAGTTTTTTAATTATTCTGCTTCAACACCGGATGCAACAACCTTGCTGGGGTTCATGCGGACGCCGGGGCCCATGGTAGCAGCAACAACACAGGAACGGATGTACTGACCTTTTGCAGCAGCGGGTTTTGCTTTGATGATAGCATCAAGAAGGGTCTGGTAGTTTTCGATGAGCTTTTCTGCGCCGAAGGAAACCTTACCGATGGGGCAGTGGATGATGTTGGTTTTGTCAAGACGGTATTCGATCTTACCTGCTTTTGCTTCAGCAACAGCCTTTGCAATGTCAGGAGTAACGGTACCTGCCTTGGGGCTGGGCATCAAGCCACGGGGGCCGAGAACCTTACCGAGACGACCGACAAGACCCATCATGTTGGGAGCAGCGATACATACGTCGAAATCCATGAAGCCTTCGCCCTGGATCTTTGCGACGAGATCTTCAGCACCGACAACTTCTGCACCTGCTTCTTCAGCAGCCTGTGCATCGGGGCCCTTTGCGAAAACAGCAACGCGGACAGAGCGGCCTGTGCCGTTGGGAAGAACGACAGCACCTCTGACCTGCTGGTCAGCGTGACGGGAGTCAACGCCCAGACGGACGTGAATTTCGACGGTTTCGTCGAATTTTGCGGTTGCAGTCTTAAGAACAGTCTCAATAGCTTCGTTGGGATCGAAGAGATTCTGTCTGTCGTACTGCTTCATAGCATCTGTATATTTTTTTCCGTGTTTCATCGTTTAATCCTCCACTCAGTCAACAACAGTAACGCCCATGGAGCGTGCGGTACCGGCGATCATGCTCATAGCTGCTTCGACGGATGCTGCGTTAAGGTCGGGCATTTTCTGTTCAGCAATCTTTCTGACCTGTTCTGTGGTGATGGTGGCAACTTTTGTCTTGTTGGGAACACCGGAACCACTTTCAATACCGCAAGCTTTCTTAATAAGAACAGCAGCGGGAGGAGTCTTGGTGATGAAGCTGAAGGTACGGTCTGCGTAAATGGTGATGACAACGGGGATGATAAGACCGATGTCGTTCTTTGTGCGCTCATTGAATTCCTTTGTGAAACCCATGATGTTAACACCGTGCTGGCCGAGTGCAGGACCAACAGGGGGAGCGGGAGTAGCTTTACCCGCGGGGATCTGCAGTTTAACAAATCCGACTACTTTCTGTGCCATAAGTGCACCTCCAAAAAAAATGTGGTAGTGGCGGGAAATTTCAGGTTCCCTCCCACGAACCGTCAAAGACGGCTATAAAAAGCGGTAAAACCGCTGATTACCTGAATAATCAATCAAGTGCAGGCTCGACCTGGTCAAGACCGAGTTCAAGGGGTGTGTCGCGTCCCATCATGGAGATGATTACGCGGACAGTTTCGCTTTCGATGTCAATGTTATCAACAACACCGGAGAATCCGTCAAACGAACCGCCGATAATCGTAACCAGATCGCCGACCTGGTAGCTGACTTCAACCGTACGTTTTTCGACGCCGAGTTTAAGCACTTCGGCTTCTGTCAGGGGAATGGGTTTGCTTTCGGGACCTACAAAACCCGTGACACCTCTTGTGTTGCGGATGATGTACCAGATTTCATCGGTCATTTTGTTCTCTTTGACCTTGTCGTCATAAAAAACGGCGGTCTTGACAAGAACATAACCGGGGAAGAGCTTGCGCTCGACTTCTTTTCTCTGGTCATCTTTGACTTCGACAACTGTTTCAGTCGGTATACATACTTCGGGAAGCATATCCTGCAAGCCGCGGTTTTCAATGACCTTGATCAGGTTTGAAGCGACTTTGTTTTCATACCCCGAGTATGTGTGAACGACATACCATCTGTATTCGTCGTACATGGTGTTCCTCCCGTAAAAAACTGTAAAATGTTGCGTGAATTAAGCGGCAGCGCTTTCAGTTTCTTCGGTAACTTCTTCAGTAGCAGTTTCTTCAGTAGTGGCTGCTTCTGTGGTAGCTTCTTCAGTGGCTTCTTCTGTTGCTGCTTCGGTTTCTTCATCAGCATGGGTATGACCGTCTGCGATGTGACCGTGTTCATCAGTAGCAACTTCGGTAGCGGCTGTGGTAACAACCTGTGTTACAACTTCGCCGTTTGCGTCGGTAACAGCTTCACCGTTTGCATCGGTGACGACTTCTGTTTCGACTTCTGCAAAGTATTCGCCTGCCTGAACAGCAAGATCCGAAACACCGGAAAAAGCAAGGTTCAGAATCTGGTCAATACCGTATACAGCACCGCCGACTACGATAACAACAGCAAGAACGATACCTGCGTTTTTGAAGACGGTTTTTGTATCCGGCCAGCTGACCTTCTTTGCAACGCCTCTGAAATCCTTGAAGAATTTAGCAATACCATTGCCGGCTCTGGTGAAGACATTGCCTTCTTTTTTCGGCTTGCTGGCTTTGATGCGTTCTTCTTTGGCTTTCTGTGCGGCTTTTGCAGCTTCTTTAGCGGCTTTCATAGCCTCTTTGTCCATGTTTTTGTCCATGTTGTCTGCCATAAAGTCTCATTCCTTTCACAAAGCACAATTGATTTGCGTATGAAACGCAAGGTACAACCGACTTACTTTGTTTCTCTGTGAGCAGTGTGCTTTCTGCAGAATCTGCAGTACTTGTTGAGCTCCACTCTGTCGGGTGTGTTTTTCTTGTTCTTCATGGTGTTGTAATTGCGCTGTTTGCACTCTGTGCAGGCAAGAGTGATTTTGACTCTCATTCTAACGGCACCTCCGATTTATTTGGCCTCCCTCTATTTGCTTTCCCGATTGCCTATTTTTCGGAAAAGAAGGGCACAAAAAAAGAACCCTCTACAGAGGTACGATAAATATACCACAAGCTTCCGATGAAGTCAAGCTTTTTTTTGAAAAAAACAGGGAACTGCGGAAAATCTATTGACAAATCCGATAAAAGTTTTATAATATTATACAACACGTTGACGGAGACGGCTTTTTCGTCCCGGTTTCTTTCAGAGAGCATCGTATTTTTTGCTGCAAACGGTGCAGAAACCTGTAAAAAGCAACCACTCCCGAGTGCGTACCGAAACAAGGACGCCGTAAAAACTGCGTTAAAGTTTGACGAGGTGGCGACACAATGTCGCAAACCGGGTGGAACCGTGGAGCTTACAGCTTCATCCCGATGATGGGATGAAGCTGTTTTTTTTCATCCCGAAATACATACATTATATAGAAAGGAAGAATCCCATGGCAAACATTACTCTCAAAGGCGGCATTGTCAGAGAATTTGACAACGGTCTGACGGCTGCCGAAATCTGCAAGCAGATCAGCATGGGGCTTTACAAAAGTGCCTGCTGCTGCCGCATCAACGGTGAAATCAAGGATCTTCGTACGGTCATTGATGCAGATTGCGAACTGCAGATCCTTACTTTTGAAGATGAGGACGGTCAGAAAACCTTCCGTCATACCGCTTCCCATATTCTTGCACAGGCTGTCAAAAGACTGTATCCTTCTGCAAAGCTGACCATCGGTCCTGCTGTTGAAAACGGTTTTTATTATGACTTTGATGTCGATGTTCCGTTTACACAGGATGTGCTTGAAAAACTCGAAAAGGAAATGAAGAAAATCGTTTCCGAAAATTTGGCTCTTGAACGCATCGAAATGGATGCTGACGAAGCCACGTCTCTGATGAATGAAAAGAACGAACCGTATAAGGTTGAACTCATTGCAGAGCACGCCGGTAAAGGCGAAAAAATCACCTTCTACAAGCAGGGTGAATTCATTGAACTGTGTGCAGGTCCTCACTTGATGCAGACAGGTCTTGTCAAGGCATTCAAGCTGACCGCCTGTACGGGTGCTTACTGGAGAGGTGACTCCAAAAACAAGATGCTGCAGCGTGTATACGGTACTGCTTTCCCGAAGCAGTCCGAACTCGATGCCTACATCACCCAGCAGGAAGAAGCACGCAAGCGTGACCACAACAAGCTCGGCAGAGAACTCGAACTGTTCACCACCAGTGAACTCATCGGTCAGGGACTTCCCATCATGCTGCCCAAGGGTGCCAAGATCATTCAGACTTTGCAGCGTTTTGTGGAAGACACCGAAGCTGCACATGGCTGGCAGCTGACCAAGACTCCCTTCATGGCAAAGAGCGACCTGTACAAGGTTTCCGGTCACTGGGATCATTACCGTGACGGTATGTTCGTCCTCGGTGATCCCGAAAAGGATGACGAAGTATTTGCACTTCGCCCCATGACCTGTCCGTTCCAGTATCAGGCATACCTCAACCGTGCCCGTTCTTACCGTGATCTTCCGCTTCGTTACAACGAAACATCCACCCTGTTCCGTAACGAGGCCAGCGGTGAAATGCATGGTCTGATCCGTGTTCGTCAGTTCACCATTTCCGAAGGCCATCTGATGTGCCTGCCCGAACAGCTTGCAGATGAATTCCGCGGGTGCCTTGAAATGGCTATCTTTATGCTCAAGACCCTCGGTCTGTATGAAGACGTTTCCTACAGATTCTCACAGTGGGATCCCGATGACAAAGAAAAATACATCGGCACTCCCGAACAGTGGGACGAAGCACAGGGCATCATGAAGAACATTCTCGATGATATCGGACTTGAATATAAAATCGGTATCGGTGAAGCCGCATTCTACGGCCCGAAGCTTGACATTCAGATCCGCAACGTATTCGGTAAGGAAGACACCCTCATCACCATTCAGATCGACCAGATGCTTGCTGAAAAATTCGGCATGGTCTATGTGGATGCTGACGGTGCAAAGAAGAATCCGTACATCATTCACCGTACTTCCATCGGTTGCTATGAACGTACGCTTGCTTTGTTGATCGAAAAATACGCAGGTGCATTCCCGCTGTGGCTCGCACCCGAACAGATGCGTATTGTTCCCATTGCAGATCGTCACCACGATGCAGCCGAAGCTCTCGAAAAGAAACTGGCTGCCCTCGGTTTCCGCGTGACGACCGACTACAGAAACGAAAAGCTCGGTTACAAGCTGCGTGAAGCACAGCTGCAGAAGCTGCCTTACATGCTTGTCATCGGTGACAAGGAAGCAGAAGAAGGTACTGTTTCTGTCCGTCGCAGAGCAGAAGGCGACATCGGTTCCATGCCGATTGACGACTTCATTGCCGTTGCAAAGGACGATCTGGATACCAAACGTATCCGTCCGTAAATTGAATCACAAAAAAAGCCGGTGCATTCGCTGCATCGGCTTTTTGATATATTCGGTTGATCAGTTTGCCGTGGTGGTGGGAACGGTTGCACCCGTGCTTTCAAGGATTGCAAGCATGAAGCTCATGAGATCGGTCTGGGTGTAATCTGCAGGCGGAGTTTTCATGTTGGCGGGGACATTGCCGCTGATGCTTGTAAGGTCAAGCAGGTTGACCTGGGAACCGGACTTGCTGTAATCTTCAATGCGAAGCAGATTGCCCTTGTTATCGACCCAATGCTTCTGCTGTTCACCTGTGGAAGCTTCAAAAGTGTAAACGGTGACAGCTTTGCCGTTCATGGTTCTGCTTTCGGTTGCGGTCGGCTGTGCGGAAGCATCAATTTCTACCATGAGTTCGGAGAAGCTGATGTCGCCGAACATTTCTTCTGCACTTTCAACACCGAGCATCTGCATGGTGGCATCGTCCATGAGACAATAGGTTTTGCTGTTTTCTTCAATCAGATAGTAACCGTCTTTGGTAGAGAGGAAGCCCATCATGGTTTTGCCTGTGGAACCCATACCCATTTCTGCGCCGAAGTCAAATTCAGCGGCTGCATACATGGTGTCTTTGGTGACGGCAAGAACGGTGGAAACAGATTCTGTGCCTTCGCCCATGGTGCCTTCGATCAGATAGTTGCCGGAACGGAAGATCTTGGACTGTGCAAGCATATCAATGGCGCCGCTTGCATCCGTGATGGGTTCAGGCTTCTTTGTGGTTGTGGTGGGATCGGGCTTTTTATTGGTTGTGGGTTCGGTTTTTTTTGTGGTTGTAACTTCAGGTTTTTCGGTAGTTGTGGGTCTTGTGGAAGGCTTGGTTGTGGGTGTTTCGTTCTTCTTGGTGGTGGTTGCAGGATCATCATCTTTTGCAGGAGCAGTTGTGGTGATCTGTGTATCCTTGTCAAGTGTTTCCTTTGCAGCGGTTGTTGATTCTTCAGGCATGGATTCAACTTCGTCTTTGCCGCCTTCTTCTTCCTTGACAACTTCACCGTTCTGCGTGACGGTTACTTTGAAAGAGCCGTCTTCATTATAGGTGTATTCGGTGCGTTCGGTTTCGCTGCCGTCAACGCCGTACTTAACGAAAGTCATAAGACGATTGTCTTCATAGGATTTGAAAGTGTAGGAGCCGTCTTCTGCATATGCGTAATCGGAACGGGAAGTGACTTTGTTGTCCTTGTCATAGTTGACAGTGGAAACAAGCTTGCCGTTTTCGGAGGTGACAAGAGAATAAGAACCGTCTTCATTGTAAGTGTAGACGCGGCTGCTGACAGTGATGCCGATTTCGTTGCGGACTGTTTCGTTGAGCAGTCTGCCTTCTTCGTCATAAGTGTAGGATTCGGTAGAGAGCATATCGCCTGTTTTGGGGTCGGTGTAGGTGACGCCGATCAGACGGTTTTCAGTGTCGCGTGCATACGCAATGTAGCGGATGCATTCCTTGGTTTCAATATTATATTCGCGACCTGCAGTATAGGTGCCAAGACGATAGCTGTCTTCATTGTCGGCAAGAATAGCAAGGAAAGTGCCGGCTTTTTTGTCGATTTCAATGATGATATATTCCTTGTCTATGGTTGCACCGAGCTCAACAACAACTTCAGCTTCGGTTGTGTTTTCTTCTGAAACATTTTCAGAGACGTTGCCGTCGGTAAGAGTCTGTTCGGGATCATCTTTTCCGCAGGCAGCAAAACAACCTGCAATAAGTACCAGACAAAGCAAAAGGGATGCAATACGGATAATGGGTTTCATAAGATATACTCCTGTCTTTTATGGAATGACATCAGTTTACCACACCTTGTTTGTCTTGTCAATTACAGATTCAATTCAGTTTTTATCTTTTTGACATATTAAGACAAAAAAAGAACCTGTCCCGTGGGACAGGTTCTTGCAGTTTCTTAGTAGTTGAAGTTGTAGTACTTACAGGTGTTGGTCAGGTTAGCACTCTTGTCCTTGATGGTAGCAATCAAGATCTTAGCGGAACCGATCTCGATGTGGATGTTACCGACATGATCCATGGATACGAACTGACCGTCGGGAGTGATTTCAGCGGTTACGGTGTAGCCGGTGTAGATAACATGAACGCCGTCGTAAGCGGTAAGGATCTTGGTAACGGTGGGATCTTCCTTGAGAGTCTTTTCAAGATCTTCCCAGTAGATGAGGGACTGTGTTACCTGACCGAGCTTGCTGGAACCGTCCTTGCGAGGTGTGTCTTCATCTGCACAAACCATCTTAATGACGTAGTTGCCTGCGGCATTGGTGGTGCATTCTGCACTTACGATGAAGCTGTTGTCAGTAAGAGTGAAAGCGGGGAAACGATTCTTGGCATCATCAGTGCCCTTTTCGTTGATCTGTTCGCCTGCTTCGTCTTCAGTGGTCATGAAGCCTGCAACAACGCCTTCAACAGCAGAGTTGATCATGTCAGCACCGATGTTGATTTCGCTGATGTACTGCCATTCTTTCTTGGTGTAACCTGCAGCGCCGTCGTTCTTGACCTTGTCAGCAGCAGCCTTGTAGAAAGCAATGATTTCATCCTTGGTTGCGGGAGCACCTGTGGGAGCAGCAGCGGGAGCATCAGCAGAAGGAGCTGTTGTGTCAGCAGCAGGAGCATCAGATGCGGGAGCATCGGTAGCAGGAGCTGCGGTGGTATCCTGTGCAGGAGGATTGGTTACGGGAGCAGAGCTGCCGCCGTTGGAAGCGGAGCCGGAGCTGTAAACGTTGACAGTGCCGGTGCCGATGTTTTCAAAAGGATTGTACACATCGCCGTTGGAGTCAACAAATGCGATTTGGATGGTCTGCGTGCAAGCAGCCATAGCACTCATCATTGCGATGAGGCAGACGATAGCAATGATTTTGCTGATATGTTTTTTCATTTCAGGACAAACCCCTTTCGTTATTGCCGGATAACCCGGTTGACGTGCTGCACGAGACAATGTGCAATACATGAATAATTTACAACATAAACTTGCGATTGTCAATAGCCTAATTCAAAAAAAGTTAAAAAAGGCCTGTAAAAAATCGAAAAGACCGGTTTTTTTACCATTGGAAATCGGTAAATAAAGTTGTGCTCGACAGTACAATGCTCAGGTCCGTTGTGAAGCCTTTGATTTTTCCTTCGGTCAGTCGCATGGTGCCGTTGACATAGGTTTCATATTCAATCGGTGTGCCGTCTGCGGAGATGGTGGCTTTTGCATAGCAGCCCGCAAAATCAAAAAACACATTCTCAC
The DNA here is from genome assembly GCA_017435865.1 of Clostridia bacterium. Classification (GTDB taxonomy): domain Bacteria; phylum Bacillota; class Clostridia; order Oscillospirales; family Acutalibacteraceae; genus RUG806. Next base: position 9,809 of record JAFSEF010000023.1, read on the forward strand.
GTTCAACCGTTGCATTCATGTTGGGTGCGTATGTGTTCATGATGTCATCCACCGTAATGAATTCAAAGATCTTTGCATAGGCACTGTTTTCTTTGTCAGGGTTGGTGGCATCTGCAAGACGGACGGTGATGACAAAATTTGCACCGCTTTGTTCGCAGGTGATGCTGCTGCAATCGGCAAGTGTGAGAGCGGAAACATAGTCTTTTCCGGGGGGATACATAATATCAACGGAGGAATCCCCCTTGTTGACAACGGTTTCGGTTGTGTCATTCGGGAGCAGGGAATCTTTCAGGGCACTCGCAACAGCATTGACCAATGCGTTTGAAAGGGTCATATCCGTACCGAGTGTCTGTTTTGCTTTTTTGAAACCTGCATTCTGTGCTTTGATTCTGTTGAGGGAGCTGTTGAAGAAATCAAGTTTTGCCTGGTCTGTGCTCAGGGAGTCAAGGGTGGCGGGCAGGCTGACAGCAGGAGCCTGTGTTGTCGGTGCTGCGGTCGGCTGTGTAACTGCGGCAGACGGTGCAGCGGTACCCGGATCGGCTGTGATTCCGGTCGGGGCTGTGTTCAGGTTATAGTAATTGACCTGATACCCGTTGACGGGATCTGCTTTTGTGACCACGTTGCCTGCAGGATCGGTTGCAACGACGGGAATGGTGCTGTTGATGCTTACGCAACTGCACATAAGCAGGCAGATACTCAGCATGAGCGCTGATAACATACAGAAACGTCTGTAGTTCATAAGTATTCTCCTTATTAAAATGTAATACAAATTCAGTTTACATGAATTTACAGACCCTGTCAACAGCCTTTTTTTGTTTCTGTGTTGCATTGTCGGTATTTTTGAAAAAGATGAAAGTTAATTTAAGGATTAATTTTCATAATTACACAGAGTATTCCTGTTTTACCGCAGTTCCTTTACTTGACAGTCGGGCAGAACCTAAGTATAATGGAAATATATTAAATAAAAATCAGTTATTGTTGGTGAAGATAATGAAAATACAAATGAAAAGAGCCTGTGTTCTGTTTCTGATTTCTGTGTTGTTTTTTGCAGCGATTCCTGTCAGGGCAGCACAGACCGGCACTTACATCGTGGCACCTTACAGCACACCCATGCGTGAAACACCCGAGGAAAACGGCAATATCGTCTGCGATGTTTTCAAGGGGACCATCCTCAATGTTACCGACATCCGCAACGGATATGGATACATTTACCGTAACTCGCTTGCTTGCGGCGGTTGGGTTGATATGAATGATGTCGAACTGATCGACGGGGAGAAATACAGTGCCGAGACGATCACAAGACTGATGATCATGCCGCCTGACAAGCTGACATACATTGCAGGTGAAGAAGCCTTTGATGACAAAGGGATGTCAGTCTGGGCAGTGTTTGAGGACGGTGTACGCAAGCAGATCGAAGGCTATGCATTGTATCTGCCGTCACTGAACACGGTCGGCAACAAGACGGTGTATATCTCTTACACGCCCGAAAATTCCACAAAGACATTTTCCGTTTCTTTTCAGATCACCGTCCTGCAGGTGCCCGTCAATACACTTTCCTTTGAAGGCTCCATGCAGACGGAATACGTAAAAGGGCAGAAAGTGTCGCTTGACGGACTGCTTATGCGTGTGTCTTATCTTGATTCCCGTCCCGACGCACTTTTTACAAAAGATGAAATCCTGAAAGAGGGCAGCGGTTTTACACTGACGGATTGCTGCGGTGAGCTTTCGGGAGCACCGCTGACAGTCGGACAACACAGCATTACCGTCACATACCTGTATCCGTATTGCACGGCAGTGATTCCGATTACGGTTGTGCCCAGTACACCGAAAAGACTTGAAATACTGACTCTGCCGCATGATACCACGTTCTTTTCGGATACCAAAAAACCAAATCTTGCAGGTATGCTGGTGGCGGTTTATTATGACAACGGCGAAATCGAATATCTGAACCATCTGGAGTGCACGTATTCATTTGATGAGGAGAATGCGGTATACGGCAGAAACGAAATCACGATTCATTGCCGCGGCATCAGCACCGTTCTTGGAATGACAATGGTGGATCCTGCTCTGGTCGGCATTGAAGTTGTCGAAGTCGGTAAAAGTGTGTATGCACTGCAGGAAAGTTTTGCTTCGGAAACCCTTGTTGTAAACGGTCTTTATGAAAGCGGACAAGCACGTCCGGTTTACGGATGGACATTTTCCGGATATGACAAAACAAAAACCGGAGAGCAGACCGTTCAGATCAGTCTTGACGGCTTTACGGACAGTTGCATCGTCTATGTGACTCTCGGCGGATACCTGCCGGGGGATGTAAACCTCGATCAAAAAATTACGGCAGCGGATGCACGTCTTATTCTGCGTTGTTCGGTCGCACTTGAAAATCTGACAGGTGCATCCCTGTTGGCTGCAGACCGCACAAATGACGGCAAAATCGAAGCTGCCGATGCAAGAAGCACACTGCGTGCCGCCGTAAAACTGGAACCGCTGTTGCCGGTTGCATAAGCGGAAAAGAAAGGTTATAAATGTAAAAATAAAGGAGTAAAAGAAATGAGCAAAAAAGACCACAGCAATGCCCCTCTTGATGAACAGGAACAGGGGAATGTAATCGTTCTTACAGATGAGGACGGCAAAGTCGAACGTTTTGAATTCATCGACACCGTAAGCTATGAAGGCCGTGACTTTGCAATTCTGCTTCCGTTGCCCGAAGAGGGAGAACCGAACGAAGAACTTCTTTTCGTGCTTGAGATCGTGGAAGATCTTGATGACCCCGAATACGACAACTACATCGGCATTGAAGATGACGAAACCATTGATGCCGTATTTGAGATTTTCAAAAAGAATTACTTCAAAGAGGATTAATTTTTCTCATATTTGTCATACAACATACGAGCGAACTGACAGTGTCCGCCATCCGCAAGAAAGCAGCAGGTCTGCATGTGGATGGCGGCACTTTTTTTGTCGGGAAAGGACGTGATCATGCACGTTCCTTTTATGTACCCCTCACAGCAGATGCGTTGTGCTGAGGACCGAAGATAAAACGGACAACGGATATTTGCTTCTTCATTTTTATTTGACACTGTTTCCTCCTTACGTGCAAAAAAGATACTCTTTTTTTTACTTTATAGGAAACTGCGTTCCCATAAAGTAAAAAATATTGTATGTCCCTCCGAACGCACGCTTCACGTGCTCGGAGATGGACGAATCGAAAACGGTCGCCGCGTTACGGCGAAGCCGTTTTCTTGTTCTTTTTCTTGCTGCACGTTTCTGTTTATTGCAAAAATACAGAAATCTGACCTGTTGATTTGTCGAAAAAGCTTGACAAATACAGAATTATGTACTATAATGATAATGCAATAGAATATATTACAGATTTCTGTTGTTATAAGATTGATAATAATACAGAACTCTGTAAATGTCAAGTCTTTTTTTTAAAAAATCGTTTTTTTGGGGAAAATACGAGGGATTTTTATGGAATCAACCTACGCAAGAATCAAAAACCTGTGTGACAACAGGGGAATCAGAATGTCCGTTCTGGCTTCCGACATCGGCATCCGCAGCTCCGTTTTTACGGAACTGAAAATGGGCAGAACCAAACAGCTCAGTGCAAAAACGTTGCGTTCCATTGCTGCTTATTTTGATGTGTCGCTGGAGAGTCTGTTGCCTGAAAGTGAAGATGAACAGGTGGATGCAATGTGCGATGAACTGTATCGCAAACGTCGGTTGTTGTTCGATCTGTCCGCAAAAGCAAGTGCGGAAGACCTTGATACCATTTTAAAAGTGGTCAATGCACTCATCAGCGTGTCTTGAATAAAGAAAGGAGAAACTGTTGAACGAAGTTATTGTTCGTCTGATGCCGCTGCCTGTCGGTGTGCGTGCCTTTACAATTCCGGATGCGGATGGCGATTATAATGTATACCTCAACTGCCGTCTTTCTGCCGAGCAGCAACGACGCAGCCTGCAGCATGAACAACTGCACATCAGCAGAGATGATTTTTACAAAGATTGCCGTGCAACTGTCATTGAGCGAAACATGGCAGAATCATTGCAGAGTGTATAATATTGAAAAACAGCCTTGGCTGCTGTTCAATCTGAAAACAGGTGAAAACCTGTTTTTTTTTATTATATAGGAAACTGCTCGCGATTGTGAGCAGTTTGCATATAACAAAAAACACCTTTTCACCCCAGATTGGGGGACGGGGGGTTGATATAGAATATTTTTTTATTGCTTTTATTTTGTCGGTATGTTATATTTATTATAATGTCATTTTTTCGTTTGCGATTTGATTGTTTTACAGTGAGTGAAGTATATGGATTATTTTACGGTTCCCCATGAAAATACGGCAGCAGCCCTTGTTGCATGGTATCGGGAAAACGCAAGGGAGCTTCCCTGGCGGAAAGACGTGACCCCGTATCGTGTGTGGGTGTCTGAAATCATGCTGCAGCAAACACGGGTCGAGGCCGTAAAACCGTATTATCACCGCTTTCTTGCAACTTTCCCGGATGTGTTCAGTCTTGCCTGTGCGGATGATGAATTGCTGCACAAAATGTGGGAAGGTCTTGGCTATTACAACCGTGTGCGGAACATGAAAAAGTGTGCACAGCGTGTTGTTGCGGAGTTTGACGGTCAGTTTCCGAAAGAGCCTGCCGTATTGCAGACACTGCCCGGAATCGGAAGTTATACCGCCGGTGCGGTTGCCGCGATTGCTTACGGAGTACCTGCTCCTGCGGTGGACGGCAATGTATTGCGAGTGCTTGCACGGCTTACGGATTGCAATGCGGATATTTCGCAGACAGCAGTCAGGAAAGATGCCGAAAAAACAATCATGCAGATCATTCCGCGTGATGCTGTTTCTGCGTTTACGCAGTCGCTTTTTGAGCTTGGTGCCATGATCTGTCTGCCCGGCAGTGACGCAAAATGCGACCGTTGTCCCGTTGCAGCTTACTGTCTGGCCAAAAAGAACACAACGTCGGCACTGTTGCCGGTGCATTCCGCAAAGCCCGAACGTAAAAAAGAACAGAAAACGGTTTTTCTTTTGCGTGAAGACGGGATGTATCTGTTGCACAAAAGACCCGACAAGGGTTTGCTTGCAGGCTTGTGGGAGTTTCCGAATGTCAACGGACATATCGACGAAGCACAGGCGATCGTGCAGGCACGCAAATGGGGATTTGATCCGCTTCGTGTGCAGAGTCTGCCGACGGCTGTCCATATTTTTACACATAAGGAATGGCATATGCAGGCTTTTCTGATGGACGGCAATTTCACGGCAGCCTTGAACGGTGTGAAAGCGGATGTGCGTGAGATGAAAGAAGTGTATGCATTGCCTTCTGCATTTGCAGCCTACCGCAGCATTGCCTGCGGCGAAGATTGAATATGATGAATCATCTTGTGAGGTGTTGATCTTGAAAAATAATAAATTACCCGTTGCCGGTACCGTACCTGCCATTACGGTGATCTGTGCGGTTTTGTCTGTATTTTTGGTCGCTTTTGAATTCGGCTACACGGCGGACCCCGGTTTGTATATCCGTCTGTCACCCGATTTTTTTGAGGGCGGTTTTCGGCTGATGCTGCGGCTGGTTGCCATCTCCGTTCCTGTTTCCATGTTGTTCATGTCCGTGTTTATCCGCAAGGCGGACCCGCGTCTGATGATGTTGCCAACGGCCATGAGCATTGTGTACGGCATTGAACTGTTGGCTTATTATATCCGTATGGAAATGTTTACGGGAACAACGATTGCCCTGTGGGTGGTCTGCCGCTATCTGCTGCCGCTTGCGTTTGCTTTTATACTGTTCCTGACCCTCAACGGAACGCTGAAAAAGCCGTTTGTATCTGCTCTTGCAAGTGCAGGTGCATTGCTGCTCAGCTTTGTGACAAGAGTCATCTGTGCCATCATCGACCGTTCCGTGACGAGTGAATTTTTGCCCGAAGCACTCTATTACCTTGCCATGGCTGCGTTTGTGATGTCGCTCGAATTTCCGCATGTCGAAAAAGAAGTACAGTTCCGTTATTTTGCAGGCACACCCGACCAGTTCTGCCCCGAATGGGAAGACGGCGACCTGCCCGAAGAGCTTTGTGAGCATGAAGACATCACCGCCTGTGTGCTGATCTCCGTGATGACTCTGGGATTGTATCAGCTTGTCTGGCTGCACCGTCTTTGCAAAAAAGTGAAATTGCTCGCAGGGGAGCCCAAGGACAGCAAAAAAGAGCTTGCCATGATTGCATTGGTGCCGTTTTATCTGCCTTACTGGATGTTCACACGCGGCAAAAAACTGTCCGAGAATGCAAAAAAACTCAATATCCACCTGAGCAACAACGGTGCATTTTATATGCTGTTCTCCCTGTGCGGCTTGTCCGTGTTTGCCGTCGCCATGATGCAGAAGGACTTCAACCGCATCGCACGCAGACTTGAACAGACCGTTTCTGCAGCCGCACTGAAAAACGAAGAAGACCGCCGACAGGGAATCGAAACACCTGCCGACCGCACCGCAAATGCCGAAAAGGAAGAAAAACAGGCATTCGACACCGTGACCCTGCTGCAGTCCCTCAAACAGCTTCGCAGCATGGACATCCTGACCGAAGAAGAATACAAAGAAAAGAAACAGAAACTGCTCAATCAGTTTTAATGTGAATATATGAACAACCGCCCCGATTTTTGACAAGTCAGGGCGGTTGATTTTTTTGTTGGATTATTTTTTTAATTTGCACAACCAGTTTTCAGGAAATGCTATATGGAACAGATTGATATCATCTTTGTATTCTTCAAATAGCGCTTCAACATTCGGTAAAAACTCATTGTTCCATTTTTCGGCTGACGGATACACTGCTTTCAAAGCAAGAACGGCTCCCCATAATCTCCGTTTTTCACGATCAGGCAAGTCGAATCCTGCAGGGGCGGCAGAAAAAATCCGATAATACAGTCTTCCGTAATGTGCACAAATATTCCTCAAGTCAGTGCAGCAACGAAGCCAACTGATTGCATTCTCATAGTTCTGTCCGAATAATATTTTTTTATCTGCTGTTTTTAAATCATTGTAAAAGTATGAGATCATTCCGAACGTAAATAACTCACTTGCTACCCACAACGGAAACTGACCGTCATAGTTTTCAAGGTGATGTTTTACAAACGGAACCTTGGCATTGTTCTGTATTTCCCTTTGAAGGTTTTCTTCAAATTTTTCAGCATTATGTTTTTCGTTAAAATTATCAGGTTCTTTGTAGCCGAGCGCACCATACTTCATGGTATGAAAATATGCAAATGAAGAACGCAGGTATATTTCAACAACTTCTATCTGGGTAAAAAGCAAGGAACGAAGTTTGCGGTCAAATTCATAAATTCTGTAAATTCGATTAAAATCAGTATCGTTTGCAAATGTTCCGCTTGCTGTTTTAAATGGAAGAAAATATGCCGAAAGCCTGTAATAACCGATTTCGGATAATATTTTCTCACATGCAACTTCATCACGAATCATACATCCGCCATTGCGAAGTTTTTGTATCTGACTCTTATAATCAGCAGGTTGTTTTACTTCTTTCATAAAAATCCCCATAAAAAAATGTCTCCCCTGGGACACATCGTTGAGAGGTGCGGGGAGTCCTGTTACTATTATTATATTCATAAATTAAAAAAATGCAACCTTTTTTTGCAAATTTTTATGCCATTTTTTGTGACTAAAATACGATACAATCTTATTTTAGTCACAAAAATGCCCATTGTCAAGGCTAAAATGCGATGCAATCTTATTTTAGCCAAGATTTTTAATTAAATATCATATTCAATTGCATATTATCGTATGTTTTTTCATCCTGCAAGCAGTCGGGATTATCGTTTTGAAAGAAATAACTAACAGAGTTCAGAAGATAGGATCGGGCGTGTCGATGATGCCCAACAGATAATCGGCGGATACGTTGAAAAAGACGGCTAATTTTTTAATCTGCACTGCTGTCATGGGGTGCACACCGCGTTCATATTTGCTGTAATAACTCTGATCCGTGCCGAGCAGAGCCGCCATTTCACTTTGTTTTATTTCGCGATCTTCGCGGATTTCTCTTATTCTTTCTTAATTTTCCATAATTATTTTACCTCTGTTTTGTTGTTATGTGACAAATTTAACATAGGTAAAATGTTAACTATTGACTTTAGGGAATATGTTACCTAAAATAATTATTATAATGTCCTTAAGGAGGAATTGTATTTTGAAAAACACAATGAAAAAACTGTTGTTTTTGTTTCTGTTGATAGCACTGCTGTTCGCGGTGGCAACAACTGCAAATGCGGAAACAACTGCAGACGGTCTGGAGTATTTTGTGAACGATAACGAAGTAACCATCTCCGATTACACAGGCAACGCAACGGATCTCAACATTCCGGCTGAAATTGACGGTTTACCAGTGACTTCCATCGGCGAATATGCGTTTGGAGATTGCGTAAGCCTTACAGACATCACCATCCCGGACAGCGTAACTTCCATCAGCGATTATGCGTTTTTTTATTGCTACAGCCTTACAGACATTACCATTCCGAACAGTGTGAGAAGCATCGGTGAATATGCGTTTTGTTGTTGCCGTAGCCTTACAAGCATCACCATCCCGGATAGCGTGACTTCCATCGGTGAGCGTGCGTTTTATAGATGCGAAAGCCTTATAAGCATCACCATCCTGGACGGTGTGACTTCCATCGGCGAATATGCGTTTGGAGATTGCGTAAGCCTTACAGGCATCACCATCCCGGACAGTGTGACTTCAATCAGCGTTCTTGCGTTTTATAGATGCCTCAGCCTTACAAGCATCACCATCCCGGACAGCGTGATTTCCATCGGCGATGGTGCTTTCTTAGCTTGCGAAAGCCTTGTAAGTATCACCATCCCGGACAGCGTGACTTCTATCGGCTATGCTGTGTTTGCATATTGCGACAGCCTTGTAAGCATCACAGTGGATGAGAATAATGCATACTACAGCAGTGATGAATACGGGGTTTTGTTCAACAAAGATAATACAACGCTGATTCAATATCCTGCCGGCAAGGAAAAAACAAGTTATACCATCCCGGACAGTGTGACTTCTATTGGTGAATATGCGTTTGCAGGATGCCACAGACTTACAAGCATCACCATTTCGGACAGTGTAACTTCCATCGGCAAAAATGCGTTCAGAGATTGCGAAAGCCTTACAAGCATCACCATCCCGGACAGTGTAACTTCCATCGACCATAATGCGTTTGCAGATTGCGTAAGCCTTGTAAGCATCACCATTCTCAATCCGGATTGTGAGATTTATGATGATGAAGACACCATTTCCGATACAGCTACTATTTATGGCCATGTCGGCTCTACCGCACAATCTTATGCCAAAGAATACGACCGTACGTTTTTGGAAACCTCTATGGTTGCTTTCGGCACCTGTGGAGATTCACTCACATGGATGCTTGACACTGACGGCATCCTCACCATTGCCGGCACAGGAGAGATGGATGATTATGAATATGCCGAGTCTCCGTGGCATGTATACAAAAATGAAATCATAACTGTAATGATAGAAAACGGTGTGACTTCTATTGGTGAATATGCGTTTGCAGAATTCTACAGCCTTACAAGCATCACCATCCCGGACAGTGTGACTTCCATCGGATTTGCTGCGATCGGAGCTTGCGAAAGCCTTATAAGTATCACCATCCCGGACAGCGTGACTTGCATCGGCGACGGTGCGTTTGTACTTTGTGAAAGCCTTATAAGCATCACCATCCCGGACAGTGTGACTTCCATCGGCTATTCTGCGTTCGGATCTTGCTACAGCCTTACAAACATCACCATCCCGGACAGCGTGACTTCTATCGGCGAGCTGGCATTTATAGAGTGCAACAATCTTGCAAGCATCACAGTGGATGAGAATAATGCATACTACTGCAGTGATGAATACGGGGTTTTGTTCAACAAAGACAAAACAACGCTGATTCAATATCCTGCCGGCAAGGAAAAAACAAGTTATACCATCCCGGACAGTGTGACTTCCATCGGCTATGCTGCGTTTGCATATTGCGGCAGCCTTGTAAGCATCACCATCCCGGATAGTGTAACTTCCATCGGCGATGCTGCTTTCGGAGTTTGCGAAAGTCTTATAAACATCACCATCCCGGACAATGTGACTTCTATCGGCGAATATGCGTTTGGAGATTGCTACAACCTTACAAGCATCACCATTCTCAATCCGACTTGTGAGATTTATGATGCTGAAGACACCATTTCCGATACAGCCACTATTTATGGCCATGTCGGCTCTACCGCACAATCTTATGCCGAAAGGTACGGTCGTACATTTGTGCCGCTTGTACCGCCCCACAGTCATTCTTTCACTGCATCTGTCACCACCCCCGCTACCCACACAGCAACCGGTGTAATGACTTACACTTGCTCCTGCGGTGACTCTTACACAGAAGTCATTGAAAAGACCGCGGATCACAGTTATACTGCATCCGTTACCACCCCTGCCACCCACACAGCAACCGGTTTGATGACTTACACCTGCTCCTGCGGCGACACTTACACAGAAGTCATAGCAAAAACCACCAAACACACCTACACTTCCGCTGTGCTTGAAGAACCGGATTGTCTGAACGCCGGCAAAAAGTTGTACACTTGTGAATGCGGTGACAGTTATATCGAAACCCTCCCCGCATTGGGTCATGTTGACAAGGATGGCAACGCAAGTTGTGACCGCTGCGGTACCACGGTCTGCGATCACCTTTGCCACAAAGACGGCATCCTTGGTTTCTTCTGGAAGATTATCAGAATTTTTCAGAAACTCTTCGGCATGAATCCCGTCTGTGAATGCGGTGCAGCTCACTATTAAGTTTTTACCACCAAAAAACAAAACCGTATCGGAATAAATCCGGTACGGTTTGTTTGCATTCTCTGTTTTTTTGAAAATGTGTTTTGAAAAATGATTTCTGTTTTTTGAAAAAATGCAAGTAGTGTTTTGAAAAATGGCCTTTGTTTTTTGAAAAAACTTGACTTTTGTTTTGAAAATTGTTAATATTGAAAACAAGAGGTGTTGTTTTTTATGACTGAATCGGAATTGAATTATTTGATAGTGCAAATATGCAGTCAGAAATGTGAAAAACAGAGAATTGAATTAAAAAAAGCCGCAAAGGGAACCCCCGAAAGACTTTATGACACTTTTTCTTCGTTTGCAAATCAGACCGGCGGCGGAATTATCATTTTCGGAATTGATGAAAAAAACAATTACGAAGTATGCGGTGTGCATGATGCACAGGCTTTGCAGGTGCAGGTCACCAATGCAGCGTTGCAGATGGAGCCTGTTGTTCGTCCTGTCTTCACTGCGACGGAATATGAAAAAGGTAAAATGGTTGTCAGTGCGGAAATTGCGGAATGCGATCCCGAATGCAAGCCTTGTTTTTACAAAGCGGCAGGCAGAATCCGCGGTTCTTTTGTAAGGGTCGGGGATGCTGATATTCCCATGACAGAATATGAAGTATACAGCTTTGAGGTTTATAAACGAAAAATACGCGATGAATTGCGGCAGGTTGAACGTGCAACAACGGATGATTTTAATGCCGATATTCTGAATGGTTATTTTTCAAAACTCAGACTTGAAAAACCGCAACTTGCCAGGCACAACGAAGACCGCATCATGCAATTACAGGGATTGACCGACCACGGCATTCCTACGGTAGCCGGTCTTATGCTCTTCAGCGACTATCCGCAGGCATTTTTTCCGCAGATGAGCATTACTGCCATGGTCGTTGACGGTACGCAGATCGGCAGCGTGGGAAGTGGCGGCGAACGCTTTGCGGATAACAAGCGTTTTGAAGGAACCATTCCGCAGATGCTTGAAGATACCCTTGCATTTGTAAGAAGAAATATGAAGAATGCCGTTGTCATCGATGAAAACGGTAAACGAGCAGACAGACCCGAATATCCGCCGGTTGCTGTCAGAGAAATTATTCTGAATGCACTTGTGCATCGTGATTACAGTGTGCATACAGAAGACTCACCGATTCGTGTCATTTTGTACAAGGATCGTCTGGTTGTGGAAAATCCGGGCGGACTTTACGGCAGACTGACAGTAAAAGATCTCGGCAAAATGCCTGCTGATACAAGAAATCCTTTCATTGCAGGCAATCTGGAAGTGTTAATCAGCACCGAAAACCGATTCTCCGGCATTCCCACTATATGTGAAGAAATGAAAAATGCCGGTTTACAACCACCTGTGTTTGAAAGCTTCCGGGGAAATTTCAGAGTAACTTTGTTTAATGAAAGAAAAAAGCTGGTATCTGTTGCTGCTTCTCAAAACGGTATTGAAGAAGCAATTCTGCAGTTTTGCAGTACCCCGAAAAGCAAAGAAGAAATTGCAGCACAGTTGCATATCAGCACAGCATATTACATTGTAAGCAAGTATCTGAAACCGCTTGTGGAGGCCGGAAAGATGGCAATGACCATACCGGAAAAACCAAAAAGCAAATATCAGAAATATTATACTCTTTGAGCAATTGCCGCACCGTTCTCCGTTTTCGGTGCGGTTATTGTTTTTGTTTTAAACCACTTGATTTTTACTGTCAACATCTGTATAATATATAAGTTATATTATGTCTTCTTTTAAGGAGTGTTTTATTATGCATTGGTCAGAAGAGATCGCAAGAGAATTAATCCGCAGAAAGCCCGATAAGGAAGAATATGTCTGTGCTGCAGGTATTTCTCCGTCCGGCTCCATTCATATCGGCAACTTCCGTGACGTTGCCACGGCTCTGCTTGTCACAAGAGCATTGCGCAAACTCGGTAAAAAGGCAAGACTTCTGTTTTCATGGGACGAGTTTGACCGTATGAGAAAAGTTCCCGTCAACGTTGCAGCCGCAACCGAAGGCTACGACAAGTACATCGGCTATCCTTATGTTGACGTTCCCAATCCGTTCCCGGCAGACGGACTTGCAACCTATGCCGATCATTTTGAGGCTGAATTCATGGCATCCATGGAAAAATTCGGCATCACCATGGACTACCGCCGTCAGGCTGAAATGTACAGAAGCGGCAAGTATGTCGAACATATTCTGACTGCACTGAAAAAGCGTGGCGAAATTTTTGATATTCTTGATTCCCACCGTACCCAGACCGCAGCCGAAGGTGAAAGAGAAGCCTATTATCCCGTTTCCGTCTACTGCCCCGAATGCAAGCGTGACACCACCAAAATCGTGTCCCTGAGCGACGATTGCACCGTTGCACAGTATGAATGTGCCTGCGGTCATTGCGGCAGCTTTGATTTCACCAAGGACTTCAACTGCAAGCTTGCATGGAAGATCGACTGGCCCATGCGTTGGATGTATGAAGGCGTTGACTTTGAACCCGGCGGAAAAGACCATGCATCTCCCCACGGTTCTTATGACACCAGTAAAGACATTGCCCGTGCCATCTTCGGCTATGAACCGCCCATGTTCCAGGGTTATGAATTCATCGGCATCAAGGGCTCCACAGGCAAAATGAGCGGATCGAGCGGTCTGAACCTGACTCCCGATACGCTTCTGAAGCTCTATCAGCCCGAAGTCATTCTGTGGCTGTATGCCAAGACCGAACCCCTCAAGGCATTTGATTTCTGCTTCGATGACGGTATTCTTCGTCAGTATTTTGAATTTGACAAGATGCTGGGCGAAGTCAACAACGGCACTGCCAACGAATATACACAGTCCGTCATGGACTTTGCAAAGGTCGGCGACCGTGAAGTCAAACCCGTTCCCATGGGACTTCTTGTGCAATTGGGCAGCGTTGTTGACTTCAACGTTCCCATGCTCGAAGTTGTGTTCGACAAAATCGGCACGCCCTATAAGTACGAAGATTTTGCAGACAGACTCGAAAGAGCAAAATTCTGGCTTGAACAGTGTGCTCCCGAAAGTGTCAACCGTCTGCGTGTGACCCGTAACTGGGATGTATACGAAACCCTTTCCGACATCGAAAAGAAAGAAATCGAACTGCTTCGTGTCTGCATTCAGAACGGCGGGTATGACCTGGATGGTCTGCAGACTGCGATCTATGCCATCCCCGGTCAGGCAAGAGAAGAAGAACTCGACAAGAAAGCCCTCAAAGAAGCACAGGGCAAGTTCTTCAAGAATGTTTACCGCCTGCTCATCGACAAAGAACAGGGACCGCGTCTGTATCTGTTCCTGTATGCCATCGAAGCGGACAAGTACCTCGGTCTGCTTGATTTCTCCACACCCAAGACCGAAGCCGAACTTTATGTTCCCGTCGAAGAACCTGTGGTTGAAGAAAAGCCTGCCAAGGTTTACGGTGATCCCGATCCCGTACAGCCCATCAAGGAAGAAATCGACATCGATTACTTCGGAAACATCGACCTGCGTGTGTGTCAGATCGTCAAGGCACAGGAAATCCGCAAGTCTCACAACTGCCTGAAGCTCACACTCAATGATGGTCTTGATGAACGTGTGATCGTTTCGAGCATCAAGCATGACTACACCTGCGAAGAACTCGTAGGCAAGAAGATCATCGTCATTGCCAACCTCAAGCCTGCCCGTTTCAGCGGCGTGCAGTCCAACGGTATGCTGCTTGCAGCCACCAACAATGCCTGCGGATGCCAGGTCATCTTTGTGGATGATTGCGTTCCCGTGGGTACTCAGATCAAATAATTTTCAATCGGGTGACTCGATCCGACCGTCACCCGATTTTGCATTTCAATAAAAAGAAGGAGCGATACTATGCAACGATCCAAATTAGGCAAACGCACATGGTTCAATCTGATTCTGTTCGGTACGGCAGGTCAGATCGCATGGAATGTCGAAAACATGGTTTTCAATACATTCCTCTACAACTCCATTTACGGCAATGTCAGCGATCAGGCTGCCATCGACAATGCCATTCCGTTCAGCACCGCCATCAGCAACATGGTAGCACTCAGTGCTGTTGCCGCATTCATTTCAACCCTTCTTCTCGGCACCCTCAGTGACCGCATGAACCGCCGTAAGATTTTCCTGTCGGCAGGCTACATCGCATGGGGTATCGTCACGGCACTGTTCGGATTCATTTCTCTTGAAAACACAGCCGCCATGCTGCAGACGGTCGATACTTTGCGGATTCTGACCGTTACGGTATGGATGGTCATCATTATGGACGTCATCATGACATTCATGGGTTCGCTGAGTAATGACGCAAGCTTCAACGCATGGGTCACGGACGTTACCGACGAAACCAACCGTCCCATTACCGAGTCTGTTCTTGCAGTTCTTCCGCTTGCCGCTACGGGCATTGTTATGGGACTTATGGCAGTTGTCGGCAAAATCGGGTATTCCAATTTCTTCATCATTCTCGGTGCTGCGGTTACACTTTGCGGTGTCATCGGTCTGTTCAGCCTGAACGAATCCAGAAGCGGTATCCGTCAGGTCAACAACAATTACTGGTCTGATGTTGTTTACGGCTTCCGTCCGTCTGTTGTCAAGCAGAACAAAATGCTGTACCTTTTGTTGGCTGCGGTCTGCATTTTCAACATCAGCGTGCAGATCTGGTTCCCGTATCTGTTCATTTATCTTGAACACGTCATCATTGCCAATACACCCGAACTGATCTGTGCAAAAACCATCATCGGTGTCGTGATTGCACTTGCCATCATTGTGCCCGGTCTTATCATCCTGATCACAAAACAGGATAAAATCGGCAGAACAAAGGTATTTTTCATTGCCGCTGCAGCCTTTACGGTCGGCCTGTTCCTCGTCTTCCTGTTCGGCAGAGATGTCGGCAGTGCACTGCCTTGTATTGCACCGGCATTGGTCGGTTATGCGGTGCTGTCCATTCTGCTGAATGCATCGGTGCGTGACCACACACCCGAAGACAAAGTCGGTCAGTTCCAGGGCATCCGCATGGTGTTCTTTGTTCTCATTCCCATGGTTGTCGGCCCGTATATCGGCGACATGGCTATTTCCAACTCCACCAGAACCTACCTCAACGAGTTCAATGTTGAAACACCGCTGCCCACCGAAAACATGTTCCTTGCAGCCGCCATCATTTCCGTGTTCGTGTTTGTTCCGATCCTTCTGCTTTGGAAAGAATCAAAGAAAAACAAAAAGGCATAAAAGTTAATGCATCATTGTCTGATTTTCAACCGCTTCCTGTCGAGGCGGTTGATTTTTTTCACAAAAAGTAAATGAAAATATGGGTATTACAAAAAGCAAATCTTGCTATTTACAATATCTTGTGTTAAAGTAATAATGTGATATATTTATTCTTTTTATAAAGGAGATTGAATCATGAAAATGCTCAAAAAATCCTTGTCGGTATTGCTTGTTGTTGTGATGCTGCTGACCGCAGCACCGCTGTCAGGCTTTGTCGGGATGGAATGGCCGGAAGTGAATTATTCGGATTTGAATTTGCCGGAGTGGAACCTTCCTAAGCTCGATTTCAGCAACATATTTGCATCGAAAGCAGAAGCTGCAACATCCGGCACCTGCGGAACAAACCTGACTTACACCCTCGACAGCGACGGTGTGCTGACCATTTCGGGTACAGGGGAAATGACGAATTATTCATCACCTTCGTCTGTTCCGTGGTATTCAAACCGTGCATCCATCAAAAAGGTGGTCATTGAAAATGGTGTGACGAGCATCGGAGGTTCTATGTTCTACAACTGCACCTCGCTGACCTCGGTCACTATCGGAGACAGTGTGACGAGCATCGGGAGTTCTGCGTTCCGTGACTGCACCTCGCTGACTTCGGTCACCATTGGAGACAGCGTAACAAGTATCGGGGATTTTGCGTTTTACAAATGCAAATCACTGACCGCGATCATTATCCCGGGCAGCGTGAGAATCATCGGAGGATCAGCTTTCTATTACTGCACCTCGCTGGCCTCAATCACCATCCCGGACAGCGTGACAAACATCGGGGATTATGCATTTTACGATACTGCATATTATAAAAATCAATCCAATTGGGTAAATAGTGTTTTGTATATCGGTAATCATCTGATTGAAGCCAGTACAAAGATTACAGGATCCTATGCAATCAAATTCGGAACAAAAACGATTGCAGTTTCTGCGTTCCTCAACTGCACCTCGCTGACCTCGGTCACTATTCCGGACAGTGTGATGAGCATCGGGAATAAAACGTTTGACTACTGCAACTCACTGACCTCGGTCACTATCCCGGACAGTGTCACGAGCATCGGAGATTATGCGTTCGCCCATTGCGGTTCACTGACCTCAGTCACTATTCCGGACAGTGTGATGAGCATCGGGAATAAAACGTTTGCCTACTGCAACTCACTGACCTCGGTCACTATCCCGGACAGTGTGACGAGTATCGGGGATGCTGTGTTCTCCGAATGCCACTCACTGACCTCGGTTATCATCGGAGACAGTGTGACGAACATCAAGGAGAAAACATTTTATGAATGCACCTCGCTGACTTCGGTTACCATCGGTGACAACGTAACGAGCATTGGGGATGGTGCGTTCTACTACTGCACAAAGCTTACCTCAGTTACCATCCCGGACAGCGTGACGAGCATAGGGGAGGATGCGTTCGCCGGCTGTAAATCACTAACCACAATCACTTTTTCCACAAACAGCCGATTGATAAGCATCGGGGATTATGCGTTTATAAACTGCACCTCTCTGACCTCAATTACCATTCCGGACAGCGTAACGAGCATCGAATATATGGCATTTTACAATTGCACTTCGCTGACCTCGGTCACCATTGGTGACAGTGTGACGAGCATCGGGAGACAAGTGTTCTGCGGATGCGCCTCGCTGACTTCGGTTACCATCGGAAATAGTGTGATGAGCATCGGGGATGATGCGTTTAAATATTGCACCTCGTTGACTGTGGTTTATATAACGGATCTTGCTGCGTGGTGTAATATAGATTTTTACGTTTATACTTCCAATCCGCTATCTTATGCTCACAATTTGTATCTGAACGGCACGCTTGTAACGGAGTTGACGTTTCCGAATACGATTACTGAAATCAAAAACTATGCATTCTATGGTTGCTCCTCTCTTATTTCAATTACCATTCCGAATAGCGTAACGAGCATCGGATATTCTGCGTTCAAAGATTGCACCTCGCTGAACTCAATCACTATCCCGGACAGCGTAACAAGCATCGGGTCTTCTGCGTTCTACAACTGCACCTCGCTGACCTCGGTCAGCATCGGAGACAGCGTAACGAGCATCGGGTCTTCTGCGTTCAAAAACTGCACCTCGTTAGCCGATGTGTATTATGCCGGAAGTAAAGAAGATTGGAAAAAGATAACGATTGGTAGTTATAACGATTGCCTTACCAAAGCAAAGATTCACTATGAATTAATCCGTGGCAAACTCGATAATGTTATAGGGGTAAATTATACCTTCACATATAGTGATAAGTATTTCGATGAAAGTGCTTATACATACAATCATGACCTTGCCATTATGTCCAATTGCCTTGCCATAACTGTCATGGTGGAGCCGGAGAAAAACGCATTGCCCGTAACTGCTGAAAAGTTTTTTGAAAAAATACAGTTCACAAACTATAAGCAATACGGTTACGGTGTAACACCGCAGATAAACTCCATCGCCTGTGTTATTGCAAGTAAAAACTTTGATGACGAAAATGAAACGCTTATTGCAATCGGTATCCGTGGCGGCGGATATGATGCCGAGTGGGGTGGTAATTTCAATGTCGGAACAGATGAGGAACACAGAGGTTTCAGACTTGCAAAAGAAGGTGTTCTGAACTATCTTTCTTCATATATTGCCGCACACAAAGCTGATTTCAACGACAACATAAAATTCTGGATTTCAGGTTATTCAAGGGCTGCCGCCACATCCAATCTTGTAGCAGCTACGCTGGATGAAGGTGCAAGTGCTTACAGTGAAATTTCTGCACTTAATTACGAACCTGAAGATGTATATGCTTACACATTTGAAACACCCATTCCGACAAGGGATCCGAATACCAAAAACAGTCTTTATAAAAATATCTACAACATAATAAACCGGATTGACTATGTCCCCAAGGTAGCTCCTGAAGCATGGGACTATTCCCGTTATGGTGTTGATTGTTTCCTTCCTTCCGCCGAAACATACGGTAATTACGGGGATTTATTAGGAAAAATGAAAACAACGTACAAAAGCATGATGGGTGAAGAATATAGTGAAAACTTTACTTATTATGATGCAAAAATTTCGATCGAGATTAGCGGACTTCATATAGTACCGGTGTATAAAGTTTCTTTTGTTGAACCGAATTATAATATTACACAAAGCAGATTTCTTGATGAATTGATTACTCTTTTGGCAAATGATGTACTCAAGAGTGTTGAAAACTATGATGCCAATTATCAAAGCTCTGTGCAGAAACTGATGGTTGCCGTATTGGGTGGTGGTTTTAAAGACGATGTGCAGATCCCTGCAAACACAATGAAAGAAATCGAAACAGCATTGATTGCATGGATAAAAGAAAAAATTCTGAATCCGAATAGCATTAGTGCACGAAAAAGTCTTGCTGTCGTTCTTTCATCAATAGACGACTTGGAATTAACGTATATAGATGCCTACAACTTATTGGGCATTGTTGATGAACTGTTGGTTACAAGCATCGGTGCATATAATTATGTCTATACGCTCATTGAAAACGGTGCGGATATAAAGCCTGCCCACTACGCAGATATGAATTTTGCATGGGTTGCAGCCATGGATGGAGAAGAGTATACACAAACCATTGGAAAATATGGAGGATATTGGTGCAGAACCTATCGTGTCATAAAATTCAACTGCCCGATTGATATCAAACTTTACGATGACAACAACAATCTTTTGGCTGAAATGAATGGCGATGAAGTGAATATTGCAGAAGACTGTTATCTGAGTATCTATATTGATGCAGACGGACAAAAATGTTTCTGTCTGCCGGAAGATACGCAGTACAGATTTGAAATAACAGGCAATGACAAAGGCACAATGAACTGTTCTTTCAGTACCTATGATTTCACAACAGGTAAAAATACGGAAACTGTTAATTATTATGACATTCCTGTTGAAAACGGAGAACAATTCTTTGTTGATGTGCAGAAAAAAGCAGACGACGGAAGCAATGCTGACGTAAGCCTCAAAGAAGAAATTATTATCACTGATGAAAATGCTGAAGTAA
This sequence comes from Clostridia bacterium, assembly GCA_017435865.1. Classification (GTDB taxonomy): domain Bacteria; phylum Bacillota; class Clostridia; order Oscillospirales; family Acutalibacteraceae; genus RUG806. The sequence continues at coordinate 29,945 of JAFSEF010000023.1, forward strand.
TCATATCAGATGAACTGCTTGAAGAAGAAAAAATTATTCAGGTAGAAGTGGAATCTGAAAGTGTAAACAGCATTGCTATCGGTGGCGGAAGTTGCAAAAAAGGTGAATTTGTAAAGGTAGAAGCTTTTGTTGCAGACGGTGAAACCTTCAAAGGTTGGTATATTGATGATGAACTTGTCTCAGCAGAAACAATCTATCGTTTTGCACCTGAAAAAGATTGCACAATAATCGCAAAATGGGAAACGTATTGCAGCATAAACGGTCATACGGAAGAGGCTGTTCCTGCAATTGATTCCACCTGCACCCAAACTGGTCTGACAGAAGGTAAAAAATGTTCTGTTTGCGGTGAGATTCTTGTTGCGCAGGATGAAATACCAATGATCCCCCATACCGATGCAGACAGTGACGGTAGTTGCGATATCTGCAAGCAAGATGTAACACCTGCTTACACCCTCGGTGATGTGGATGAAAACGGAAAGATCGAAGCTGCGGATGCAAGACTTGCGTTGAGAGCAGCGGTGAATCTTGAATTATTGACCGAAGCACAGCTCTCTGCTGCCGATTCCGACAAGAACGGCAAAATCGAAGCTGCCGATGCACGACTGATTCTGCGTGCTGCGGTCGGATTGGAAACGCTGCAAGAATCATAATTTTAAGGGATTGTCCGTTGTGCGGACAATCCCTTTTTTGAGGTTGTATTGTGTTTTGTTTTTTATAAACTCGTTGTAAGTCGGGATTTGGTTTTTTTGTTCAGGCGGTGCTGTGCGTACAGGTAGTAGCAGGTCTGTGCGACAAAGGTCAGTGCCCATGAAACAGGGTAGGACCAATAAAGCATTGTCAGCGTACGGTTCAGCGGCAGAATCAGGAACACCCACAACAAGCGGCTGCCGCAGGCACCGAGAAGGGAAATGACCATCGGTTCGACCGATTTTCCCATACCGCGGACCTGACCTGCGGTGACATCCATCAGGGAACAGAAGAAATAAAACGGCAGAATCAGTGTCAGACGGTCAGCACCGATGGCAATGACCTCCGCTTCATCCGAAAACAGACCGACAATGGGTTGCCGCAGGAAAAATGCGATGATGCTCAACACGGCAGAAGCGACAAATGCGGTTGACAGGCAGTAACGGTATACCTTTGAAACATTTTCGTACTTTTGGGCACCGATGTTTTGTGACGTGAAGTTCATAGCGGTCTGTGCAACGGCATTGGTGCAGGTGAATATGTAACCGTCCACGTTGGAGCCGGCAGCAATGCCTGCCATGGCGACCGTGCCGAAGGAGTTGACGGTGGACTGAATGATAACATTCGAGATTGAAAACAGGGCACTCTGGATTCCTGCCGGCAGGCCGATGCGTACAATTTCAAGGAATGCGCGTTTGTGAAAACGCAGTTTGCTGATTTGCAGGCGACAGGCATTTTCAAGTCGCAGCAGTCTCCATACAATGCAGATGGCGGAAAGGTATTGTGCCGTGATGGTGGCAATGGACACACCTGCAACATCCAGGTGAAACACAATCACAAGCAGCAGGTTCAGTGCGACATTGACAAGACCTGTCAGTCCAAGAATCACAAGCGGTCTTTTTGTGTCACCCGTGGCACGCAAAACGGAAGCTCCGAAATTATAGAGCAGCGAACCCGGTGCACCTAAAAAATAAATTTTCAGATACAGTGTTGCCTTGTCAAGAACATCTTCAGGGGCGTTCATAAGAATCAGCAGATCGCGTGAAAACACAAAGCCGACAAAGGTGACAAAAAAGCCTGCACACAGGCTGATGCACATGGCAGTGTGTGTGCATTTGTGAATTTTTTCTTCATCCTGTGCACCGATGTAACGGGCGACCATGACACCCGATCCCATAGACAAGCCGATGAAAACATTCAGAATCAGGTTGATCAGTGAGCCTGTTGAGCCGACGGCTGCAAGGGCGGTTTTGCCTGCGAATTTGCCGACCACAACCACGTCAGCCGTGTTGTACAGCAACTGCAGCAACCCCGTCAGCACCATCGGAATGGCAAAAATGAAAATCTTTTTCAGGAACGGTCCTGTTGTCATGTCAAGTTCATATCGTTTGTTCATGTAATTCCCTCCGATAATCCTCAAATATATTAATACTTTTTTTCCAAACTGTCAATTTGTTTTGTGTTGTTTTTTCAGTTTACTTGCACAGAAGAAAAAAATGATGTATACTGATATCAATATAACGATATAATGGGTATTAAAGGAGTGTTTGAGATGGCATTTAAACAGATCGATCCCAATGCATTTACCGCAAAACCTTTTGCGGATCTCGGCAAAAACTGGGCTTTGCTGACTGCAGGGAAGGAAGACGCATTCAATTCTATGACCGTCAGCTGGGGTGCTGCGGGTGAATTGTGGGGCAAGCACGTGGTGTTTGTTTTTGTTCGTCCGCAGCGGTATACTTATGAATTTTGCGAAAAGAACGACTATATGTCCCTGAGCATCATGCCCGACGGCTATCAGAAACAGCTTGGAGTCTTCGGCAGAAAAAGCGGCAGAGATTGCGACAAATATGCCGAAACGGGACTCACCGCTGCATTTTGCGACGAAACCGCTTACTGTGAAGAAGCACAGAGCGTATTTGTGCTGAAAAAAATAGCAGCGTTCGACTTTGATCCCGATTCTTTTATCGACAAATCGATCATCCCCGACTGTTATCCGAACCATGACTTCCACCGCGTGTATGTCGGCGAAATCACAAAGCTGCTTGTCAAAGAATGAACACGGTACAGGATGTAAAAATCGGCTTGTCGGCATTGCCTGATTCCGTTTGCATTACGCAATTGAATATTCCCGGAACGCACAACAGTGCAGCACGGTTTGTGGCTGCATCGTGGATCACAAAATGTCAGCACACATCCGTCGCACAACAGCTTAACATGGGCGTGCGGCTGCTTGATCTGCGTTTTGAGTACAAAAACAATGCGTTTGTGCTTGTGCATTCGGTGATCGATTGCCGCAAAAAAAGGTTGCCGCTGACAGAAAAAATCACCTTTGCGGATGTGTGGCGGGATTGCACGGATTTTCTTGACAAACATCCGCAAGAAACGCTGCTGCTGAGCATCAAGGAAGATGACGGCAGAAACGGCGATGTGTTTTTTGCCCGATTTTATGAAAAACACATTGCACCGTACAAGGAGCGTTGGTTCACGGAAAACCGTTTTCCGACCCTCGGAGAATGCAGAGGAAAAGCCGTGTTGCTGCGTCGTTGCGGACGCGGTGACTTTAACGGACAGGGTGACACGGGACTTGATTTATCCCGTTGGCCCGATCAGGGCAACCGCGAAAGCTGTGAGCCGAAAACCTGCGACATGGGGAACAATGCCGATACGGTGATCATTCAGGATCGGTATTCGCATCTGCAAAAGCAGAAATGGCAGAATTGCATTGTGCCTGCTTTGCAAAAAGCTGCCCCCGATGCACACACAGCATACCTGCACGCAACGAGCACCGCAGGCGGACTGTTGCCGTATGTGTCGTCGCGGTACATTAACCGCCGTCTGCTGTCGTATCTTGACGAAAACAAACGGATTTACGGCTGGTTCATGGCAGATTTTATCACGCCTGCCATTTGTGAAGCGATCTATAAAGCAAATCAATAAACACAGAAAACGGCAGAGAGCCAAAACAAACTCTCTGCCGTACTTTTATGCCTTGTGTAACAGTTTGTCCGCTTCTGCCTGTGCCATCTGCGCTTCCACGTCAAAACCGCGGTTTTGGAGAAGTGCTGCGATCTCACTGTATTCCCGTGCTGCCGCTGCGGTATCTCCGAGATCTTCATACAAGCTTGCCTTGCAGTATTTTTCGTCACAGAAATACGTGCCGATTTCGCCTGCCTTGTCGTAATAAAGCATGGCTTCGTCATATTTTTGCAGCTTTGCACAGATATCTCCGCCTAAAATATACAAAATCCAGTCATCGGCAAATCGTGCAGCAGCTTGTGTAAAACAGTCATACGCATCCTCATACAATGCACCGTATATCAGCGTTTCTATATACAACTGCCATGCACGCGGATCATTTTTGTGCTGCTGCAGGTTTTCTTTTTGTATGGCGACAATTTCGTCCCCTTTGCCGATGGCATAATACAGAGAAATGCGGCAGGAGCAGGCACGGTAATAAGAGTGCAGATCATCCGTCGGACCGTTTCTGACAATGCGGTCGAACAGGTCGAGTGCTTTTTCTTTGCAATCCTTGAGCATAAAATAATAAAGCATTGCCACATTCCATTGATCGGCAACGGACAACTCCGTTTGCTGCATCATTTTTTTATACTCGTCAAGTGCCTGCAAAAAATCAGCAGGATCTCTCGTTTTTTCATAGACCGCGGCAAGCCGTTGTGCATAGTGATCATACGCTGCCGTGTTTTTTTTATAAAAATCATCCGTCGTCACGCCGTACAGTTTAGCAATCTGCGGCAGCATGAGGACATCGGGCAGCGTTGTGCCGCATTCCCAACGTGATACGGTCTGTGCATTCACGCCGAGTGCCTGTGCGACCTGCTCTTGTGTCAGTTGTTTTGCAATGCGGAATATTTTCAAATTTTCAAAAAAGACAGTCTGCTCCATGTCGGTTCACCTCATCGGAATTGTTATGATGAGAGTATAACACAGGCAGCAGACTGAAATAAACATCTTATTTTGTGATGAAACTCTTGAATTGTGTACAGTTATTTGGGGATGACACGGTTTTCTCCGAGAATATCGGGTTTGTTCTGCATACTGTCCTCCTGCGTAAGCACGCGGATGACTCTGCACGGCACACCAGCCGCAAAGGTATCGGACGGAATGTCCTTTGTAATCACACTGCCGGCACCGATGACAACACGGTCACCGACCGTGACCCCGGGGCAGACCGTGACGTTGGCACCGAACCAGCAATCATTGCCGATGGTCACGGGTTTTGCATAGCAGAAACGTCTGACATTGCCGTCTTTGTCGAGCATGGCTTTGCGTTCATCGGCAAGCATCGGGTGCAAAGGTGTAACAATGGTCACATTCGGTCCGAAGTTGCAATCGTCCCCGATTTTTACGGCTGCATCGTCCTGCACGGTGAAATTGAAATTGATGAAGGTGCGTTTGCCGATGGTTGTGTGCTTACCGTAATGAAAGGTGATCGGACCCTGCAAAAAAGTTCCCTCACCGATCGCACCAAGCATTTTCTGCAGAATGCGGTTGCGTTCTTCGGTCTGATCCTCATACAGGCGGTTGTAATCGATATTGAGATTGTGCGTACGCAGCTTGATGGCTTTGAGTTCGGGATCTCCCGGACAGAACAGCTCTCCTGCAAAGATTTTTTCTTCTTCTCTTGTCATGGCAAAAACCTCCTTACCGCTCCATGATACCACAAAAATCACGGACAATAAAGAGGTTTTGTCTGAAAATTTTATTTCTCGTATCCGTTGAAGTTTTCAAGGAATCTGTCTTTTTTGAATTCTTCCTGTGCGGCTTTGTCGGCAAACTTGTCGTCGATTTTGCAACGCAGCAGCACCACGGTTTCGGGGGCGGTGTCTTTGAGTTCGATTGTGCCCTCGGCATCGGCATACAGATACGTGTTGTCGGCTGCATATTGCGATTCGAGATCAACGGGTGCGAACACAAAATCACGGTCTGCGAACATCATCATGTCGTTGATGACCACGGCTGTCCACCGTTTGCCGTCTTCATAAACGCTGAACTCGCCTGCACCCTCCAGACACATATTCATCATGAACGGATTGTAGCCTGCCACATAGCGGTGCCAATGGAAAAACGGATCGCTTCCTTCATGCATCGGAAAACCGTCCGTGCGGCTGATTGCAAAGATGGCAAACCATGCATCCGTGACCTGCCATTCAAATTTCAGATTTTCAACATCGGCAAGCGAGCCGCTGACAATTTTGTTGCGAAGCCACTGTGCAGGGACGATGCTGTCGAGTGTGAAAACATAATCGCCGCCCTGCTGTGAAACGCCGATTTCAATGGCTTTGTCATAGTTCATCAGCACGGGATAATTTTCATCTTTCGCAAACATATCATCGCTTGCGGCAAGTTTTTCTTTGAATTCGTCAACTCCGATTGCTTTTTCTGCATTCTGTGCATTGTGGATGAGTTCATTTCTCCATTCGGGGCTGAACACGGCAAATTTTGCTGCAGCACCTGCGGCAACGGCAAGGCAGACAAACACCGTCAGAACGGAAACAAGGGTAAGTGCTGTTTTTCTTTTGGATTTTTGCTTTGCAGTATGCATCTGCACCGCATTTGTGACCTCTTCGATCATCTGTTTATTCGTTTTCATGCAAATAACCATCCTTCTGTAATTGTTTTTTCAGTGCAGCTCTTGCACGGGAAACAAGACTCTCAATGCTGTGCACTTTTTTGCCGAGCAGCAGTGCACTTTCCTTGTTGGATAAGCCTTCAAAATAAGTCAGCCACAGTATCTCCCTGTATTCGGGTTTCAGTTTACCCAACACGGTGTGGACATTGATTTTCTGTTCGTCTGCAAAATACTGCTCTTCGGGTGTAAGGGCATCGTCGGGAATCAGCACGGCATCCTCATAGGACAACGGCATTTGCTTTTTCTGTTTTTTCAGATACCGCAGTGCACTGTTTTTGGCGATCGTATACAGCCATGTTCTGAAGGATGCGATCGGTTTATAGTGCGGCTTTTTTGTAAAAAGCTTCACAAATGTGTCCTGCGTGAGTTCTTCTGCCGCATCTGCATCCCCGACAAGGGTCATCAGGTACAGTTCGAGTCCCGTTCTGTATTCATTGATCAGATCTGCAACGGCAGCGTTGTCACCGTCCAGAAAACGGCGGTAGTACAGTGCCCCTTTGTCCAAGTGAATCCCTCCTTTGTGAAAAGTACCTTTCACCCATTCAACACACAAAAGTCAAAAACCTCACAGTCAGGATAAAAAAAAGGATTGCACACAGCAATCCTTTCTGTCTTTACGGTATCAGCCTTGCATTGCGGAATGCTTCTTTCAGTCCCGGTTCCGACAGCTGTGTGCACAGATACCGTCTGCCTGCAACGGGAAGCAGAACACCGTTTTCGGTCGTTTGCACACGGATATAATCACGGTCGATTGCATCCGAATAGCGGATATCCTGTTGTGCAACGGGCAGCAGCAAAGTGCCGTTTCCCGTATTGTGCCACAAAACAGCACACTGTCGGCCCTCCCGTTCGAAACGGTACGCCGTTATGTTTTCGTCTGCGGTCTGCAGGCGTTCGTATTCTCTTAGCTCATATTCATGATCGGCATTCAGCAGCAGAATATGCTCTTTCCCTGCGGTACGCAGCTGTTGTTTTTGTGCTTCGGTCAGTAAATTTTTCGCACGGACATCTTCCCAACGACGCATGACTTCAAAAATATCATCGGTTCTTGCATGGGTTTTGAACAAATCGGTATTGCTCATCACGGTGACGGGACAGTCGTATCCTGCCGCACGGGATGTGCCGTATTCGTATGTGTCGGGTTGCGTATCGGCGTAAAATGCCCACCAGCCGAAATTCAGTCGTGTGTGATCCTGCCGCTGCAGCGGTGCTTCATGCAGCGGATATTTGTCGATCATCGACTTAAAAACAGCGGTCGGGAAAACATCAAATGCGTTGCCGCCGCTGAGCATATGCCAGCTGAAATGTCCCTTTGCCGCCCCTGCACAGAACAAAGGGGACGGCTGCAGTTTTTTATAAACGCGGTACTGTGCAAGCGGAACATAGTTTTCAAACGGCGGATTGGAACCCTCCGAGCCGTCAAAATAAACAAAGCGGAACCCCTGATTGTAAATGGCGGCAATTTTGTCTGCCGCTTCATCGGGCAGGTCGGTGTTCTGATCGGCATAAACACTTGAACCGCCGTATTCGCTGACCCACACAACACCGCCGGATGTGCCGCGTTCGTGTGCAGTGGCAGCGGTGTCATTGTAACCGCGGATACAACCTGTGTAGCGGTAGGGCGGCTCATCCGAGCAGGATTCATAGCGGATAAGTTCTTTCCCGAACCGCAGCAGACGGCAGACTTCCGGCAATTGCGTTTCACAGGGGCACTGGTCGGTATACAGCACCGTATCCGTTGCCGAAGCCGGTCGGGACAGTGTCAGTGTCTGCCTGTGCAGCACGCGGTAATCCGCTTCGGGCGTCATGTAACGGCTGCGCATGCCGATGTGTGTCTGCAAAAAATGAAAGCCGGGTGTGATGCCTGCCGCTTTGATTTTGTCAAGCATTGCTTTGACATCCGCAAGTCCGTTCGGGTATTCTTCACGGAACTCATAATTGCCGTTGTATGCGTAACCGCCGTATTCTTTGCAGATGGCGGTGTAATAAATGAGCATCAAGCTGAATCCGCCTTTTTTTGCAAAGGCAATGTGCTCGTCAACATTCTGCAGATTGATTTCGGCTGTCCAGTAGACGGAACGGTTGATAAAATCTCCCTTGCGGCTTTGTGCCCCCAAGGGCAGACCGAAATCCTTTTCGAAGCTGTCGATTTTTTCCGTAATGCATGCACTCTCACTGACAAACAGGGCAGCGACAGCCCCTTGCAGGCATAAACCGCGGTTGGCATCGGCAGTAAAAATATAAGCCGTGTCGGTTTCTTCAGCATCGATGGTAACCATGGGGGATGCCGCCATGGTGCAGACGCTGACTTTGTCATCAGACACAATGTTCATCCATGCACCGAACTGCGTTCTTTTACGAACGGGCAGCTGCAAAAGGCGGAACGCATCCACGGGCGGTGCCTGCAGCTGCAGTCCCGGGTAGCAGTCATCAGCTACACGAAAACCGAGCAACGTAAAAACAATGTAATCCGCACGGTCCGTGATTCCGATAACCGCCTCCATGTGCAGTTCATCGAAGCCGATAATCAGTTTTTCATCCTCCGGGCGAACAGCATTTGCCTGTCTTGTTGTGCGTTTGCAGGTATGTATGAGCTTGTTCTCATTGTTATAAAAACGCTGCTGCGTAACGCTGCACAGGGGAAGAAGCGATTGCGTATCAAGCATTTCTTCACCCGTCGGCATATGGATAAGACTGTGTGCTTTACCGTCTTTGCCGATGGTAAGCTGCAGTTGTGTGTTGGATACAATAATGTTTTGTTCGGTTTCTGAAAGCAGCATGGTAATTCCTCTTCTTTATCGGAATAAGTAGTTCATGAATTTTCTGAATTCTGCATAAAAGGATGCAAAACGCTGTGCAATGCGGTCAAACAGGGGAGAGACCGCCTTGTCGGTCGATTCTTCTGCAACGGCACTTGCAGCGGAATCGAAAACGAAAGTGAATCTTCCGCCGGGTGCACTGTCACCGTTCTGATAAAAAGCGAGTGCATCCGCACCCTGCAGGTTGTCGGACCATTTGAAGTTGAATCTGATGCGATCATCCGTCATGCCGATTGCCTGACGCGGAATCTGTACCTGCAGGACATTGTCATGGACACGGTATTGCACGTCGCAGACCTTTTCAAAGTTGAGTCCGTCTGCTTTTTCGAGTGTTGCCGTACCGTTTTCGGGATTCTCACGGTTGAGGACATATTCAAATCCCTCCCAGTTGGGGGAGCAGCCGCTTGTGTCTGTGTCAAGCAGCAGACGCATCCAGTCGGGATCGGACTCACTTGTAAGGGTGTTTGCCGTGCGGACATAGAAATAAAGATTCGCATCGTCATAGGCAACTTTTGCCTGTACAATGTCGTTGCGGAATGTGTTGTTTGTATAATGGTACCCTTTCCAACCGTCACTGTCGCGGTTTTCGCCGCCCGAATAATGGTTGTATTCGGGGAAAACGCTGTCCCACTGAGAAATGTCACCGCTTATGTCAATGCTTTGTTCGGCTTTGCACGCATCGGCAGGTGCAGCACCCTTGAAACGGCGTACATTTTCGACAAGCTGATAATAATAGTGGTCTTTCAGAGGGCCTGCGGAAGGTTCAATGTCGCGGCTGAATTCGGCATTGAACTGATCGGGGAATGCACATTCTGTTCCGAGCCAGTTTTCGAATCTGCCTGCGATCCATTCGTTGAAGCCTGTAACAAAGATCAGTTCGGGGTCTTTTTCGATGGCATAATCCCATTGCTGCTGGAAGTTGAGTCCGTACAGGTATGCATCGTCCGTGTTGCTGTCGACGGTGATTTCTTTGCCGCCATACACATAGGAGTAGCTGAAATATCCTTCCGTGAACGCTCTGCCCTGCACGGTGCCTTCGGGACAATTCATGGCATTGAGTCCGTTTTCGTTGGCATTCTGTGCGACGGAAACACAGATCTGTTCCGTACCGCCGAGCAGTTTTTTGCCGAACAATGCCTGCGGATATTCAGAGCACCATCCCCATGTATCTTTCATAATCGAAAAGTCATCGGTAAAATAGGTGGCTTCGTTGTCGCGGAAGGTGAAGTAATTGTAAATCTCTCTGTCTTTTGCGTTGGTGAGATCCAGTGCTTTGAGGTCAGCCATAATCAGCGGTTTGCCGTCCCATTTGAAGAACATATCGTCATATCTGCCTGTGGAATACAGATTGTCATACAGATCCGTAAGCTGCGTATGCACATCGTCCTTGTTGAAGAAATTGAGCATGAACACAATCTGCGGTACGTCCACATTGTCTTTTTTCGCGTCACTCCAGACACGCAGCAAGGCTTCGTAACCGTCGGGGAACACATTGGTGGCATTTGTCGCATCAAAGAAAACCGCATCAATGTCTGCATCTGCGAGCAGTTCGGCATGCTTACGCAGAACATATGCATCCGTATTGGTATAAAAACCGTACAGCGGTTCACCCCAGAAATAGGGTCTGCCGTCCACGTCATTGGTCCATGCAAAGTGATCCCAGTCGTTGACAGCTTCGGGGTATTTGTCCAGAACACTGCCTGTTGTCAGCGGTTCCCAATCTTTGATCCACGGATAGTGCCAGATCCAATAGAACATACCCACGAACCGATCCTGTTTTTCACCGCCGACACTGTCATACTGTGACAAAGTCCGTCCGAGTCCGTCCGTGGCTGCCCATGTGGAGGGTTTGACAGCACCGTTTGCAGCGGCTGTACACGGCAAAACAGCGGTGCACACAAGAATGAGAGCAAGAATCAGACAAGCGAGTTTTTTCAGATACATGAAGATACCCCTTTCCGTATAAAGACTATGTTTTCGTTATACCACAGTTGTGAAAAAGTGTCAAATAAAAAAGAGATCGGCGAACCAATCTCTTTTTTGTATCGTTAAAATGCGGAATATACCTTGTTGACAACTCCGTTTACGCTTGCCATGAAGCGTGTGAAGAAGTTTTCGAATCCGGAAGGAGCCGTGTTTTCGATCACGCCTGCTTCAACAAGAGCAACGCGGAGAGCTTCTTCAGCAGCAAGCCAGTCCGCCGTCACAACAATCGTTTCACCGAGCTGCTTTTCGATTTCGGCAACAGCAGCTTCCGCATTCTGCAACTGTGCAGCGGAAAGCTTGCTCTTGTCGGCTTCTGCCCATGCAGCAAGATACAGATTGACGGTGTTGGTCAGTCTGCCTTCGTTGAACTGCGGATAAACATCGGGACGGGAATAAACGTCTTCAATATTTTCATCACACATGATGTCGAAAGCCATCTTCAGAACCACATCATTGAAAGGCAGTTTTTCGTGTGCCTGATTCTTGATGTACCATGTTCTGCAGGGCAGCAGACCTGCGGTGGGATCGACATTTCTGTCGGGGGAAATGTGGTTGTGGGTCGGGTCGGAACAGTAGGTGCCGTCAGCAACATACTCTTCGGGGAATTCTTCACCGGGATTTGCAAAGGCAGCACCCATGGAAGCCGATTTTGCATGCACGATACCGTCGCCGTTGGTGGTAGCGTAGTCGGCACAAAGCGGGAACATTGTACCGCCGTAGCAGACGATGTCAAACACTTCACATCCTGCAGCCTGCAGGGCAGCAAGGTTTTCTTCAAAGTCGGCACGTGCCTTGTCATAGGCATCCGCTTTTTCGAGAATTTCGGGATATTCACCGCTTGCAAGCCATTTTTCTCTGCCTTCTGCATAGTATTCGGCAGGACAAAGTGCCCACAGAATGGTGGTCGGAACGATTGCGGTTTCCACAAGGCTGTCGGCAAGACCGCCGAGTGCGGATTTGAGAACATCGGTCGGCAGAATGCGAAGGACGATGTTCAGCAGGTAAGACAGCCAGCTGTCACCAAGCAGAGAAACAAGGAATTTGTTGTAAAGCATATCATCATCATTGAGAATGCTCAGGTTGCCGACGAGGAGGTCACCGATGATGGTCGAACCGTTGAGTGCGGGCACAACAAAGACCATGCGTTCAATGATGTCGTAATCTTCGGGATATCTGTCGAGGTAGTTGACAGCGATGGTGCCGCCGAGGCTGATGGGGCAGATGCGGACGGTATCCGAACCGGTCTGCGGCAGAACGACCTCGTGGATATAGCGGTTGAGTTTTTCGGTTTCGTACTGCACATCGCCGATGGAGTCATAACCGAAGTAATAAACATTCTCTTCACCGACGATTTCGGAAAGACCCTGCAAAGGCAGAAGTTTGTAATAATATGCCTTGAGTTCATCGGTCATTTCGCTCATGGGGTATTCGTAGCAGGGAACTTCAATGGGAGTGAGGTAATTGCCCTGTTTGTCTTTATGAATGGCATAAAGAGCTTCGTAGGTACCCTTTTTCATGGCTTCCGTCAGACCCATGTCGCGGCGGAACAGAATGGACAGGAGCATTTCGGGCAATGCTTCTTTGACCAGTGCCATCACATCGATTTCAAGCGGCCAGCCGTTGATGTAACCGCCCTTGCCGTCTTCTTTCCATGTGCCGTCTTCGTTGAGTACATAGGTGTCGTTCTGGCTCATGCCGTGGACAATGACAACGGGTGTGTCACGGTTGTAGGCAGGGGTGTAGCTTGTCTGTGCCTGTGCGGCAGTGGTCGGAATGCAGAATACCGACAGTACCATGGCTGCACAAAGAACAATACTTACGATTCTTTTGAGTTTCATCAGTTTCTCTCTCCTTTTGTCTTGCACTTTATTGCAATGCACCAATGAATTATAGCACAACCAAAACCCATAATACAAGTGGTAAATGCAAAGATTTGTAAACAATTCATAATACAAAAAACAGAGACCCGAATAAACGAGTCCCTGTTTGTCATTAATAGTGTGCTTTGCCGCATTCGCAGTATTGCCTGAAGCCGAAAAGTTTCCAGAAGAAACGGGCGACAGGGTAGAAGAACTTGCGTACGAAAATATTTTTGTTATGGCACATACATGTGTGTGGTCCATATAAATCTGCTCCGTCGATATCGCAATAACCGTCATTGTCTTCATCTGTGTGGGGAAGTGACGGAATATCTTCAATTTCCCTATAACTGCAGCGATTGCAGTTGCGTATTTTTACACCATTTTCATAACATGTTGCCTCTTGTTGAATGCTCCAGTCTGTCAGATTGTGTCCCAAAGGAGAAGTTGCAGAGCCTGTTGTGATTGTTTTTGTACATATGTTACAAACTGTATCACCTGAATAACCGCTTGCGGTACAGGTTGCGTTCTTTTTGCCGGTGACGGTTGTGCTTTCATGATTGCAAATGTTTACTTTGCAGTCATCGTTATC
>JAFSEF010000024.1 GCA_017435865.1 Clostridia bacterium
CATAGCTCTGTGCAGTGGAGTCGTCATGTCCGCGGATGACTGCGTTGGCAGGGATGGTATTGCTGCTGTCATAAATCTGACAGTCTTTGTTTTTAATGACAATTTCTCCAAGCGAGGTACAGCCGAAGAACGCATAATACCCGATGCTCGTCACGCTGTCACCGATGGTGACCGAGGTAAGCTTTGTGCAGCCGTAGAACTCCCAATTCCCGATGCTCGTCACGCTGTCCGGGATAGTCAGTGTAGTCACAAGTGTTCCGTTTATATACAAATTATGTGCATAATACAGAGGGTTAGCATAATAACCATCAAAATCAATATTGCACCATGCCGCGATATCGGAAATGTGAACAGCAGTCAGCGATTCGCATTCCCAGAACGCATAATTCCCGATGCTCGTCACGCTGTCACCGATGGTGACCGAGGTAAGCGAGGTGCAGTTCTCGAACGCATGCGCCCCGATGCTCGTCACGCTGTCCGGGATGGTGACCGAGGTCAGCGATTTGCAGTACTGGAACGCATAATCCCCGATGGTTGTTACGCCGTCTTCAATGACCACATTTTTGATTGCACTACGGTTGGAATCCCACGGAGACGATGAATAATCCCACATTGCTCCTGTACCGAAGATGGTCAGTGTGCCCGCATCATCCAATGTCCATGTCAGGTTTTCGCCGCAGGTGCCGGAGGCGATGATTTCGGGAATATAGGGGATGGGTTCACCGTCGGCGATTTTGGTGTTGCAGCCAAGACAATAGGTGTCGCCGGTGTAGCCGGGGGCTTCTTTTGTGGCTTCTCTTGCATCACGCAATTCCGTTCCGCCGGTGTGATTATTTGCATCAAAGGGAATGACTTCCGTGTAGCTGTCTTCGCATTCGCAGGCGTATGTCATCACACCCGTGGTGCAGCAGGTAGCTGCAAGGGTAACGGTGGCGGTGTAGAAATGGGTGTGGGGTTGGGGAGCATCACCGAGCGATACAAAAGTACGGTTGTATTTTGTTGCATACGCTTCAACCGTAGAACCGGTGTAGCTGTAAATTGTTGTACCGGAGCAGATGGTGGATTCACTGTCATAAATTTCGCATTCCGGATTCAGGATGGTGATAGCAGCAAGGCTGTAGCAACCGATAAATGCAGCCTTACCGATGCTTGTCACGCTGTCCGGGATGGTGATGTTCACAAGGCTGACGCATTCCTGATAAGCATTACTGCCGATGGTTGTTAATTGGCTGTTCTCACCAAAGGTCACGCTTTTAAGTGCGGTGCACCCCACAAACGCATCGCTGTCGATGCTTGTCACGCTGTCCGGGATTGTGATATTTACAAGATTGCAGCAAAGAAAAAACGAAAGATCGCTGATACTTTTTACGGTATTTGGGATTCTATACTCTGTTGCATTGTTTTTGAACGGGTATTGTATGAGCTGTGTTTTTTCTTTGTTGAATAAAACACCATATTCATCACTGCTATAGTTTGCATTGTCTTTACTTACTGTGATGCTTGCAATATTGCGGCAACCATAAAACGCATGATTTGAGATGGTTGTTACACTGCCCGGAATGGTTATGTTTACAAGATTGGTACAATTTTCGAATTGGTACTGAATTTTCGTTACTCCATCGGGAATACTGATGTTAGTTGCCGGCTTGCCATTTAAATACAGATTGGCTTCTCGGCATAACGGATTGGATGTGATATTTTTAAATGCAATGTTGCACCATGCCGCAATATTTCCATCGAAATATACGTTTGCAATATTGGTGCAAGAAAAAGCATCTTCACCGATGCTTGTCACACTATCCGGAATTGTTATGTTCATAAGGCCTAAGCAACCATAAAACGCACAATCTGCGATCGTTTTAGTTCCATCTTCGATGATGAAATCGCTGATGAAACTGTTGAATACTATAATCAAATGATTATTGATATACAAAGCATCGTTATCCCAATTGTTTGTATCATTGAAATAAGCAGTGCCAGCAAACGCCTGATCGCCGATGGTTGTTACGCTGTCCGGAAGAGTGATGTTTGCAAGCTTAGTGCAATCAACGAACGCCTTCTCACCGATGCTTGTCACGCTGTACGGAAGAGTGATATTTGCAAGCTTAAGGCAACCATCGAACGCCTTCTCACCGATGCTTGTCACGCTGTCCGGAATGGTGATGCTTGCAAGGTTGGCACAGTATTGAAACGCATAATCACCAATGTTTGTTACACCATCTTTAATAACTACTTTTTTGATTATGCCGTGGAGGTAACCCCACGGGGCAAAAGAATAAGACATTGCCCCCGTGCCGGAGATGGTAAGTGTGCCCGCATCATCCAATGTCCATGTCAGATTTTCACCGCAGGTGCCGGAGTCGGTGATTTCTGCCGCAGCTGCGTTCTTGTTGAATACGTTCCCGAAGTCGATCCCCGGCAGGTTGAGGTCGGGCCATTGCAGTCCCACAAAGCCGCTCAACGGTGCGGCGGTGAGGAACATGGCAACGACCAGGAAACATGCCAATGCTTTTTTGAATGTTTTCATTTTGCACAAACTCCTTTTTGAACGGAAAAAGCAAACTGCTTTTCCGAATATTTTTATGCAGGTTTGTAAAATATAATAAACCATTTTTAAATTTACAACAATAAAGCAATAATGTCAACAGATTTTCTGTTTTTTGTTAATATATAATGAAAAAGGATTCAACCATCTGTGCAAGATGATGAATCCTTTTGTTTTTGCTTTATTTACCTGTCAGCATTTCCTTGTTTTCTTGCTTTCATCAGGCGGATGCGGTAGGGGATTTCGCCGAGGATACCGCCGGCGATCATGATGAAGCGGTTGCTCTTGCGACGAAGCTCCTTGAGGGCTTTGATGTCCTCTTCACTCACGGTGTGGGGCTTGGGTTCGCTGCCGTCGTCAAGGGAGATTGCCTGTGTCAGGCAGATGCCGTTTTCGGACGACGCCTGCATACGGACATAGAGGAAGTTTTCTGCACCGTCAATGGTGTCGAGGTCGAGGGTGAAGGTGCCGTTGGCTTGGATGGTATCGAACTTTTCTTCCTTGATGATTTTGCCGTCGGCGATGAACAAAATGCGGTCAAAATCGGTGGCGGAAACGGTGATGGTGTGGTCTTTGGTTTCGATTCTGTCGAACAGAGGGATAGGAGAATTGTCGTCACGCTTATCCATATCCTGTTCGGGTCCGAATGTTTCGTCGGCACGGATGATGCGTGTTACGCACAGGGAGGTGCCTTCCTGCATGGCGGTTTTGACACTGTCGAGGGTCAGGTCGGGCATGAAGAAATAGCAGAACGAGGAATCCACATCGCGTTCAATATGCATATCACCGTTGCTGAATGCAATCACCTTTTTGCCGTGCGGCAGGCAGTATTGCAGCACATGGTCAAAGAGATATCTGTCCCACGGGGTAGAGGAGTTCTTTTCGTTGAACACTTCCATGCCCAGACAGGTCGGATATTTCAAAAGAATGTTACCGAAGTAATGGATCATGAACGGGTCATGGATTTTGTTTTTGTCCTTGTTGGTGTTCAGCCAGCTGCCGGGGTGGTTCATGAAAGAAACACCGCCGTTTGCTTCGACCGCTTTTACGGCACATTCATAGTCGTTTTCTTTGCCGCCGAACATCTCGCAGCCTTTCATAAAGAAGCCGTTGACATGGGTCTTTGTGGCGGTCAGATTACACATTTCGTTGCCGCCGGGCACACACAGCATTCCTTTGCCGCGTTCTTTGCCGTCGGGAAGCGGGTATGTGCCGTCGGTCAGAGCTTTGTATTCATCGGTTGTGAACCACTCAAGTTTAAACTTCCGCATAGCACGGAATGCACGGTACATCAGGGGTTTTGACGGACATTCGTCCCACGGTCTGCCTGTGACACCGTGATCGGTCATGGCAAGAAAATCAAAACCGCGGTTATAGTAGGCAAGAATGGCTTCCCTGAGACCCATTTCGCCGTCACTTGCGACCGAGTGGGTGTGCAGATTGCCTTTGTAGCGGTGCCATGCGCCGTTGCCTTCCCAGATTATGTTTTCATAAGGTGAAACCAGACGGTAATTCTTCATACGGACCTCCGTTTGTGCTTGCAAATTATTTACAGGTATGTTAAAATTATAGGGATTTTTCAGATAAAGATGGTATTGTCATTTTAGCATATTGCGACATTGTTTGCAATTACAAAATGACGAAAGGAAGAGAAAAATGAAGTTGCGACATTTTTCATTGCTTTTATTGCTGTGTATTTGCCTGAGCTTCAGCGGATGTCAACTGATCGGCAACGTGCTGCATAACATGCAGGATTCCTTCGGCAACAAAGAACCGACCCGTCCGCATTACATAGAAGATGACAACGGCATGGTGATTCCCAATTACGATGTCAGCACGGCGGCATATGACACATCTTTGTTCACCACCGATGCCGATGAACGCATGACGTATGCCGATGCCACAATGCAGACCGCACACGGAATTGATGTTTCCGCATGGCAGGGAGAAATCGACTGGAATGCCGTTGCGGCAGACGGAATCGACTTTGCAATTCTGCGTGCAGCAGTACGCGGTTGGGGTGCAAACGGTCTGTTGTCGGAAGATGAAAGAATCCGTGAAAACCTTGCAGGTGCAACCGAAGCAGGTCTGGATGTCGGTGTATATGTGTTTTCGCAGGCAATCACCGAGCAGGAGGCAATTGAAGAAGCACAGCTTGTACTGGAAATTGTAGAAGGCTATGACCTTAAATATCCCATTGTGTTTGACTGGGAGATTTACCCCGATGAACCGACCTCCCGCACACTCAACCTTCCGGGTGAAAAACTGACAGCCTGTGCAAAAGCATTTTGTTCATATGTGGAAGCGGCAGGCTATGATGCCATGATCTACATCAACCTTGAATTCGGGTATTATCAGTATGATCTTGAACAGTTGCAGGAGTATGACCTGTGGCTGGCACAGTATGCTTCAAAACCGACTTACTACTATCATTACACCATGTGGCAGTATTCGGTAAAAGGGCAGGTCGACGGCGTAAAAGGCAATGTGGATATGAATATTTGTCTTTATGACTATACAACACAACCGACAACCACGCAGCAGGAAACTGCAAGTGAGGAGATTACAGAGGTGGAAGAATGAAAATACTTTCTAATTTACACACGCACAGTCAGTTTTCCGACGGCAAAAACACCGCCCGTGAAGTGGTGGAAGCTGCCGTTGAAAAGGGTTTTACCGTGTTGGGAATGTCCGACCACGGCTATACCGATTTCGATTTTTCGTATTGTATGCATGGTGAAAGACTTGAAAATTACAAGCCGACCATTCGTGCATTGCAGGAAGAGTTTGCCGACCGTATCCGTGTTCTGTGCGGTGTGGAACATGACTTTTTCGGACCTGATTTTGCCCATGAAGGATATGATTATTTTATCGGTTCCGTGCATTATGTCATCGGCAACGGAATCTATTATCCGATTGATGAAAGTGCTGCCAAAACACAGGCCTGCATTGATGACGGTTTTGGTGGCGATACCATTGCATTCTGCCGTTCTTATTATGACAGCGTTGTGAAATGTGCACAGATGAAGCCCTTGTTCCTTGGTCATTTCGACCTGATTACAAAGCACGGTGTACCCGATGAGTCTGATCCGCGTTATATTTCGCTGACACTCGAAGCGATGGATGCTGTTCTTGAAACGGGTGTACCCATTGAAGTCAACACGGGTGCTATGGCACGCGGTGTGACAACGGCACCCTATCCGTCTTCCTTCCTGATGCGTCGCATTGCGGAAAAGAACGGGACTGTAACGCTCGGCAGCGATTGCCACGATTGCACAAAACTTGATTATGCTTTTGACGTTGCACTGGATTGCCTTCGCAACAGCGGAATCAGAAGTGTTCTCGTTTATGACGGAACGCAGTTTGTTGAACAGGGAATATAAATCTGCATTTTATGCCCGACCGATCGGTCGGGTTCTTTTTTTTGCCAAAATGAAATTTTTTTCACGGACAGCACATGACAGTTTTTTCGGATTGTGTGCGGTATGATAAATTGCAACTACAAACATCGGTATCGGAGGAATATAAATGGGTGTCAGAATGATTCCGCAGGGAACCAATCTTTATGCTTTTCTGGAAGGGGAAATCGATCACCATTCCGCGGTGTTTTTGCGGACAAGCATAGACGAAGCTTTGGTGCAATCGTGTCCGCGTGAACTGGTGCTGGATTTTTCGGGTGTGACCTTTATGGACAGTTCGGGAATCGGGTTGATTATGGGACGTTATCGTGCAGCAAGTGCACAGGATTGCCGTGTGCGTGTGATGAACGTCAAAGAACGCGATCTGCGGTTGATGAAAATGTCGGGACTTGAAAAAATAGTGGAATTCGGAGTGTGCGTATAATATGAAAAAAGGATACAATGAACTGAAA
Organism: Clostridia bacterium; assembly: GCA_017435865.1. Taxonomy (GTDB): domain Bacteria; phylum Bacillota; class Clostridia; order Oscillospirales; family Acutalibacteraceae; genus RUG806. The sequence goes on from JAFSEF010000024.1 coordinate 6,417, forward strand.
ATGACAGTGGATGCAAAAAGTGTCAACGAAAGCTTTTGTAGGGCTGCTGTCGGTGCTTTTATCGCACAACTTGATCCTACGGTGGAAGAACTCAGCGACATAAAAACGGCTGTCAGTGAAGCGGTCACCAACTGCATTGTTCACGCTTATGCAGAACAGGACGGAAAAATTTACATACAGGTCAGAATAACGGACGGCGTTTATACGGAAATCAAAATACGCGATACGGGTTGCGGAATCAGTGACATTGCAAAAGCAAGACAGCCGCTTTTTACAACCCTCGGCGGTGACAGAAGCGGTCTCGGATTTACGGTGATGGAGAGTTTTTGTGATGTGCTGCGTGTGCGTTCAAAACCCGGTCAGGGAACGACGGTCGTTATCGAAAAAAGAATATTCGGGAAGCGATAAAAGTTGTCAAACACAACACAGCAGTTTATAGAAGAGAATATCGGTCTTGTGCATTTGTGTGCAAACCGGTTCCGCGGTCGCGGTGTGGAGTATGAGGATTTGTTTCAGGCAGGTTGTGTCGGTCTTGTAAAAGCTGCCAACGGTTTTGATGCAGAACGCGGTTTTGCTTTTTCCACCTATGCGGTGCCTGCCATTTTAGGTGAAATCAAACGCATCTTCCGTGACGGAGGTGCCGTGAAAATCGGAAGAGCCGCAAAAGAAAAAGCCAGACAACTGATGAAAATCCGTGAAACGCTTGCCGCCGAACTGGATCGTGAACCCACCATTGATGAAATTGCAAAGGTTGCAAAGATGGACACGGCAGAAACCTCATTGCTGATTTGTGCATCCATGCCGTTGCAATCGCTGACTGCAGGGGATCACGACGATGACAGGCAGGAAATCCCCATTGCTGCACCGCAGGAGGACATTACGGAACGTATTGCTCTGAAAGAATCCATACAAAGGCTGGACGATTGGGAACGGGAACTGATTATGCGGCGGTACTTTTCGGGGCAGACACAAAGTGAGACTGCACAGGCACTGGGAATATCACAGGTGCAGGTTTCTCGCAAGGAAAAAGCCATTTTGCTGAAATTGCGTGGTTTGTTGACCTGAATGAATTAAAAATTTAATGTAAAAAATACTTCCTTTTTTTTGTGCAATGTGTTAGAATGTCGGCATTGCTCTTTTAAGGAAGGTTTTTTATGAATAAAAAAATGAAAATCATCGGACCTGCCATGTTGTTGCTGACCGCTCTTTTGTGGGGTATTGCTTTTGTTGCACAAAGTGTCGGCACCGAGCAGGCAGGACCGTTTACTTTTAACGGTGTTCGTACCATCATCGGGGCTTGCAGTGTGCTGCCCGTTGCCTTGTTTTTCCGTCGGCAGAACGAAAAGAAACTGCCCTCCCCGAAAACAAAAGATGAAAAAAAGCAGGAGAATCAACTCCTTATAAAAGCAGGTGTCATGTGCGGCATTGTTCTGTTTGCAGCAACCAATCTGCAGAACAAAGCTTTTGAATACACGGATGCAGGCAAAATCGCATTCATTACATCCCTCTATATTCTGTTTGTGCCCGTGTTCGGACTTGTGTTTCTTCGTAAAAAAGTACGTGCAATCCTGTGGCCGTGTTTTGCGGTGGGACTTCTGGGAATGTTCTTGCTGTGTATGGGCGAAGCAACACAGGGAATCAACACAGGTGACCTGCTGACCTTTGCCTGTTCAATTGGGTTTGCCGTGCATATACTGGTGGTCGATAAATATGTTGACCGTGTGGACCCTGTGATGATGTCATGCATTCAGTTTTTTGTGGCAGGAATTCTCACCATGATTCTTGCATTCATTTTTGAAGAACCGAGTGTTGCAGGCATTCGTGCCTGTATCGGGGCGATTCTGTATGCAGGTATCTGCAGCAGCGGTATCGCTTACACGTTGCAGATTGTCGGGCAAAAATACACCGAAGCCACGGTTGCAACCCTGCTTTTGTCCATGGAATCCGTGTTCGGTGTTATTTCGTCGGCTATCATCCTGCACGAAACCATGAGCCTGCGTGAGGTCATCGGCTGTGTGCTGATGTTCGTTGCGATCATTGTTTCACAGCTGCCCGAACGCAAAAAAGAAGTCGTAAAGGTATAAAACAAAACACAGCAATTTCCGTTCGGATTTTGCTGTGTTTTTGCGTTAAATAATGTAATCGGTTATACAGTCATACCAATGCACATAGGTTTCACCGTTTATTGTCAGTGTTTCACTGTCAGGTAAGATTTCGGTCCACAGTTTTTCGTAACGGTGATAAGCCCAATCATTGCGGTTGAATCGTCTCCACAGAACGGTTCTGCCGTTTTTGTCAAGATATTGTTCGATGGCAATCTTGCCTGCATAATGTCCGATGTTGACAGCACAGACCGTGTCATAAGTCTTTCCGCAGATCGTCACTTTGTATCTGCCTACAATGTCGGTGACTTCCTTTGTTGTATCGGCAGAAAGAACAGAATCATTTTTGGTTATGAGTCCTTTGGCTGTTATGTTGGTTTCAAATCCGCAGTTGTCTTCACCCAAGCCCCAGTTGATGGCAAAAATATCACTGTCAAGGAACGTGAACAACCGCTTGACACCGTTTTCAATATGGCTTTCTGCAAGGTAACGGCAGTGCGTATCGGTCAGTTGAGCAACATATTGCCGATGTGTTTCCCTTTCTTTGCCGTCAGGGGTAGGAATGTGTTCACAAGCTTCAATTTCAACCCCTTGTATGCCATGAATTTCCGCTTTTTGTGTGACATCGGCAGAGGTGTATTGTGTTAATGCTCTGTGTGGTTGCTCGTAGCATCCCCATGTGGTGTGACTGCCGACATCCAACAGAATGCAGAAACCTCGTAATTCCTCACAACGCACATCAAACGGCGGTAAGTCCGATTTTTCGATTGTATAAGGCGGTAAAATGTCGGGTAATTTCTTCATTTGTTTTTCTCCTTTCGGTCGGAGGGGTTCCGGATATAAGTGCCTGAAATTTTTCTTCGCATAATGAAGTCTGCTTTTGACGGTACCGACGGGAATGTTGAGTTTTTCGGCAATTCTATCTTGCGGCAGATCACAGAAAAAGAAGAGATACAGAATTTGTCTGTCCTTTTCGTTCATTTGCCTGAGTGTTTCAAGAACCGCCTCTTTCTTCTGTCGTTCTGACGGTGTTTCAAACCATGTGAATTGTGCGAAGGAGTCCGCAATCTGTTGTATTTTTGCTTTCTTTTTGTAATAATCATTGCAGTTGTTTGCGGCAATTCGCAAAAGCCAGCCTTTGAACGAATCAGGTGTTTTTAATTGCTGAAAATTCTTGTATGCCGCAATGCAAGTATCCTGAATGATATCCTGTGCATCAAAGCTGTCGGCAATCCTGAAACGGACGAATCGTTCCAATGAAACCATGTTTTCGCGAAGCAATTTTTCAAATTCATCCATATATCCACCTCCTTTTTTTGCAATGTGAAAACGTTTTCACTTATTAAGACCGAAAAGTGTGGAGAAAGGTTCAAAAAATGCGGACAAATAATTTTGTCCGCATAAAAAATGTCATTCTGACAGATCTCTTATTAACTGACTGACATCAGTGTATGATTTCCCGATTGAAGGATCTTCTTTCATTTTCTGCACTTCTTCAATTGCAGCAATTGTTTCGGGGGAAAGATTTCTTTTTTCATCCATTTTAAATTACATCCTTGTGTGCAATAATCGTTGAGAAGTTTTCGGGGTCAAAGGTTTTGCCGTTGATTTTTGCACTCTTGACAAGCTGCTTTGTCTTTACATATTCCGCTTTACCGGGGCAGAACGGATACAGTCCGAGGTTGCTGAAAATATACCACAGAGCCATTGAGCCGTTGTCTTCGTCACCGGGGAAGCCGTCATCTTCGTAACTGAACACTTCGTTGCACATTCTTTCGACCCAATAAGCCGTTTTTTCGGGCTGCCCGTACAGGGTGAAGAAGTAGGGGAAGTGGAACGACGGCTGGTTGGAAATGGCACACTGACCGAAATCGACTGCCGCCATTTCTGTCATTTCGTGAATTTCACAGTTGTATGCATTGTCGATGTAATAAGGCGGAGTGCTGAACAGCTCGTCTAATTTTTTGAGAACGCCCTCGGTGCCGCCGAACAGAGAAGCAAAACCTTCGGGGTCATGCTGCACGGCAAAGGTGCTCTGCCATGCACTGCCCTCGGTGTAATCAAGTCCCCATTTAAAGGGATTGAAGTCGGGGCGGAATGTTCCGTCAGTGTGCTTTGCACGCATAAAGGTGGTTTCTTTGTCGTAAATATTTTTATAATTCAATGCACGTTTTCTGTATGCGGCTTCAATTTCTTTTTCACCGAGAAGCTCTGCGATCTGTGCAATGCAGAAATCACCGTAGGCGGCATCCAGTGTCAGGTTGACACTTTCTTTTTGCTCGTCATAAGGCACATAACCGAGTCTGCAATAGCTTTCTGCACCGTTTCGGCCGTAACGGCTTTCGGGTGCATCGGTGGTTGCGTGTTTGATCATTGCGTTCATGCACGCACGCATTTCGTTTTTGTTGAGAATGCCTTTTACGCAGGCATCGGCAAGCACGGCATCCACAAGGGTGGACGGCATACAGCCGACTTCACCGGGTGCAATCCAACGCGGCAGCCAGCCGCATTCGTCATAATCACGCAGAAAACTTCTGCACATTTCTGCATATTCATCGGGACAAACAAGGGAATAGAACGGGTAGCAGGTTCGGAAGGTGTCCCAGAAACCGTTGTCGGTGTAGCGGATGCCCTCACGGACGGATGCATCGGCAGGACAGTAGTGCACGGTTTTACCCTCTGCGTTTACTTCGTCGCAACGGTGCGGATACAGGAATGCTCTGTACATACAGGAATAGAACGTACGGTTCTGTTTTTCGTCCTTTGCTTCAATTTCAACGCAGGCAAGACGATCTTCCCAGAGATTTTCTGCATCTGTTTTGATTTCTTCAAAGGTTTTGCCGTCAAGCTCTCTTCTGATGCTTTCCATTGCCATGTCATAGCCGATCCATGATATAGCAAGTACGGCACTTGCGGTTTTGCCGTTGATTTTCAGATGAATGGCGGTGTTTTCACCGTCCACGGCATTGCAAAGGCTTGTTTTATCACCCTCGGAAATCAGCGTGCCGTTTTTGTCGATGCAGTTTTCATCAAAGCGAACGACAAAATACTGTCTGAAATTGACAGGCTTGCCTGAGCAGCTTTGCTGTGTCCATCCCGACAGGATGTTTTTGTCTGCATCAAAGCTGAAGAAGCAGCGGTCTTTGACGGACAGGAAAGAAATAAAGTTGTTGTCCTCTTCATCAAAAGCAAAACGCAATGCTGCACCACGCATGGTCGGTGTCAGTTCCATGTCACAACGCGAACGCAGAAAACGCAGTTTCATGTAATGCGGCTGCAGAACAGCTTCTTCGGGTCTGTAGCCTGACCATCTGTCTTCGCAGTCAAGAACAGGCTTTGATTTTTGCGGCATGATGCAGACGGCACCGTGGTCACCGATCCAGGGACTCGGCTGATGGGTAATGCGGACCCCCATCAGCGAACGGTGCGACGGATGATAATACCAACGCAGATGCTCGTCTGTTTGCGGACAAAAGCTGATCATGCCGAAGGGCACCTGCATCAGCGGCAGAGTGTTGCCGTTTGAAAAACGGTGTACGGATGCGGAGCCTTGTTTTGTATTGACCAAAGGAATACGTTTCATTTTATTTCTCCTTTAAAAAAGGAGGCAGTCGCGGTGTGAACGGGCTGCCTCATGTTTTTTTACTTTTTATTCGGATTTGATTTCGATGTGATAACCGTGGCTTTCAAGGAACGGACGGATTCTGCCTGCATGATTGAGGAGCTTGCTGATGGACATATCATGATTGAGGGCATCGATGATCAGGGAGATATACTTTGACATATCCACTTCGCAGAACCACTTGCGTTTAAGAAGTTCGGGTGTGCGGTAAACGAGGTTGGTGGTGAAGACACGGTCGATAAGGCCTGCTTCAAAAGCTGCGTCAAACTTGTCAAGACCGTTGCAGAACAGACCGAAAGCGGAGCAAAGGAAAATACGGCGGGCATTCATGTCTTTGAGCTTCTTGGCAACGTCGAGCATGGATTCACCGGAGGAGATCATGTCGTCCACAACGATCACGTCGCGGTTTTCGACATTGTTGCCGAGGAATTCGTGTGCAACGATGGGGTTTCTGCCGTTGACAACGCGGCTGTAGTCACGTCTCTTGTAGAACATACCGAGGTCAAGACCGAGAACCGAAGAATAGTAAATGGCTCTGTTGGTACCGCCTTCGTCGGGGGAGATGATCATAAGGTTGTCCTTGTCGATCTTGAAATCGTCAATGTTGTTGACCATGGCTTTGATCATCTGATAGGTTGTATATACATTTTCAAATCCCTTCATGGGAATTGCATTCTGTACTCTGGGGTCATGTGCGTCAAAAGTAAGAATGTTGTCAACACCGAGGTTTACAAGTTCCTGCAGTGCGATTGCACAGTCAAGGGATTCACGGGCAACACGCTTGTGCTGTCTTCCTTCATAGAGCATGGGCATGATAACGGTGATTCTTCTTGCCTTACCGGCAGTTGCACCGATGACACGCTTGAGGTTTGCAAAATGATCATCGGGGCTCATGAAAACCTTGTGACCTGCAATGTCGTATTCAATGCCGTAGTTGAATACGTCGCAGATAATGAAGAGGTCGCCGCCACGGACGGTTTCGTGGATGGTGGCTTTGCCTTCACCGGAACCGAAACGGCTGAAATCGCAGTCGATCAGATAAGAGTCGCGTTTGTAACCTGCAAAAGCAAGGCTGCCTGTGTGTTCGCTTTCACGTCTGTCACGCCATGTAACAAGGTAGGAGTCGATTTTTTGTGCAAGTTCTTCACAACCGGGTGTGGCGATGATGCCGAGTGAACCTACAGGTATGGTTTCAAAATTGTCGGTATATTCGGGCATGGGAAAAACCTCCTCAATCATAATAAATATATTTTACACATATTGTTCGTCGGTTGCAAGACTTGTTTCATCATTTTTTGCACATTTTCTTAATTGCACCAATATGAGGCCCGTTTTTTGTCTTATTTTGTTGACTTTTGCCGTGTATTTTGTTAGGATTGATAAAAAGAAAACAAGGAGAATACTATTATGTCTGATACTGAAGTTACATTTCGTCCCGATGCGGCAAGATATGCCCGTTCTCTTACCGAAATGATCCGTTGTGCCACAATTTCATTTGCCGGTTTCCGTGATGAACAGGCTTTTGTTGATTATATGAATTACCTGAAATTCCGCTATCCGCTTGTGTTTTCAAAATGTGAAGATACGGGTGTGGACGGTTGCATTTTTCTGAAATGGAAAGGAAAAACCGAAGAGGATGCACTGGTGCTGATGTCGCATTCCGACGTTGTGCCTGCCGAAGGGGACTGGCGGTATCCGCCGTTTGAAGGCATTCTTGCCGAAGGAAAAATCTGGGGCAGAGGTGCCGTGGATACAAAAAGCTCTTTCTGTGCCATTCTGGAAGCGGTTGAAAGCCTGCTTGCAGAAAACTATATCCCTGAAAAAGATGTTTATATTCTTTCCTCTTTTTCCGAAGAAATTGCAGGTGACGGTGCTCCCAATGCCGTAAAATGGCTCAAAGAACACGGCGTTACCGTGGGTCTTGTGGTTGACGAGGGCGGTGCGGTGCTCGAAAGTCCGTTGCCCATGCTCAAAAAGGATCTGCTTGCCATCGGTATCTGCGAGCGTTCATCCGTGCGTTTTCTGATTGAAGCGAACGCCGGAAAAGGGAAGAATGCACTGACCAATCTTTCGGAATTTGTCACCAAAAAAGCACCTTCCCTCGGCAAACAGCAACTGACACCGGAACTTCGTGAGCTGCTCAGACGACTTGCACCTGAACTTCCTGCTGCAGCGGGAAAGATGATTGCCAATATTGACCGCTTTGAAAAACCGCTGATTGCCTTGCTTTCCAAGTTGTTGCCCGGATTCAAGGCCATGTTCGGACCTTGTGTATCCTTTGTTCCTGCAAGTTCTGCCGTGACAGCAGACGTCAAGGCAGGCTATGCACCTGCGGTTGCGGTGGTGTCTTGCAATCAGTGCGACGACCTTGAAAACGCAGTACGTCTTTTCAAAGAGTACGCCGCCAAAAATGACATTGCTGTCAAAGAAATCAGCCGCCGTGTTGCAGACGGTATTGAACCGCTTGACGGGGAAGGTTTCAGACAGACCGAAAAAATTGCAAATAAGGTCTACGGGGAGCTTATTGCCGTTCCGTACCCGATTGTCGGCAACACGGATGCAAGACACTTCGTGGGCTATGCCAAAAACTGCATCCGTATGAGTCCCGTAAAAATGACCTTTGCACAGATCGGTACGTTCCATAACAAAGATGAAAATGTCAACTTTGATTCCATGACAAATGCGGTACTGTTCTACCGTGAGCTGGTGATGGATTTATAAGAATCATTCTCATGGCAGGGTGCGTGTGTGCATCCTGTCTTTTTCTTCATATATCAAAATATACAAAAGATGTTTTTGAAGATTTGTAAATGTTGTCTGCTTTTCCATATTGTGTCATGGGGTGACATATGTTAATATGTAGCAAGCGACATATTTTTTTCTTTATAGGAAACTGCGTTTTCTATAAAGAAAAAAATATTGTATGTCCCTCCGAACGCACGCTTCACGTGCTCGGAGATGGACGAATCGAAAACGGTCGCCGCGTTACGGCGAAGCCGTTTTCTTGCCGAAATGGGAGGCAATATGCAAAGAATTAAACACATCGGTCCGGTTCTGCGTATGATTCATACAGCAATCGACCAGCACCTGAGCAACCGTGCACAGGAAATGGATCTGACTTCTGCACAGCTGTTTGTGTTGCATTACATTATCAGAAATGACGACAGTGATGTGTATCAGAAGGACATTGAAGCCCGACTTGAATTGTCCCATGCAACTGTTTCGGGACTGATCGCACGTCTTGAATCCAAAGGTTTTCTCGAATGTGTACCCGGCACTGCGGATAAGCGATACAAACGCTTGTGTGCAACTGAAAAAGCACGTTGTTGTGAAGCACAGATGCATATGAATATCGAGCAGACCGAACAGCTTCTGTTGGACGGTATGACAGAAGAAGAGATTGAACAATTCAAATCCTATCTTGACAGAATATTGTGTAATCTCGGTATTGATATTGCCGAAGAAGGAAAAAAAAGGGGGAAAGAGAATGCTTAAAAAATTAGCAAAAAGTATCCGTGAGTATAAGAAATTTACAATCCTTACACCGCTTCTGATGATCGGTGAAGTCAGCTGCGAATGTGTGATTCCCATGATCACCGCAAAGCTGATCAACTCCATTGAAGCAGGTTGCGGCATGGGGGATATCACAAAGTACGGTTTGTTGCTTGTGCTGATGGCACTGGTTTCCATGACATTCGGTGTGCTGGCAGGTCTTACCTGTGCCACTGCATCGGCAGGTTTTGCCAAGAATCTGCGTAAAGACCTGTTTTACAGAGTACAAGGATTTTCGTTCTCCAATATCGACCGTTTCAGCACTTCTTCGCTGGTCACCCGTATGACAACGGATATCACAAACGTGCAGATGTCCTTTATGATGATCATCCGCACCGCTGTCAGAGCTCCTCTGATGCTCATCGTTGCAACCGTTATGGGGGCTGTGGTCGGTAAAAAGCTTGCCCTTATTTTCTGCTGTATTATTCCTTTGCTTGCATTCGGACTCGGCTTTGTCATTTATAAGGCAATGCCCTTGTTCAAGAAAGCATTCAAGAGATATGACAATCTGAATAATTCCATTCAGGAAAACATCAAGGGTATGCGTGTTGTCAAGAGCTTTGTGCGTGAAGAACACGAAAAAGAAAAATTCAACGGTGCATCCGGTGCCGTTGCGGATATCTTCACCAAAGCAGAAAAGTTTGTTGCCTTCAACAATCCTTTCATGCAGACGGCAGTGTACACGTCCATGATTCTGTTGAGCGTGTTTACGTCTTATCTCGTTGTTTCCACAGGCGGTACATATCTTGATGTCGGTACTTTGTCGAGTATGCTGACCTATTCCATGCAGATTCTCATGTCTTTGATGATGCTTTCGATGATCTTTGTTATGATCACCATTTCCGTTGCATCCGCAAAACGTATCACGGAAGTGCTTGACGAGGAAAGTGACATAACGCAGGCTGAGAATCCTGTTTGTGAAGTCAAAGACGGCAGCATCAGCTTTGAAAATGTCAGCTTCAAGTATTCCGCAAAAGCAGAAGTGTTTGCTCTTGAGGGTATTGATCTGCAGATAAAATCGGGTGAGACCATCGGTATCATCGGCGGTACGGGGTCGAGCAAAACCACCCTCATTCAGCTCATTTCCCGCCTTTATGATGTGACCGAGGGCAGCGTGAAAGTAGGCGGTGTGGATGTCAGGGAATATGATCTGACAACATTGCGTGATCAGGTTGCTGTTGTGTTGCAGAAAAATGTTCTGTTTTCGGGCACGATCAAAGAAAATCTGCGTTGGGGCAACCCGGATGCCACCGATGAAGAGATCAGACGCATCTGCAAACTTGCACAGGCTTCCGAGTTTATTGAAAGCTTCCCCGATCAATACGATACCCACATCGAACAGGGCGGCAGCAATGTTTCGGGCGGACAGAAGCAACGTCTTTGCATTGCACGTGCTTTGCTGAAAAAACCGAAAATTCTGATTCTGGATGACTCCACATCTGCGGTGGATACCAAAACGGATGCACTTCTGCGTGCTGCATTCAGAAGTGAAATTCCGGGTACAACCAAATTGATCATTGCACAGCGTATTTCCTCCGTGCAGGATGCCGACCGCATCATTGTGATGGAAAACGGCAGAATCGACGGCATCGGCACACACGAAGAGCTGCTGAGAAACAATGAAATTTACAAGGAAGTTTATTATTCGCAGGTCAAGGGAGGTGCAGACGATGAGTAAGCCTATGGAAAAAGGTAAACACGGCGGTAAAATGCCGCAGGGCGGACGCGGAAAGCCGAAAATGGATCCCAAACTCATCGCCAGACTCCTGAGATACCTTTGGGAAGATTATCCCGTTATGCTGGTTGCTATTCTTGTCTGCGTTGTCCTTAATGCCGTCATCGGTGTTTTGCCTGCTGTTTTTATTGAAAATATCACAGGCTACATCCTGGAAGGATTGGCACTCGGTAGGGAAATCGGTGCCATGGAAGCCTGGGAATCCATAAAAGGGGAAGTACTGCAAACTGTAGCAATTATGACTTGTATTCTGATTGCAGGTGTGCTGTGTTCCGGTATTCAGGCAAGACTTGTTGCCATTATGACACAGGGATTTCTGCACAAAATGCGTCTTCGTCTCTTCGATAAAATGCAGGCACTGCCCATTAAGTATTTCGATACCAATACCCACGGCGACATCATGAGCCATTATACCAATGATATCGACACATTGCGGCAGTTGATTTCACAGAGCATCCCGAGCATCTTTCAGGCGGTCATTACGGTGGTTGTGCTGCTGTGTGTCATGTCCTATTTCAGCATTTCTCTGATGGTCGTTGTTTTTGTGGGTGTCATTGCCATGACACAGGTTACCAAGCGTGTCGGCGGCAATTCCGCAAAGTTCTTCATGCGGCAGCAGCAGTCTGTCGGTAAGGTGGAAGGTTTTGTGGAAGAAATGATGCACGGTCAGAAAGTGGTCAAGGTTTTCAATCACGAAGAAGCTGCAAAGCACGATTTTGACGAAGTCAATGAAGAGCTGTTCCGTAATATGGAAAGTGCAAACAAATTTGCAAACGTCTTCGGTCCTGTTATGAACAACATCGGTAATACGCTGTATGTTCTGACGGCATTCGTCGGCGGTCTGCTCATTACGTCCGGCGGTAATTATAATATTTCGATTCAGAACATCGTTACGGCCGGTACGCTTACCGCACCGCTTGCCATTTCGGTTGTTGCTTCTTATCTCGGTATGTGCAAGCAGTTTACGGGTAACGTCAACAATGCTTCGCAGCAGATTAACTCCATCGCCATGGCAATGGCAGGTGCACAGCGTATTTTCAGCCTGTTGGATGAAGAACCCGAAACCGATGAAGGATACGTCACCCTTGTCAATTGCCGTGAAGAAAACGGAAAAATTGTCGAATGCGAAGAACGCACAGGCAAATGGGCATGGAAACATCCGCACAATGCGGACGGCACCGTAACCTACACGGAACTCAAAGGTGATATCGTGCTCGATAAAGTCGATTTTGCGTACGAAGAAGGCAAAACCGTTCTGCATGAAGTGGATGTGTATGCAAAGCCCGGGCAGAAGGTTGCATTTGTCGGTGCGACGGGTGCAGGCAAAACGACCATCACAAACCTTATCAACCGTTTTTATGACATTGCCGACGGCAAAATCCGTTATGACGGAATCAATATCAATAAGATCCGCAAAAGTGACCTGCGTCGCAGTCTCGGTGTGATCCTGCAGGATACAAACCTGTTCACGGGAACGGTTATGGATAATATCCGCTACGGTAAACTTGATGCCACGGACGAAGAATGTATCAATGCTGCAAAACTTGCCAATGCACATTCTTTCATCACGAGATTGCCTGACGGATACAATACCATGCTGACATCCAACGGAGTCAATTTGTCGCAGGGACAAAGACAGCTTATTTCCATCGCAAGAGCTGCTGTTGCCGATCCGCCTGTCATGATCATGGACGAAGCAACTTCATCCATTGACACGCGAACCGAGCAGCACGTGCAGCAGGGTATGGATGCATTGATGCACGGCAGAACCGTTTTTGTCATTGCACACCGCCTTTCAACCGTCAAGAATTCTGATGCCATTATGGTGCTTGATCACGGCAGAATCATCGAACGCGGCAATCATGAAAAACTGATTGCGGAAAAAGGTACTTACTATCGCCTTTACACAGGTGCATTCGAACTCGAATAAACATAACAAAAAGGAGCTGTAAGACAGCTCCTTTTTGTTATGGAATTCTTCTGTTTGCAAGATTTCAGATGACGTCAAAACCGGCATCTTCAATCAGTGTTCTGACAGCATCTGCACCGCAGGCAGCTTCCACCGTTGCCGTTTTGTTTTCAAGCGAAACAACTGCTTCGCTGATGTTTTCGTCGGCAGTCAGCACATTCTGCAGTCTGGCAACGCATTTTTCGCACATAAGACCTTCTACTTTGAATTCGTATTTCATGTTTGTGAACTCCTTTATTTCTTGAATTATTTTTTTCTTAAAAGACGAAGTGAATTGGTAACAACCGCAACCGAGCTGCAGGCCATGGCGGCAGCTGCAAGAATCGGATCCGGCATCGGCAGACCGAGAACGGTCAGCAGTCCTGCGGCAGACGGAATCATCAGCACATTGTAACCGAATGCCCATACGAGGTTTTCTTTGATGATACGAAGCGTTCTGCGTGACAGTGAGATTGTACGGACAACCCCTTGCAGGTCATTTTTCAGAAGCACTGCATCTGCGGTTTCCATCGCAACGTCGGTTCCCGAACCCATTGCAATTCCCGTGTCGGCACTTGCAAGTGCGGGTGCATCGTTGATACCGTCGCCGACAAACAGCGTTTTTCTGCCGCTGTCATGCAGTTCCTGCAGAACGCTGCTTTTTCCTTCGGGCAGCACCTGTGCGTGAATATCGTCAATCGGCAGTTTGTCACAGACGGCTTTTGCGGCAGCAAGTGTATCTCCCGTGATCAGTACGGTTTTTACGTTCATTTTCTGCAGTTGTGAAAGTGCCGCCTGTGCTTCGGGACGGATGGTGTCCGCGGCACCGAGCAGGCCGATGCATTGGCCGTCTTTGGCAACAAAGATCAGTGTCGCTTCTTTTTGCGGAATGTCATTTGTTTCGGGTACCGCAATCTGCAGTTCATGCATCAGTGTGAGATTGCCGACCGCAATGTTGCTGCCGTTGAGTCTGCACTGTACACCGCGACCGGGGATGGCCGTGAATTCCTGCGGTGTGGTAAATGCAATTCCTTTGCTTTCGCAGTAAGAGAGAACCGCCTTTGCGGCAGGGTGTTCGCTGACGGTTTCGGCAGATGCCGCGACAGACAAAAATTCGTTTTCATCTGTATTATACGGTATTGCGAACGATACCGACAGGTTGCCGTTTGTCAGTGTGCCTGTTTTGTCAAAAACTGCCGTATCAACCGAAGCGAGCTTCTGCAGCGTTTCGCCGTTACGGATGAGAATGCCGTCCTTTGCACCGCGACCGGTGGCAGCGATGATGGCTGTCGGAGTGGCAAGACCGAGAGCACACGGGCAGGCAACCACAAGAACGCTGATGAATACGGTGATGGCTTTTGCAAAATCTTTTTCGGCAACAAACCATGCAATTCCCGAAACCAGTGCAATAACAAACACCATCGGTGCAAAAATGCCCGAAACCTTGTCGGCAAGTTTTGCAATGGGTGCTTTGGATGCCTGTGCCTGTTCGACGGTGCGGATAATGCCTGCAAGCAATGTCTGTTTTGCACTTTTTGTGACTTGCACACGCAATGCACCGTTGAGATTGACAGCACCGCAGAAAACCGCATCACCGGGTTCTTTGGTAACAGGAATGCTTTCACCCGTCAGCAAGGATTCATCCGCATCACCCGTTCCGCTGAGAATGACGCCGTCAGCAGGAAATTTTTCTCCGGGTCTGACAAGCACTTCGTCGTCAGCAAGCAATGCACTTGCCGATACTTCTATTACTTCTTCACCGCGTACAAGCCGTGCGGTCTGCGGTCGCAGCTCCATCAGGGAACGGATCGCTTCGGCGGCTTTGTTGCGGCTGTTTTCTTCAAGTGCTTTTCCGAGCATGACAAAGGTGAGTATCATGCCCGCTGAACCGAAATACAGTTTGCCTGCCGAACCGCCGTTCAGTAGGATGTCTGCATACAAATATATACTGTAAGCGGTTGCGGTCAGCGTGCCGAGCGTGACAAGTGCATCCATGCCGGGGGAACGATGCAATATCGAAGAAAATCCTTTTTTATAAATGTGTTTTGCGTGATACAACAGGGGAAGCAGCAGCAACAACTGCAGTGATGCGTTGTAAGGTGCAAATGCTTCACTGCCGAGGACATCCGAAAAAGGCAGCGGCAATTTGGAAGAATAAGCAAGATACAGCAGCGGTACTGCAAACGGCAGCAGCAACAGAATTTTTCGGATCGGTGATTTTGTTTTTTCTGACTGTGCTTGCGTGATCGGTTCTTCCGCATTCGGTAAGCGGCAGCCGAAACCGGCTTTTTTGACAGCCGTCATCAGTGTGTTTTCGTCGGCAGTACCGTCTGCGGTTTTTACGATGGCAGTTCCTGTTGCAAGATTGACGGCGGCTTCGGTGACCCCCTGTACACGTCGGAGAGCTTTTTCAACAGCGGCACTGCAGGCAGCACACGACATTCCGTCAACAAGCAGAGTAGTTTCTTTCATACAGTATTCCTCGCGATTTTGTTAGCTTATGCTTACATTATATATTTATTTGAAAAAAATATCAAGAATATACTTGAAATTTTTGTTATTGCTTGTTATAATGAGTGAAGGTGTCGATGAAATACTCGAATGACCAAGTAAAAATGTAAAATATCGTATTATTTAATGCGAAAGGGAGTTTTTATTTATGGATACTCAGAACCAGAAGAAGATGTATACGCTTTTCATTATCATTGTTGTGATTTTGCTGATCGTTTCCGGTCTTGTCGGTGCTGCCATCGCAGTGCATTTCAACAACAATGACAAAGAAGAAAATCCCGGCACATCCAATGCACCTTCCTACAGCAGTGACGTTGTCAACCCATCACTGAACCTTGAAGTTCCCACAAGCGCACCTGCTTCCAATGTTCCCACAAGCAATGCAACCGTGGAACCGTCCAACAATGTTCCCACTGCACCCTCCACAACCGAACCCACCGAAGCTCCCACCACGGAAGCTGCTGAAGATGCAGACAAGGTCGGTCCTTATGCAACCGGTACATATTATGTTGCAAAAACGGACGGCAAGAACCTCAGACTCCGTGCATCCGCAAGCTCTGAAGTTGACACAGGTGTCGAAATTCCTGCAAACTCCAGACTTACCATCACCCAGATCATCGCTTCCGATGATCCTGCATATCCCTACTGGGGTGCAACCACTTACGGCAACACCGCAGGTTATGTTGCAATGCAGTTCCTGACGGATGCCGCTACCTTTGAAGCAGACAACCCCACGAACGCTGCAGATCCTTCCGAAGAAGCAACAACCGTTCTCAATCTTGATAATGTTGCCGGCAATTACGCTGCAGGCTCCTACATGGTTTCCACCGGCGGCAACGGCGGTGTCAAGGTCAAGACTGCTCCCGGCTCCGGCGACGGCCTTGCAATCCTTGCTGACGGCACAGTTGTTGAAGTTCTCGACGTACAGCAAAACGCAGCAGCAACCGCTGAAGACACTGTTTACTGGGGTCACATCCAGTGGCAGGGTTGGGATGCTTACGTTCCCATGTACTACCTCACCAAAGCTGCATAATTGATACTGCATCAATCTTGCATCGGTTTGCAACCGCAAACCCATCAGAATACTTGACTGTAACCGTACTGACACCCCGTCAGTACGGTTTTTCTGTCTTATAATGCTGTGGATAAACGGTATTCCGAAAAAGCATTATCATGACACGGTTGTGCGGTTTTTAATTGACTTTTTATGTTGACGGTGTTAAGATATATTCATGATAGTACGCAAAATCAATTGTGTACTGTGCGATTCAAAGGAGATGTTGAAAATGAAAAAGATGTTCACAAAATCATTGGCAGTTCTGCTGGCTGCATTCATGCTGCTGACCGCAGCCCCGCTGTCAGGCTTTGTCGGACTCGAATGGCCGGATATCGATCTGCCGTCCTTTGCGTTCCCGGAAATCAATTTGCCCGACTTTGACTTCAATTTTTCGGCAGATGCCGCGACTATTGTTAAATCCGGCACCTGCGGTGAAAACCTGACCTGGACACTGGACAGCGACGGTGTGCTGACCATTTCGGGTACGGGAGCAATGGAGGATTATGATAATTGGGATATTTATTCTCCGTGGCATTCCAATCGTGCTGCAATCAAAACAGTGATCATTGAAAATGGTGTGACAAGTATAGGGAATTCTGCGTTCGAGCGTTGCAACTCGCTGATCTCGGTCACAATCGGAGCCAGCGTAACGAGTATTGGTGCTGAAGCTTTTATTTTTTGTTTTGCACTTACTTCAGTATCCATTCCAAACAGCGTTACAATAATAATGCCAGATGCTTTTGCTTATTGTAAGTCATTGCACTCTATTATTATACCGGACAGTGTAACCGATTTAGGAGAAAGAGCTTTTGATTATTGTGAATCTTTGACGAATGTTATTATTGGTAAAAAAATTGCAATAATAAAGTCTGCTTCATTTGCCGATTGTTATTCATTGAAGGAAATTACGATACCAAAAAATGTGAGAATTCTCCAAAAAGGAGCTTTTGGTAATTGTATTTCATTGAGTTCTGTGAACATTGAAGAAAACAGTATTTTAGAAAGTATTGGATTTGGAGCTTTTAACAATTGCTCGGAATTGACTATTTTTACTATTCCTGAGAGTACAAAAAGCATCGGGGATATGGCGTTCTCTGGTTGTACAAAGCTTTCCACTCTCGTGATTCCATACAGTATAAAAGAAATATGGTCATTAACTTTCAAAAACTGTCCATCTTTATCCAATGTATATTACGAAGGAAGTGAAAGCGATTGGAATAATATCAACTTTGAATCTGAAGAAGTTGATCTGTTCAATGCAACAATTCATTTCGATTATCACATCATTCCTGCTGATGCAGTGGAATACAACGGTCACTATTACAAGCTTTACAACAGAGCCTACAGTTGGACAGAGGCAGAGGCGTACTGTGAAAAGAAAAACGGTCATCTTGTCACTGTCAAAGATGCCGCAGAAAGTGCATTCATTACCGAACTGCTGAAACAAAGCGGCAAAATGAATTGCTACTGGACAGGACTGTACAAAGACCCTAATCTGAACAAGTGGATGCATCTTGACGGCAGTGCTGCTTCTTACACAAACTGGGCATTCAATGAGCCCAACGGCTATGATGACAATGAAATTTATGTTCACCTGTTTGGCAAAGGGTATGCAGGCGGTGCCGGATATAAGCATATCGGTGAATGGAATGACTGTGCAAATGATGGGGCTGCCTATGTGGACAGCTTCTACGATCTTTCTAACTTCGGTTTCATCTGTGAGTGGGACAACAAACAGCTTTATAACGGAAATGTTGATATTTATGATGCGACGGACGATAAACAACTTATTATTATAACAAGAAATATTGATTCCTGGGCATCCGGTTCTCTCGGCAATGAAAGCCTTGTTGAAAAATATGGCGAGCTGAACTGGAAAATGGCAAATTCAACCGCAAAAATCGAAGCAACGGAATTTAAGCAAAACAATGATAAAGAAATCATCGTGAAATATGATCAGATAACAGATGATATTGTCCTGTCGCATGCCGATTATTACAACTACATCATTCCGAAGGATGTTGCACTTTCCTTATTTGAAAAAGGTGTGAAAAATATTTTCAGCACCACCGCTTATATGCGCAAGGAAATCAAAAACGGTAAACCATATATTTCTACCGTATTTGCAAAACAAACGGATAGCGATTCTTCCTACATAGAGCTGCAACATGAAGAGCTGGTTATTGCAAAAGACAGAGAATACTCTTTTTACATTACCGCCGACAATCTGAATGAAAGTGCAACTTATTATATTTCACAGGACGAAGCACATAAAGTAGAGAGCAAAACGGGCGTGTTTTCAACCGCCAAACTCAGAGAAAAACTGCAAAACGGAAAAGATACCGTTGTATATTGCGTCACCGCATCCGGTGTTATTTCGGAAGAAGTGAGAATCAAGATCAGATTTGAGGATCCGGAAGAAAATCCGATTATCAGAGAACTCAGCGAAGGAAAGCTCAACATTGGCGGGACGGACGGATTGAGTATTACACTGCCCGAAGACTGGATTCTTATCGGCGGTTCAACGATTGATCTTGTTGATTGGAATTTTCCGATCGGTCTGCAAGTAGACGGAGATAATGTGCGTGTTTCGGTTGGACTGGATTTGTGGACAAAAAAAACAACTACAGATCATCCATATGCTTCAATTGATAAGCAGACACAAGTTACAAAACAACCGGAAACAGAAACAAGTTTCATTCTGACAAAAGAATACTGGCAAGAATTCAAGAAAGATGTTGTTAGTGTAAAAGATTCATTTCAGAAGTTTGATGATCTGAAAGCTGCCAAAGAATTTAAACAAGCTCTTTGTAAACGGTATGGTGCAAATGCAATAGACAATAAAAGTAAAGGCACTAATTGGGACATATCTGCTTTGGGATATGTTGATGCAACTTTAGTCAACGGCAAAATTATCGTTACGGATGTGGTCATTTCTGTTGCGGGTGGGTTTACTTTTTCTTACAAGGTGCAACTATCAAAAGGATATCTTGGTTTCAATGCCGGTGGCAAGCTGACATTTGCAACAAACTGGAATCGTTTGACTGCCGATATCAATATGCCGCTTGAATTCTGTTTCACTGTCAATGCAACTCCCTGGTTGAAGGCTCGCGGTGGTGTCGGTTGGGACGGCATTGCCAGTGCCGGTGCGTACGGCAAAGGGGAAATGCCGATTGATGTAGCATTCAAGGACAAAAAATTCTCAATTGCAATCACCGGTGAATTCGGTTATGAAGCACAGGTTCTTATCTGGAGCACCGGTGAACAAGCTTTACTAAAGGGTACTTTCGGTCCGAAAGTAATTTATTTTGGCAAGAGCAATGTCAATCGTTCCTTCCCCGTCAATACGATCGCTGATGACGGTGCAGCAAAAGAGGAATACACTCTGACTGACCGTGTGCAGCCCTCTGCCTGGTGGGGCGACAGTAATCTGACCGACAGCCTGCACAATCGTGTTGGTGTGGCATCTGCAGATGAGCTGACCTTCAAGACTTTGCAGAGTGATGTGTTCCGTCTTTCTGATGCAAAAATCATCTCTGCAGGAGAAACCACTCTTGCTGTGTGGGTTGCGGAAGATGCAGCACGCGACGATTACAACCGCCTGAAGCTGGTTTATTCTGTTTATGACAAAGTCTTTGACACATGGAGCGAACCGAAAGCTGTATACGATGATGGGTTTATGGATGCGTCTCCCATGCTTGCAACAGACGGTGAAAATATTTTTGTTGCATGGCAGAAGTTCTGCAAGACCTTTACTGCAGACAGTGGGAATGACATTGCCGGTGTTCTGGCTGCTGCTGAAATCTATACCGCAAAA
>JAFSEF010000025.1 GCA_017435865.1 Clostridia bacterium
ATACTTTTCAGCACACTTGCAGTTGCTTATCCTTTCTGTTGCAAATTATGGTTCGAGGGTGTTTTGATTTGCTTGCTCCCACGAACAAAGGATTTTTGAATATTTGTAATAATATATTTTAATTGTTTTATTTTTTGGCGGTGTATGTGAATCAACAACATCTTCCCTTTTTGTCAGATCAGAATTGACCAAATCCAGTTTTCTTTGATCTTCGTAAAAACGCCAAATGCATATACTGCGTTTTAGATCTGTATGATAATGCATCAGCACATACTGCCTTGAAAAACGTACTTCGGCTTCTTGTTTGCCGCAAATCAAATCAAGTGGAAGCAAGAGTACACGGTAACACAAAAAACAAGACAAAAAGAGCATAATAAGCGCAACAATGAGAAAGGAAATGCTGTCAAAGCAAATAACAGAAACCAAGATCAAAAGGATGGAAAACACAGGTAAAGTAATCTGATCAATAACATATTTCTCATTATTAACCACGCACCTCAACAGACAATATAAATCAATCAGGCTTTTACGGTGTACTTGCCTGCGGTCAGTTTGAAATACCATTTTCCGTTTTTCAGTTCTGCATCTGCCTTTTTACCGTTGATTTCGATTGCGTCAAGGCATTTGAAGATTTCTGCATCGGCGCTGCTGCCTTCGGGAATTTCAAAATCATACACAAAGCCGTCGCCGTCGGCTTTCCATGCGGCTTTGATAAGTCCTGCACGGGAGTTGTATGTGGCTTCTGCAAAGGTGATTTTCTGCTGTCCGTCAGGAAGGACTTTTCTCATATCGGGACGCGGTGAGAGGATGATGTTTTTGAATGCGGGATTCTTCGGGTCTGTGCCGATACCTGCAACAGAAGCATACATCCACTCGGCAACCGCACCGTAGGCATAGTGGTTAAAGGAGTTCATGCCCACGTCGCCGAAGCCCTTGGCGATGGTGTAAGAATTCCAGCGTTCCCACACGGTGGTTGCACCCTGATTGACAGAGTACAGCCAGGACGGATCGGCATCCTGCAGCAAAAGTGAATAAGCAAGGTCATCCATGCCGAGCTCTGCAAGGGTCTGATTGAGAATGCCCGTGCCGACAAAGCCGCAGGACAAGGTGTAGTTATTGGCTTCAATCTTGCGGCGCAGCTTTTCGGTTTCAGCCGCACGGATGAAGGACGGAATGAGGTCAAATTTCAGAGCAAGCAGGTAAGCCGTCTGCGTTTTTTCGGTTAAGCCGTCTTTATCAATATACTTTCCGACAAAAATTTTCTTGAATCGGCAAAGTTCTTTTTTGTAGTATGCCACACGGTCGGCTTTGCCGAGAATGTCGGAAATTTTTGCCATCAGGTCAAGTGCATAGGCATAGTAACAATCGGCAATATAGCGTTTGTCGGTGGTTTCATAGCACAGCCAGTCACCGAATGCCGTGCCGGGTCCCTCGGGCTTGCGTTTTCTGAGGAAACGCATATAGGTTTCCATGGAGTCATAATGCTCCCGGAGAATATCGACCGAGTTGAATTTGAGATACATCATGTAAGGTACGATGATACCCGCTTCACCCCATGCGGCATTGCTGCCGTCGTTGTCAAAAACATTGGGAATGACGTCACCGTAACCGCCTTTTTTGGTCTGGGTGTCACGTGCATCACGCAGCCACTTTTTGAAGAAAGCTTCGGTGTCGGCAATGTAACTGCCTGCACCGCAGAACACCTGCGTGTCGCCTGTCCAGCCGAGTCTTTCATCACGCTGCGGACAGTCGGTGGGAACGCTGAGATAATTGCCGCGAAGACCCCACACAATGTTGGAATACAGCTTGTTGACCTTTTCATCCGAGCAACGGAACGAACCGATTTCCGCATTGTCACTGCCGATGACTTCGCCCGTGATGCCGAGAATTTCAACATCGTTGTCGGCACTGATTTCAAGATAGCGGAAACCGTAGAAGGTGTGGCAGGGTGCAAATTCCTCCACACCGTTACCGTTCGCGATATATACAAGTCGGGACAGTGCGGAACGGTAATTCTTGATATAAGCACTGCCCTTTGCATAGTCATTGCCGCGGTCCTTTTCACCGCTGTCGTTGAGCAGCTCCGCAAACAAAAATTCAATACGAGTGCCTGCGGCTGCTTTGATTTTCATGGCGGGTCTGCCGACCATATTCTGTTCCATGTCGAGAATCAGATTTTCGCCTTTTTTGAGCAGACCGCATTCGCAACCGTTTCCTGTTGCTTCACGGCTGACCTTGATTTCACCGTAATCGGTGCCGTTTTTGACAATACTGTCATACACGGTGGCTTTCTGTGGGATGCGGTTGAGATGTGTACGCACACGGATGGGTGCACCCGAAGCAGGAGAGATCTCACCCTTGAAATCATGACAGGCTTTTGCGATTTTCCATTCGGTATCCTCACGACTCTGACGTGCATCATACAAAACACCGTCCCAGATTTCAGCTGTGCGGTAAGGACCTGTCACAGCGGTCTGCCATGATCTGTCGGTGGGAATAACCTGCTGTGCACCGTCGGCAAAATCAATTGCAATTTCACCGCAGAATGCAGGTGTCTTGTATCCGTAGGAGCCGAAGCTGATGCGGCCTGCATACCAACCCGAGGACACTTCGGCAATGATGCTGTTTTTGCCGCTTTGCAGCAGGTCGGTGATGTCATAGGTAAAAGACATGACACGTTTTTTGTATTCCGTCCAACCGGGTTTGAGCTCGTCAAACGTGCCGTTGTCGCTGACACGCACACCGTTGACATACAGCTCGAAAATACCGAGTGCGGTTGCGGTGATCATGCCCTTGTTGATTGTTCGGTCAAGCTCGATTTCCTTTTTGAAGCAGGCAACACCGCCATTGTCGGGCAATGCCAGATCGCGGGCATTGTAGGTCATGTTTGCCCACGGTTTTTTCTTGTTGACGGTAAAATCACGGTTTGTGATAAACAAAGCATTATTTAACATAATGTACCTCCGGAGAGTAATCAATTCTTTCTTAATTCTGTTAATAAATCTTCTTTTTTATTTTCAATTTTTCCGTCCGTAACGGCTTCCAACAGGGCTTTGAGGGCTTTGCCGATTTCTTTGGGTTCATATCCCAAGGCAAGCAGGTCATGTCCGTTCACGGTAAGGTCGGTGACAGAAAGACAGGGGTTTTCCTGTTGCAGGCGAAGAACAATTTCTTCGAGTCTGTCTGCCGACGGACACGGTTCATGCAACCTTGTGCCTGTTGCTTTGCTGTCTGCACGCATGAGTCTGCACAACAGAAGCAACTCTTCGGAAGACTGTGTCCGCAACAGGCGTTTGACGGTTTTTTCGGTAAATTCCCCGAACAGACGGTCATGCCAGTCCACTAAAAACAGTACAGTGTTACGGGTGGCATTGTCGCATTTGAGCCGCCGCAGAGCTACATCCGCTTTCTGCACGGAATATGCACGGTGGTTGTAAAAATGTCCGACCCCGTTTTCATCCTGCGAAAAGGTGTCCGCTTTTCCGACATCATGGAACAGTGCCGCAAGTCGCAGAACGGGATCCGCTTCACACAGGGAAACCGTTTTGGCGGTATGGGTATATACATCATACAGATGATGCGGATTGTGCTGCAAAAGCCCTGTAATCGGTTGCAGTTCAGGCAAAATGCAGCAAAATACATCATTGAACTGCAGCAAGATCTGTTCTGCACCGACACCGCACAGCAGTTTTTTCAATTCGACAAAGATGCGTTCGACCGAAATGTTGGCAAGCAGATGCGCATTGCGGTGAATGCTGTCAGCGGTGTTTTTTTCAATTTCGAACCCGAGTGTTGATGCAAAACGAAGTGCACGCATGATCCGCAGTGCATCCTCATTGAATCTGCGGTCGGGGTCACCGACACAACGGATGATCTTATTCTGTAAATCTTCTTTGCCGCCGAACAAATCCACAATGCCTTCCGTTTGTCCGTATGCCATGGCATTGACTGTGAAATCCCGTCGGGAAAGATCATCGGCAAGGTCACGGGTGAATGTCACTTCGGTCGGGTGGCGGTTGTCCCTGTATTCACCGTCGGTGCGGAATGTTGTGATTTCAACATTATTACTCTCACTCACAACGGTCAGCGTACCGTGCTGCAGACCTGTTTCAATACAACGGTAGTCCTTAAACACCTGCAGCATTTCCTGCGGTGTCGCACTGGTTGTCAGGTCATAATCCCCGGGGATTTTACCCAACAGGAAATCACGCACACAGCCGCCGACAGGGTACCCTGCAAAACCGTGTGCAGCAAGGCGGTCAAGCAATACCGTGATGTAAGACGGTAAATTCATTACACTCTGACCTTGGCAACGGCCTTTGCAACGGCTGAGGGAACATTGTTGTCTGCCATGCAGGGGCGGTGTGCTTCGTCTGCAAAAATCAGAACAAAATCTCCTGCCTGCAAGGTCACACTCGTCTGTGCAGCAGCATCTGCAAAAAATGCGATGTCGCCGTCTGCATATTTATCCTCGGTGACGGTCAGCTTGTCGGCATCCATCAGGTCAATGCGTTCAGCACCCGACAAACAAAACTGAATATCAATGTATCTTTTGTGGTTTTCATACTTGCATTCGTCATGAGTTTTGGTGGTATATGCAGCCATGTTGACGAAAATGCTGTCACCGTCCACGGTGTAGCGGCCGGGTTCACTTTCGGCGGTCAGGACTTTGAGCTGTTCAAAAGCTGCCTTGAAAGAGGGATGAATGCCGTAATATTTTTCACAATTTTTGATGTTGTCGATGATCATAATAAAAGAAATCCTTTCTTAAGGTGATATATTTTGATTGTAGCACAGAATTTATTATAAAGCAATTGCAGGTTCAAAAAAGGATGTATTTTTTGTGTTTTATGAAAAACAAAAAAACCGCCTGAGGCGGTTTTCTGCTTATTGGACTTTGTTGCCGTTGGCATCGCTTACACGGACGGCATTGCCGTTGCGGTCATATTCCACGGTCAGCATGAACTGCCCGTTTTCAAAAATGTTGACACTGTAATCTCCGTCATCTTCATAATAGAGATTGTATTCCGCAATGCCCACACCGTCATAAAAATACTTGTTGCCGAGCAGCATATTGTCGGCGGTGAAGAAAGAATACATCGTTGTGCCTGTGATGACATTGCCTGCAAGGGTTGTGTAGGGTTTGTCGAAATAGGCAATGGTGTAAGAACCGTTTTCGTTGATCTGACAGACTATACCGTCACCGATTTTGTCGCCGATGGCAGGTTCGATCACGGCATTTGCATCATACACGCTGCCGTCTGCCGCGGTGACCTGCAAAAGCTGATCGGCTGCATCGTAATGCAATGTGCAGATGAATCTGCCGAGTTCGTAATAAGCCTGCGTATAGCTGCGGTCTGCCGCATACGTGACCTGGTACTCGCAGATTTTTGTGTCTTTGGACTGATAGACAATGACAAGCGGTCTGTAGTCGGCTGCAAACAGCGTATACAGATCCAGATCGAAATACTCCGTGGAGTCGGACATTTTGTGTTTCTGATTTTTGAAAAGGACGGTGAACTCACCGTTTTCATTGACGTGTGTGACGGTGCCGTTGACCAGATCGCCACCGAAACTGATGGGCATACCGACTGTTACAGGCGTACCCTCATCAGCATACAGCACACTGCCGTCAGCAGCGTAGGTGCGGACAAAAACGAGGTTGCCGTATTCGTAAAGACGGTTGACGTATGTGCCGTCTGCATGGTATGTTTTCTGAATCAGAGCCACTTCCTGCCCCTGAAAATCACGGTAAAACACATAGCTTTCTCTTCCGTTTTCAAAGGCTGTGTAGATTTGCTGACAGGCTGTTGTTCTGCCGTCTGTCTGTCCGACGTAGCCGAATGCTTTGTCGGCAAGTGCCGTTGCGGTTTTGTCGCTGATCAGTCCGTTTTTGTCATAGCGGTAGTCGGTCTGAAAGAGCAATGTGTCGTCATATCCGGAATAGGCATATTCAGCGGCGAGCTTGCCCATGGCATCGGTTTTGGTTGCATAATAAAAAGTGCCGTCAGCACTTTGTCCCGTAACGGTTGCCCCCTGTTTTGTCTGAGAGCCGACTTTGGCAGGCTTCGGATTGCCGAAAATCTTAGAGGTTGATGCTGTCTGTGTCGGTGCTTCAACAATCATTTCCTGTTGTATGGAACCCGAGGGGGTGGCAGACGGTGCGGTCTGCATGGTCCCGTCGGCATAAAGCTGTTGTCGGATGGAGCTGCCGCCGCAACCGCAAAGCATGAGCAATGCAAAAAGCACAACGGCAAGAGAAGCGGTTTTCTGCACAAAAAAACCTCCTGAAAACACAATGTACAAAAATTATACAAAAAAAGATGAAATTTGTCAATAAGAAAGCACTCTTGTATTGTGTGGTTTATTATGGTATAATAGCGACCGTCAAAACTTGTTATTATGTATCCGGTGTTTTGCGGCATCCGGAACAGGGAGGAATTATGCCTCAGAACAGATTCTGGTTCAAACTTGACAATGCGGGAAAGGTGTTTCCCGGGCAGAATACAAGCCGTTGGTCCAACATTTTCCGTTCGACCATGATTATGAAAGAGAAGGTGGATCCTACCTTGCTTGCACAGGCAGTCGAGGATGTTCTGCCGCGTTTTCCCTGTTTTGATGTCTGCATCAAAAAAGGTTTTTTCTGGTTTTATCTTGAAAAGAATCCGAACGCAGCACCGCCTGTGCAGCCGGATATCAACAATCCCTGTTACCGTGTGCGTTTCAATGAGAACAAGCGGTTCCTGTTCCGTGTGTTTTACAGGGAAAACCGTGTTTCGGTTGAGTTTTTCCATGCTCTGACCGACGGATACGGTGCAACCACATTTTTGTGTACGCTTTGTGCACAGTATCTGCGGTTGTGCGGGCATGACATTTCCGTTGGCGGAAATGTTCTGGATATTACGCAGCCTGCTACAAAAGAGGAACTGAGCGATCCTTTCCGCGATTGTGAAGGCAAAACAGCCCGTTCCATGCGTTCGACCCGCAAAGTGTATCATTACCGCGGTACACCCCTGCCTGCACACACGGTCGGCATCATAACAGGTGTCATGCCCATGGATGTGGTGCACAAAAAGGCAAAGGAATACGGTGCAACCGTTACGGAATTTCTGGCTGCGGTGCTGATGTGGTGTTTTTACATCCAGCAGAACAAGGACACACGCCGTCGCGATGATGTCAGTGTGCAGATTCCTGTCAGTCTTCGCAAACCTTTTCAGCGTGAATCACTGCGTAATTTTACACTGACGTATTCCATCCGTCTGGATCCGTCGTTGGGGGACTATACGCTCGAGGAAATTATCCGTCACTTCATATTGTCCCTGCGACTTGTCAACAACACAAAGAATCTCAAAGCCATGGTTGCGGCAAATCTGAAACTTGAAAAAGGATTGATGCGTTTCATTCCGCTTGCGATCAAGAATTTTGCCGTCGGCTTGTCTTTCCGTCTGACGGGTGAGCATTCAACATCTGTTCTGTTCACGAATGTCGGTCTGATTCACTTGCCTGAAGAAATGTATGAACATGTGCAGTGGCTTAACTTTTTTGCAGGACCCGGAAAAATCAACGGCCTGCGCTGTGGGTGTGCCGGCATGAACGGGAAGCTGGCTGTTTCCTTTACCGACATCTGTCGCGAAACCGAAATTGAACAACGCTTTTTCACGACCCTTGTAAAAATGGGTATCCCCGTGAAAATCGAAAGCAACCGATAAAAAACGAAGGAGAAATCGTATGTCTTACTGTGTACATTGCGGCGTAGAACTTGATGACAGTGCCGCACGCTGCGTTTTGTGCAACACACCCGTTTGCAACCCCAACAAACCGCCGCAGGATCTTCCGACGCCGTATTCCGAAAAGGTGCTGCTGCCGCCGCAGGTCCGCCGCCGTTTTACGGCATTCTTGCTGTCGATGATTCTGCTGCTGCCGAACATTGTCTGCCTGCTGACCAACCTGTTTTTACCGGGTGACATTTTCTGGGCAAAATATGTCAACATCACAAGTCTGTTTGTGTGGATTTTATTCCTGTTTCCGTTTTTGCTCAAAAAAATACCTGCTTTTGTGTTGGTTCTTATTGACAGCCTTTCCGTTCTCGGTTATGTATTTTTCTTTTATATGGATTTTGAACAAAGCGGATGGTTCTTACGAGTTGCCGTGCCAACCGTTGCCGTGCTTGCTCTTTCGGCAGGGTTTACGATTGAATGGTGTCAGCGTAAAAAGCCCGATTGGCCGTATATTGTCTTTGCGGTTTTTCTGGAAGTCTCCGTATTTTCCGTTTTTGCGGGCGTTTCGTTGTACTACCAGCTTTCGTCCGTTTACGCATTGCTGATCGGAAGCATTGCAGCCGTTTCGGCATTGATGACAGCTTTCTTTTTCCTTGCCGTCAAGCACAATCGTCATTTGCGTGCATGGCTGTCAAGACGCTTTTTTTTCTGAAAACCGTCTGCAAAATCTTGACAATAATTAAATAAGGTTTTATAATATTAAGGCAATGTATCTCGGTTTGTAAAAGATTGCATTGCCTTATTATTTTTTAAAGTGAGGTGGAACAGACATGGATGCAGACAGTAACAGCGCAAATTCCGGTGGCCGACCGCGAAGTACCTGTTTTTATAACTGCCATACTCCGGCGGATCCGTCTGTTCCGCAGAACGGATTGCGATGATGTGTTCTCTTTGCTGAAAGAGAATGCGTCGTCCTCGACTGCCGTCTTTTTGCGTATTACTTCTGTCCGGACATCTTGTCCCGAAAAACCGGAAATCAGGAGGAATACGAATGGAAGGCATTCAGAAAATTGCGGATATCATCCGCAAACTTCTCTCCGGCAAGAAATACCCTCAGCTGCGTGAAATGCTCGCCTGCATGGAGGGTGCCGACCTTGCGGAGATTTTTTCGGAGCTTGATAATGACAGTCTTCTTGTTGTTTTCAGACTCCTTCCCAAAGAACTTGCCGCCGAAGCCTTTGTTGAAATGGATTCGGACAGGCAGGAAACATTGATCACTTCTTTTACCGACCGCGAACTGACAGGTTTGCTTGATGAACTGTATGCTGATGATACGGTTGACATCATTGAAGAAATGCCTGCCAATGTGGTGCAGCGTATCCTTAAAAACGCTTCCCCCGAAACACGTCGTTCGGTCAATGAACTGCTCAAGTACCCTGACAATTCCGCAGGTTCCATTATGACCACGGAATATGTCAATCTCAGAAAACATTATACTGTCCGTGAAGCATTTGCATTCATCCGCAGCGTTGCATTGGACAAAGAAACCGTTTATACCTGCTACGTCACCGACAACCGCCGTCTGTTGGGTGTTGTGTCCGTCAAGGATCTTCTGCTTGCGAACGAAGATACCGCAGTCGAAGACATCATGGACACCAATGTCATTCATGTGCACACCGAGGATGACCGTGAAGAAATCGCCGTGCTGTTTTCGCATTACGATTTCCTTGCGATGCCGGTTGTGGACAGGGAAGACAGACTTGTCGGCATCATCACCGTTGACGATGCTATTGACGTTCTGCAGGAAGAAGCCGACGAAGATATGGCTATTATCTCCGCTGTTACCCCGACCGATAAGCCTTATCTGAAAACAGGCACAGGGGAGCTGTGGAAAGCACGTGTTCCCTGGCTTCTGCTGCTGATGGTATCCGCCACGCTGACGGGCATCATCATCACCGGTTTTGAAAATGCACTTTCAAGCCTTGTTGTACTCACCGCATTCATTCCCATGCTCATGGGTACGGGCGGTAACGCAGGCAGCCAGGCATCCGTGACGGTCATCCGTGGTATTTCACTGGGTGAAATTGAATTTTCGGATGCTCTGAAAGTTATTTTAAAAGAATTCAAGGTTTCCATTCTTTGCGGCATCACGCTTGCCGTGGCAACCTTTGCGAAAATTATGCTGATTGACCGACTCCTGCTTGGCAATACCGATATTTCTTTGCTTGTTGCCTTTGTGGTCAGTCTGACTCTTTGTGTTACGGTCATATTGTCGAAAATCATCGGTTGTACCATGCCCCTGTTGGCAAAGAAACTCAACTTCGATCCTGCTGTAATGGCAAGTCCGTTCATTACCACCATCGTCGATGCCGTTTCACTGCTGGTGTATTTCGGCTTTGCAAGTTGGATATTACATTTATGAAAAAGGAGCACTCATCATGAAAAAGACCCTCAGAAGATTTATGTCCGTTCTGTTGACCGCTCTGCTTGTCTGTGCTTGTCTTGCACCCTGTGCATCCGCAGCAGACCTTGCAGGCACAACACCCTTGCAGTTCAATGCAGACGGCAAGTTCAAGATCTGTATGTTCAATGACCTGCAGGACAAGGCAAATCCCGACAAGCGTACCCTTGAGTTGGTCGGTGCCGTCCTCGATCAGGAACAGCCTGACCTTGTTGTCATCGCAGGCGATACCATCAACGATGCCTATGCAGGTGCCACTGCAGAAGACATTGCAAACACCTACAAAAACCTGTTTGCCCCCATCGTCGAAAGAGATATTCCTTTCCTTATGACCTTCGGCAACCATGACCATGACAAGATCGGCACCCTTTCTCTGGAAGGTCAGATGGATGTATGCAAGAGCATGTCCTCCTGCATCGTTCCCGATGACGGTTGCGATCCCGGCACTTACAATGTTCCCGTTCTCAATTCCGCAGGGACTGCTTATGCCCTCAATGTTTACATGATGGACACCGGCAACAAGAATGAAGAAGTCGGCGGTTACCGCGGTGTTCTTCCCGAACAGGTCGAATGGTACAAGGCAAAGAGCGACGAACTCAAGGCCATCAACGGCGGCGAAGTTGTTCCCTCTTTTGTATTCCAGCACATTCCCGTTAAAGAAATTTATCAGTTTCTTGAAAGAACCGAAGATTATGACAACGCTTTCATCAATCTTGACGAGTTCAGATGGTATAAATTCAAAGAAGACATGACCCTTCTCCCCGGCGACAACTTCTGCCTGGAAGCTCCCTGCTCCGAAAAGCAGACTGTGACCACAGGTCAGTATGAAGCATGGCTCGAAAAGGGCGACATCATCGGTGCTTACTTCGGCCACGACCACATCAACAACTTCGTCGGTATCACCAACGAAGGCATTCAGATGGGTTACAACGCAGGCGGCGGTTTTGCTACCTACGGCAACGGCGGCAAGCGCAGCGCAAGAATTTTTGTCATTGACGAAAATGCTCCCGCCGACTACGAAACCTACAATGTCAACTACGATCAGGTCACCGGTTCCGAAACTGCTTTCGTTTTTATGGATCTTGTTTCCCTGAACACCGTTAACGTAGTTCTTCGCATGATTTACAAGGTCTTCGGTCCCCTGTTTGAAGTTCTTATGGATGCGGTTGAAACTATCGCAGCAGCATAAAACAAATTTAAGGAGCTGGTTATCAGCTCCTTTTTTTTGGTATGACGGGCATATCAATGCTCTGTGGTGAAAGTCCACCGAGGCGTAGTTGCCGACGAACTCAAAAGCGACTCCCAAGGTTTGCATCGTGAGGTGCAGGCGAGAAGAAGGGATAGCGAAATCGTAGCCCTAC
>JAFSEF010000026.1 GCA_017435865.1 Clostridia bacterium
ATGCACACAAACTTGAAAAAGCTTTCATAATAGCTGAAAATATCGATTTTATTACAAACTGTCCGACTCTGAAACATTTGCGCATTATTCCGCCTGATGATTGCGGCAACAGTTTTGATTATTCCCCATTGTATAGTATGCCGCAAATAAAAAGCATACAATGTGCAACTGCTTATGGCAGAAAGGAAGAGTTTTGCACACAGATTGATTGCGCTGCGATCCATGGTCTTGAAAGTGTACATGTAACAAATGACGGCTATAAAAATTACAATACGGTTGAAACGTTGAAAAGTCTGGGATTGACTGATTATAAAAAAAGAGATCTTTCCGAAGCATTCAACAGTTCGCTTTTGGATACACTTTCAATCTTTCAGAGCAAAACAGAAACGCTGGAAGGAATACAAAAGTCACCGAAACTGCAATGTTTATATTTGCATTATAACCGTTCATTGCGGGATATCAGCGCTTTGAAAAAAGTAAAAAATACACTCAGGGCACTGCGGATTGATCACTGCCCGAAAATTGAAGACTTTTCGGTTTTGCGAGAGCTGGAAAATTTAGAATTGCTTGAACTTACGGGAGAGAATGTCTTGCCCGATTTGCATTTTCTTAAAAATATGAAGAATCTCAAGACATTCACATTTAGTGTGAATGTGGCGGACGGAGATTTATCTCCCTGTCTTGATTTGTCTTATGTTTATGCAGAAAAAAACAGAAAACATTATAATCTTAAAAATAAAGATCTTCCCAAAGTTCAATATGTTCGCGGAAACGAAAACATTGAACTATGGCGCAGGCTGGAATAGTCCGATCAGGGGATGTGCAGTGATTGACTCTATAATATATCCATAGCAGTCAATCATGTTGATGTCCCCCTGATTGCTCAACCGCCCATGCTTGCATAAGTACGGGCGGTTTTGTTGTATAATGAAGTTGACAAATCTTACGGTTTATGATATATTGATACCAATTGATATCAATTAGTATCAATCGAGGGATTGCCATGGATATAAAAACATTTATTACTATGCTGCAGGATAAGCATTTTCCCGATTATGAAAAAATGCAGCACAAATATCCTGCTGATTTCAACTGCTTTTTGCAGACAATGGAAGAATTGTATTATAAGCCCTTGCCGCTTGCCGATTTCAGCGGTGAGACGCTTGTTCTGTCGGCAATTTTTCCGACTGTCAGAAACCGTTCGGTGAAGATGCTTCTCAAACAGCAGGATCGTTTTTTCGGGCTTCGTGCTGCCGAGGAGGAAATTTTGGCAACAGCCGCCATCGAAAATATTGATTTCACCCGTGACAGTGTGCGCAACATTCTCAAAGGCTACGCTCCTAAGGATTTGCAGGAAAACCGTATTGCAGGCTTGAAAAACGGTCTTTCATTTATTGCGGATCCTTGTAATAAAATAACAGAAGAAAACCTCTTTAAGCTGTATAATATGACGGTCGGTGATTTCCTGGATGGTGAAGATTGTCTTCTTGCAGGAAATTACTATCGCCATGACAGTGTTTATGTGGTCAGTGACCGTGTGGAGCATGCAGGTCTTTCTCACGAAAAAGTGCCGCAGTATATGCAAGAGCTGATTTCATACATCAACACGGATGATGAAACGGATGATCTTGTCAAAGCGGCTGTGATTCACTTCTTTATTGCTTTTGTGCATCCCTATTTTGACGGAAACGGAAGAATGGCACGCTTGCTGCATTTGTGGTTTCTGATACAGAAAGGTTATCGTTCAGCCTTGTTTGTTCCGTTTTCAAGCTGCATTGAAAAAAGCCGGAAAGCCTATTATGATGCCTTTTCAATGATTGAAAAAAACAAAAGATTTACCGGCAGAACGGATGTAACGCCGTTTGTTCTCTACTTTATTACATGTGTTTATAATAAAATCACACAGACAGATGTCAGAGACGATGTTCTGGCTGTTTTTGCTGACGCATTGAACAACGGTGAGATTACGGAAAAAGAGAAAATGCTCTGGCAATTTGTTCTTGCTTTTTACGGTACAGCGCCGTTTTCCACCAAGCAACTCGAAAAGGATTTTGACAATGCCGCTTATGCGACCATCCGTGCATTTGTAATCAAATTTGAAAAACGCGGCTTGCTTGCGCGGATCAACAATGGCACAAGAACAAAATACAAGGTCATTGAGTAAAACGTTTTTATGCAAATCTGAAGAGAATAAAATCTCCTGAGAGACGAACCGAATTAAAAGCTTGTGCGTACCCCGTAAAGAATCAAAAAAGTGCTTTCACCGTGTTGGGTGAGAGCACTTTTCCTCTTAATTCATATTTGCCGCATCCACGCCGATAACATGGTCATTTGCGAATGTCACGCTGACATAGCGGTGAACAGATTCGCTTTTTGCAATGGTACGGCCTGCAAATTTAAACCGTGTGACAGGGGTGTCGTGATACCATTCGTATTTCACTTTTTTGTTGTCGAGCTGCCGTTTGCGGTTCGGTCGCCCGAGTAATTTTATGACTTCCTCTTTTGTCTGACCGATGCACACATTTCTGTAATTTTTCATCTTACGGCTTCTTGAAGACATTCTGAAAACAAGATAAAACCACAGCAGTGTTGCGAGTGCAATAATCAGAATCGTCACTTCATGGGGAATACTGTTTAAAAAATCCTCCATTTTTTTACTCCTTTATCTGAAATCCGTGCAATCCTTGCACACTTCCCAGTTG
>JAFSEF010000027.1 GCA_017435865.1 Clostridia bacterium
CTCTCGGTGCCAATGCCGCTATTTATGTTTATGATGAGCAGAGCATGGAGCTTGAGGTGCAGAAAAAGTATTTCGGTTATGCATACCCCAACAAGGAATACACCGACATCACAATCGGCGAAAACACCTTCGCCGCCATTGAGTCCAACACCGGAACAACCTATCTTGTCGCTGAAACCTCCTCCGGAATGGCAATGTATGTCGCCGTTTGGAGCTGTTCGGTAGAGGATGCAAAACCCGTTCTTGAAACCATTGTCATTGGATAATAACCGATATAAAAAAAGATTGCAGGTCTGTCAAAATGACCTGCAATCTTTTTATTCTGCTGTATTGTATAATTTGTGATTTTCTGATATAATTGACTTATATGGTTAGCGGTAGTCTAAAGCTAATGTCAATGAATATTTTCCATTGTGTTTATGAAAAAGGAAGAATACTATGGCTTTTCGTGAATTTGAAATAAAGCACAAACCATTATTTGCATCTATGCGCCGAGCAAAAGCTGCATTAGCAAAAAAGCATTGCTCACCCTGCGATATAAGCTCTTTTTTTGATTATATAGAGAAACGATATGGTACGGATGCGCAGAATGTAGAATATGTTACGTTTTATGATTATTATGATACCCGTGATAATATTAATTACAATATTGCGTATTTATACACTACACCTTCTCTGAAAATTCGGGATATTCTTTTTAATGAACGAGAAGAAATAACTATGGCAACCGGTTGGTATCCTATGGTTTCTGGAAAAAGAGCGGGCTTCACACGATTAAAAAACTCTACAACCCATGATTTTTACGGCTTGTTAAAGCATAAACCTCCCTATGTTCATTTAGGAAGACCTCTTTCCATAAGAAGCGTCGCAGAAGATATATCTTCAACTGCAATGCTTCTAAAATGCGAAAAGGGCAACATTTTATTAGATACAGGTTTTGGCGTTGATCCAAATGTTATTGAACACGTAAACTTTATTTTTATATCTCATTTTCATAAAGATCACACAGGGGGATTATATGGATTTCTCAAGGAAAGAGAAGTACCAGTTATATTATCTGACATCACGTTGGAATATTTATTAAATCTTCCGGGCATAGAACAAGCCGAAAAAGAAAGGTTAGTTCGAAATGCAGTTCTCGTTGAAAGGATGAGAGACAATTTACCCATTAATCGTACAATAGAATTTTTTGACAGCTTTCATTGTCCAGGCGCGTTTGGTATAAAATATAGGTTTTTTGATGAATGTATCGTCTATCCTGGTGATATGTGTCTATCAAATGGATTTTATGACTACTCCAATGATTTTGAAACAATCTGTAACGACAATATTAAAGGGAAAACATCTATTATTACAGATTGCGCTCTTGTCCCGCGAGGTAACTTTGCCATAACAGATGAGGATTTTGATATCATAGAGAGTAAAGTCGTTGCATCGCAACAAAATCAAATATTTGCAAGCAGGAGCTGCGAAATGTTGTTTAATGTTTATATTCGTCTTTTTAAATTAGCAGCTCAACAGCAAAAGCCATGGTTGTTCGTAGTAAATGACGAGCTCTTTGACTTGTTACAAAACACATTGAGGACGTGGCTATTGCCCAAATATGTTGGAGACCCATTTATTAAACATGTAATCGGCAAAAGTGGTAGCAACTACGCGGAAACTCAAAAACTTTACAATGTTTCAAATGTGTCACAATTCGCTGATTATACAGATAAAAAGGTAATTTATTTGCTTACACTTGACGATTTGGGGAAAATCAACAATATAATTGACACATCAGCAATGGACATTTTTTTGACGGGTCCTTTAGCGATTGCAAAAAACATTGACGAACTACTAAATGAATATGATTATGGTACGATTTATAAATTGTCATCTCCAGATTGGAGTTTTCATTCTGATAGAGAATCCATTCGAGATTTACTGTGCCAGACAACAGATATGTCCTTACAATACATACTTTTTCACGCTTATCCAAAAGATATCAAAAAATTCCTACGAGAAATAGGCGAGGTGGATACGGGTAGAATTAGTTTCATTTCAAAAAACGAACTAATGCTGTAATTTGATGATTGTGCATAAATCTAAATTTTAATTCAGCCGTTTAACGAATAGCGGTTGTTTAACGATAGGTCGGTATGAATGTTGGGTTAAGCCCCGGGTAGGGTATATAAAAATAATCAAAAAAGCGTTGCAGGATGGGTGGAATACTCCCAAAATGCAACGCTTATTTTTATGAGTGCTTATTCTGTCTATGCTTTTAGCGGCAAAATAAGAACCTCTCACGCTTCGCGTTCGAGAACCTTGTTGCTTCGCAATAACAATACCGCTGTCGACACGATTGTATCAACAGCGGTATCTGTTTTGGTTGCGGGGAGAGGACTTGAACCTCTGGCCTCCGGGTTATGAGCCCGACGAGCTACCAACTGCTCCACCCCGCGATGTATTCACTTTTCGAGTGCTTAATTATTATACACTATTGATCTGAAAAAAGCAAGACCTTTTTTTAAAATAGTGGAAAAAATTTTTAAAAAGTTTGAAATCTTTTAAGTTGCAGTTGGTTTTTCTGCTTTTGCAGGATGATCACTTTGGTTTGCAGGATATGCGGTTGCGGGGAGAATGCTTTTTTTGTCTGCTGTTTTGTTGATTTTATTTGCGGAATGTGTTATGCTGTGGGAAGAAATGACAGGGGAGGAAATGACGTGGCACGCACTTTGCATTTTGAGATACCCGAACACTACAACGGCAGAAAAGTCATTCATTTTCTCCGTGGGGAGGCAGGACTTTCGTCACGGCTGACGATTTCGCTGAAATACCGTGCAGACGGGATTCTGCTGAACGGCGAGCACATACGCACCATTGATCTGCTGAAAACGGGGGATGTGCTGACGGTCAATCTGCCGGATGAGACAAGCACCGTGCCTGCGGTGTCGGTTGTTCCTCTGGATATTGTGTATGAGGATGAGGACATTCTTGTTATCAACAAGCCTGCAGGGCTTGCCATGCACCCGACACACAACCATCAGGATGACTCTCTTGCAAACTGTGTGGCTTCGTACCGTCCGGGGACGGTGTTCCGTGCGGTCGGCAGGCTTGATAAATGCACATCGGGACTTGTTCTGTGTGCCATGAATCAGATGGCGGCTGCTGCGTTGTCGGGTAAATATGAAAAAGAATATCTTGCGTTGGCAGGTGCTGTCTTTGAGGGCAGCGGTACCATTGACAAACCCATTTACCGTCCTGATCCCATGAAAACATTGCGTGCGGTCGGTGAAACGGGGGAGTCTGCCGTGACCCATTGGCAGGCACTCGCAACGGACGGCAGGAACACATTGCTGCGTATTCGCCTTGAAACGGGCAGAACGCATCAGATCCGTGTGCATTTTGCATCACTGGGTGCACCGTTGTTGGGGGACGAGATGTACGGTTCGGACATCAGACCGCCCGAAAGAGCTGCTTTGCATTGCGAAAAACTGACCTTTGTGCATCCCGTTACAAAGCAGGAACTGTGTTTTTCGGCACCCATGCCGCAGGATATGCAGACGATAGCCGACCAAATGAAGTATTACAAATAATAGCATGGTAAATATGAAAAGAAAAAAGTCCGTTTTTTCGGACTTTTTTCTTTTTTTTGCGGATGTTTCTGATGCTATATGGAACTATTCAATTGTGACGAAGTTTCAGGACCTTTTGTGCAACACGCACCGCGGTGGCGGTGATCGGATGCAAT
Organism: Clostridia bacterium; assembly: GCA_017435865.1. Classification (GTDB taxonomy): domain Bacteria; phylum Bacillota; class Clostridia; order Oscillospirales; family Acutalibacteraceae; genus RUG806. The sequence goes on from JAFSEF010000027.1 coordinate 3,734, forward strand.
GTGAGGTCGAGCTGACCTGCGTAGCTGCGGAATTCGGCACCGAAGCCTTGTTTGTATCTGTGCAGGCCGTATTTCGGGTTCGACGGATCCGGGTAGCCTTCCACGCCGCGGAAATCAAACCAACGACAGCCGAAATCGATGGCTGCACGCTGCATTTCCCACTGCAGGCGTTCGTTCGGATGATCGTCCAGTGCATTCTGATCCGAGCAGCCGTACAAAAACCATGCTCTGTCTGCCATGTGAACCATGATGGTGGCGGCAATCGGAATGTTGTCTTTTTCGGCAAGGAAGAGTTGTGCGTGTTCACCGAGACCGTCGAGCAGGTTTTCGAAGAAATCCTGCGGTTCAATGGGGAAGTTGTTCTTTTTGCCGACCTGCAGCATCATTTCATAAAACCGCGGAATGTCCTCCTTGGTGCCGATGCGAATGCTCATGTCGGTGTGCAAAGAGCGGTTGATTTTGTAACGGGTGGTGCGGTGGTAATGGGATGCAAGGGTATCTTTTGTCAATCCCTGCAGGTCTGACACATAACACATACGCGGTTGAAACAGAGAGAAATCACTTGCCTGATTGCACCGCATTCCGAGCTTTTTGGTCACTTGCTGAAAGTCTTTGTTGTCCTCTGTGATCAGCGGATCGATTCGCAGCATATATCCGTTGTGCTGCTTTGCATATTCTTTTGCGGCAGACACAAGGGACGAAAATGTATCGTAATCTCCTGTGTCAAAAATCGGTCCGCGGGGTGCATAATACAAAGCGGTGTGCAAAGCAGGCATCTTGTATGCAAACAGAGCCATGCTGCCTTTGATTGTTCCGTTTTGGTCACGCAATAACAAGCCTGTCCATGGTTTTTCCTTTTTTATTTTTCCCCAACAGGACGATTGCATAAAATGTCCGTTCGGATGTTGCATGACAAATGTGTCCAGATCGTGTGCATTTTGAAGCGAAACAAATTCAACCATGGTGCTGTACTTTTTCTGTTTCTCCGAAAACTTGTCAAAGAAACGACAGAATTCCCCTTTTTATTTTTATGTATTCATACTACTACTATAGATATAAAAAGTCAATAACTATAGATGATTTAAGGAAACTTTAGATTTCGTTATACTATATCTATAGGAGTGGTTTTATGACTGAACTGAATGCACAGTACGGAAAACGTATAAGGAATAAAAGAGAGAACCTGAAGTTGTCGAGAGAAAAGTTGGCGGAAATGGCAAACATTTCCACGCAGTTTCTTGCGGATATTGAAACGGGCAAAAAGGGAATGAGTGTTGTTACGCTGCACAAAATTTGCAATGCACTGCACACATCGGCAGACAGCATTGTGTTCGGAATGGAAAATGATGCGTTCCCGGAAATGGCTGCCTTGTTTGCAACCGTGCCGACGGAGAAAAGGAATGACCTGCAGGAGATCGTCCGCAGAATCATCGGCATCATGTAAAAAACAGAAAAGAAAAAAATCTGCAATCCCACCGAAGTGAGGTTGCAGATTTTTGTTTTTTGAGTGATTTGGAATTAATACATTCCGCCGCCCTGTGCGGCTGCCATGGCTGCTGCCTGTGCGGCTTCTGCCTGGGGATTGGGAATGTCAGAAACGAGGGATTCGGTGGTCAGAACCATTGCGGCAACGGATGCTGCGTTCTGCAGTGCGGAACGGGTGACCTTGGTGGGATCGAGGATGCCTGCTTCGGACATATCGGTGTAGTCTTCGGTAGCGAAGTTGTAGCCGTAACCCTTCTTGCCGGAACGACGGATGGCATCAATGATAACGCTGCCTTCCAGACCTGCGTTTGCAGCGATCTGACGGATGGGTTCTTCGATGGCCTTGAGAACGATGTTGATACCGGTCTTTTCGTCGCCTTCTGCGGTAGCAAGGAGCTTTTCGATATCGTCGATGACGTTGAGCAGTGCAACGCCGCCGCCTGCTACGTAGCCTTCTTCAACAGCTGCCTTGGTGGCTGCAAGAGCATCTTCCACACGAAGCTTCTGTTCTTTCATTTCGATTTCGGTTGCAGCACCAACATGGATCACAGCAACACCGCCTGCAAGCTTTGCAAGTCTTTCCTGCAGCTTTTCACGGTCGAATTCGGAAGTGGTGGCTTCGATCTGGTTGCGGATCTGGGCAACGCGGGCCTTGATTTCGTCCTGAGAACCTGCACCGTCAACGATGATGGTGTTTTCCTTGCTGATCTTGACCTGCTTTGCACGGCCGAGCTGTGCAACGGTTGCATCCTTGAGTTCAAGGCCGAGTTCTTCGGTAATCACTTCACCGCCGGTGAGGATGGCGATGTCACGAAGCATTTCTTTTCTTCTGTCGCCGAAGCCGGGTGCCTTTACACCGATGCAGGTGAAGGTGCCGCGCAGCTTGTTGACAAGGATGGTAGCAAGTGCTTCGCCTTCGATGTCTTCCGCAACAATGACAAGCTTTTTGCCTGCCTGCAGAATGGATTCAAGAAGGGGAAGGATTTCCTGAATGTTGGAGATCTTCTTATCGGTAATCAGAATGAAAGCATCGTCAATAACAGCTTCCATCTTGTCGGTATCGGTGACCATGTAGGGGGAGATGTAGCCGCGGTCGAACTGCATACCTTCCACGATGTCGCAGTAGGTTTCAGCGGTCTTGGATTCTTCAACTGTGATAACGCCGTCTGCACTGACCTTATCCATAGCTTCTGCAATCAGAGCACCGACGTTTTCGTCAGCGGAAGAAACGGTAGCAATACGGGCGATGTCGGAAGAACCCTTGACGGGTGCAGAGATCGCCTGCAGACCTGCAACAGCAGCGTCAACAGCTTTCTGAATGCCTTTTTTGACGACCATCGGGTTTGCACCGGCTGCAACGTTCTTCATGCCTTCGCGGACGAGTGCCTGTGCAAGCAGGGTAGCGGTGGTGGTACCGTCGCCTGCGACGTCATTGGTCTTGGTTGCAACTTCTTTGACAAGTTGTGCACCCATGTTTTCGAATGCATCTTCGAGTTCGATTTCTTTTGCAATGGTCACACCGTCGTTGGTGATCAGCGGTGCACCGTATTTTTTATCAAGAACAACGTTTCTGCCCTTGGGGCCGAGGGTGATTTTAACGGTATTGCTGAGCTTGTCAATACCTGGCTGAAGAGCCTTGCGGGCATCTTCGCCGAAAAGAATCTGTTTTGCCATAATCAGTATGCCTCCTGAGAATTATTCAACAATAGCGAGAATATCGCTCTGACGAGCAACGGTGTATTCATCCTTGCCGAGTTTGACTTCGGTGCCGGAATACTTGCTGAGAATTACGCGGTCGCCGACCTTGAGTTCCATAACGACCTCTTTGCCGTCCACAACGCCGCCGGGGCCGACTGCAACGACTTCTGCGATCTGCGGTTTTTCCTGTGCTGCTGCAGCAAGGATGATGCCGCCCTTTGTGGTTTCTTCAGCTTCAACGAATTTCAGAACGACTCTGTCGCCAAGCGGTTTTAATGTCATTATCGTTTCCTCCCGATAAAAAGTTTGTCGATTTATAGGTTAGCACTCTTATTCTTTGAGTGCTAAGTCTATTTTACACCATTTTCATAAATAGTCAAGACCTTTTCCTGAATTTTTGGAAAATAATTTTGCAAATGATTCTTCGAAAAGCGATAAAAGCAGAAAAATGAAAACTTTTTGTCCGAAAATTAAAAATACTCTTGACAATCGGATTGTTTTCATATATAATTCTCATGCTGTCAGTTGCAGCAAATTGAATATGGTGGGTATAGCTCAGTTGGTTAGAGTGCCAGGTTGTGGCCCTGGAGGTCGTCGGTTCGAATCCGACTACCCACCCCAAAAAATCCTCGTTCTTCGGAACGAGGATTTTTTTATCCAAGCCGACAGGTTTGGTATATCATCAACGCACGAAGTGCGGTGCATATCATCAAGGGCGGTCATGCCGCCCTTGTATCTCATCACGCATCAGCGTGTATTCACTGTCGGCATTGATGATATGCAACTTCTTGCGAAGTTGATGATATGCAAGGCTTACGCCTTGATGATATGCAACTTCTTGCGAAGTTGATGATATGCAACGGCAAGCCGTTGATTTTTTTGCTGATTTATAGTATAATCGCCTCGAAGGAAGTGTTTGCATGCCAAAGAATTATTTACTTATATATGCAGAACAATCAGCAACTGATATAGAGTTACTTTGCCAAAATATAAAAGCTCCACAAAATACATTGATTCAAATCCGCAATAGTTCAAGTAGTGTATATGCAAATATTCGTGAAGCAAATTATGGTCAGAGCAAGGCAGATATGCTATCTAAATTTGAAATTGCTTTAAAAGAATGCAATGAAACAGAAGGTTGGTTGCGCCTTTTATTTAATACAAATGCTATTAGTGAAGATGTATACAAAAAGAACAGAAATCTTTGCGGACGCATCAGAAGAATGTTGATAGCAAGCTGTAAAACCTTAAAGAATAAATCATAGTTTCAAAATATGAAAATTCAATTCGTTGAGTGACATTTAATTCTTTAAATAAGAGGATATTATGGACAGAGATTGGTTATTTGCGACTGATGAATACATATGTGATTTGAGAACAGTTGCGGTATTCGTAAAAGATAATAAAATACTTGTGCAACGAGATATAAATGGCGATGAATATGCTTTGCCCGGTGGTCATATCAAAATTGGTGAAACCTTGGAAGCCGGTTTGATTCGTGAAACAATGGAAGAAATGGGTGTAAGCATTAAGTGCAATCGACTTTTATGGAGTGAAGAATGTTTTTGGGAGTGGAAAGGAAAGCAAGCGCATAATATTGCGTTTTATTTTTTGGTTGAATTATGTGATAATCAAGAAATTCCTGATAATGGAGAATTTGTTTCTCAAAAAGATAATTGCAATGTAGTTATCGGATGGATCCCTATTGAAGAGCTTCAAAATATCATCATTTATCCGGAATTCTTGAAAAAGGAAATATATAATTTAGAAGATCCTATAAAACATTTTGTGTCAAAATGTTAATTTGTTCAATATACGAATGTAAGATGGGGGATTTCAATGCTCTCTGTTTTTCTGTTTGCCGCCAATGCGGTGTTGCCGATTGTCGGTGTGATTATGGTAGGTTTTTTCCTGCGTAAAAGCGGTTTTCTGGGAGAAAAATTCTTTGCCGATGCCAACCGTCTGATGTTCAAGGTCGCATTGCCTGTGATGTTGTTTTACAACATTTATAATATAGAAAGCATTGCGGATATCCGTTGGTCCACGGTGGTGTTTGCCGTTGTTGCGGTCAGTGTGCTGTTTCTTATCGGTCTTGTGTATGTTCTTCTTTTTGTAAAAGACAAGCGGCAGAAGGGTGTTGTGCTGCAGGCAGCATTCCGATCCAATTCCGCACTCATCGGCTATCAGCTTGCCAATACACTCGGCGGTGCTGCGGGTCTGCAGTGCATTTCCTTGTTGTCCGCGTTTACAATTGCACAGTTCAATATTTTCGCGGTGGTTGCACTGAGCATTTTTAACACGGGCGGACATCCCGACTGGAAAAAAGTTATAAAAGGTATAATAAAAAATCCTTTGATAATAGCAATCTGCTGCGGTTTGCTTGTGCTTGCCGTGCGTTCATTCATTCCCGAAAATGCAGCAGGGGAAAAGGTGTTTCTGATCCGGACCGCGTTGCCTTTTGTTTACACGGCTCTCGGACAGATTGCGGGCATCGCTTCGCCGATTGCTTTTTTGGTTTTAGGCGGACAGTTTTCATTCAAAGCCATCCGCGGAATGCTCTCACAGATCGTTTCGGGCACCCTGTTGCGTATTGTTGTTGCCCCTGTGCTGGTGCTCGGTACGGCGGTTGTGCTGGCTGAAAAACTGCAGTTCGGTGCTGCCGAATATGCGGCATTCACGGCACTGTTCGGGTCCCCCGTGGCGGTGTCAAGTGCTGTCATGGCAAAGGAAATGAACAACGATGAACAGCTTGCAGGACAGCTTGTGGTGTGGTCGAGTTTGTTTTCTATTTTGATAATATTTGCCGTTGTGTGCGTTTTAAAGTATATGAATCTGCTGTAAAAAATATGTCACATCTTCCAAAAAACAGCAAATAAATTTGTCAAAGTTCACAAAATGAAATGATACAAAAAGAATGCGATTTTTTAATTATTAATAAGTATAAAGATTTTGTAATATGCTTGATTTTGTCGCTTTTTGTAATATAATATAAAAAGAACTCGGAGGGATACGTTATGAACAGAAAATTTTTACTGACGGTTGTTGTTATGTTGAGCGTTACTTTGGTAACTGCCTGCGTTTCGACCCGCTTTTTTATGTCGTTTGAAACAGTGACAAATGAAACCAACGATCCTTCGTTGGGACAAGCTGTTGTCAGTTCCATGGCAAATCAGAATCTTGAAGAAGCCGAAAGTCATATCCGCGAAGCATGGTCGCTTGCCGATAAGGCTGCCGAAGAACGTGCTTCCAATGCCGCTGCCCAGCAGCAGGCTTCCAATGCACTCAATCCCACTTCGCAGGACAATACGCAGGCAGGGGACCCGACCCAACCCGGTACGGAAACTCCGACCAACAACGGTCAGACGGCTGCAAAACCGAATGACGGCAAGCTGTACACGGAGGCTGACTTTGCTGCGGTGGATGCACTGCTTGCAGACGGTGAAACATTCAAGTCGCTGTACATGGATGCCTGCATCTGCGGTGACTCCGTTATTGCCGCGATGTCCGAATATGACTTCCTTGATGAACCGTATTGTCTGGGTAAAGTCGGTGCAAGCCTTTACTATCTCGAAGAACAGATTGAAACGATTGTATCTTTGAATCCCAAGCATCTGATTCTGCACTTCGGTACGAATATGCTCAGTGATTCTGAAGATTACCTGTATTACAGCTTCATTGCTACATATGTTGATCTTTGCGAACAGCTGCAGGCAAGAATGCCCGGTGTGCATATCGTTATCAGCTCTCTGCTGCCGATGGATCCCGAAGTACAGGCAAGTGAACCTGCTTACATGATGCGTTCGGCTTACAATCAGGCACTGCAGGAAATGTGTGCCGAACACGGTTGGGATTATATGAGCAACGAAGAACTGGCATCTGCTCATCTTGATTATCTTGAACCCGACGGAATGCACTATAACTATTATTTCTATGAAGACTACTGGCTTAAATTCATTTATTTGCAGGCAGGTATCGGAGCATGAAATACGCATTCAAAGCAGTAGAAGCAATCTGCATCGTATTATTGGTAGTGTTCATCGGCTACATGGCCGGCAACACGGGCAATTCAAACAAAACACCTGAGGAAATCGAAGCTGCGGTAACGCAGTCGATGGATATGAACGGTCTGAAAAAAGCCGACAACGGTGCATTCCGTACCCAGTTCGGTTATGACATGGGCGAATTTGCAGGTGTTGTATATTACAAATCCGAATCCATTATGGACGTACGCGAAATGCTCATCATCAAATTGCCCGAAGGCAATGACGGTGAAGCGGTCAGCGAAAAACTCAGAACCTATACAGATGAAAAAGCTGCTTTGTATGAAAGCTATGCTCCGGATGAGTTTTTCCTCTTGTCCAACAGTGTGATTGAAGTAAAAGGCAATTATCTGTTCTTCTGTGTTGCGGATGAAGCAGCCGTTGCCTATGAGAGCTTTTGTGATGCTCTTTAAGACGATTGTCAGGTGAAGGAGAAAAAGAATGGTATTCAGCAGTGTATCTTTTTTGTTTGTATTTTTACCCGTAACGCTGCTTTTGTATTTTCTTCCCGTCACGAAGAAGCATACAAAAGCGGATATGATGCGCAAGAACATTGTTTTGCTGTGTGCAAGCCTTGTGTTCTATGCATGGGGTGAACCGATTTATGTGTTCCTGATGCTTTTGAGCGTATTGTTCAACTACGTCATCGGACTCGATATTGAAAGAACGGAAAATGAAAAGGTTCGCAAGGTAATTCTGATTGTTGCGGTTGTATTTAATCTTTTTGTCATCGGTTTCTTTAAGTATTACGGTTTCCTTGTGGAAACGATCAACTCCATCACGGGACTTGATATTTCTTATAAGACTCTGGCATTGCCGGTCGGTATTTCTTTCTACACGTTCCAGATTCTCTCTTATGTGATCGACGTGTACCGCCGCAAGGTGCCGGCACAGTCGAATATCATTTCGTTTGCCCTGTACATCACCCTGTTCCCGCAGTTGATTGCAGGTCCGATTGAACAGTATTCCAACATTGCCGAACAGCTTTCAAACCGTACGGAAACATTCGAAAAATTTGCAGACGGTATTATTGTGTTTATGCGTGGTTTTGCACGCAAAATGCTGCTTGCAAACCTTGCAGGTGCCGCATTCCAGTCTGCACTGACTCCCGGCGTGGAAAACATGGCAGCCGTTACATCGTGGTTTGCGGTTGTGTTTTATGCCATGCAGGTCTTCTTTGACTTCAGCGGTTATTCGGATATGGCTCTCGGTCTGGGTAAAATGTTCGGTTTCAAGCTGACGCAGAACTTCCGTTATCCGTTCTATGCCGACAGTATTTCCGACTTCTGGCGTCGCTGGCATATCACCTTGGGTGCATGGTTCCGTGACTATGTGTTCATTCCTCTCGGCGGCAGCCGCAAGGGACCGGTGCGTACCCTGATCAATTCATCCATCATCTGGTTCCTGACAGGTCTGTGGCACGGTGCCGCATGGAACTTTGTCATCTGGGGACTTTACTTCGGTCTTGTGGCCATTCTCGAACGTCAGTTCCTGCGTGAAAGACTGAAAAAATGGCCTGCATGGCTGCGCAGAGTTTATACAATTCTTGCACATTCACCGTCCTGGATGATTTTCTACTGGCCGACATTCGGTGAACAGCTTACATATTTCAAGACCATGCTCTTTATGGGCGACGGCATCTGGAACGGTGAGACAACCTATTACCTCACAACCAATTTCTTCCTGCTTGTGATTCTTGTGTTCTGTTCCGTGCCGGCTGCCAAGAGCATTGCGGACAACGTAATCCGTCCCAAGTGTTCCGAAACCACGTATCTTGTGTTGCGTTTCGTTTTGTGGGTGGCAATATTCTTCGTATCGGTTGCCTTCCTCATCAGCGATTCCTACAATCCGTTCATGTATTTCCGATTCTGATAAGGAGGTGCAAAGAAGATGTCTGATATGAAAGAACAAAACAATACATTCAAAGAAGAAGAGCTTTCTTCCTTTGCAGCTTCCCTTGATTCCGACCATGCGGATCTGCAACTGCTTGACGAAGATGATCCCTATGACTCTTTGTTGCAGACGTGGGATGCCTCCAATGAGAATCTTGCAAGAAGAAAACAGGCTGCAGCGGAAGTACCTCAGAAAAAGAAAGTGCAGACAGGCTTTGCAGTGCGTCGCAGAGCCGCTGTGAATGCCTTAAAAACAGAACCCGAACCCGTTGCAGAGCCACCGAAAAAAGAAATTCCCATGGCAATTCCGGTTGCAATTCCTGTGGAAGAACCGGAAGATAACAAAGTCAATTCCGAGAATCCTGTTGTTGCATTCGGTTCACTGCTGAAAAATGTGCAGCCTAAAAATGAACCCGAAGCCGAACCGGTATGGTCAGAAATTGCTTTTGAAGAAGAAGCACAGCCGCAGACTCACGCAGCGGGACTGACTGTGCGTTCCCGTTCACAGGGCAGAAAAAGCATATCCTTGCAGAATCCGCAGCCTGTCCGCAAATCGGTGCCGCTGTCAACGGACAGAGAATCCGTTGTTTTCTACAGACCCTATGATGAAGAGAACGAACCCGAACTTGAGAATATGCCCGAAAGAGGTCTGGCGATGTTCTCAAAGAGTGCAGAAAAGCTTTTGTTCGGGAAAAAGCAGCATCCGAAAAACGAAAAAAAAGTCCGCCTTGTTTCGCAGATTATCTCCGTGTTGTTCGCAGTGCTGCTGTTCGCGGTTGCGATTGTCAATTTTGCAGCCCCCGACAAGGAATTTTCCGAGTCCGAAAACAGACGTCTTGAACAGATGCCGAAGCTGTCTTTGAGCACCATTGCAAACGGCAGCTTCATGTCTGATTTTGAAACCTCGCTGACGGACCAGTTTGTTATGCGTGACTTCTTTGTCAAGCTGCGTACAAGAGCACTTGTCGCCCTCGGCAAAGCGGAAGTCAACGACGTGTACATTGCAGATGACAGCTATCTGATTCCCAAGCCGCCCGTTCCGAACGAGGATATTGCAAAATCCACCATGGAGGCAATTGCTGCCGTGGCTGCCAAAAAACCGAAAATTCAGCAGTATTGTGCATTCATTCCGCGTGCTTCTTACATCCATTCTGATCTTTTGCCGAACGGTGCCATGCATTTTGATGACAAGGCATTGATCGAATCCATGGCTGCAAACAACACGGCTGAAAATCTGAAGCACATCCGTGTTTCGGATGCTCTGGCTGCTGCAGCACAGACACAGCAGGTGTATTACCGCACCGACCACCATTGGACTACCGCAGGTGCGTTTGCCGCATTCGGTGTCATTGCACAGGAAATGCAACTCAATACCGCCGGTGTTGCATATGAAATTTACACTGTCAGCGATTCCTTTGCTGGTACTTCGTCGTCCAGCTCCGGTGTTTATCAGGTGACGGATTCGGTTGAAATCTGCATCCCCAAGAATAAGCAGACCTGCATTGTGGAAATGCCGCAGGAAAGCAAAAAGTATACGTCCATGTTTATGTATGAATTCCTGGAGAAGAAAGATAAGTATGCTGTCTTCTTCGGCGGCAATCCGAGCATTGTGAACATTTCCACGGATGCCGACTCGGTGGATACGTTGCTGATTCTCAAGGACTCTTATGCCAACGCACTCGTGCCCATGCTCACACCGTATTACCGCAATATCATCATGATCGATCCGCGTTATTATATGGAAAGCTTTGACAGCTTTTTGCAGACACACAGAATCACGGATATTCTGTATCTTTTCAGTATTGAATCTGCAACCAATGCAGAAGCACTGCAAAGATTCCTTGTCAGCTGACAAATGAAAACCTGAAAAAAGACCGTTTGCCGCGAAGTGCGGTAAACGGTCTTTAATATTGTATTTATTATTAAGATGAAGAACAGCTCTTATTGCTGCAAACCGCTCTGTGCATTGGCAGCGCCCATCAGTTTGTCCATCAGGCCTTGTTTTTTCTTTTTGGGCTTGTAGGTGGGAGGATTGTCCAGTCTGGCACGTGCACTCTTGGATGCGTTGAGGTGCTGCATGACGGTGGAAACAGGCTCCAGCATGGAATCGGTCAGGTAGGGGATGATCTGTGTCATCAGGTTTTTGTCCTCACGGCAGATTTCACCGAGCACCGTAACCGCAATCAGACTCTGGCAGGCATTGGTGCCGTCTTCATACATTTCACCGAGGATGGTGAACAGCTTCTTGACCTTTGTCGGATTGTTTTCAACGATGGTTGCCCTGATGACGGGATTTGCATGGTTGAGGAAGAAATCTTCACACAGGAAATCACCGTAGGCTTCCACGTTTTCGTGCAGTGCATTCTTCAGTTCGGGGTAAGCAACCGCAAGTTTGGAAGCAAGGGTATAAGGATCAAAGGAACTTGCACCGCTGCGTACGGAAGCTTTGGAAACAGTGGACGGTGCACCTTTTTTGGAGGTGATCTTTGTTTTCTTGGTGTAAGACTCACTGATCTGTTCGCTCATTTCGTTGACAACGGAGCGAATGTCCTTTTTGTCATATTCCTCAAGGATCATCAGGAATGTTCCGTCAAGATTGTACATGGAATCGTCAGCAGCTTCCACGTCGGGTGCACAGGAAAGCAGATGAATACGATTGTTGCTGAAAACAATACGCAGCTTGCCTTTTTCGGAAGCAAAATCAATAACACTTGCAGCATCACGGGCATACACAGCAGGCTGCTTTCTGTCCATATCGTCTTTGAAAACAGGTGTGAATCCGCAAGCTGCACAAGCGGGGAGAATGCCTGTATAAACGGCATCCATCATGGATTTTTGTTCAAGCATGATAACAGGATCCTTTCATTTGCCGTTGGAGATTAACCGTTGAGTGCCGCAAAATTGGCTTTGTTGGCTTTGTAAAGATTTTTGTAAACGGCATAATTTTTATCGTAAACTGCTTTGTTTGCAGGGTTGGGCTTGTAGGTGGCTGTTGCAGGAATCATCTTTTTGGCTTCTGCAAACGAACCGATGAGCTTCAGACCGACCGCTACCGTTACGGCAGCACCGACAGCACCGACATTCTGCGGACTGTCAACGGTTTCAACCGTCTTGCCTGTGATATCGGCAAGGATCTGGCAGGTCAGGGGAGACAATGCACCGCCGCCGACAAAACGGACGGTATCGTTGGTCTTGACCTTCTTGTCGGAAGCTTCGATGAACCAACGCATATGGAAGCATACGCCTTCCAGAACGGAACGGATCATTTCGCTCTTGCCGGTTTCGAGGCTGAGGTTGAAGAACATACCTCTTGCATTGGGATCTTCAAACGGGCAGCGGTTGCCGTGCAGCCAGGGAGTGAAGATAACACCGCCGCAACCTGCAGGAACACGGCTGCAGACTTCGGTCATGTAATCATAAAGGCTTGTGTATTTGCCTTCGTAGGAGTCGGTGACATTCGTGGTTTCAAGGTAAATGCCGATTTCATCGAGTGCAAGGTGATCCTTGACCCATTCAAGGCATTTGCCTGCGGTTTCAAGTTCTGCAAAGTAGTTGAACTTGCCTTCGTCAGCACCCGTAACGGCTGCCATCATGGTGGTGGCATCAACAGTGCTCTTTTCAACAACGGTGGAAACCCAACCGGATGTGCCGTTGTAAATGTGTGTGTCGCCGGGGTTGACACAACCTGCACCCACACCGATAAGCGAAGCGTCACCGCCGCCGCCGAAGACCATTGTGCCTTCTTTGAGACCCAGTTCCTTTGCCTGTTGTGCACGAAGTCCGCCGACCTGTTCGGTGGACGGAACGACCTCGGGAAGATGGTCGATGTTGACACCGAGCATCTTGCAGAGTGCGGGGCTCCAGCACTGATGTCCTGCACGGATGTCAAACAGTTCCGCACCGAAAGCGGAGTCGGGAGTCATGATGAATCTGCCCGTCATTCTGCCGATGAGATATTCTTTGACATCGAGCCATTTATGTACTTTTTTGAAGTTTTCGGGTTCATGCGCTTCCACCCATTTGTATTTCCATACGGGGTCTTTTACGGAAGCTGCAACTGCACCCGTGATAACAAGGGATTTCAGCAGCTTCGGTACGTTTGCACCTGCAATCTGAAAACCGTGTGCGATGCCTTTTTTGAGTTCTTCACGGGCTCTCTGATCCATATAACTGAATGCTCTGCGGATGGCATTGCCTTCTTTGTCAACAAGTACAAGGCCCTGCATCTGGGAGCAGAAAGAAATACCGTCAATCTGTTCGGCTTTGATGCCTGCTTTGCCGAGGGCGATCGGTGTTGTTGCACACAGTGCTGCCCACCATTCTTCGGGATCCTGTTCTGCACCGCCGTCAGGGAATACATAAAGTTTGTAGCCCTGTGATGCACTGCCGAGCAGACGGATGGTGTCTGACATTTCAAAAACGCAGGTTTTTACACCTGTTGTGCCGATATCATAGGTAATTGCGTACTTCATATTGAACAACCCTTTCTCATAAATCTTTTCTGCCTTCAATGGCACGGGTAAGGGTAACGGAATCTGCATATTGCAGATCACTTCCGACGGGAAGACCGTAAGCAAGTCGGGACACTTTGACACCCAGCGGTTTGAGAAGTTTCGAAATGTACATGGCGGTTGCTTCCCCTTCAATGTTGGAGTTGGTTGCCATGATGACTTCGCTGACTTCATCGGGTCCGATGCGTGCGAGCAATTCTTTTACGGTCAGGTTTTCGGGGCCGATGCCTTCGAGCGGAGAAATGACACCGTGGAGCACGTGGTAGGTACCTTTGTACTCGTTTGTCTTTTCGATTGCCATGAGGTCTTCGGCATCCTCAACCACGCAGATCAAGCTGCGGCTGCGTTTCGGACTGCTGCATACGGGGCAGTATTTGCCGTCCGTCAGGTTGCAGCAGAGTTCGCATTTGTGTATTTTTTCGCAGGCATCGGTGATTGCCTTTGCCATGGCAAGTCCTTCTTCTTTCGGTTGTCCGAGGACAAAGAATGCCATACGCTGTGCTGTTTTTCTGCCGATGCCGGGCATTTTTTCAAACTGTTCAATCAGTCTTTCAAGCGGAGCTGCCGTAAAATCCATGGCTTAAAAAAGTCCGCCCATACCGGGGATATTCAGACCGCCCGTAACGCTGCCCATTTCGCGTTCCATGGTGTCGTTTGCCTTGCGGATGGCTTCGTTGAGGGATGCCATGAGCAGGTCTTCAAGCATATCAATGTCTTCGGGATCTACAACATCGGGCTGCATCTTGATGGAAAGAATTTCGTGTTTGCCGGAAACGGTGACTTCAACTGCACCGCCGCCTGCGGATGCAGAGTATTCAGCGTTTTCCACTTCTTCCTGTACACGCTGCATATCTTCCTGCATTTTCTGAATCTTCATCATCATTTCATTTCTGTTGGGCTGACTGGGAATTCTTGCTTTCATCTTTCGTTCCTCCGAATGTGTTTTATTCAACCTTGGGTGTTAAACTGCGACCGATGATTTTTTCGGTGGCTTTTGAAATTGCTTTTGCAAAATCGGGCATACGAAGCAATGTTGCCAGCAATGCGTGCTGCGACTTGATCACAACAAAGGAGCCCTGTATGCTGGCGGTCGTTCCGTTGAGATGACCGATCAGCGGTTTGCAGATGGCTTCTGCTTCTATGCAACAGCGTGTCCATGTTCTTTCGTCAATCGGACCGCCGGCTGCGGTGTCATTACGGGCTGCAGGTGCAGGCGGTGCAGGTGGTGCAGGTGGTGCAACAGGTGCTGCAGGTGCAGGCTTCGTCGGGACAGGTGCGACGGGTTCATCGCTGTCAAAGGGAAGCGGTTCGTTCTTGTCAAACGGAAGCGGTTCGTCCGCATCAAAGGGCGGTGCTTCTTCTGCGAAAGGAAGATCTTCTGCCGCAAAGGGCGGTGCTTCTTCTTCATCAAACGGCAGAGGTGCTTCATCAAAAGGCATCGGCTCTGCAGGCGGCGTGCTGTCCCATAAACTGTCGGGGTCAAACGGCGGAATATCGTCGTCATCAAAATCGGGAGCCGCTGCATCGTCGAACGGCAGGGACGGCTCGTCCGGTTCAAAGGGAAGGTCTTCCTGCACGGGTTGTGTGACGGCAGGCTTTGCAGGTGCAGACGGTTTTTGCTGTACAGGTGCTGCTGCGACCGTTTGCGGAGCAACGGAAACACCGTTTGCTTTTATGTTTTGCAGTGCCGCCTCAAGGTCTGCAACGCGTTGTGTAAGTGCGGCAACGGAAGTATCGGTTTCGGGACGACACAGACGGATGAGTGCCATTTCTGCTTCCACACGTCGGTTCTGTGTCTTTTTGATGGCATCCACGGCATCCGAAAGCACACTCAATGCACGCAGAATGGCTTCGGTGGTGAACATGGCTGCCAGTTTTTTATTTTCGGCAATTTCTTCATTGGTGGCAACGATGAGTTTTTCGGGATGCTGCACCGTGTGCACAATAAGCAGATTGCGGAATTGATTGATCAGCTCCGTGCAAAGACGTTCCGTATCACAGGACGCTTTGTGCAGATCGTCAAGAATCGTCAGGGCGGCTGCCGTGTCGCGGTTTGCGATGGTGCGGCACAGGGAAAACAGGTAATCTCTTCCCATCAGGCCGGCTGCCTGGGTGACGGTCTGTACGGTCAGCGGCGGTTCGGCAGTGCTCAGGCAACGGTCAAGAAGGCTGAGTGCATCACGCATGGCACCGTCCGCAAGACGGGCAACCAGAATCGCGGCATCACTTTCAAGCGGTGCACCCTCCGCATCGGCAATTCTTTGCAGACGTTCGGCAATGACCTCGGGCTCAATGCGGCGGAAATCATAACGCTGACAACGTGAAAGAATGGTGGACGGCAGTTTCTGCACTTCGGTGGTCGCCAGAATGAACTTGACGTGTTCGGGCGGCTCTTCGAGCGTTTTGAGCAGTGCGTTGAATGCTTCGATGGTGAGCATATGCACTTCATCGACGATGTAAACGCGGAATTTTGCCTGTGAGGGGGTGAACTTGACTTCTTCACGCAGCTGACGGATGTCGTCCACACCGCGGTTGCTGGCTGCGTCGATTTCAACAATATCGAGTACCGTTCCGTCATCAATACCACGGCAGATCTCGCACTCGTTGCAGGGATCTCCGTTCACCGGATGCAGGCAGTTGACCGCTTTGGCAAAAATCTTTGCACAACTTGTTTTGCCCGTTCCACGTGAACCCGTAAACAGGTAAGCGTGAGACAGGCGGTTTTCTTTAATCTGGCAGCTGAGGGCTTTTGTGACCTGCGGTTGACCGATCACATCCGAAAAAGTCTGCGGCCGCCATTTTCTGTAGAGTACTCTGTACACAGAAGTTCTCTCCTTGATGCTGTGTTTCAATAAAAAAATTCTGCCTCTGTCACACGGCGTACAGGCGGACTGTGGCGCACGGGCAGACCGCTTAATGCTGCTCGGTTCCCCGCCTGACATGGTTCACGGCGCTCCGCCGCACAGGACCCGCACGCCGCATGACAGAAACAGAATTTATTCAAAGTAAACATATTATAATACAAATCATCACTTTTGGCAAGAGGGAAATGCATAAAATTTGATATTTATTTTATTTTCCCAAAATAACCAAAAACAAATGCAGAATTGTCGGCAAATACCGCCAAACCGCCACTTGCACTTGGTGTATTTATGTGGTATACTATTACATCCGAGAGGTATATAGTATGATACAAAACCAATTGATCACAATTACCGATATCAACCGTACCCCCGAAGGGGAGGAACGTGCACAGGTCATCACCAAAGGTTGTATGATCGGCGGTCCCGAGGAATATACGCTGCATTTTACCGAAATGCTTGATGATGAAAATTCCTGCGACACGCGACTGACGGTCAAAAACCGTTGTTGTGCATCCCTGTTGCGTACAGGTGCCTACAACTCCGAAATGATCATCGAGGCAGGTCGCCGTCACAACTGTCATTATGTGACTCCCTACGGTGAGTTTATGATCGGTATTTTTGCAAAATCCGTTGAAAGCACCGTCGAAATGACCGGCGGCAAGCTGAAAATGCACTATACCATTGACTTTTTCGGCGGTCATGCTGCCGAAAAGATTCTGATAATAGAGGTCGGTCCCAAGCTCCGACAGACAAACGGAAAGGAGAAAAGCGGAAAAACGCTCGTCGCAAGACGTGTGCCGCCGAAAGAAAAATGAGCATTCTCGTAACAAAAGCAGAAACACAGCTGCGTGCGATCATTGAAGCTGCATTCAAAGCTGCCATGCAGAAAGGCGACCTGCCTGAAGCTGAAATTCCTGCATTCAAAATTGAAATCCCTGCAGACCGCAGCCACGGCGATTATTCCGCCAATGCCGCTCTGGTCGGTGCAAGAGTGTTCCGCAGTGCACCTCCGAAAATCGCAGCCGCCGTACTTGCAAACATTGTTCTGGACGGCACTTACTTTGAAAGCTGCGAAGTAGCAGGTGCAGGTTTTCTGAATTTCCGTCTTGCTCCCGCTTATTATGCCGACATTCTTCTGGATGTCGATGCAAAAGGGGAGGCTTACGGCAGCTCCGACTTTGCAGCAGGCAAGCGTGCACTCGTTGAGTTCGTTTCCGCCAACCCCACAGGTCCTATGCACGTCGGCAATGCAAGAGGCGGTGCCATGGGTGACACCCTTGCAGAAGTTCTGACCCGTGCAGGCTACCGGACCGAACGCGAATTTTACATCAATGACGGCGGCAATCAGATCGAAAAATTCGGTCTGTCGCTGGATATCCGTTATCGTCAGCACTTCGGTGATCCCGTTGAAATGCCCGAAGACAGCTACCACGGTCAGGACATCATCGACCATGCAGCCGCATTTGCAGCCATCCACGGCGACAAATACATCCATGCGGAAGAAGCAGAACGCAGAAAAGCACTTGTTGCTTATGCACTGCCGCTGAATATTGAAGGATTAGAACGCGACCTTCTGAAGTATAATATTAAATATGACACCTGGTTCCACGAAAGCACCCTGCACAATTCGGGTGCCGCAAAACAGGTCATTGATATCCTCACCGAAAAGGGATTCACCTACGAACAGGACGGTGCTTTGTGGCTCAAAGCCGAACAGTTCGGCTGCGACAAGGACTTCGTGCTTGTCCGTTCAAACGGACTTTATACCTATATCGTTCCCGATATTGCTTATCATTATAATAAACTCTGCATCCGTAATTTTGACCTTGCGGTCGATATTCTCGGTGCTGACCACCACGGCTATGTGCCGCGTCTGAAAGCGGCTTTGCAGGCACTCGGTGTAGACCCCGAAAGACTGCAGGTCGTGCTCATGCAGATGGTACGCCTGATCAAAGAAGGCGAAATCGTCAAGGCTTCCAAGCGTTCGGGTAAAGCCATTACGCTTGTCACCCTGCTCGAAGAAGTGCCCATCGATGCGGCAAGATTCTTCTTCAATCTCCGCGAAGCCAACAGCCACTGCGACTTTGACCTTGACCTTGCCGTTGAGGAATCCTCGCAGAATCCTGTTTACTATTGCCAGTATGCACACGCAAGAATCTGCTCCATCCTCGCAAAGATGAAAGAAAAGGGTGTTGAGGCTGCTTTTGCGGACCGCGATGCACTGTGCCTGCTGACCGCACCCGAAGAAAAGGAACTCATCAGACACATCGCAGCCCTGACAGGGGACATCGTGTCCGCCGCACAGGCACTCGATCCGTCCAAGATCACCAAGTACGCGGTCGATCTTGCTGCACTGTTCCACAAATTCTACAACGCCTGCCGCGTTGACGTGCCCGAAGAAGCTCTGCGTGATGCAAGACTTTCGCTGTGCATGGCAACCCGCAGTGTTATGAAGACAGTTCTGTCCATGCTCAAGGTGGCATCCCCCGAAAGCATGTAATCCATTCAGTATCCGCAACCGGAAAGGAGGGTTTTTATGGCAAAGAATGCACGTGAAAACACCGTAGCCACCAACCGTCAGGCATACCATGAATATTTTGTCATAGAGACCCACGAAGCCGGCATTGCCTTGTGCGGAACGGAGGTCAAATCCATCCGCGAAGGCAAAATGAACCTCAAGGATTCGTATTGCATGGTCGAAAACGGCGAGCTGCTGCTGCACGGTATGCACGTGTCGCCCTATGACAAGGGTAATATCTTCAACCGCGACCCCATGCGTACACGCAAGCTGCTGATGCACAAGCGTGAAATCATGCGTCTGTTCGGTCTTGTCAAGCAGCAAAGCTACGCCATTATTCCGCTGTCTGCCTATTTCGTCAACGGCAGACTGAAGATTGAGGTCGGTCTTTGTAAAGGTAAAAAGCTTTACGACAAACGTGAAACCGCCGCCAAAAAGAGTGCCGAACGCGATATCGAGCGTTCTTTCCGCGGCAGCAAAAGCGATTATTAAGCCTCGTACAGGGCATAATAATACAGAACGGGTTCGGAGTTACATCCCGTCCCCCTGCATGGGGATGAAAGGATTTCGACGGGGATTCTGAGCACCGATAAGCGGGCAGAGGTGCGGTACCACTTTAAACTTCCGCAAGTTTAGAAATAAACGACAATAATAATACTGTACTCGCAG
>JAFSEF010000028.1 GCA_017435865.1 Clostridia bacterium
CGCTTCGCTCTATATAATTATTCTAAAATTCGGAGCGAAGCGACCCGCAATATTTTCCGACAGGAAAATATATCATTCATCATATCGAAGATATATCATATCCGCTGCAAGCGGATATATCATTTTGTCGAAGACAACTCCACGACAAACCGCAATTTGTTTTTTGCATTCTCCCACCATCTGTACGTGTTTTAATCTTCCTCAATAACACCGTAATGCACAGGCTCTATGATGGTTTCGAGTTTTTTGAGTGCTTTCCCTGTCAGGTCTTTCATGGTTTCGCCCTTTGCCATGTCTTTGACATAGCCTGCAATGTTGTCGATCATCATCGTGACAGGTGGTGTCATGGTCGGTGTCATTTCTGCTTTGCCGCCCTCAAAACGGAACACAAGCGTTCTTGATGCCAGACATTCCATGGGACGCAGCACCACACGCAGTGTGTAGTTGTCCTCCCATGCGGATGCCGCTGCAAACAGATACGGACGGCTGCAAAGGAAGCCGTTGGTGTAGCGGTAGTTGCCGTCCATGCCGCATTCGACGGTGTTTATTTCGTCCCCCTCCTGCCATGTCAGCAGGCAGGTGTTTGCAAGAAAACGCAAGGACAGATTGCTGATGTCACCGCCGCGGTCTTTGGTCATGTAGACGGCAGGAGTCGGGATCACGCTGAACGGAAATCTGATGGTGTTGAGGAATTTGTGCGGTTTGAAATGTATATTTTTACCGTTGATCTTTTTTTCCATGGGACTGCGGATCGATGATTCCGCAACCGTGTCAAACGGAGTGCTGTTGCAGAAGCGGACAAGTTCTTTTTGTGCCTGTTCGTCGGGGACAGCATCTGTAATGGCATTGTCAAATATGGTGTGAATGCTTTCCCAGATCGGGCCGTTGTCCGTTTCGCCGCCCGTGAAGCAGATGAGCATACCGTTGTGGCGGTGTACGGCTGCGATCTGGCTGTACATTCCCTCGCCGCAGTACACGTTTTCGTCACGCATCCAGAAGCTGAAACCGTAGCCGTTTTTCAGGACGTTGCCGCTTGCAATGTCGTCTTTCTGCTGGCTGACGGTTGCTTCTTCGAGCCATTTTGCGGGAATGACCTGCTTGCCGTTGAACACACCTTTGTTCTGCACGCAGACAAAGATTTTTGCCATGGATTCGGGGGACAGATTGATGCCCCAACCGCCCGATTCAATGCCCTTGTGATCGGTTTCCCAGTAGGGGGTGTTGATGCCGAGCGGTTTCCACAGACGGTCTTCGAGGTATTCAGTCACACTCTGTCCGAGTACACGGTGCAGAATGGCACACACGCAATAGCTGTTTTCGTTGACATATTCAAATTTTTCGCCGGGTTCATGGATCCACTTTGCATCAAACAGATGCGGCAGCCAGTCCTTGTCCGTTTTGTACAGCAGATAATTCGGACGCTTGCCCGAACACATGGAAATCAGGTGACGGACAGTCATTTTTTTCATATTTTTTGCATCATTGCCGAAATCGTATTCGGGGAACAGATCAATGACACGTGCATCCAATGACAGCTTGCCTTCCGTCACGGCAAAACCCAGTGCGATGGCGGTAATGTTTTTGCTGATGGAATACATACAATGCGGTTGATTCGCATGAAACGGAAAGCGGTAACATTCTGCAGCCACAATGCCGTTTCGGATGACCATGCAGGTGTGCCAGTTGACACCTTTGTCGGTCAGTTCCTGCAGAGCCTTGTGAATGACTGCACCGGAAAGTCCGAGTTCTTCGGGATTTTTTGCACGATCAAGAAATACGGTATCGGCAGATGCGGGCAAATGATTCATGTAACAACACTCCTTTTTGAGAGCAGAATAACTGCATAATGTTAATTTCAGTATAACAAAAATATTCTTTATAGTCAATTTTTCCTTTTTATATTATTTCCGATAAATCTATTGCAAATTACATTTATTTTATGTATAATAGGTTTAGTTGTGCACTGAATAAGGAGGATCTGTATGATGAAGACCCATTTGAAACGCGCAATGAGCTTGTTGCTCTGTCTGACTATGTTGTTCGGTATGTTTGTCGGTGCCGGTGCCGTCACACCCGATGCACCCGTGATTTATGTTGCCGATATTGCGGAAAACCGTCTGTATTCCGATCCCGATACCGCTTCCATGCGTCCCGTGTTTCTGCCTGATGAAGAAACTCTGACAAACTGTTTTGCAAGTATTGTCGGCGGTTTGCTGTATGCAACGGTCGGCGGTCAGGCAAAAGACGGTACGGACCTGCTTGTAAGAGGTATCAACGGTCTTGTCCGTGATATTCTTTGTGATCAGTACGGCGAATCCGAATCGATTGATATCGGTGTCAACAATTACAAGTATCCTCTTTCTTATTATCAGCAGGATGAAGAGCTGATGACTGAAATGGTGCTTGCTCTTGCCAATGCCGAAAATTCCGTCGGTCTGGATGATATGTACTATTTCACCTATGACTGGCGTATGGATCCGATGGTCAATGCTGCAAAACTGAAGGAATACATCGATGCCGTCAAGGCAAGGGAAGGTGTTTCCCGTGTTTCTCTGCTCGGTGCAGGCTACGGCGGTGTGATCATTAACACATACGGTTATCTTTACAAGAGCCATGCAGGTGCATCCCTTTCTTCTTGCGTGTTCCTGCATTCTCCTCTGCACGGCAGCAGCATCGTTGGTGACCTGATGCAGGGAAATCTGTCAAAAACGCTTGTTGATTCCGAATCCATCGCGGATGCTTATAACACTATCAGCGGTACCGAACGTGCCAATGCGTTTGTTCGTTACCTCAACGACGACCCCTACAACCTGTTTTTGAGACTGTTTGAAGATGTTTTCGGCTCCGGTGAATACACCAACATGCTTTCCACATTCATTGTCTGGGTTGTCAATGCATTCCTCAACAGCCAGGATATGTGGGCAGACCTTGCAAAGGATTACAACCTCTATGTGACCTCCAACAGTGCAGCACTTTACAACAGCTATCTCGGCGATTTCCTGCGTTTCACCCCCGGTCTGTGGGCATTGGTGCCCGAAGAAATGTTTGCGGATGCTTGGGGATTTATGTTCCCCGCTGACGAAGCAAGCGACAAACTTGCAAAGAAAATCAACGATTTCCGTCCCGTCCTTGCAGCTACCAATCAGACCCTGCGTGATCTGCACAGTGCAGGCATCAATGTCTGTGTTGTCTCGGGTTACAATCTGCAGATTGCTCCCCTGACAGGCACCATCAACGAAAGCAGTGACTGCATGGTGCCGACAAAGTCTTCCTCCGCAGGTGCAACCTGTGTAAAACTCGGAGAAGCAACGCTGACCGTAAAGCAGGCCATTGATGACGGACATTATCATCTGGCTCCCGATGCCAGTGTGGATGCTTCCACCTGTGCATTGCCCGAAAATACATGGTTTATCCGTAATCTTCCAAATATGCGCTTTACAAGTGTCTCGGCTGCAAACTTTGTTATGTGGCTGCTGAACTCCAATCATCAGCGTACTGTATGGGAAGACGGTCTGTATCCGCAGTACCAGGGCTATTCCCGCGGTAAGAACCTTGTGTATGCACTCGACAACGGCACGAAGATTTATTATTACGGCGACTGCAATGTAGACGGTTATGTCAATGCTGCCGATGCCCGTGTTGCACTTCGTCACAGTGTCGGTCTCGAAATCATCCCCACACACCGCGGTCAGGTGCTTGCCGATGTGGATACCGACGGTGAAATCAGTGCAGCAGATGCAAGAAGCATTCTTCGTCTGGCGGTCGGACTTGATATGCTTGACGATAAGGATGCAACCGCATAAGCGGATATGTTATAATGTAATATAATAATGCAAAAAGCAGGCGATCTTGTTTCGTCTGCTTTTTTGTTCTTCACAAAAGTTTGAGAGTATTGATGCGGCAAGAAGAAAATTGGAGTTTATAGGGATGACATCCAAGTAAATTATCATCTCAAACACTTGTCGCCCCTGAAAGGGGAGATGTCACGAAGTGACAGAGGGGTTAACCAAATCTGCACAAAATCGGTCAATAAAGTCTGTTCTTTTCGTAAACCCCTCTGCCCTTTGGGCATCTCCCCTTTCAGGGGCGA
>JAFSEF010000029.1 GCA_017435865.1 Clostridia bacterium
ATTTTCGCCGTCGGGAACATAAGTCTGCGTGGGCATAACGAATCCGCCGACAAAATTGTCGTAATCTTCAGCGGCATACAGACCGATATTGGAGAAGGTCTGGGTGAATGCATACTTGCCGGTTGTGCCCATACGGAAGCTCATGTGGGTTGCTCCCTCGGGAACTGTGAATCTGATAACAAGTGTGTTTTCATACCACTGTGCAACACAGCCATTATCAGGATTGTTTGTGCCGTGATTGATCCACTGTGCACCGGTTGCTGGATGATTTACGGCACCGCCGGAAGCATTGTAGAACCAGAGATAGGTCTGGTAAGCAGATCTCGAAGCATGCGTTGCGGTATAAACATATTCCTTGCCGGCGGTTACAGGAACCTTGTAGGTGCCGGGTGTGTTGTATACGTCGAGCTGACTGTTTACAGCAAGACTTGCCTTGCCGAGACCTTCACGGGGTGAAAGGGTGTTGAGGGTTGCATTTTCAAAATCGACCCACACATGACCGTCAAATGCATTGCCAACCATATTATAGTCATTGGTCTTGGCATATTCGGTCAGCGAGAAGAGGTTGCCGTTGTAAAGCACGGAATTGCCGACTTCTCTCCACTTTGCATAAACCGTTGCGGACATATCAAGCTGATTGGTGTTGGAAACCTTCATACCGGAGGAGGTGTACCAACCGAGGAATTCATAGCCGATTCTCTTGGGCGTGAACAGTTCAATGGATTCACCGGTGTTAAAGCCGAGTCGGGAATAGGGATTTTCCTTGGCAAGGGTATTGTAGCTGTCCTGCGTATAAACACCGATGTTGGAGAATCTTACGGTTTCGCCGGGATCGTTGGAGTCGAAACGAAGCTCAGCGAAAGCAGCATTGGCAACAGGGGTGAAGGCATAATTATAAACCTGCGAAGCACCATTTGTGCCCGAAACAACGCCGCCGTAGGTGCCGACATGATTACCGTTATTATCATAGTAGAAAATGAAAATATCGGAGGTGGCATCCTGGGATGTAAGTGCATATTCAAGCACATAAGTCGTTGCGGGATCTACGGGGAATGCATAATGATTATAGGATCTTGAAACATTACCCGAAGCCGCTGAAACAGATTCTGTTGTAGTAGAACCGTTAACAAATGTAATTGTATCCTTCACAAAGTCAACGGTAATTGTACCTGAATTGGGAGTTTTGCTGTCGGTTGCAAACCACTTGTCGAGCGAGAAAAGATTTTCATATCTGACTTCGTTCTGCTTGACAAGGAGCTTCAGTCCGCAAACGGAGCACTGCACATAGTAGTCAACGCCGTTGTCTGTAAACTGATTTCCGAAAGTGTGAGGCAGCTTTTCGGTTACGGTCTGCTCGGCAATGATTGCACCACAGTATTCGCAGTAGCTACCTTCGGTAAGACCGGGATAAGCGCAGGCGGGTTCTCTGGAATCCAAAGTGATAATATTATGTTTGCCGCCGTCTTCAACTGCTGCCTTTGCGTTGGCGTAGTCATCAACCAGCTTCTGAGAAGCTGCATAGCAAGCCTTGACGGCAGCTTCCGTGCCGCCGGCATAGTTAAAGGCCTGCGGATCGAAATTCATGATTTCTTCGACAATTGCCTTGTAGTTTTCAATTGTTGCAGGACAAATTACATCGCTCGTTACAATTGAATCGTATTCAGCAACAATATCTTCCTTAATTGCAACAATATCTCTGAGGTCAATTATCCAGATATCGTGTGAGGAATAAAGGTCTTTGGTTCTTGTTTCCCAACCTTGCCATTTAAAACTGCTGTATTTTTCCCAGTTGTATGTAAAATGCCATGAAAGGTTTACTTTCTGATAACCGTCAGAATTTATAGAAACCTGATTTTCATTCAACTGCAAAACATTGGCAATATACTGAATTTTTCTGTCACTCTGTGAACCTGTCCAACCATCTGAATTCTGAAGGTCACAGTTGCCCGATGTGGTTGAATTATGACCGGTTGTGATATTATCGGGGTTATTGATAGTATTGTGGTATTCTGATGAAGAATGCCAACCCTTCCATCTGTCAACAAGTGAAAAAATCTTACAGTCGCTTGTATCGTTAAGTTGGTGAACAATGGGATAAACCTGCAACATATCACCGTCACGGTTCTGTTCACCGTTACGTCCGGCAGCATAAACAGGAATCTTGGGAGTTGTCTTGCCGTCCATATAAATAACGGTATTGTTAGCATAGTAAACAGCAAAATGAACACCGTCATCCGAAAATGCTGCGGCAGAAGCAGTAGTAGAGGGGTTTGAACTACTTGTTGCACCGGAGGGCATACCGGTAACCTGAGGAGAATAAAGGATATTATCAAATGCAGTTCCCGCTAAACCGGACATCTGTGATGTAGTAGAATTTGTCCAAGAAGGAATAGCAGTACCCAAGGAATCAGAATTCAAGGGCTGCGGAGTAACAAGCCCTGCTTCGATATCCTGCTCGTTCTGAATAGCCTTGACATCATAATAAGACATGGAGCAGTCATAGATGCAGAAGTCGGCAATACCACCGACCACACAGCCGGAATTGTCACCCAAGGCACCGATATAAAGGGTACCGTCGCTGATTGCTTCATACCAATCCTCATCCATTATGACATTCGCAGGAGTCTTATCATCATAGCTGCCGTCGGCATTGAAACGGTTTTTCTTCAGCAGCAGCTCACCGTCTTTGTAAATGATGATATTACCGTTGGCA
>JAFSEF010000030.1 GCA_017435865.1 Clostridia bacterium
ACGCACTCCAAAAGGAGAGATTTTTTCGAAAGACAATGCAAAAAGCCATGGCAAGGCTGACGCCTGCCATGGTTTTTTAAAGCAGTATTTCGGAAAAATATCCGTTTTGGAGCGTATAAATCCCTATGTGAGACCGCCTTTACGACGAAGCCGTTTTCTTGATGCAAATTGCGATTTCACAAGTTCATTGCGGCACAATCTGCACCCCTTTATAATAATGATAAATTATATCCTGCCATGTTTTACCCTGCAATGCAAGCTGCTGTGCACCGTACTGACTCATACCGACTCCGTGGCCGTAGCCTTTGGTTGCAAGCACGAACACGTCATCTGCATAACTGACCTCAACTGCGGCACTGTGCAGACCGAACGCACTGCGAAGATCTGCTCCGCTGACGGTGATATTACCGACAGTCAACTCCAACAGAGTGCCCGAATCGCTGTAATTTGCCTGCCCGATCCACTGTGACGGCTCAGTGCTGCCGTCAAAACCGTACACAGCCAGCCCTTGTGCAAATTGTGCTGCCGACAACTGTGTTTCGTTGTAATAATCGGGTGCGGTAGCATCAAACGAACTGTCCACCGCTGTCAGGTAAGACACATCACTGACCCACACGTTTTCGCTTTCTTCGGTTCTGCCGGGAGAAATGGCATGAAAAGCGGTCACACACAATTCTTCTCCGTCCACAATTCTGTAAGGCAACACCGTATCCACTGCCGCAGCGATCCGTTTATAATATGTTTCATAAGAACTGCCCCAACGATCGTGCAATTGCTGCGGTGTCATGTACGCCTGATCGACAGACGGTGATGACGTGATATGTGCACCGTCATACTGTTCACGCGGACCTGCCTGTACGGCTCTTCGGACGATGTTCAGGCATGCCGCCGCCTGTGCACACAATGCCTGCTCTTCATACAGGGCAGGCATTTCTGCTGCTACGGCACCGATGCAGTAATCACGCACAGACAAACCGCAGACCGTGTCTGTGTTTGTCAGATACACAAATACGGATTCTTCTGCCGCAGCACGGGGCACAGTGTCCGTCTGTGATGCCGCCTGCGGTTGTGCAGGCAGTTGCGTTTCCTGTTCACGAACAGCCGTTGTTTCGGATGCAGGTATTTGAGTGGTGGGTTGCAATGCCGCATCCGCACTGTCATGCAAACGCGCCCTGAACACATTGAACACTGCAAAAAAGCTGACAAAAAACACAATGACCATTGCAATAAAAACAATGCCTGCCTGCAACCGCCGCGAAACATACATACGGATTCTGCCGCGACGGAAACGATTATGCAACCAAAAAGACGAAAAAATATTGTTTGAATCCATGTCCGACACCCCTGTTTTTTACTACTTTAAGTGTATGGTAAAAACAGGCAGGACATACATTGTTGAAACAAAAAAAGGAGCCGTTTTCACAGCTCCTCAGTTACATATATAATAATGATTATGTTTCGGGGTAAATCTTATCTTCGGGCTTGTTCTGGGTCAGCAGCATGAAGTCGATCTTCATAAGCGGTGTCTGGGGCAACTCATCCATGTATACAAATTCTCTGGGTACGGAAAATTCAGAAAAATGTTCCTTGGTGAGTGCGGTAACCTTTGCTTCGAGAGCCGCTTTGTCAATACCGTCTTTCACGGACATGAACATACGCAGCAGGATTTTGCCTTCGGGACTGTAGCCCTTGACAAGGCAGCATTCCTTGATTTCTTCCACATTGTCCTGCAGGTATTTTTCAATATCAATGGGATACACATTGTAACCGGAAATAATGACAACTCTCTTTTTTCTGCCTGCGAAGTAGAAATAGTTGTCGCTGTCGCGGTAACCGAGGTCACCGGATTTGACCCACTTTGTACCCTCTTCGTCAATATAAAGGCCTTCGTGTTCTTCGCAGCCGGGACGGTAATATCCTTCCATGATGGTCGGACCCGAAATCACGATTTCACCGATTTCACCGTCGGGCAGTTTCTTGTTGTTATCGTCCCAGATTTCAACACGGAGTCCTTCCAGTGGCCAGCCGATGGAACCTCTCTTGTATTTTGTGTTGGAGTTGACGGTACATACCGAACCGACTTCTGTCAGACCGTATCCCTGTCTGAGTTTACCGGGAGCACCGTTCTTTTCAAGCACCGCATTGAACTCATCCAGGAAAGCATCCGAACAATCGTCACCGCCGCAGAACATCATGCGGATGTTCTTGAGCCACGGACCGTCAAAATTCTTGTGCTTCATCAGTTTCTTGAACATGACGGGAATGCCGACAACGGCAATTACGCGGTTTTTTCGCATGAGTTTGGTGAACAGACCTGCATCAAACTGCATCAGCGGAATGATTCTGCCGGCATTGCACATGGCCATGTGAATACCGATGCAAAGACCGAAGCAATGGAACAAAGGCAGCACGATCACTTCTGCTTCTTCACCGGGATCTTCAATTTTGTCAAGCTTGGAAACGCGGCAGGCAAGCTCGTTGATGGCACGGCTTGTGAGCTTGATGACCTTGCTCTTACCCGTGGTACCGCCGCCATGCAGGTAGACAGCAATATCATCCGCATTGCCGACAAGACCCGGTTCGGGCGGATACTTGGTGATGACTTCGCGGTAAGAAACACGTTTGTTGATTTTCGGGAAGATGGCTTTGAGCAGACCTTCCCCCGCTTTGCAGGCAACTTCCTTAATGGGGGCGGCATAGTCAGAAGACGAACAGACCACACAAGGCAGACCTGATTCGTTGATGACACCGACATAATCCTTTGACAGAAGGTCAAGAATCATAACACCCTTGGAATTGCAATCCGCAATGGCTTCCCTGAGCACTTCGGGCGGCAGCTGCGGATGCACGAAATTGACAATGGCACCGATTTTATTGAGTGCATAGAACGAAACAATGCTCTGTACCGTTGTGGGCATAAAAACAGTATACACATCGCCGCGTTTAAGACCGAGTTCGTTTTTCATGTAGGCTGCAAAGCAGTCCACGTCATGCAGAAACTCGGAACGCATGGTGATTTTGTCCATATGCTGCACGGCTTTGTATTCACCGTATCCTTCTGTACACTCAATAAGATATTCGTAACAGTTCTGGTCGGCAGCTTCTACCATTAAGCTTTTTTCTACTTTCATTCTTTCAACTCCATCTTTTTACACAAAAAAAATGCACTCAGCAAATTCTTTTTGTATAATGATAACACTTTGTAAACAAAATTACATCATCCCTGCTTTCTTTATTTTGGACCATCACAACACGCCACTAATGGCATATTATAAATCTTCGAAATATTCCTTCATCCTTTCTTTATCTGCAATACAAAACAAGAAAAAATCGTCCTGATGACTGTATCAGCAGGGCGATTTTACACTATTTTTTGATTCCCGAAAAGAGCAACGGACAGAAATGTGCGTGGTACAGACAGGCAATATGCCACTTTTGGCGTATTAATATCAATGAATCACGTAATCCAGCAGTTGTTTTCTTGAGTTAATATTCAATTTGTTAAAAATGTTGCGTAAATGGCTGCGGACGGAGTTGACGGAAATGGACAGAATGTCAGCAATATCATCATTGGATGTATTGCGTGCAGCAAGCATGGCAACATTGAATTCGGTCAGGGTCAGCTTATCGGACACGGTATTGCCCGTAAGTGCATTGTGAACATAGATCCAGTTTTTCAGATACACCGTGGACAGCTCAATGATGCGTTTGTAGCTTTCGGACTTTTCGTTGCGGAAGCACCGTTCAACCAATCCCGACAACAGGCAACGGAACTCCGCAAAGGGAGCGATGATACCGTCGGGTTCGGCAAGACTGCGTGCATAGGCAAAATAATACTCCGCTTTGTCCCAACGACCCTTTGTGACATATCCTGCAGCAATGACAAGCGACAGATAGACAGCGGAAACAGGTCGCAGCGGTTTCATGTTGATCAGTGTTCCCTCTGCAAGACCGATTCCTCTGCTGACATCCCCCGTCAGTAACAAATATCTTGCATAGGCATAAATGCCCATGGGTTTGAGTGCTTCTTCCACCGCAAAAGCATCCACACCGAAATCGGGGAACTGAATGGCAGCGGTATTGTGCACAAGAATATTACAGTAAAGACTGAACAGGTTGCCTGTTTTGGCATAGGTTGGGGATTTTGCTGCAACGGCAGAAATGTGCTGCAGAAAACGGTAGTTATTGAGAATACTTTCGGCATTGTCCGTCTGCATGGAAGCGATAACGCCCATCAGAAAAACACCGATCTGTGTCTGCAGGCTCTTGGTCTTGGACAGTGATGCAATGAGAGCGGGAGTATCTTCCGCCTGTCCCCGGTAATAGGCAAGTTCAGCCAAACCGATCTTCTTTTTTTCCTCATCCTGCAACGCATTGAGAAAAAGTTCCGCTTCACCGGGGTTATAGCACCCGACCGTCAGCACAAAGGGATTGATTGCAGGCGTTTCGGCAACGGTGGTTTTGTTGGCGGCAAAACGCAGATCCGCAGGTTTTTCGGCATCGGCAGGAATCAGAATACGGTTATTGACACGCAATACGTCCGGAATGCGGTCATTTTCAAGGTATTGGCGGACACTGCGACGTGACACACCCCATTTTTCGGCTGCCTGTGCAGGAGTCAGATACTCCATAACCGAACCTCCCGTTCTTTTTCTGCAATTATTATATTTCATAATATTCATATTTGCAAGTGGGGAATCAGTTGTTGACATTTATTTTCGGTTCCGATACAATAAAAAACGAAAGTAGGTGGCTGCAATGAAGCTTTATATCAAACAGAAAGTTTTTTCGTGGAAAGATCGCTTTACGGTCAAGGACATAAACGGCAATGACCGCTATTATGTGGAAGGGGAGCTGTTTTCACTCGGCAAAAAACTGCACATTTACAACCACAAAAACGAAGAGGTTGCCATGATTGTGCAAAAGGTTTTCAGTTTTCTTCCGCGGTACTTTGTTTACATCAACGGTGTTGAAACGGCACAGATTGTAAAAGAATTTACCTTTTTCAGGCACAAATACCGCATTGAGGGGCTCAACTGGGAAGTCACGGGCGATTTTCTTGCCCATGATTACACCGTAAGCCACAATGAGCAACCCATTGTATCCATCAGCAAAGAATGGATGACCTGGGGCGACAGTTACGAACTGGATATGGCAGACGGTGCCGACGAAATTGCATCTCTTGCAGTGGTGCTTGCCATTGACTGTGTCATGGCAAATACCGGAAACGCCGCCGCAAACTGAGAAAGAGGCGAAAAAAAGTGAGTCTTTACAGAACCGATTTTGAATGCGAAGACCTCGGAAACGGTATCTATCGCATCAACGAATATGATTTTGTCAACAGTTTTCTGGTCATCGGAGAAAAAGAAGCGGCGGTCATTGACTGCGGTGCAGGTGTCGGACAGTTGCATGATTTCATCCGCACCCTGACCGATAAGCCGCTGAAAGTGCTTGTCACCCATTCACACGCTGATCATGACGGCGGTGCGGTCTGGTTCGACGACATTTATGTGCATCCCAATGAATTCAGACGTTGCAACATGGACAGACAGGCCTGGGCACGATTCTATTTCCTGCACCAGCATGAATACAAAAGAAAGTCGCACCATGTCAGCTATTTCTCTGTTTTTCAGAAGGACCGCAAAACACAGGTACACGCTCTCAACGAAGGCGACCGTTTTGATCTCGGCGGAAGAGAGATCGAAGCGTTTTTCACCCCCGGTCACACAATCGGACACCTGACATTGCGTGACAGTCTGACAAAGGCCCTGTTCACGGGCGACAATGTCAATCCCCTTGTGACATTGCAGTTTCCGGGCGGCTGCTCGGTGGAGGAGTGGAAAGAATCCGCATTGCGTACGCTGGAGCTTGCAGGAGATGCCGTCATTTACGGCGGTCACGGCAAAGGAGTGATTCCAAAGGAAGTCATTGTTGCTTCCCTTGCCCTTGCAGACCGCGTGCTTGCACAGGAAAACAGCCCGAAAGGAACTGTCGCAAAACTGCGTGGTGAAGAAAAGCTTCCCTGTATCGTCTATCGCACGGACCGCATCCATAAATAAAGCGAAAATGATGCAACACTGATTAACAACTCTGCAAGTTTTGCGACATATGAACACAGATTGGTCACAATTTGTTCACATCCGGAGCAGAAATTTGACCGATAAAACGCAAATATTTAAAAGTATTTACATTATTCTTCTATTTTGGAATTTAATTGTTGCAAATGCTTGTCAAACCTGTAAACATTAAATAATTCTTAAAAAACCGCTTGCATTTATGTTTATATTGTGTTACTATAAGCTTGCAAATTTATCTTAATGGTATTTTTGTAAATTTCATCAAAGAAAAGAGGTGCCGGATTAATGGATAAGTTCCCCATGAACTCTCTCATCGACTTCATCGCTGCTTTCTTCAAGAAGATTCTCGATGCATTCAAAGGCCTTTCTGATTGGGCTGACAAGTTCCTTGGTGAAGAAGAAACCACCGCTGCATAAGTTGTGATTTTTCTCTCACTCGCGGCATGAGCCGCAAAAACCTTTTTATTTCATCTTAAGGAGGTGCACTCAATGAACATCGAAAAGATCAAGGAAGCTATTGACGAACTCGTAGCTCTCATCAAGAAGATGATCGCTGACATGACTTGGTTCATCAACGGTTGGAAGTCCAAGGACGCTCTTGACGAAACTTCTGCTGCTAACTAAGTTAAACTTTTAACTTAAAACTTTTTTGCGGATATTCCGCAGTCCATAACCCTACAAAAGGAGGTGCAACAATGGACTCTGTCAGATTCGAAAACTTCTTCGCTCTTCTTGAAGAAATCGTTGCTAAGATCATCAAGATGATCGAACAGACCAAGGCTTGGTTTGATGCTAACTTCGAAACAGAAGAAGAAACCACCGCTGCTTAATTAGCATTGGTTTTTATCTGATTTTTATTTTTATTAAGTTATAAAAGGAGGTGCCCCTCATGACCCTTAAGGAAGGTGTAGATCTTCAGGTTGTTGCTCAGGACATCATCGGTTTCTTCAAGTCCCTTATTGACGAAATCATGGCAGTTCTTGCTAAGTTCGAAAGCCACTTCGTATTCGAAGAATATTTCCCTGCAGAATAATTAAAAGCAAATTGCTTTATTAGCGTTTGATCAAACAAATGGCTGTCCCCTGTGGGGGGCAGCTTTTTTTTGCGTTTTGCTGAAACATCCGGCAGATGCACAACAATCACATTATTATAATGAAAAGAAAAAGGAGCCGGAAGACGGCTCCTTGATTTGGATTATTATTCCTTATTTTGCATTATTATGCAGCACTGAAATACGTAAAACCGATTGCAATCAGAATGGCAAAAACGAGTGACGGCAACATATTGCCCACGCGGAATTTTTTGCCGAACGCAAGGTTGATGCCGACGGCACAGATCATAACCGAACCCACCGTAGACAAATCCGCGATGGCGGTTCCGTATGTGAGCAACGGCTGTGCAAGCTTTGCCGCTGCCGTGACACTGCCCTGCAGAATGCCGACAGGCAAAAACGAAAACAGGCAACCGATTCCCGTGGCAGAAGCCATCATAATGACAATCAGGAAGTCAAGCAGTGCTTTTGCAAACAGGGTTGTGTACTGACCGAGCAGGCCATCCTCAATGGAGCCGACCACCGCCACGGCACCCACGCAGACCACAAGGGACGTATTGACAAATGCAGGCACAAAACCGACATCATTTTCTGCCTTGACCTTGCTTTTGAGCCATTCACCGAAGCGTTCAAGACGGGTTTCAATTTTCAGCAGCTCACCGCACAATGTGCCGAGCACAAGTGAGAGAATCATCATCAGAGTCGGGTAGCTGTCGGGCAGTACTGCGTGCCCTTCGGTAAACAGCAGCCCCTTGATAGCACCGCTGCCGCCGACAAACATCACGCACAGTCCGAGCACCTGTGTGAGGGAGTTACGGGTGTCGGCTTTTATTTTTTTGCCGCAAAGCATACCGATGAGTGCACCGAGAATGATCGCAACAACATTTACAATCGTACCGAGTCCGGGCATACCATGTCCTCCTTTTTACAGTGCAAGTTCCATACAGCGTTTGCGTTCGGTATAACCGAGTTTTTCATAAAATCCGCAAGCCGAAGTCGGAAAATTCCACACATTCAGAGTCAGGCAATCGCAACCGATTGCCTGTGCTTCTTCTTTTGCCCGTTGCATAAGTGCCGTTGCCGCACCGAAACCGCGGCAATCCGGATCCACATACAGATCATCCACATACAGTTCCTTTTTGTCCTGCAACAGTTGATGACCGCTGACACTCTGCACCACGCAGAACACATAACCGAACACACGCTCGCCGTTGTCTGCCGTAAAAATGCGGTAGGTCGGATCCTGCAGAAGTTCCTGCAGCTGCTGTGTTGAGTATTTGCTTGTGCCGTTTCTGAAAATGTCAGGTCTTTCCTGTGCGTGCAGTGCTGCGATGGCACACAGCATACGGTGCAGGTGTGCAATGTCTTGTGTCTGAGCAGGACGAACGGTGTATTCCATACTTATGCCCCCGAAAAAGAATATGCATTATTATACACCTGCAAAATACAAATGGCAAGCATGATTTCCTGTTTTCTCCTGCAGCGGAAAAAATAAAACAATTGACAGGTGAAAGGTATTTGTTATATAATAAAATGAACTATATATTTTTTATTTTTATATAAGAAAGGGGTTGTCAATATGCAGCAAAAAATACGGAAATATTTCTTTTCCTGTTTTGCAGTTATTCTGCTTCTGGCAGGCATTCTGCCGGCTGCGTTTGCCGCCGATTGTACACACGAGTGGGGGAAATGGACGGCAGATGAGACGGCAAAAAAGCATATACGCATCTGTTCGGTTTGTGCAGACGTACAGAAGGGTGATTGCTCCTTTACCGATACCGTTGTTTCTGCAACCTGCCTGACCCCGGGCTATACAAAACACATCTGCAAGGATTGCGGTTATACCTACATGGACACCACCGTCGATGCCCTCGGACATGACTGGCAGGAAACCGACCGCGAAGATGCAACCTGCACGCAGGACGGTTACATAAAACGCATCTGCACCCGTTGTAAAACCAATGCCACACAGGTGCTGACTGCATCGCATACCTATTCTTTGCAGGTCATTCCGCCGACCTGTACATCCGACGGATGCGACCGTTATACCTGCATCAACTGCAATCATTATTATACCGAAAACATCATCAAGGCCCCCGGACACAAATGGAAACCCTTCCGCCCCGATGAAAGCGGTGATACCCATACACGTACCTGCGAAGTCTGCAGCGTGACCGAAACGGAGAATTGTTCGTTTGATTCCGTGATCATTCCGCCTGACTGCACAAACGGCGGTTTCACAGACAATGTCTGTTCCGTCTGCGAACAACGCATTATCACCGACTACACGCAACCGCGCGGACACAACTGGGATGAAGGTGTTGTCAAGCAGGAACCGACCTGCCTGTTAAGCGGCAACAAGCTGTGCACCTGCACACGTTGCCCTGCAACCACCTACATAACCGTTCCTGCAACGGGAAACCATACGGAAGTGGTCGTTCCTGCACAGGCAGCTACCTGTACGCAAAACGGCAAAACGGAATGGTCCTACTGCTCTGTGTGCGAAACAACATTGACAGAAGCAAGAATCACGGCCGCCACAGGACACAGCTTCACAAAGTGGACAACCCTTGTGTATCCCACCTGCGGCGACGGTCTGAAAGAATCTTACTGCGACAACGAAAACTGCAATGAATACACAACCGCTGTTGTTACCGGTGACGGCAAGCACGAAGCAATCATCCTTGAAGCGGTTTCCGCGACCTGCTTTGCAGAAGGGCTGACAGCAGGTTCGGTGTGCACAGTATGCGATACGGTACTTGTTAAACAGTTCCCGATTCCCGCAAAAGGACATGACTGGCAAACAGAATGGACAACAGAGCTTACCTGCACACAGGACGGCATCTGCAACAAAACATGCAAAAACTGCAAGATGACCGTCACCAATGAAAAAGTCCTTGCCACAGGCCACAGTTTCACAACACTTCCTTCCGTTGCTGCCACCTGCACACAAACAGGTCTGACCATGGGTGTGTATTGCAAAAACTGCAACACGGTCACCAAAGAGCAGCAGATTGTCCCCATGAAAGAGCATGACTATCAGCTTGTCCGCGAATCAGCCGCCACCTGCGACACCGACGGTTTCCGCGATACAAAATGCAAAAACTGCACGGCAACCGAACACATTGTAATACCGAAATTCGAACACGATATTGCAATTGTCAGTCAGGTGGAACCGAAGTGCGAATCGGTGGGTATTATCGTGCGTGCCTGTCAGCGTGAGAATTGCAGATTCACATCCAATGAAGAAATTCCCGCCACAGGACACAGCTATTCCTCTGTCACCGTTTCCGCAACCTGCACACAGGAAGGTTACACAAGATACACCTGTTCAACCTGCAAACACACGTATGATGCAAACAAAAAACCGGCTGCCGGTCACAAAGGCACGCTCGTCAACACCGTTGCTCCGACCTGCACGGCAGAAGGATATGACAATTACTACTGCAACGTTTGCAAACAGCACTATTCTCTGAACAAAACACCTGCAGCCGGACACAAATGGGATACAGGCACAGCCATTGCTGCCACCTGTACCGAAAACGGCTACATTCTTTACACTTGCACTGCCTGCACTGCTACCCGTACCGAAACCACCGACAGTGCAACGGGACATTCTTTTATCAGCTGCAGCAACAACGGTGACGGTACCCATTCGGGACTCTGCAAAATCTGTGAACGCAACATCACGGAAAAATGCAACGGCGGTCTTGGTACCTGTCAGCAAAAACCTGTCTGCCGCCACTGCAACACCGAATACGGCGATTCCGTAGGTGAACACCGTTACACACAGCTCGAAAGCAATGAAGATGCCCACACGTACCTCTGCGAATACTGTGCAGCAAAAGGCACGACCGAAGCACATATTCTGTACTCGCAGCAATATCTGCCTGCTCTGCAAGCCCATGAATACCGATGCAATATCTGCGACTTCCTGACCTGCGGCAGACCCGTGGGAGATATCGACGGTGACGGTCAGATCAACGCTGCCGATGCAAGACTTGCATTGCGGTATGCGGTCGGCCTTGAGAAGAATCTCAACGATGTTGCCCTTGCAGCAGCCGACAGCAATGAAGACGGAAAAATTCTTGCAGATGATGCACGAATGATTCTGCGTAAGAGTGTCGGTCTGCACACAGAGGATCTCGGCATTGTTGTTTTGCAATCGGACGGCACATTGGCACAATAAGGCGGCATTGCCGTACATTGCCGATTGACCCGGCTGTATTGAAAAGAGTATACTAATTGATGAAATATAAAATCAGGTGATGAAAATGAAAAACATTCTTCGCAAAACCGTTTGCCTGCTGCTTGCAATGCTTCTGCTTCTGCCTGCACTGCCTGTTTCGGCAAGCACACAAGAATACACCGTGACGTTCAGACTGACGGGACTTGATGAAAAAGAAACCGTTTCAAAGATGTCATTTAAAGTCGGTGAAACAATCAAATATCCGCATTATGACAGCAATCAAACGCAATCTTTCAGCGGTTGGACACTCGAAGACGGCAGCTCTGTTCCCGAAACCATGCCGTCCGAAGATCTGACCGTGGTTGCAACGCTGACATATGTGATCTATACCGTCAGCTACACTTTGCAGAACGGTCCGTGGAAAAGTACCGAGCAGACCTATCACTACGGTGATACACTGCAGCCGCCTGAAGTACCTCTTGCAACAGGTGAAAAATTCAGCGGCTGGTCTTCACTGGACGGCGAAGCTCCCGACGTAGTGACGGCTGATCTTTCTTTGTTCGGTACGGTTTCTAAAGAAGAATACACGCTGACATACATCCTTGACGGCAAAGAACTGACCGACAAAACGCAGACCTATTACTACGATGACACCATCGAATACCTTGACGATTACAACAACATCGAAGGGCATTCTTTCAGCGGCTGGTTGCTTGCCGACGGCAGCAAAGCACCTGCAAAAATGCCTGCTGAAAACCTGACCGTTTACGGCAGCACAAGCAAAAACCAATACACCGTGACCTACATCCTTAACGGTGAACAGCTCGAAACGGTACAGACTTATTACTACGGGGAACAGATCATTCCTCTGACCTCTTTCAACAATGTTCCCGGCTTTACTTTTTCGGGTTGGAAAACTGCCGAAGAAGCAGAATGTCCCACGGTCATGCCTGCTCACAATATTACACTGTATGGTGAGCAGACCGCCAATACGTATTCAGTGCTCTATTACCTCAACGGACAATACATCACTACAGAATACTACACCTACGGCGAAGTCATTTCTTACATTGCAGATTATGACAATGTTGCCGGTGAAACATTCTCCGGCTGGAAATTGCTTGCCGGTGACACACCCCCCGAAACCATGCCTGCCTACAGCATTTCTGTTTACGGTACACTGACAAAACAGGCAAAGGTGAATGTATTCGGCGGCACATATGAAAAAATCCTGCAAGGTGAATCCGTGGACGTTTTGGTAACGGTGGATGCTCCGTACCTGCATTCTCTGGTTCTTGATTTTGAGTATGACAACGAAGTGTTCATGCTGACCGATATGCAGTGGCTTTATGAGGGCAGCAACTGCACCGTGGACATGGAAAACTGCATCGCCACCCTGCAATCCGACAGAAACATCAACCTCGGTGAAAATGCCGTTCTGAAACTCTCCTTCACCGTCAATTCTGCCGCAAAAGTCGGCATTTCCGAAATCACATTCACTGCCGTTGCCGCAAGCCTGACCGAAGTCGGCAGCAAACAGATTCCGACCGTTGTTCATGCAGCACAAGTACAGGTCATCTGCGGTGTGCATGATTTCACAGGAGATGTCAAACAGCTGTTCAACGGCACGCACTCCATCGCCTGCAAAAACAATTGCGGTGAAACCGTCAACGAAACCTGTTTCGGTGGTACCGCTACTTGTGAAAAGAAAGCAATCTGCACGGTCTGCAACTGCGAATACGGTTTCAAAAAAGCACATGATTATACGGGGGCTGCCAGAAAGAACAATGACGGTACTCATTCCTATCAGTGCGTCAACGGATGTGAACAATACAGCAACACGAAATACCCCTGTACATTCGGTTTTGCTTTTTCCGACAACAACAACGAAACCCACCTGACCACCTGCACCATCTGTGCATACGAAAAACATGAAAACTGCTACGGCGACAATGCAACCTGCCTGCAGAAGGGCACCTGTGATGCCTGCAAAGCACCTTTCGGTGAACCCAAAGCACACGTCTACGAAGGCAATGCAAAATCCGTGGACAAAGGCAGACACGTGCGTCAGTGTATCAACGGTTGCGAACAGTACGGCAACGAAAGCGACTGTACTTTCAGCTATACTCCCGATTTTGATGAAAAGCACATTAAAACCTGTACTCTTTGCAATTACGAAATTGCAGAATACTGTTCGGGCGGCAAAGCAAGCTGCATGAGCAAACCTGTCTGCGGCTATTGCGGCAGCGAATACGGAAGCAAGACCATTCACTCCTACACGGGTGAAACCGTGTGCAACGAAA
The DNA here is from genome assembly GCA_017435865.1 of Clostridia bacterium. Classification (GTDB taxonomy): domain Bacteria; phylum Bacillota; class Clostridia; order Oscillospirales; family Acutalibacteraceae; genus RUG806. Next base: position 13,621 of record JAFSEF010000030.1, read on the forward strand.
ACGGTTCTCACAAGAGACGCTGCATCAACGGCTGCGATGCATTCGGCACAAACGAAGCCTGCGTATATGACACCTGTGTCAGTGCAGGCAACGGCATTTATCATTTCCTCGTTTGCAGCATTTGCGGATACAAGAAAACAGAAGGCTGTTCGGGCGGAAAAGCCACCTGCAGCACGCCTGCGATCTGCGAAAGCTGCGGCGAAACCTACGGCAACAAAGCAAAACACAGCTTCACCGGTGACTATGTTTACAATGAAGACGGCACACACAGCCGTCTGTGCGTGTTCGAATGCGGTGCAAAAGATGCTGCCGAACCCTGTGACATGAGCACATGGAAACCTGCAGGCGACAGCACCCATGCACGTTCCTGTGCGGTGTGCAAACATGAAGAAACCGAACAATGCCACGGCGGCGATGCTGCCACCTGCGACAAACTGTCCGTTTGTGCTTCCTGTAATGCTCCTTACGGAACCAAACCCGCTCACACATTCGATGCAACCTGTGAGCCGAACAAAGACGGTACGCACAATCGCTTCTGCACCGTTTGCAAAAAGACCATCAAAGAGGATTGCATAAGCGAAAAACCTGCATCCTGCTCACAGCTTGCACTCTGCAAATTCTGCGGCGAAGAATTCGGCACCCTCGCAGAACACACCTACGAATACACAGCCAATGAAAATCAGCCGGACACCCACGATGTACTTTGCACCGCTTGCGGCTATACGCAGGAAGCTCTGGATTGCTTCGGCGGTACGGCAAGCTGCACGACCCTTGCAAAGTGTGAAGGCTGCGGCAGAGAGTACGGTGAAACAGCCGATCATAAATATGACGGTACGGCAGCACCTGCAGGCAACGGCAAGCACAAACACCTCTGCACCATGGGCTGCGGTGAATACGGTGAAGCGGTTGACTGTACACTCGATCAGTACATTTCAAACAATGACAACACCCACACCGGCACCTGCACCGTCTGCAAGCAGAAGCAGACACTTCCCTGCTCGGGCGGCAAAGAAATCTGTGGTGAAGCTTCCGTCTGTGCTTACTGCAACGCAACCTACGGCAATTACCAGAGTCACAATTTTGAAATGAAATATGACGGTGTGCACCATTGGGGCGACTGCAAATACTGCGAAACCATCACCCCCTATGAACCCCACAACTACACCGCATGGACCGTTATTACAGCGGTTTCTTACAAGGAAGACGGAGCCCAGTGGCGTATGTGCACCACCTGCGGCAAAATCAACAGCGTAACGGTACACCTGCTGGGCGACATTGACAATTCGGGGGACCTGTCTGCTGCCGATGCACGTCTTGCACTGCGTGCCAGTGTCAAGCTGACACAGCTCAACGAAACACAAACGGAGAATGCCGATATTGATGGTGACGGTGCAGTCCTTGCTGCCGATGCCAGAAACATCCTGCGTGCCTGTGTCGGTATCGATACGAACAAAATGCTGCGTTATACAGCCGTTGAAAACTAAAACGACATTGCAGCATCCAACACAATAATATAAATGGACGTGTACACGCACGTCCGTTTTTTCGTCCCCCGTCATTCCCGTAAAAAAAGGAGCTGATAAACAGCTCCTTGGAAGTATGGATTTATTTAAGGAAACCTTCGATGATGATGTTTTCGGCTTCCTGTTCGTCGATGCCGAAGGTCATGAGCTTCAAAAGCTGATCGTTGTTGATTCTGCCGATGGCTGCTTCATGGACGATCTGTGCATCGGGATGGTTTGCGGTGATGGCAGGTACGGAACGGATCTTTGCGTTGTCCATCAGAATGGAATCGCACTGAATGTGTGCCCTGCAGGCTGCATTGCCGACCGCATTGGGGAAGAACACCTGCGAAGAGGTATCCTTTGCAACGGAACGTGAAATGATCTGTGCACTTGCACCGCTGCCGTTGAGTTCGACTGTCATTTCCGACTCTGCGACCTGCTCACCGTGGGTCATCAGACGTTCTGTGACAACCAAACGGGCATTGTCGGCAAGCACGGCATCAGTGGTGCGTTTGGTGGAGTCAATGCCGCGGATCTGCACGCTTTCCATTTCGCACAGCGAGCCGCTTTCCATATAAATCTTTGTGGCGGGATTCATCATCTTGCCGCCTGTGCCGTCACCGTCACCGTAATGCTTTTCAACATACTTCACCTGTGCATTTTTGCCGATGAAGAAACGATGCACGCCGTCGTGACGGCTTTCGTCGCAGCCGCTGTTGTGAATGCCGCAACCGGCGATGATGGTGACCACAGCACCTTCACCAATGTAAAAATCATTGTAAACGGTTTCGGCATGACCGCTTTCGGTAATGATAACGGGAATGTGAACCGTTTCATCCTTCGCAAAGGGTTTGATGGTAATGTCGATTCCGGGTTTGTCGGTCTTGGTGGTGATGTCCACCGTTTCGGTAACCTTGCGTTCGGCACTCAGGCCGTTTTTGCGGATGTTGTAAGCCGTATTTTCAGGCAGGTAAGAAAGATCCGCAATTTTATCGAGCAGGTTGAAATCATATCTTTCAAGCATCTTACTGCACCTCCTCATTTCCGCGCAGACCGCACTTGCGATCAAATTCTCCGAGCAGTGTCGGGAAAACTTCATCCTTGCTGCCGCGTGTGCGTACTTTGCCGTCGGCAACAACGATCAGTTCGTCCGCAAGCTGCATGATGCGTTCCTGATGTGAGATGATGACGGTGCTGCCCTTCTGGTTGCTGTTGCGTTCCATGCGGAACGATTCAACAAGCATCGTAAAGCTCCACAGGTCAATGCCTGCTTCAGGTTCATCATAAATGGCAAGCTGCGGTTCACGTGCCATGAGGGTTGCAATTTCAATTCGCTTGACCTCACCGCCCGACAAAGAGGTGTCCACTTCGCGGTTGAGGTAGTCCATGGAACAAAGTCCGACTTTGGTGAGGTACGCACAGCATTCGTCCTCGGGAAGATCATGTCCGTGGGCAAGACTCAGCAGTCTGCGTACGGTCATTCCCTTGAAACGGGGCGGCTGCTGAAAAGCATAACCGATGCCTTTTTTGGCACGTTCGGAGACAGACAGATTGGTGATATCTTCATCGTTGAAAAGAATCTGACCCGCTGTGGGTTTTTCAATACCCATAATGAGTCTTGCAAGCGTGGATTTACCGCCGCCGTTGGGGCCGGTAATAACATAAAACTTTCCTTCCTCAAGGGTAAGGCTTATATTATCTATGATCCCCAGCTCTCTGCCGTTGACTTCATCACTGACGGAGAAGCTGACATTTTTTAATTCTAACATGGGAATACTCCTTGGTTTTTGCATTTGGGTTTTTTCGGCAAAACAATACCGATTCTTCCCTATTTTCAGTATACACGAAATCACTGTTTTTAGCAAGTATATTTTAAGCTGAAAAACAAATAAGACTCATTTTTCTGCAACAGGAAATAAGCATTGCCAAAGCAAACCTCTTATTGTATAATAAAAAAAAGGGGATGAGATTATGAACACTGTTATCACAATTCACACCGACCGCACCGCACAGACCATGGAGGGATTCGGTGCCAGCGGTGCATGGTGGGCACAGGTGGTCGGAGGATGGACCGAACCCGACCCCGAAAGCGGTCTGCCCGTCCGTGACCGCATTGCACAACTGCTTTATGACAAAGAAAAAGGAATCGGAATGACCTGTTACCGTCACAATCTCGGCGGCGGTTCACAGAATTCGAAGTCTTCCGTCTTTCCCGAAACCTGCCGCATGGCAGAATGCCATTTAAAAAACGACGGCACCTATGACTGGAACCGCGACAAAAACGCGGTGGACATGCTTCTTTCCTGTGTCAAAAACGGTTGTGAAGAAGTGGTGCTGTTCTGCAATTCGCCGCCCGAACGCTATACCAAAAACGGCAAAAGCTGTCTGGACAGAGCCGGACAGACCAACCTGCATCGCAAAAACTATGCTCCCTTTGCGGACTACTGCGTGGAAGTGACAAAACATTTTCTGCAACAAGGTGTTCCCGTAAAGTTTGTTTCCCCCGTCAATGAACCCGTGTGGGTCTGGACGGACAAAAACGGACAGGAAGGTTGTCACTACCGTCCGTGGCAGGTGCACTCTCTGATGCGTGTGATGGCAGACCGTTTTCAGGCTTCGGGTTTGCCCGTAAAACTCTCGGGTGCGGAAAACGGAGATCTTCGCTGGTTCAACAAAACCTATTCCCGTATTATGCTCGGTGACAAAAAAATAGCAGCTGCATCCGACGGTGTGGATGTGCATTCCTATTTCCTGCCGTCCCCTATACCCATCGGTTTTCTTGCAAAATTTGTCAATGACCGTCTCAGCTTCGTCAGACGGTTCCGCAAATGGCTGGATCGTCATTATCCGACCGCAAAGGTACGAGTCAGTGAATGGACGCATATGCAGGGCGGCAGAGATTACGGTATGGATTCTGCCCTTGTACAGACCGAAACGGTGCTCGATGACCTGACTCTGCTCAATGCCTGTGCATGGCAGCACTGGATCGCGGTCTCCAATGTGGATTACTGCGACGGTCTTTTGTACATTGACCTCAACAAACCGGGATTTGAATTGACAAAACGATATTATGCTTTCGGCAACTTCTCAAAATTTATTCCTGTCGGTGCTGTCCGTGTGCATGCGGAATGCAACCATGCGGACGTAAAACTGGCCGCATTCCGCAAGAGCACAAAAACAGTGCTTGTTGTGATGAACAAAGGTGAAACGGACATTCCGCTGACCATTGCTGCACTGCAGGACAAACAGGTGCAGATGTTCACAACCGACAAAAACAACGATCTTACCGAAACAACCACCAAAGCTTCCGACATTGTGTTGCCGCAAAAATCGGTCTGCACACTGATCATTGAGGAGGAAAACGCATGAACCTTGTAACAAAAGCTTTTGACCTTGTGCGGGATGTGCGTGCCTATTGGAACCATCCCGCAACGGGTGACCACGTTGCCTACAAAGAATATCTCATGCTGTCCGTCGGCTGGCTGGGAATGCGGCTTGCGACCTCATTCGGGTTCGGATTCAGTGTCAACGATGCCTTTACCGCCACCACGCTGCATATGACCCACCGCGATCTGATTATTCTCGGTTATATCTGCACCGCAATCGGATATGTGACCGCACCGCTGAATGCATGGATCATTGACCATCTGCGAAGCCGTGACGGCAAATACCGCGTTTACACAAAACTGGCTGTCCCTGCAGCCGCATTGTCTATGATTGCTCTGTTTTTGCCGTATGAAAAAATGGGGTACACAAAAATGGTGGTGTCGCTGTTTCTTATCGGGCAAATTGAGGGCTATGTCAAAGGATGGTACTCCACAGGTGTAAATAACCTTGTGTATGTTATCTCCCCCAATTCACAGGAACGTGTCCGCATTATGATGGTGTCGAGCCTTGTGCATAATTTTGCACCCACACTGACAGGTCTGTTCATGCCCATTCTGTCGGATCTGTTTGCGGACGGCAACCTGTATCACATCAACACCTACCGCATGATCTATCCGTTCTTCATCGTCATTGGTACCGCCATGAGCATGACAGCCTATTTCGGTGTGCGTGAAAGAATTGTGCAACCCGTCTCCGCAGTTGCAGACCTCAGTTTCCGCGATGCTCTGCGTGCGGTGCTGTCCAACAAATATTTCTGGATCAAGTGCACCGATGCATGGAACGATTTCATGGAATCGTGCAAGAACATTCTTCTGCAATGGCTTTTCCATTACGGCAAGGTCGGCTCCATGACCATGTACGGCATCATCGACACCGTAACCTACAATTCGTCCATGTGGGCCATGCTGTTCTCCCCTACACTCATCCGTGTGCTCGGCAAACGCAAATTCAAGATCATCAAAAACACAAGCCAGGTTTTCATTACCCTGGGCTTGCTGCTGACTTACAAAAAGAGTATTTTCCTGATTGCGGTGTTTTTCTTCCTCAACCGCTTCTGGGATACAACGGAAGTTGTTGACCGTGCCATTGAGTCAGATATCCGCGACTATCAACAATACCTGTCAGGCGAACGCATTGACGGTGCATTCGGTCTGGTGGAACACTATGTCGGCGGTGCCGTCGGAGCCGTGACAAACCTGTTTATTCCGTGGGTCTACCGCAAAAACGGTTTTGACGGAACGGATTATTCGGTGCTGCAGGTTTATGATGACAACGGCAACTACAATGCAGACAACGTGCTGTATAAACTGTTGGATGTGCTGATGAAAGTCAGTCTTGTCGGTGCGGTTGTTGACATCATTCCGTGGTTCTTCTATGACCTGACGGAAGCAGGACAAAAGGGTATCATCCGCGTCATCCGTCTGCGGTCGGCTGTCGAGGACAAGGCAGCAGGTCTGCTTGACGACGAACTCTACTGCGAAGCGTGTGAAGGTGTTCTTGCCGCACGTACACATGAGAACGAAACGCAGGCGGAAATTACCCGTGCAAAAACAAAAGAAGACCACGAAGCCAACAAGGCAAAACGCAGCCTGAACGAAGAAATTGAGATTGCAGCCTTTGTCAACACCGAACTCAATCGCTATGAAACTGACTTCGGCAGAGCCGTACTTGCTCTGAGCCGACAGATTCTCAGCTACGGTGAGAACAACTTCTTTTTACACGCGGATGAACTTCTTGCCTCAGCTAAAGCACTGCCAAAGGGCGGAACCAATGCCGAAAAAACACAACGCCGTGATTTTATCGGTCTTATAAAGAGCATTCCCCGTATTCAGAAAACCGTTACAAAGCACTACCCTGACGGTATTCAGCCTTTTGACCCGGCAGAACCCGAAAACGCCTACCGTATGCCGACTGACACAGCCGAACAGAAAAAGGCCCGCAATGCTGCCATCCGACAGGCAAAACGCAACCGCAACACCTATGCACGGGTTACAAAACCCTACCTTGCAGCAAAACGCAATGTGCTGCTGGACGCTTGCTACCGCGACATGGACACATTCCTTGCAGACTATGATGCTGCAAAGACACGCAGACAAGCGGCACATGATGCAGATTTGGCCGCAGCACAACAGAAAAAGCAAGCCCGTGATGCCGAAACCGGCCTCCGTCTGAAAGAAAAACAAGCAAAAAAGAGAATCCGCAAATAAACAAAACAACAAAATTGAAAAAACTGTTTGTCTCTTTTTTTGTTTTGTTTTTTGTTTAGACAGCCGTCCCTCTGCAGGGGGACGGCTGTTGCCTTTGTTATAGCGTTTTTTGAAATTGTCACCACAAAAAACTCTCATTCACCTTTCAACATCCTGAAAATTTCTTCTTCACTGCCGCAGTTGTCGTAATCGCCGATCAATTCACCTGGATAGTGATATTGCACACCGCTTTGTTTGTTTCTCAACACACAGGCGGCAAGTTCGTCAACACCGTATTGTTTTGCAAATGCGGCAAATGCCTTGATTCTTGGTTTGTCAAATATTGTTCCGTCACACGGGAAATCGGGACATTCCCAACAACCGTTCAGTTTTTTTTCTTTGCAACAATTGTAGTTTTTGCACCAACCGTGTTCACTGCAACCGCCTTCCTGACAGCCGACACAGGTTGCATCGTGCTCACATACGCAACAAGCAAGCCCGCAATATGCGATCGGGGAACGTCTTTTTCTTACATAATAATAACCGCCGGGACGGAAATCATTGGTCAGAATGAAACCAAACTTTTTTATCGTGTCGGTACGCATTGCAAATTCGGGCAATACCTTGATACACATGATCAGTACATCAAAATCCGTATAAAAATGATGAACGGCACAGGACAGTAACTCGCTGAAATATGACGGTGTTTCATATGCGGAACATAAGTCAATTCGCAACACACCAAATTCGCCACCGAAAATTTCAACCGTGCCGATTGCTTCTTTATTCTCTTTATCAACCACTGCGAAACGCACATATCGCTGCTGTTTGTATTCTGACAGCCAGAATAAAATTGCCGCTTCCATTTCTGCAACGCTTTCAAAATAAAAACTGCTTGTGCAGGCATCGGCATTCATGCGTGCAACCGCCTCTTTGTCTGCATAACATTGCAAAAGGTCTTCGGCATCATTTACGGAAATAAGGCGCAAGATAAAACTTTCCGTTTCATAAGTCGGGCAATGAATATACGGGTTCATTCAAAATCTCCTTATTAAAAACGAACATTTGTTCTGTTTTGCTTTGAGTATACTACATTCCATTTTACTTGTCAATGCAAATTAACAAACTTTTCCCGAAATATTGACAAAATCCGACACATGCGGTATACTTGCTTTGATCGTAGAGGCGGCTTAAAAGGCGGTTGGTGTCAACTCCTCCAAAAGGAGGTGAGACATATGCCCATTACTTTAACATTCCATATTTGTAACATAACGATTACAATAAGAATTAAGGTAAAAAGCAACAACCGCCACTCTGCCAAGTGACGGTTGTTTGATGAAATAAAAAATCAAGCAAGACACTAACCGCTTTAAACGGTAGCCTCTACGGTTACATTATAACTGTTTTCTTCCGATTTGTCAATGCAGATCGGAAGTTTTTTGTTATGTAAACTGCGAATTATAGAGTGTACTGTAGAATCCGCCTTTTTGCAGCAGTTGTTCGTGGCTGCCCTGCTCGGTGATTTCACCGTTCTGCACCACAAGAATCACATCCGCATTCTGAATGGTGGAAAGACGGTGGGCAATGACAAAGCAGGTTCTGCCCTGCATCAGCTCATTCATGGCATCCCTGATCTGCATTTCGGTGCGTGAGTCAACATTGGAAGTTGCTTCGTCAAGAATCAACATGGGAGCATCCGACAAAAACGCACGTGCAATGGTGATGAGCTGCTTTTGCCCTTTGGAAATATTCACCCCGTCATCCGACAAAACCGTTTCATACCCCTCGGGCAGAGATTCAATGTAACGGTCGATTTTCGCAGCTTTTGCTGCAGCACGGACTTCTTCTTTTGTTGCATCTTCCCTGCCGTAGGCAATATTTTCAAACACTGTACCGTGGAACAGCCATGTGTCCTGTAAGACCATGGTGAAGCTCTTGCGAAGATCGGTGCGTTTTATTTTCAAAGCAGGAACTCCGTCGATGCGGATTTCCCCCGACTGCGGATCATAAAACCGCATCAGCAGATTGATGATCGTTGTTTTGCCTGCCCCCGTGGGACCGACAATGGCAACGGTGGTGCCCGGTTGAGCAGCAACGGAAATGTGCCTGAGAATCGGCTTTTCGGGAACATAAGCAAACGACACATCGTCGATCACCGCATCCCCCTGCACGTCATTCGTTTCCAGTGCATCGGGTGCATCCGCAGGCTCGCCCGGTTCGTCAAGAATACGGAATACTCGTTCCGCAGCCGAAAAAGCCGACTGAAATTCATGCAGAATATTGGAAAACTCATTGATCGGACCTGCAAATTTGCGTGAGTACTGCACAAACTGTGCCACACCGCCGAGTGTAATGAAAAATGCCGACCCTACCGCCACAGCTCCGTTCTGGGAATACATATACAGAATGCCGCCGAAAATGGCAACCAGAGCAATGGAAATATTATTGATCAAATTGATGCTCGGGAACAGCAATGCCGCACTGTACTCTGCATTGTAGTAAGCATCCATGGCTTCTTCGTTGCGGCAGTTGAAGCGGTCTGCAATCACATCCTGCCTGCCGTATGCTTCAATATAACGGGCACCCGAGAGCATTTCTTCCGCATAACCGTTGAGCTCGCCGTATTTTTTGCTGCGTTTGCTGAACAGCGGACGCACTTTTTTGGAACGGTAACGTGTAAAAAGAACGGATACGGGAACCGTGAATACAAAAATGAGGATCATCGGTTTTGAAATATTCCACATAAAAAGCAAAGAACCGATGACAGTGTAAATGCTCGTCATGACCTGCACAAGATCGTGCGAGAGTGTGCTGTTGACAGTGTCAATATCATAAGACAGGTGGCTGATGATGTCGCCTGTGTGGTGGGTATCAAAATAGCTGACAGGCAGTGTATTGAGCTTTTCAAACAGCTCTTTACGCATTTTGTAGGTGATTTTCTGGCTCAGGCGGATCATAATCACCGCAAGAACATACGACAGACCTGCCGACAACGCATAACATACAATCATGCGTATCACATTGGCCCACACCGTGTCAAAATCGACACCGCTTGCAAGTTCAATGGCATCGATCGCAGCACCCGAATACCGCGGTCCCATCAAAGACAGCTGATTGGAAAGCAGCGTGAACACGACCGCAGGTACAAACAGGTGCCATTGTTGCAGTACATATTTTCCCAAACGGATGAAAATGCCTTTGTTGTCGCGTTTGCGGACTTCTTTTTTTTCTTTTTTGTCAGTCAACAAAAGCACCTCCCATCTGTGAATCACTGATTTCACGGTAGGCAATACAGCTTTCAAGCAGCTCATTGTGTGTTCCTTTGCCGATGATTCTGCCGTCCTCAAGCACAAGGATCAGATCGCAGTTTTTGACGGAGCTGACACGCTGTGCAACGGTGATGACCGTTGTATTCTGCAGGTTTGCATCGAGTGCCTGCCGCAGCATGGCATCCGTTTTGTAGTCCAGCGCAGAGGAGGAATCATCGAGAATAAGAATCTGCGGTTTCGCTGCAAGTGCCCTTGCAAGCAAAAGCCTTTGACGTTGACCGCCCGACAAATTGGTTCCGTTGGCTGCAATCTGATGTGCATAGCCGTCGGGAATGTCGCAGATAAAGTTGTGTGCCTGTGCGATTTTGGCAGCACACTGCACGTCTTCATCGGAGATTTCTCTGCCGAAACGGATGTTTTCTTCAATTGTCCCTGCATAAAGAAAACCGTTCTGCAAAGCGGCTCCCGTAATGCAGGTCAGTTCTTCGCGGCTGAAAGAAGTAAGTTTTCTGCCGTCTATGTAAATTTCCCCTGTATCGGGTTCATAAAAACGCAGCAACAGTTTAATGAGTGTGGACTTGCCGCTGCCTGTGGAACCGATAATGCCAAGCCTTTGTCCTTTTTGCAGAGAAAACGAAATGTTTTCAAGGTTTTTCTGCTTGCCGAAATAAGAAAAGCCGACCTCGTCAAAACAAATGTGTGCACGCTCACTGCTGCCTGTGTCGGGGATAACCGTATAGCGGTCGGGGGTGTCAAGCACCTGTGCAATGCGGTTTGCGGAAGCTGCACATTTTGTGTACATGACAAACATTCGCGACAGCGACATCATCGCCATGGAAATGAGCGTAAAATACTGCATGAACGCAATCACGGTTGCAGGGCTTGTGAGATCACTGCGGACCCTGTAAGCAGCGACGGCAACAACTGCGGCAATACCTGTGTTCATAAGCAAGGTCATCACGGGATTGACAATGCCCATGATCGTACCTGCCCGACGTTCCTTTGCGGACAACTCCGTATTGACACGGTCATAGCGGCGATTTTCGTGTTCGTTGCGGGAAAGTGCCTTGATGACACGGATTCCCTGTATATCTTCGCGGGCAACACGCACCATGCTGTCCACACTTTTTTGCACATCACCGTACAGCGGAACACCTTTGCGTGAGATGCTGTACACGGTCACAAAGATAATCGGCAATGTTGCAAGCATAACAAGTGACAAAGCAGTGTCCATCAGCATTGTCAGCACCGTTCCGCCGATGAGAAGAATCGGTGCACGCACACCCATACGTTGCATCATGCCGATAAAATTCTGTACGTTGTAAGTGTCGGTGGTGATGCGTGATTCAAGCGACGGAATGGTAAAACGGTCGGTATCCGTTGCCGACAGGTACAGTGTTTTTGTGAACAGCTCTTTTCGCATGGCTTTGGAAAAACGGGTCGTCACTTTGGCTGCCATGCGGTTGGCAATGATATTTCCCAGACAGGCAACAATGCTGCACAGAATCATAACAACACCGTAAAATACGATTTCACCGATCTTTTGTCCGACAATAACATTTTCAAGAATATGCGTCAGAATCCACGGCAACACAAGTTCTGCCATGGTCCCCGTGACCTTGACAAGAAAGCCTGCAAACATCCGCAGACGATACGGTTTTAAATACAGTAAAATCCTTTTCATTCCGACTCCGAAGCTGAATATATTTTCATTGCAGAAAAAATTATACCTCTGTTTGTTTTTTCTGTCAACGAAAAAGATTGCAACCACGCGGATTGCAATCTCTTTTTTACAAATAAAATATACTTATTTTTTGACCTTACCGAAGAAGAATTCTTTTCTTTCGGGGGTGTTGATGACAATGACAGGCTTGATCTGATTAAGCACTCTGCCCTGTGCAACAAGAGAAGCCTTGTAGGCATCATATGTACCTTTTTCGAGCTGGTACACAACGGGATCCCCGATCATGCCCCAATGTCTGTACTTGTCGTACTTGCCGTTGCTCTCACGGAAGAACTGATCGATATCTGCTTCAAATTCCGCTTTGCGGGTGGTGGGGATATCGGAATCGGTTTCAACAAGCATTGCATAGCAAGGCGGTTTGGAATCGGTATCGGAATAGAAGGAATGACCCTTGAAATTGATATTATACTTCTTCTGCAGCTGCTCTGCGACCCAGTCAAGCATCTGCGTGGTGGTCTTTTCGTTTGCAATATTCAGACCCATGTTGGAACGGTACAAAAATTCAATTCTCTTGGACTGATTGAATTCACCCGTAACGTGCACAATGTCAAGGATGCGGTAACGGTAAAGACCCGAGAAGTTGGTGATGATGATTTCATAATCCTTACCGACTTCAATTTCGTCAAGCAGAAGCGGTCTTGTGCCTTCGGGTGCATCGACAGGCAGGAATTCGTAGATGATACTTCTGGGAAGAAGTACATAGTCGGAAGCATCAAGTTCAACGGGAATTGCCATGTAGCCTTCGGAAGCAGCATAGCCCATGTTGTGCATCGGCAGTTCGCCGACATATCTCTTGAGCTTATCCATGTAAACGGCAAGGGTGGAAGAAATCATGCCGTAACCCCACAGCAATTCGGGCCAGATACGCTTTGCAACCGGCTTGTCAAAACCGTCTTTGAAGATGGCACGCAGTTCGGCTGCACGTTCGGGATCGGGTTTCATCTTGCCGTACTTGTCACGCAGCGACTGCGGACAGCGGATGGACGGATCCATGACACCGGTTTCGATGTCATTGCAAAGCAGCTCCCAGTTTTCTTCAAGATATTCGAACATATTCGACAACAGGGTGATAACCATGGAGCCGAGGTAGGTAACCTTTTTGTTTGTCAGGCAGAAACGAAGCTGGAAATAGGACATATCTGTTCCTTCTTCATCTTCGGGGAACAGAATATCATCAGGAGTAGTAGTAAAGTGATGCAGGAAGGGTTTGAGCAGCAAAAACGGAACCTGACCTGCACCGTTGCAGGGCATACCGTTTTTCAGCGGATGACCGTTGAGGGAAATGAGCAGCGGACCCATCTGCGGCGGCAGCTTGATACCCTGCTTTTCAAAATGCAGAGCTGCACAACCGGGTGTACCGACAAATCCCATGAGGTACATATTGAGAATATCCTTTGCGGTCTTGGGCTGCAGTTTGGGCTTGCCGACCGAACCCGAAGACGAACAATAACGCTTGATCTTATCGCTTGTGATAAGATTTTCCTTGCCTTCATCGATCATACTGTCAATCAGAGGAGCATAATCTTCAAAAGTGGAAAGCGGAACTTTATCCTGAAAATCACGCAGATTCTTGACATCGGCAAAACCGTACTTCTTGCCGAGTTCGCAATCCTTGTTGCGTTTCATGATGTTCAAAAGGGTTTCTTCCTGTGTCTGCATGGCACAAGAAGTATAGTGCTGCATGCCTTTGTGTACCATTTTACCACCGATGACACCAAGTTTTGAAAAAATGGTCATACTGTAGCCTCCCTGATTTCTGTATTTGTTATAAATGAATCATAAACAGTATAACAGAAAAAGAAATCCATTGCAAGAAGCAAACACGCATACTTGTGTTGTTTTTAAAAACAGAATATTGCAGAGTTGTGACATTTTTGTTTCATTTTTAAGGTAAGGTGTTTTTGCATTTTTTGCAGTCTGATTCTCGTTTTTTTTGCACATTCTGCTGTTTTCTTTGTGCGGAAAATATGATATAGTATAAACAGAACAGAGAGGAAGTGAAAACAATGTTTGAAAAACTCAAACGGCTCGGCGGGTGGGAAAAGAAAATGCTTTTTGCTGTGCTGGACGGGATTATCAGTTTTGCGGTCACCTTTCTGTTGTGCATCTATGCGACCTCCTCTTATTGGGCACAGGATACATGGGTCAATGTGTTTATCATTCTGCTCGGCGCGGTGTTGTCTTCATTCTTCTTTTGGGTCATCACCGAAAACGAAACCGACAAAAAAAAGCCTGTTTATTGCTTGCTCATCAGCATCGGCACATGGCTTGCTCTGCTGCTTCTTTGCCATGTTGAATTTTCCGGTTTGCCCGATTTTTACCATTCATTGCCTGCGGTTTGCAGACCTTTGCTCAATCCGTTGTATAATCCCGATTCCGTGCAGCGGCTGCTGCTGTCGTTTACAATGGGATGGTATGCAGCGGTTGCGATTTTGCTGCGTTTGGTAATGACCGTTTTGTTGTCGGTGCGCAACCGCCGTATGCTTGAAGATGCAATTGCCTTGCAAAAGCAAATCCGTTATCCCGTGAACAGGGCTTATGTGGTTTTGCGGTATCTGCCTGTAATTGTCGGCTTTCTGTATGTGTTTATTTTTATGCTCGGCCGTGGTGCAGTCGGCGGCAGAGGGCTTGTCGGTGAAGCCCTGCTGATTGCTCTTTTTATCGGTTTCGGCGGAGAGGAAATGAGCCGTTATGTTGAATTGCACGATACATATATCCGTTTTCATGCATTTCATTTCAGAAGATTTCGTTCTGCGAAAACCGTGCATGTGCGCTATGCAGACATTTTCAGCATTGATGCAAAATGCATCGGCAAAAAAATACTGTATCTGCAATTGCGCAGCCACGGTTTTAAGCACACAATCAAGCTTTCGTTTGTGTTTTTACGGCACAAGGAGCTGTTTGCACGGCTTTACAAAGAGGTTGTCAGAGTCAATTCCGATGTATTTATCAGCGATGAACTGAAAGAGCTTCTGACATCTTATCAAGCTGACAAAATGTAATTTATCCCCACGATTGAAAGGAGTGTTTGTTATGCCGGGTCCTGCAGGAGGAGGAAGAAGCATAGGCGGTTCACGCGGCGGCGGTTTCTCAGGCGGTTCACGCGGTGGATTTTCAGGCGGTTCCCGCAGCAGCGGATTTTCAGGAAATTTTCGTTCTTTATCTGGCAGCAACCATACTTACAGACATGTCGGCGGCACGAGCGGTATGAATACAGGCAATCAGAATTCCGACGACGAAAAATCGGGTAAAAAAATAGGTCTTATTATAATCGCTCTCTTTATGTTGGTCACATTCGCAGGTCCTGCAGCAGGTTTTGTCAGCAATACAATTTCATCAATAAACGCAACTCCTGATATATGGGAAGTCGTTGAATCCGTATTGGATGAAAGCGAAGCTTTGGAAGATCCGTTCGACGGTTATTACATCACCCCTGTTGAAGGAGAACGCACCAAGCTGGATGCAAGCCTTTGTACCCCTGTTGATGTATGGTTTGAAGATGAAGCAGATTTTCTGCTTTCCGATTCCGAACAACCGCACCTTATGAACGAGCTTACGGACGGACTTGCGTACTTTTATGAAAAAACCGGTGTGCAACCCTATCTGCTCATCGTCCCGGATGTTTACGGCGACGAAAACCCCGACTGGGATGTTGTCAACAGATATCTCACCAAACGTTACATTGACCTGTTCGGTGAAGATGAGGGCCATTATATTGCCCTTATCATCGCACAAGAGGATGCATCTTATACATTCTGGTACATCCCCGGTCTTGATGCAATGCAGGTTATGGACGAAAATGCATCTTATATTCTCACGGATTTCCTGTATATGCATTACGTTGAAGCTGCGAACCGGTCCGCGATGTTCGCACAGGCATTCATCGATACGGCAGATTACATTATGACAGGTGCACTGACAGCTGAGGGTGAATCTGCCGTCGTATACACAACACAATCCGACGACATGACTTTTGAGAACACGACCATGGTCGATGACTCGGCTCTGCCTGCACTTACACAGCCTCCTGTTGTTCCCGGATACGAAACACAGGAAGATGTTGTTATTGAATCCGTTCCTGTAACACAGGAAGTTGTGGTCATCGAATCCTTTTCAGCAACACAGGAAGATAGTATCATCGAAACTGTTCCTGCAACACAGGACGTTACCGAACAGGAGCCCACAGACAATACAGCCATCAGCAAAACGATCAGAAATGTAGCTCTGCTTATTATTGTCTGCATCGTCGGTGCCTTTCTCATTGCAGCACTTGTGCTGCATGACAAAAAGCAGACAAAAGATCTTGAAAAGATGTCTTAACCAAATAGATGAGGGAGCTGTGAAAACAGCTCCCTGATTTTTATGTTGTTTGTTCTTTTGTTTCTTCTGCAAGATATCGTTTTGCCTGTGTGGAAAACAGTTCGCAATATCTGCCGCCTGCAGCCATCAGTTCTGTGTGACTGCCTTCTTCGATCAGCTCACCGTTTTCGATAACAAGAATCTTGTCTGCCACCGTGGCACTCGAAAGACGGTGCGAAACAAAGAGTGTGGTTTTGTCTTTGCGTAATGTATCGAACTGGTTGTAGATTTCCTGTTCTGCAATGGCATCCAGAGATGCGGTCGGTTCATCGAGAATGAGAATATCCGAATCACTGTAAAATGCCCTTGCAATGGACAATTTCTGCCATTGACCGATGGACAATTCCGTACCGTTGTCCTCAAAATACCGCATCAGCGGTGTGTCATAGCCGTTCGGCAGATTCCCGATGAACACATCGGCACTGCTCTGTTTTGCAGCCGTGACAATATCCTGTTCGGTATGCTCTTTGTCCACCTGTCCGAAACCGATGTTGTCACGCACCGACACGGCATATTTTCCGAAATCCTGGAAGATGATTCCGAAAATGCGGTACAGTTTTTCCACATCGTATTCGCGGATATCGTGTCCGTCCAACAGAATCACACCCTCGGTGGGATCATACAAACGGGTCAGCAGCTTAATGAGTGTCGTCTTACCGGCACCGTTGAGTCCGACAAGAACAACGGTATCGCCGGGTTCAAGTACAAAACTCATATTTTTGATGACATCCCTGTTTGTACCGGGATAGCGGAAAGACACATTGCAGAACTCAATGCGGTGTCCGACATGACGTGCAGGCTCAAGCGGTGTCTGTGACATAGCACGGACGGTTCGTTTTTCCTGCATGAAAGTAATCAGATTGTCGATGAACAGTGTTCCCTCATAGACGGTTGCAGAGGTGGAAATGAGCCCTGCGATGCCTGTTGCGACACCGTTGAGAGCACCTGTGTACAGTGAGTAGTTACCGATTTCGATTTCGCCTGCAAAGACCTGCTTTGCAATGATGAGAAACAGCACGCAGTTGGCAGCCCCCGAAACAAAGGCAAGCGAAATGTTCCATCCGCCCTCTTTGAGAAACAGTGTCCGCAATCCTGCAAAATACTGTTTGAACACTTCCCTGTATCGCTGCAAAAAGGTGTCCGCAAGACCGAACATACGGATTTCTTTGACAACATCCTTGTTGGTGACAATGTCGGCATAATAGGACATCTGTCTGCGTTCTTTGGAATGAAAACGCATGAAACGGAAATTCTTCCGACGGTACACAAAATTGAAAACCGCACCGGGAATGCTCAGGGCAATGACAAGCAACGATGCCCACCGCGGACGGACATTGGCAAGAATGATCAGATAAGATACAAGCGTGATCACGGTACTGAAAATGCTGAAAAACGAACCCAGAATCTGCAGGGGTCTGTGATTGGCTTCACGGGTGGCGTTTTCAAGTTTTGCATAAAAATCAGGTTTATCAAAACTTGCCATATCAATTTCACGTGCTTTGTACATGATTTTTGTACGCACATGATTGGCAACCAGTTCACCTGCCATATTGGTGACAAGGTTGTTGATGCTGTTTGTCAGCGAAATGGCAAAAATGCAGACAAACTGCAACACAAGAAGTCCCACAATACTGCTCCACGCAGCATCCGCAAGTGCATTGCCGCTGACGGCTACGGTATAAGCCGCCGCCAGCTCATTGAGCAGCAACGAACCGGCATACGCCTGTCCGACAGGCAGCAAGCCGCTGCAGACGGCAAGCAACACTTTTGCAATCAGAATCCACGGACGGGTTTCCCACACAAGACGGAAAATATAAAACAGACGTGAAAAGAATTTTCCGAACAGGCGTTTGAGATACCCCGGCACTTCTTTTATGTTTTTCGGTTTCGGTTCCTTTAATTTTTCAAGTTCTTTGAACGGATGCGGTCCCATGGGAGGCGGCATACAGATCCCCTCTTTCCGTTTCATTTTTCATAATTATACAATATTAATACATACAGTTGTCAATATTAATTTTATTATTTTGAAAAATAATATCGTTTTCCATCCGCAACAAAACGGCTCTTCACGGCAAGTCAGGGATGCAAAGCAAATTGCGGTTTGTCGGGGAGATTGAAATAGTGCTTCGCACTTAAGAAAACCCCCGGCGAGGGTTTTCTTAACAACTTTCCTGCGCTTTTGTAAGGAAAAGGATTTCGCCCGTTGCGACGGGCGACAATGGGCTCTGCC
>JAFSEF010000031.1 GCA_017435865.1 Clostridia bacterium
AATAAATGGTATACAGATGTGGATTCAGTCACATTCTCTGCTCAAATCGGCGAAACAAAATATCTGTTCTACGGTGATAAAGAAGAGATAGAAAATTGGAGCCTGCCGATTTACAGATAGAAACAGGAACAACCGTGAAAGGGTAATAAACCAATCAGGGGACGGTTCTATGATTGAGTGATAATTCGTCTGTTTGCTGTAATATTATCACAAATCAATCAACTGTAATTCTCTGAAAGTCCCTTAATTCACTTTGCACATTCCGCCGAGGGTGATTTCAGCCTCCACCGCGTTCATCTTCGGCGGTCATTCAAAACGCAACCTATGTAGTGGTACTTTCCCTGCACCCCTTTTGCGCACCGAACATCCCTGCAGTGGACACGCTTACTCCCCTCGGTGCAGGGTAGAGACTGATTAAGGGCAATCCCGACCGCATGACGACACTTGTCAGTTCCTACACGACCAAAACGGGCACTTATGCCTATACTTACGATGCCGTCGGAAACATAACACAAATCGTTTTTAACAAATGCATCTCTGCTTTTGCACTTTTATTTACATAAGAAACAAGAAAAAGGACTCAGAGGATAGAAAAAATGAAAAAACTTATGTTTTCTTGGAAAACTTATGGAACATTGCTTCTTTTTCTCATTGTAGCAATCATCTTTTTAACGTGTTCTGTTGTTAATATTTTTGCTCTTGTGAATTGGGATTCCAACCACATAGAAAACTATTTCGGCACAATTTCATTTTACAGAGAACCGATAGAAAAAGGTGTGAGGTATATACTTGAAACAGAAAAAGGAGAAAAAGTTGCAATTGCAGTCAATGGGGATATCAGGGTTCAAGAATTTGAAACGGCACTCGCTGAGGGAAAGGTCTTTCACATTAAATATTTAAAAAACAAAGACCTTTTTACCGTCGGAAAACATATCGGTGTTTTTCTCGCTGATGAAAACAACAAAATCGTCTTACTAACTGAGGAAAACGGGAAAGAAGATGTAAAGGCCAGAACAATCGGATATGGAATCGGCGGTTTGGGTTTTTTGTTTATCTATATTTTTTTAGGTTTTCCGATTTTGCTTTTGCAATTGTCTAAAAAATCAAAATGCAGAAGATTCTTTCAGCGAGTATTGGTTAGGATCAATCAGGGGACGGTTAGACAGCACAGATAGGACCAATCAGGGGACGGTTTGAAACCACTGAAAGAGCCAATCAGGTGACGGTTCTGTGATTGAGTGATAATTCATCCACTCATTGTGACATTCTCACAAAATCGATCGCTTGTTATTCTCTGACAGTCCCTTAATCCACTTTGCACCTTCCGCCGAGGGTGATTTCAGCATCCACCGCGTTCATCTTCGGCGGTCGTTAGTACAGAACGCTGACACAATACTCGGATGGCAGCGACACGTATTCCTACGAATACGATATGTCCGGCCATCGTATTTCCAAAACCGTCAACGGTGTTGAAACAACATATTACTACGACGGTGATCAGCTTGTAGCGCAGAAATCGGGGAACGACCGCATCACCTTTATGTTTGATGCGAACGGCTCGGCATTCGGTTTCTATTACAACAACGCACCCTACTTCTTCATCAAGAATATTCAGGGTGATGTGACCGCCATCACCGACTTTGCAGGTCGCGTCATCGGCACTTACACCTATGATGCATGGGGCAACCTGATTGAATCCGCCTCCGACCTCTCCGACGAAGTCGCAGCCATGAACCCCATCCGCTTCCGTGGCTATTATTACGATGCGGAAACCGGCTACTACTTCCTCAACAGCAGATATTATGATGCGGAGATGGGGAGATTCCTGAATGCGGATGTTTCGGTAATCGCAATAATAAGTCCTTTATCTTTGTATGATAAAAATCTGTATGCGTACTGCGACAATAATCCTGTGGTTCGTAAAGATGCAAGCGGATATGCATGGGAAACGGTATTTGATGTTTTTTTCCTGTCAGTCAGTATTGTTGATCTTATTTATGATCCATATGATTTATGGAACTGGGCAGGGGTGATTGGCGATGTAATTGATCTGATTCCCGTTGTTACCGGAGTTGGAGAGATTACAAGAAGCATAAAAACAGTTGATTATGTGATAGATTGTGCAGATAGTACAGTCGATTTTGGAAAATCTGCAAATATCGCAAAAGTTGCAACAAGCGGTTCAGTAAACAATATTGGTAAAATTGGTGAGACCTTAGCAGGTGTTTCAAGTAAGGGTAAAACGAAAATATTGGTTAATGGAAAGTATAGAATTCCAGACATACTTAATTTTGATGAAAATATTTTAGGAGAAGTAAAAAATGTGAAATATCTCAGTAATACCAAACAACTTCGTGATTTTGCTACTTATGCAGCCGAGAACGACTTGAAAAAAGTTTTATATGTTAGACCAGATACAAAATTAACTCAATCTCTTAAAAATATGGGCTGGGACATACGAACGCTTTGGTGAGGTGAGATAAAATGGCACAAGGTTATTCCGGTTTTTTATGGCAGGAAGCTTTAAAAAGGGAAATTGAAAGAAAGGATCGCATTTTCAGTCCGGAAGATGACATTGTCTTTCAGGAGATGCTGGAAGAAATCAATGCGTCGGGATATGATATCCATTATTTAGCGACATTTGATTTTTACAACATTCCTAACATCGGTGAAATTGTAAAAAAGTATATTTTCCGTTTTCAATCCGAAAACATACGATCCGCACTGATTGAGCAATTGGTTTTCTCACGAGTGCCCGATTGCGGTGAAATTCTTTTGGAGTTGTATCTTCACTATAGGCAATCAACATGCAAAACTCCTACAAATGCGGGAATTATTGTCCGTTATGACAATGCATTCAATCGCTGTAAGCCCAAGAGGATCAAAAACGAATTGCTTGAATTGCTGTCCGTGCCGATAAATGCTTATTATCTTCCTTTTACATTAAAAATGTTATCGTCATGGAAAATACCGGAATGCAAGGAAATCTTGTTGCGGTATCTTCATCCCGAAAACATATCGGCAAGTGATTTGGAAATTGCAGAAGACACTGAAGATCTGCTTGCAAGATTGCAGTATAGACAGAAACAGCTGCGTTGTTCTGCGATCTTAAATCTTCGCTATTATCCGACGGATGAAATTATTTCAATTTTGGAAAATATCACGCATGAAACCGATCGAGATTTTTGTCGAGCCGCCGAAAAATCTTTGCAGTATATTAAAAGCAGGCACAGGACAGGGGACGGTTAGCGTGAGGACCAATCAGGGGACGGTTCTATGATTGAGTGATAATTCGTCTGTTTGCTGCAAGATTATCACAAATTGATCAACTGTAATTCTCTGACAGTCCCTTAAGCCACTTTGCATACACCGCCGAGGATGATTTTAGTATCCACCGCGTTCATCTTCGGCGGTATTTTAGTTTAGTCCTCTCATCTTGCGCCGAACAGACCAATCAGGGGACGGTTCTAACCCAATCAGGGGACGGTTCTATGATTGAGTGATAATTCGTCTGTTTTGTTGTAATATTATCACAAATCGATCAATTGTAACTCTCTGACAGTCCCTTAATCCACTTTGCACACACCGCCGAGGATGATTTCTGCATCCACCGCGTTCATCTTCGGCGGTCATTCAAAACGCAACCCATGTAGTGGTACTTTCCCTGCTCCCCTTTTTCACACCGAACATCCCTGCAGGGGACACGCTTACTCCCCTCGGTGCAGTGTAGGGACCTATTGAGGGTAGATCAATCACAGAACCATCCGCCGGTCTACAGAATAATCGCCACCCTGATTTTAATTCAGGATGGCGATATTTTATGCATTATTTATATTGATCCAATTTGTCAAGTACTTCTTCATAGTCGGCAATATCACGCTGCAGTTCATTGTAATTTTCAAGTGCAGCCTGATATGCATCGTTTGCCTGTCGTGCAGCCTCATTTGCTTTTCTTAAGTCTTTTTCTTCCTTGCTTTCACACGCACAAAAGCCAAACAGCATTGCAAGCATCAATAACAATAAAACCAATCTTCTCATACTCTATACCTCATGCAGTCGCGGTGAGTTCCTTGAGCAATGCAGGGAGTTTATCGATTTCGGAGAAAATCAACTTCAAGGTATCGAAAATACGTTTCAGTATAAACATGATGTCGCGGTTCGGGGCTTCTGTCACGCTCAGTTCTTCGGTATTTTCAACGAAGTCTGCGTTTTTGATAAAGGTAAATTCACATTCTGCGGAGTTGTGGTCAGAGATGGATTCGCCTGCTTCGTTACAGACTTCCACATATCTGAAATCACTGACAACAACATCCACACCGCCGCCTGCTCTGTACAGGAAGCGTTCAACAGAGTCCCAGTTGCCCCAGGATTCGAGGCCTGTTTTGTGCCATTCGCTCATGTTGAAATAGTCGCCGTTGTTGTGGAATTCCACCCATGCATCCTCAAAACCGCCCTGTTCACAGAAGATGTTATAAAGGGAGCCGTTGTCTTCTTGGGTATGAATATGGTAATTGAAGTCACCTGTGATGATAACCGGTCTGTCATGTTCGGCAGAACGTGCTTCGATGAATGCGGCAAGCTGTTTGAACTGGCTTGTTCTTGCAGCTTTGGAACCTGCACCGGCATAAGCATCGGCATGCAGGTTATAAAAATCAACATAAATGCCGTTGCCGACATCAATCACGGAGTAAACAAATCCCTTGGGGGTGAGCTCGTCCGAACCGTCGGTCAGAATGCCGCAGGATTCGTCCCAGGTCACACGGGTTTCGTTGTAAACGGGCATATTGCGGGTGAAGATGTTCAGACCGTCACCAAAGGGGACATTGCCCGTGTGATTGGTTGCGTAACCGAATCCGTCCATGTTTTCAACAAGGGTACTGTGGTAGCCGAAATCTTCCTGCACGGCAACGATGTCAAAATCATTTTCGTTGAAATATGCGGCTGCATCCGCATGGTTTGCAGTCAGGTTGGCTCCCGCCAGTGCGGCAAAAGGCAGACCTGCCACATTGAAGTTGACGGCTTTCAGACCGTATTTTTCTGCTTTGTCGTAATCATAAAGCGGCTGCTCAAAATATTCCGTCACGGTTTCACCGTTGCAGATGTATGCAAGCTGCCAGTAAATTTTGTCAAAGTCTCTGAATCCCTGTGCATCGGTGTGCATCAGATAATCTCTGTACAGCACACCGTATTCATCCTGCTCGGCAATATAATCAACGCGACGGAAGGTCAACGGCTGCGTGAGGTCAACATTGCCGTCGGCATCTTTTTCCCAATAGTTCGGATTTGCTGTAGAATTAACGGTGTAACCTCTCCAATCTTTTCCGTCCAAAGAAACATTGCACGCGATTCCGGTAGTACCTGCAGGGAACACAAAGGTATATGCAAGGTCATTGAGAGCACGCGAGATTGCATAGTCGCCTGCCACACTTTTTTCCTTGACTGCATAAGACTGATGGCTCGGAAATTCCATCTGATGCTGTGCGGATTTATAAAGGAAAGGTGCAATTTTTATCTGCACACCGCTTTCGGTTTCAAAGTTTTCGACTGCGGTAGCGGTAGTCGCAAAAGCAAAACAGCTCAGCACAAGCAAAACCGAGAGCAGCAGACTGATTGTTTTTTTCATACCAATTTCTCCTTTTTCTCGAATAATAATTTTATATTAGCACATTATGCAGCAGGAAGTGTTAGCAATTTGTAAACAAAAGCACTCTTTGATGAAGAATTCATCCGGTCAGCTTGCAGATTCTTCGCAGAAACGGATGCAACATTTATTACGAGTGTGTTGCATAAAAATCAACACAACGATAAAAATGCACTATCATGTTGCAATGTTTACAATTTGTTCACAAAAGTTACAATTTATCAATATATAAAATTGTATAATTCAAAATAGGTAAAAGCACAATTGTATTTTTTTGTAATTCGGGAGGCACAAAATGACTGAAATGAAAATTCCCAACGGGCAAATCGTGAAAGCATATCCGATCACCGGTTCTCAGAAAATGATGTATCTGATGAGTCTGAAATACGGTTCGGGATATCCCGTCAACAACATCGGCTGCGGCGTGTACTGGAAAGGCGAAATCAACAAGGGCGAAATGAAAGCTGCGATTTACGAAGCAGTATATCGCTGCGACACCATGCGTCTGCGTTTCATCATGGGCAAAAAGCTGCAGCTGCATCAGTACGTCACCGAAAAAAGTGAGCTTTGCGTGCAGGAATGGGACCTGAGCGAATATACGATCGACGAAGCAAAAGACAAGCTGCTTGCGTTCTCAAGACAAAATATTCCTATGTTCAACTGCGAGATACACAAAATTTTCCTTGTAAAGTTCAAAGACGGCTATCAGGGGTTGTTTATGCGTTTGCATCACCTTGCTATGGATGCGTATTCGCTGAAGATTTTCGTGAATGACATCATCGAGATTTACAAGCACAGAACACAGGGTACACCGTATCCGAAGCCGATGCGTGCTTACATTCCCGTCCTCGAAGATGAGCTTGCCTACGAGACAAGCACACAGCACGAGGTTGACAAAAAATACTGGTTTGATTCGCTTGCAACAACGACGGAACCGATTTTTACCGACTTCTTGCTTGACAGCAGACTCAAAAAACAACAGATTGAATTCCCCGACAGACGTTTTGCCGACATTCATTCGGGTCTGCCCGATGCCGATGCAGTACGTTTCAGCATGAGCAAGGAACTCAGCGACAAAGTGACAGCACTTTGTGCACAACACAATCTGTCGATCTTTTCCGTGATTTCCATGGCGGTACGCACTACCCTTTCGTGCTTCAATGACAACCAGGAAGACGTGTCTTTCAAGATGATCATCAACCGTCGCGGCACCATCTCCGAAAAGAAATCAGGTGGTCTGCGTATCAATTTCCTGCCGATGCGCAGCATCATCGCTCCCGAAGAAAGCTTCTGCGATGCAACCAACAAGATTGCGGATGTGCAGAGCGAAATGTATCTGCACGCAAGACTTTCGTTCCTGGAAACGCTCCATGAACGACACAAATCCATGTCCGAAGATGCCAAGTTCGACTCCACGTATGACAGCTTCGGTCTTTCCTATCAGCCGTTGGTGCCCCCCGTGTGCATTGATGACGAAATGAAAAACAGCCTGCGAAGCATCTGGTACAACAACGGAGCGACCATGATTCCGCTGTATCTGACCGTCAGCCACCGCAGTGAAGATGCAGGCCTTGACTTCAATTTTGAATTCAGACGCGAACAGAAGGCTGCGTATGACCTCACGGTCTTCTACAACAAGATGGAAAAAATGCTGGAGCTCGTCGTAAACAATCCCGACATCACGGTCGGCGAACTGCTGAAAGAAATGGAAATCACGCAGGCAGAACGCAATGCAAAGCCTGTTTGTAACGAGAAAAAGGACCGTTTTGAGCATCTGAAAAACAAGTGGATTTTAACAAAGTCCCGACTGCAGACAATTATCAGTCTGCTCAAAGCATAAGCAAATATATAACGCAAAGAGCTGTTGCATCTGTTTGCAACAGCTCTTTTGAATTGTCTGTGTATTCTTCATTCCGCTCAGGTTTTGCATCGCGTTCGGAATTGATTCAATAAAAACGGAATGTGTAAAGTCCGGTCGGGTAACAGACTGCGTTTATTGTCAGGACAAAGCCTTGTCTCCTGTCGTGTGGTCTGTAATTTCAAAAATAACACTGTCGCACGGTGCAAGGGTAACAAACATTTTACCGAGCCCCGTGCTTTGTTTTTCACCTGTGAAAAGATTCTCTGCTGTGCAGTTTGCAGGCACATCAACAACCTGCGTTTTGTTCTTTTCCTTATGGTAATTGAGCACCGCAACATAAAGTTTGTCTTCATGTTCAAGCGTGAACACCTCTGCGGCATAAGGAGATTTTGCACCGAGCACCGCTTCAAAAGGCTCACCGAGTTTCAGAATCTCAATAAGCTTTTCGTTGGTAAGAAGTTGCTCATATCTTTCAAAAGCAAGTGCCGCATCGTCTGCAGGATTGACAAAGTTATCACCCGCCAGAAAACTGCCGCCTGTGATGATGCCCGAAAGAAGACGGCTCTTGGCTTCTTTTTCAGTTGCATTGGCATCTTTTCCCCAAAGCACAATATGATCGGGGTCGATGTAGTCATAAAGTTCTTTTTGCCAGAAGCCGTATGTCAGCGCATTGAGCGTATACTGTGTACCGCCGATATCGTAGTAGGTGTCGCAGGCAAGACGACGTCCGTTTGCATACTGATAAGGAAACAGAGGAGACATGGAAAGATTGACAAAAACATCATCCCCTACTATTTCACAGACTTTGCTCATGGCATAGTTGTAAGCCTGTATGCCCGTCTGGATATCATCATTATAGTAATCGCCTTCAAGTGCACCGTGCACAAGGAAATCAAGTTTTATATACTTAAAACCGCAGCGCATGAGTTTTTCAAGCTGCGTCTTGAAATGGATATACGTTGCAGGATGCGTGACATCAAGGGGCATACAACCGTCAATATCGTTGCCGTAATACGTACCGTCCGCTTTTTTCAGGCGGATTTCATTATACGAAATATCCGTTCCGGGAACATTGTTCACCGTCATGCCGTATTCATCCCACCACATGACAAAGGGAGCTGCATAAATACCTGCGACCTGTCCGTTTGCTTCACAGTGTTCAACAAAGCTGCAAAGTTGTTCCGTGGTCATGTTGTCCCAGTAGGAATCGAGATTGACATACACCACATTTTCGTCATCCTGCCAGGTGTCCTGCAGATTTTCTTTGATATAATCCGAGGTTGCCGTGGCATTTTCATAGCTGAGTTTATCCTGAATGGAACCCCAACTGTTCCACCCGATCGGATTCGTTGCAATAACCGCTTCCCTTTTCGGAGTGAATGTGGTGTTGATTCTTGCGTATTCATTCATGCCGTCTTTCCAGTTTTCGTAAAAACCGACAAAGAAGGTGGCGGAAGATATGCTTGCACCGTGCACCGTACCGTGCGGAGACTGATCTCTCGTAAGCGGGGTGTTTGCACCCGAATAAACATAAAGTGCATCGAT
The DNA here is from genome assembly GCA_017435865.1 of Clostridia bacterium. Lineage (GTDB taxonomy): Bacteria > Bacillota > Clostridia > Oscillospirales > Acutalibacteraceae > RUG806. Next base: position 9,048 of record JAFSEF010000031.1, read on the forward strand.
TGCTGCAACTTTGCCGGTGTAAGCAACAGCAGACTTCCATGTATCATGATTTACAGAACCGATAATAAAACCGTCTTTGTTGTCGGGCGTAAAGAAAGCACCCACTTCGTGGCTGAGACCGTTTTCCATCAGAGTTGCCGTATCAAAAGCTACCCAACCGTCATTGTCAAAGGGCACTTCCAGAAAATAAGCCCATCTGGGGAGACCGTTCTGTATTTTTCCGTCCTTTATAACCACAGGGGCTATGTAGTTTGAAGCGACTTCACCGTCTTTGGCAACAAGTTCGGTGCTAACAAGAAAATACTTTGTGCTGTCATAAAAAGTAAAGTGTTGTTTCATTGTGGGGCAATTTTCAGAAGTAAGGGTTGCAGTAATTTTCCTGCCTGCACCTCTTACATCGCTGATCTGTGCAACAGATACATCAAAGTCTGCATAGTCCGTTGAGGATACTGTTTTATCCGCAAGTTTATATTCACTCACAGCATCCGCAAACATTGTGATTCCGTCAAAAGCAAGGGAAAACTTTCCCTCGTCATATTTGAAGTCAAAACAGTCCGTTGTCATCATAATGTCCTCTTTTATCATTTTCGGGAGATAGACTCTTGCAGGAATTGTCTGCGGAATGATACCGATTGCAGTCATTACGGAAAAAATCCATGCCAGAATTTTTGTTACAATGTTCATGTTGCTCTCTCCTTTTTCATTTGCTGCACTCTCCGGGCAGAACCGTGATTCCTTTGCATGCAGCAAGTCTCTCACAGCCCACAATAATGCCTGATTTACGGACAGAAAGTAATTCCCTTCTGAAAATATTCTATAATATACTTTTTTTGTTGTCAATCTTTTAACATAAAAACACAGAAAAAAGCACAAAAAAGGATCCGTCATTCGATCAATTCGAACAGCGGATCCTTGTTTTGTATTTGATTTGTTTTTAAAAAAACCAAAAATTGTGCGAGCCAGACGGTTACTCTGTGTTCTGTTTGATTATCCCAAGGGAATAAATGCACTGTAATAGCTGTTACCGTAGATATCCTCAATCAGGAACACTGCACGATACTGGCTTTTGTCTTCAATCGGCAACAATTCAAGACTAAAACCGTTTTCCAGTTGATATTCAAACCCGTAAGTAGAATCAGTCATTTCAAGCACAGTGTTGTTGTTACTGTCAGTGTTTACTTGATAGGCTTTGTTTGCAATGATAAAATAATCATATTTTTCAGGATCTATCGTAATTCTGTCAGGAACCTGTTCATCCAGCAGGTGTTCCGTGCGATATACAGTACGCAGAACCGGCTTCCCGTCCACGATTTCCATCATCCATCTGCCGCTATCCATTTCCATATCCGTACCATACCATTTCACAAACAGGGTCGGGAAATAGTATTTCTCTTCTTGCGTACCGTCATAAATCTGATACATAGACAAAGGACAATCGGAGTATTCTCCGGTTTTGTTGTCCTTTCCGAACACAGCTTTTCCGTCATAGGTAGCCGTCAGTTTTCCGTCGGCAGACACATTCACATCCTGTCCGGAAAAAATGTGCAAATAATCGGTTTCTTCGTGGAAACTCTGGTCAGCAGGAATTTCCCAGTATACCAAATAGGAAGCACTTGAGAACGTCTGCATCTGCTCTGCAGTCAATTGAATGGCAATATCGCTCTGTTGATCATCCGACAACAGACTGCCCGCCACTTTTGAAAAGTTGCGATAGCTGCTTTGGGAACCGCTCAGCATTTTTTCAACAAAGTTATGGATATATTCAGTATATTTCTCTGCAAAACCGAATGTTTTGTATACCATTCCGAATACTTCTGCCAGTTCAATATTATCATAAGGATGATAAATGGAAAGTCCGTAGGCATTGGGGACATTGGCCTTGGAATAGACAATTGCAGTATCCAGTGCAGTCTGCAATGCTGTTGCCTGCGAATAGAACGGTTGCAACAACGATGCGATATGCGTCAGGTCCACGAGGTCATAATCAAAAGACGAGCCGATTTTTCCGAATGATTTTGAATTGTAACGGCAGCGGGAAACCTGGGCAATCTGCCCGACAAGCACATCCTCATTGACAACCGAAAACAGTGTGTCAATCTCTTTTTCCACGTCTTCAATGGCAGACAAATCAATGCATGAAAGAGTTATTTCGCTTTTAACACTCGGATTATACATGAAAATCAATTCCATGCGTTCAAAATAAGCATCAATGATAACTCTTCCGACATCATCACCGTCTTCACAATACGCGAGTTTTTCAAGGAATTCATAATTCCAGCCATTACCGGGTTCTATTTCCTGTGAAGCAACAAAATAATCTGCATAATTGCTGAATGCCCATGCCGTTTCAACCGTTCCCATCAGACAGGCATCAAAACCGATGACTTCCAGCTTATTATCAGCACTGAACGGTGAATCATAAAGAGATTTTACAAGTTCTTCAAGACTAAACGAATCAGAGGTTTTTTCATCATTGCCGTAGCCGATCAGCGGACCTGAACCGTGATTCCACAAAATCAAACTATAGCGGTCAGAAGGATACTTCTGCACACCCCAGTTCAGAAAATCCGAAAGAGTAGCACTGTCCGCCATGTTTTTCGAAGCCTGGGAATATACTTTTGTAATGGTGTGATCGGCAATGCGGAAATAAGCGGTTTCATCTGCAGAAATACTGGTATTTTGCCATGTTTTCGCACCGCCTGTACAGATAATCACCTGTGTCGAAGACGAATCAAAATTCGCATCGACCATCTCTTTAATATCGTAAGAAGCTGCACCGCTCTCAGATTCAAGATTTGAGCCGACAATATAAACAAAAACAGTACGAGTGATATCAACGGGTACAGAAGATAAAACAGGAAGTGTATCAGGATCGTTCATGACAGGTGCAGGTGCGGTTGTATTCTGTATAGAGGAAGAACTGTTTACTGATGCAGAATTACCTGTAGTATTGACCGCAATGCCTCCCGGTGCTGTTTCAAAAGGCGGCGGAGAAAGCTCGTCGTAATTATCTCCCCCTCTGTTGGCGACCAATGCAATCAACACAACAATGACCGCAAGAAACGCAGGGATCAACAGCTTCTTTTTTTTCTCTCTGTTTTTTTTCGATGCAAAAACAGGTTGCTCAGAAAACTGTTCCGGGGGTTGTTGTGCAGTCGGGTGCTGATCGGCACCGCAGGACACACAAAATCTTGAACCATCCGCAATCTGATTTCCGCAACGGATACAAAATGCTGTTTCGTATTTTTCTTCAGTTTCTATGAACGGTTCCGTCGCATCCGGTTCCAAAGATGGTGCAGAAAGGGAAAGTATTTCCTGTACAACAGGTTCTGCAACCGGTTCAGGTTCTTCCTGTACCACAGGTTCCGCAACCGGTTCAGGTTTTTCCTGCACCACAGGTTCCGCAACCGGTTCAGATTCTTCCTGTACCACAGGTTCTGCAACCGGTTCAGGTTCTTCCTGTACCACAGGTTCCGCAACCGGTTCAGGTTCTTCCTGCACCACAGGTTCCGCAACTGGTGCGACAGGCGGAGTCTGATCGGCACCACAGAAATCACAAAAACGGGATACCGCATCAATCCGGTTGCCGCATTTGAAACAAAATGATTTTGCAGGCTCTGCAACAGGGGTTATGACAGGTTCTGCAGGCGGTGTCTGATCTGCACCGCAAAAATTACAGAAACGTGAATCAGCTTCAATCTGCTTACCGCATCTGAAACAAAACGCTTTTACTGATTCTGCAATCGGGATTATGACAGGTTCTGCAGGCGGTGTCTGATCCGCACCGCAAAAATTACAGAAACGTGAATCGTCTGCGATCTGTTTTCCGCATTTGAAACAAAACATAATAATCTCCTATACAATCACGTTTTTAAAAGAACACTGTTTCAGCGCAAAGCGTAAACATCGTAAGACGAATTGTCGTTGGAAGCAAGGACATACATAACAGAATCATCATCAACAACATATTTGTTATAGCTTTCATAATTCTGCAGGATTGTTTTTCCGTTTGCGGTATCAATGAGATTGCAAGTACCGTCTGCATTGTCCACGGAACGGATCAGCCAGGGAGCAAACGCATATGCATATCCTGTCAGAGTAAAGTCCTTTGCAGCCCAGGAATAATACAATGCCTGATTGTTATCCTGTTTCTTTGAAACACTGAAATTGCTGGTGCAATCAACTGCAAGTGTCTCCGATTCAGTGCCTTGATAAAGCACATTACCATTGCGATCAATTACAGTGTATTCAGAATTATCCTTAAGGAACCATACATCTCTGAATGTATCATCCATGTAGATACTGTCAAATTGGCCTTCAACAAGCTGCTTTCCGCTGAAATCATAGACTTTATAATCAGAAAAAATCAGATCTCCGTATATAGACACATAGGAGGAAAATCCTGCGGAAATGATCTTGCCGGAATTATCCAATACATAATATGTATAGCCATTGTCATACTTCGCGCCAACCATATAACCGTCGGAATAAGTCATCATGGAGTAATCATCTTTAGAGTAAGCAAAGAGCTTATTATGATTTGAATCATATACTGTACCACCGACGGAAGTCTCGACTTTATAGAAGCCGTTCTGATAAACAGCTGCATTTTCAGGCAGCGCAACGCCATCAGCATCCACATAAACACTCTCTTCCTGATCATTTACATATTGCACAAAATTGCCGTATGCATAAGAATAATAGGCTTTTGTTCCCGACACGCCGGGGATCAGTCTGCCTTTTTCCATGTCATAGATATACCATACACCTTTCAACAGAATGTCATCCTCACCGGGAGCAAATGCGAAGGTGTTCTCGGAATAGAATACCAGTGCCTCGTCTTCGTTATCGGTTACCCCTTTAACTTTTGTAACTTTTACAAATCTGTCGCTCAGAACATCCATGGTTGCATATTCAAAAGGAACCAGAACATTCCCCTCAGCATCCACAAGACCGACGCTGTTCAAGCCGTCAACCGCAGGTGCTGCACCCATATCGTTTTTGGAAACCTCAAAATACTTTCCTTCTTCCGTACAGGATGTATAAATTGCACCGCTGTCCTTTTTGCTATCGTAGCTCAGGATGCCATACTTGTTGGTGTCACTGTCTCTGTAATAAATACCACCTTTTGCCATTCTGGGAGAATAAAAACCGTCAATATTCAATGAACCGATTTTCTGTACGCTGAAATCAGCAAAAACTGTCGATGTGCCGTTGTTTACGGGAACTTCAGGTGTTGTCTGCACAGCTTCCGTCTGTACAGCTTCTGTCTGCACGGCTTCGGTCGGCTGTGTTTCGGGGGGCAGAACAACCGTATTTTCGGTCGTTATTTCACTTTCGCTCTGCATGGTCGGGGCCACGGTCGGATCATTCAGAACAGGTGTATCATCGGAACCGGAACGGCTCAGTGCAAACACGATAATAGCAATAACCAGAATAACCGCTGCAATGATGATGGGCAACAGAGTTTTAATTTTACCGTTAACAGGTTTTCCTGCAGGTGCTGCAGGTGCTACGGGAGCTGCAGCAGGCTGTTGTGCAAAAGGAGTTGCAGCAGGCTGCTGTGAAAAAGGAGCTGCTGCAGGCTGCTGTGTAAAGGGAGCTGCCGCAGGTTGTGTAACAGGAGCTGCAACCGGTTCACTATTCTGCATTACAGGTTGTTCTGCGGAAGCCGCAGACTGATCTGCACCGCAAAAATTGCAGAATCGGGCGTCATCTCGGATTTGATTTTTACATTTGTAACAATACATAGCTCTTACCTTTCCTTCATTTTTATAAAGCACCATGCAGGAAACATTTTTCTGCATTTTACTGATAATATCTTTTTCACTATGGAATCATCTACAAAAAAAGACACAATTCAATGCCGAATATGCTTCCTTCATACATTCTATAATATACTTTTTTTATTGTCAATCTTTTAGCACAAAAACACAGAAAAAAGCACGAAAAAGGATCCGACATTCGATCAATTCGAACAGCGGATCCTATTTCTTAATTAACAGCAAAAAAACTGATCACGTTTAATCCATCTTCGCAAATTTCTATTAGCTGATCACATGAAGGTTTCCTTTGATTTCAATTATAAATTATGAAAAAATATTTTTAATCTTTTCAAAAAGCGTTCTGAAAAAATCTACAATTTTTGCAAATATACCTCTGATACCATTGGAATTTCCACTATTTGCATTATCTATATTGTTTTCCTCCGTTAATGGAACAAGAACACTTCCTCTTGCATCATAAAGCATAAATTGAGGATATCGAGAAGATTGCGAAACCACAGGTTGCTGTTCACAAGAAACCAATGCCAAACACAATGCTTGCAGTGAGGATGGCATATTTGCATGTTTGCAATTCTTGACAAACCATGTCGAATCAGGATATAAACACGTCGACGCATCCACAATTCTATCAGGAGAAATGTAGGCACCTGTTCCATTTTCGATTGCCATATCGATATGCTGCTGTGAAAGAGTCTTACCAAAATCAGCAACCGTTGCACCTAATGACGAATCTTCCAGTGTTGACAAACCATCCGTTTGAGCATTCATATATTCCGTACACAATGGAGTGATCATATAACCGTATTTTGCCACACAAGAGAACATTGTGCCGGCATCAGTATAACTCTTTAGAATTTCAGCAACTCTGCTTCCTGCTTTACTATGATAATTCTCTATTTTTTCAATCAGACCAGCGTATTCATTTTCTCTACCGGTAAAAACATATTCTTTGGCTTGTTCAAACTTATCAGGATCAATCATTGCCCAAAAAGAAGGCATATTACCATATGTATTCAGTATCAATTCCGGCATAAGTTGATCTTCAATTTCTGTATAAACCGTATTGAAAAGAGTTTCAACAGGAGTTAATGCATTCAATGCATTCATGATCTGCACCATTGATCCGGTAAAATCATCAAGAGTGTCCTCAGATTCTTTTGAATTAAGGAACGCTTCAAGAGCATCTATATCAATTGAGATCTCACCTGTAAAAAATGCAGTAATCCCACAAAGTCCATACACTGAAGGCCAAACAAAAAGGATATGATTGATAAACGCAGGATCTCCATATTCTTCAAGATATGCAAGTGCAATATTAGCCCCCTCACATCTGCCCAAAATATTTACTTTTTCTGCACCGGTAACCTGCATTACACACTTGACATACTCATCAAGAATTTTTGCATTTTCATAAGGATCCAATCGGTAGTCATATTGAAATCTGTATGTATCAAGCCTGTATGTGTAATCCATATAAGTCAGTTTTTTGATAGTTGTTGTGTCAATAGGAAAAACAACGCCTGAATTATCTTTTACATCTCCGTTTTTATCAAGCACTACAGGTTCAAACATCGGAAAAACCAAACCATTCAACGTTTCGCAATATTCACGCCATTGCCTGTTCATAAGCGGTGGTGCAAGCTTACTAGCAAACTCTGCCGCATCTATTGTGAGATTCACTCTGATATTTTGAGGATTATCAGAAGAAATATCATCTACTAAAATGTCTTCATTTCTACCTGGAATGTAAATCGTAGGATATTTGCTTCCCTGTGCAGCAAAGCCGGGAATAATCAGCATCGGAATCAGAACAAGGCAAACCAAAAGGATACTTGTCAATTTTGCAAAAAAATCTTTTTTTGATTTCATTTTTATCCCAAACCATACGCTATATTTTCAAAATCATCTTTTGTAAAATATAACTCATTTTCCTTTCTTCTGAATTCTAAAATTTCTCCAAGTGCATTTAATAAAAATACACTCGGAGAAAAACAATTAATAATTTAGAACATTTTAATCATACTAACAAGCTCAAGGAATTGTGTAAGCAGAGCCATGTATTCACGTAACACTTCAAGAATTTCTATAATCATTTCCAGAGCACCTATGGTAACCTTAAAAGCACTTTTGATTATACTTGCAGGCTTACCAATTGTCTTGGATTCGCCACAGTAAATACAGGAACAGGTTTTACTTCCTTCCTCTATGATATCTCCGTCATTGTTTGAGAAATACTCTCCCCAGACATGCTTTGATATTTCCATCACACCACAATCGACACAATATCTCATATGGGTGGATTTTCCTTCACTTGTCCATTTACCAAATGTGTGTCCGTAGGGAGGAACGAAAGAATCAGTATAGGAATGAGAACATACTGCACATATACTTGTTTTATAGCCGGACGATATACAAGTAGCAGCAACATCCTCTGCAACTTCATACTCACAATTTTCCGTATAAACATAGTGGCATCGTGAGCAGGACTTGGAATGCGTACCATTGTTCCTCGTATAAAAATCACTGTATTCGTGCTGCAATGCAGGTATTAATTCTGAACTGAATACAGCATTACAGATTTTACAAGCGGTTCCTTTTTCACCGTCTCTTGTACAGGTCGCTTGTAAAAGTGTTACCTGGTATCCTTCTTCATGAGAATGCAAAGTAAAATCCTTTGTCTCGAGAACCATGAAACATCTGGTGCAATATCGTCCCATAATACCATCGACATCAGCATCAGCTTCGATATCAATTCTCCAAACACCTTCATCATGGCCGATAGCTTCAATCGTTTCTGTTTCGATAATATGTCCGCACCGTGTGCAATTTTTTACTTTTTCTCCGGCAATCTCACATGTAGGATACTTTGATATCATCCAAACGCCCGCTTCATGAGAGAGTGCATCAATCGTACGACTATCAATCGTTTCGCCACATTGATCACAAATGCAGATTTCTTCCCCTTCAAGTCCACAGAATGGTGCAACATTTGTCAACCATATGCCGCTTGCGTGTCCTGTTGCTTCAACGGATTCTGTTGCCACAACAACACCACAATCATTGCAGAACGCAGAAGCTTCACCAGCCACAGTACATGTCGGCTGTTTTGTTGTTACCCAAGTAAAAGAATCAGAATGTCCTGCAGCAATGGTTGAAGTGTCATAACAAACACCGCACAAACTACAGAATTCACCCATCAAACCATCAGTTACACAGGTAGCTTCTCGAACAACAGCTTCATAGCCATATTCGTGCATATGACTTTCAAACGACTTTGTTTCGGTTCTGTTGCCGCATTTTATACAATGAAGCACCATTTGCCCCTCATGGTCTGCAGTTGCTTCTGTTTCGATGACCCAAACACCTTCATGCCCTGTTTTCGGAATTGGTTTTGAATCAACAACAGTGTTACATCTTTCACAAATCTGAACCAATTCGCCATCTTCGGAACATGTCGCAGGATACCCAATGACCCAAGCACTATTCGTATAGTCATGATCAAGAGAGGGCTGCGTACTTTCGGTATAAATGTTACCACAATTGCACAGCATACAGGTCAATCCTTCTGTTGTGCAAGTTGGAATAATCACATGCGGCACCCATTCATGATGATGAGGAATAACAAGAGTCAATGAACCGCTTTCATTAACATCCAAAAGCTTTCCCGTGGCAGCAACCATGTCTTGAGAATTAGTAGGAAGATAAATATGTATGCGTTCCGGCTCTTTATGTCTTATATTGTAATTAAGCGCATATGAACCTTCCTTGGCATAACGATAAGGAACAGTAATTGTCAATTGCCCGTTTTCATGTTTTATTGCTGCACCTACAAGTCCAGGGATAGCCGTAGTCTCTGCAAACAATCCGTTTTTGTCAGGAATTACAGCTTCCAATGTCTGATTTTCCTCATTTGGCTGCATTGTAAATGTTGCATCTTTTATGTTCGGATCAAGCGTTGGTGTAGAATTCTTAACATCATTAACGATTTGGTTATAGTATTTATCAATCACTGCTTTGAGCGGATTATTTGGCTTTATACTATGCTCATAAATTGACAAATATCTACGCCCATTCACCTCATTAGGGACATCGACAAGATCAAAATTTGAATCTCTTTCACCTGATACAAGTTCACGAACAAGTGTCTGTGTTGCATATGCATAACTGTAATTCTCTCTTTGGTACGGATCGTTAACAATATTCGTCCATTGAGTCATATCAGAACCATCATGATGGTATCCGTAACCAAGTACGCTTCGAAGCAACGTTTGCATTCTTTCACGTGTCATTGACACTTTTGTTACATTCTTTTCAGACTGCAGATTCTTTACAAGTTTTTCACACGCCTCTAATTCATCTGTTGTTGTGATTGATGCACCATTATTTACGGGAACACCAATTTCAATACAGTATGCAATTTCCTTGTAACCATTAAGAAAGAAAAGCGAGTTTGCACGACTACCAGTAAAAGCATTACCACTTGCGCAATAAATCGGATTATCTTCAGTGCCGGCAATTGTACCAAAACCCGCATTCCGGTAATACGGGTCGTCTTCACGAGGAAAACCAGCTTCTCGAGTTGTTGATGTTACTGTAGCAATTGCGTCAATTGACAAACATGCAAAGCAAGAGCTCAAAACAAGCAAAGAAAGAAACAACGATATGATTTTTTTAGTGATTGAATTTCTTTTCATAATTTTGCTACCTCTGTCAAGCATTTCAATTCAGAAAAGAAGTCTTAACTGTTAAAACCAAATCCGGAATCGCTGTCGGAATCACTGTCAGAATCAAATCCGGAATCGCTGTCAGAATCACTGTCTGCGCCGGGTACATCTGTTCCCGGTCCGGGAACAGGCTGCCCAATTGTAATATTGATATTGAAAATTTTGCAGAAGAATGCTTTGAGTTTTGCAAAGAAAAGATCAATTTTACTTGACTTTTCAGCAGTAACAGTCTGTGTTGCACCGCAAAGAGAGCAATAGCGTGTCTTAGTGCCATTCTTGAAAAGATCATTATCGTTATTAAAAATCCAATCGCCCCAGACGTGAATCTGTGTTTCTTCAACATCACAACGAGCACAAGTTCTTGTGTGGGTGGTATCATCCTTATTATCTACCCATTCACCCCATGCATGACCGAGAGCATCGGTTGCATCAGCGATGTAGGTATGGTTACAAACACTGCAAACATAAGTAGTATATCCACCAAGAAGACATGTGGGAGCAGTAACGGTTGCAACATACTTACAGTTTTCTGTTTGAATATCATGGCATCGGTCGCAAGAACAAGAGTGTGTGCCATTTGTATTCATATACCACTCGGTATAGTGGTGTCCAATAGGATTGATAACTTCCGTATTATACACAACATTGCAAATTGCACAAATCACACCAAGTTCACCTTCTGTAGTACAGCCGGCGGGAATGATTGTTTCTTTATGTCCGAATGTATGTGCATGAAGAGAATATGTTTTTTCATCAAGAAGAGCTCCATCTCTGGTACAACGCAAAGTCATCAAACCATCGTGGTCTGGTGTTGCTTCGTAAGCAATTGTCCATACGCCTTCATCATGGCCAAGAGCGTTGATCGCCGCCGATTCAATCACATAACCACAACGTGTACACTTTCTAACCTTTTCACCATCCAAAATACAAGTCGGATTCTTTGTTATAGTCCAAACACCATCATCGTGACCAAGAGCATCAGTTTCTTTTATTTCAACTGTTTCACCACACCGGGTGCAAACTCTTGCGGTTTCTCCTTTTGTTGCACAATTTGCAGGAACAGTAGTGATCCATACGCCACCATCATGACCGACACACGAAATTTCTTTTGAACCTGTTTTTTCACCGCAAATACCGCAATATCCTATTTCAGTTCCATTTGAAGTGCAGGTTGCCGGAATAGACGTTGCCCATACTGAATTATCTTCATTGGTATGACCGCTTGCTGTGAGAACGGAAGTTTGGTAACAAGCACCGCAAAGTTTACAAAAATCACCTGCAAGACCTTTTTCTGTGCAAGTTGCAACTCTTACAACTGCATTATAGCCCAATTCATGTACGTGTGCAGCAAATGATTCTTTAGCAGTAATAACACCGCATTTTGTGCAATAATGTGCAATTTCACCGTCATGGTCGGGAGTAGGTTCGGTAACTACAACTTTTACTGCCTCAGAATGCCCTGTCGATGCAATACGTTCACTTGCAATAACAAAACCACAATCCTTACAGATTGTTACTCGTTCACCCTGTTCTGTACAAGTGGGTGTTATTGTTACAACTTTAACAGTACCTGTTTCAGAACCATGTTCTCGAGCCTTTATTTCTTCGCTCTTGGAAAATCCGCAGGTCAGACAAGAATACTGTCTGTAACCGGGGATAGTGCATGTAGCAGGATGATAATGCTCAAGCAACTTAACATCGCTACCACAATTCGGACAATCTTCTGCTGCACTTGCAGGAACAATTGCCACTACAAAAATACTCAGCATCATCATGAATACCAACACTGATGAGACTACCTTTTGGGTAATTGATTTCATATTGAAATCCTCCTTCTCGGACCAGTAAACACTTTTTCATTTTGTTTACCATCCTTTTTTTTGTATTTAATATTTTATATAATATTTATTCAATTGTCTATTTGCATAATTCACAAATTTTAATATTTATTTTTGTAAACAATTAATCACCTTTGGGTAAAAATTCACAATCTATATTGCTATCAGTTCACAAAAAACAGAGAAAACATATATTTTTCTGTTTTTGCAAACAACATCATCATTACTATTCTTCTTATTGATTATTACATAATTATAACATCATTATAGTATTGCAATGATTGAAAATATTTATGTTTACTCATCACTTATATAGAATGATGCCTGTTTCGCTTCGTTTATCCATAGATACAACACTTTATTGTCTTTCGATTGACGTTTACTCAATCAAAACCACTAGTGAACTAGTGGTTTGCCCAAACCCTATAAGGGTTAATACTTGCGACCCCTGAAAGGGGTATCGAAGGTTTACCAAAGCATCGCTATTACAGGCGGCCACTACAAGTGGCTGCCTGTTCTTTTATTTTACATTGCTTTTTCCGAAAGGATCCACATATTCCTTCATTGATATCTGATCTTTTGCCAAATCTTCTTCCAACTGGTTTCTTATGTAGTTTTTTATTGCCTTCTCATTCTTGCCTACTGTATCTACA
>JAFSEF010000032.1 GCA_017435865.1 Clostridia bacterium
ATATAATTATTCTAAAATTCGGAGCGAAGCGACCCGCAATATTTTCCGACAGGAAAATATATCATTCATCATATCGAAGATATATCATATCCGCTGCAAGCGGATATATCATTTTGTCGAAGACAACTCCCCGATAAACCGAAATTTATTTTGCATCCTCACATTTTCGTGCAGACCTTTTTTTATGTCTTATTTCCGATAAAAACACTTCTGCAAAAACTGCACTCTGCAAGCAATCGCTCTGACGGTTTCGGGTGCGTTCATGCAGATGTCAAAACCGTGCATGGTGCCTTTGGTCTGCTGCACTGTCACTTTGCAGCCGCATTGCTGCAGCCTTTGTGCATAGTCCAGCCCTTCGTCACGCAGGCAATCAAATTCTGCCGTTTCGACATAAGCCGTCGGCAGACCGTCAAGCTCTGTTGCTTCGGCAGGTGCTGCCGGACCGCAGTCCGCACTGCCGTTTCCGTCGGGCACATACATCTTCCACATCTTTTTTGACAGCGTGGAATTCCACATCGGCGTATCCGTAAACATACGGTTGCTCTGTGTGTTCATGCTGCGGTCACACACGGGATACACCAAAAACTGTGCCAAAACAGGAATATCGCGTTTTGTTGCCGTCTGTGCAACACCTGCGGCAAGTGCACCGCCTGCACTGTCACCGCCGACCGCAATGCGGGACACATCGATTCCGAGTGCCTGTGCATTCTTGTGCACCCACAAAAACGCATCCAGACAATCCTGCAACGGTACGGGAAAAACCACCTTCGGAACAAGCCTGTAACGAACCATCACCACTTTGCAGGGAACGCTCTTTGCATAGGTATACGCGAGCTGATAGTGATACGGTGCGGCATCGAACACAAAACCGCCGCCGTGATAATAAACAAGGCAGGGTGCATCGGCAGGCAGATTCTCGGGAGTGTAGATCAGCAACTCAATGTCACTGCCGTCCGACACCGTGATGCGGCATCTGTCCACCTGTACCCCCTTGTGCCGTCCCATAAACAGCGACGGTTGCAAAAATACCCGTGCCATTGCAAAAACAGCACCGTTCATAGGGGGCGAAAACATGGAAAACGGAAAAAAAGAACGATCGATCTGATATTTTGCCATACTGTCCTCCCTGATTCTGTGTCGGGTTTGCGTTTTTATTTCTCTGCAGACTGCTTTTCGGAATCTTCCTGCAGCTTGCGGTAATTGATCTTGCAGATTTTGGTAACAGGCAGCGAAGCTCTGAATTCAAACTCCTGCGGTACCGCATTGCGTGCAAGATTCTTTTTGCAGTATTCGCGGATTTCTTTTTCGATTTCAGCCGACTGTTCCACACCCTTTTTCAGGACGATAACAGCCTTGGGAACTTCCTGCTTGATTTTGTGACGAATACCGACAACAACGCTGGTGGCAACATACTTGCACTTGTTGATGACTTCCTCAAGCTCAACGGGATAAATGTTGTAACCGTTGGAAATGATCATACGTTTGAGTCGGGATGTATAATGCAGCACACCGTTGGAATCCATGTAACCGAGGTCACCCGTGTGCAACCAGACTTTTCCGTCACGGTGGGTACGCAGTGCAATGGCGGTTTCTTCGTCATTGTTGATGTAACCGAGCATCACGGAAGGACCGTTGACACAGATTTCACCGACCGTACCGTATTCGCATTCGGTTTCGCCTGCAGGGTCAAAAATGCGGATATCCGTGTCGGGATTCGGAATACCGATGTTGTCAACACTGCGGACACTTTCGTTGGTTGCCGAAACAAACGCGGTCGCTTCGGACATACCGTAACCGATCTGAATGTGTGCCGCGGAGCCGCAACGGCGGAAATAAGAAATGACCTCGCTGCTGAGTTTGTCGCTCAGGTAGTCGCCGCCCGAAAGAATGACCTTGACACTCTGGAAGGCATTTTCTCCGGGGAAGGGACTGTTGACGATGATGTTGAGCATGGAAGGAATAACAGGCAGCAGGTTCGGTTTTTTGGATTTGATAAGCTGCGGAATTTTGGTGGTATCAATTTTGGGAATCAGAATACACTTCAGCCCCAGAGCCAACGGCACATGGATACACACGCACAGACCGAAACCGTGGAAAATCGGCAACGCGGACAAAATGGAATTGCCGGGTCTTGCCTCCTTGCAGACCACCTCACACTGGGTGGCAATGCAGTTGAAATTCAGATTTGAAAGAATGATGCCTTTGGATTTGCCTGTTGTGCCGCCGCTGTAAATGATAACGGCAGGACTTCTCTGAGAACGGCTGACATGGGTATCCATGACAACACTTCCCTTTTTGATGAAGTCTTTCCATACAAGCACACGGTCTTCATAACGAAGATTGTTTTTGTTTTTCAGGTTGTATGCCGTTTTGAGCACAACATTCATGCTCATGGACACTTCGCAGACAATCAGATGATCGGCAGCGATATCTTTAAGGGTCGGATACGAAACATCCGTTGTGAACAACACCGTGGAATTGGTGGCTGCCATTGCCTTTGCAACCTCTTCTGCGGACAGCATCGGATGCAAAATATTACAGATGGCACCGATTTTGTTGACCGCATAGATGGTGTAAATTGCCTCCGGCATATTCGGCATACAGATGGTAACACATTCGTTTTCGATAACGTCGATTTTTTTCAGTGCAACCGCAACACGGTCCACATGGGCGATGAAGTCTTTGTAGGTAATTCTGGTGTTGAAAAACTCAAGAGCGATGTTGTTGGGATATTGCAGTGCGGCATCGTATACCATGTCATAAATGGAGCCGTTATAATAATCGAGATGTTCGGGCATACGGTCATAATACTGCAACCAGGGTTTGGAGGCGTTGTATTTGTATTCATTGAGCTTGTTGACCACTTTGGTGATATAATCATTTACCTTCCCCATTCCTCATTCTCCTTTCTTTTATTTTTTAATATTTATACAAAAGTATTTCATTTATGTCAATCAACAAAATCAACATACTGTGTTTACTTCGGTGGTATTGAACGGAGAAACTGTTCAAAAAATGCAAAAAATTCTTTCAGCATGGCACGGTCTTTTTCGTTCCCTTTTGTGCATACGGAAATGGTCAGCTTGCCGTTTACGGTCAGTACCGTGGCCGCTGCACAGGGTTTTTCCTTGGCGCCGCCTGCAACAAGCGCATCCGTGACGCGGTGTCCGTCGAGTGCAAAACCTTCGCTGTCAACAGGCCCGACATTGCTCAGGGCGATATTTGCATTGTTGTAAAACAAACGCACAACTGCATCCGCCTGTGCATAAATCATGGAACAATATGCAAAATGCAGCAGCGGAATGCCGTGCAGACCGAGGTATTCGTCTGCCTTGTTTTTGCGGTTGCTGTCACGCACCGCGGTAAGCAGTTGTACAGGCGACTCCGACAACTGCGGCACACTGCAATACATGAATGTGGTGTGGTTGGTATAACCGAGTGCTGCAGGATTGCGGATATATCGCCGCAAATCCACCGCACAGGACAAATGCAAAGGCTGCTTTTCACAGCCGATCATTTTGTAAGCGGCATAGATGTAAGCTGCCGACAGGAGGTCATTCACCGTGGCACCGTTCTGCTTTGCAACGGCAACAGCGGCAGAAACAACCTCTTCGGAAACGGCATGATAAACAATGGTGTTCTTCTCTTCCCCGTTTTTTGCGGTAAAGGGCAGAACTTTTTTCTCGCGGACAGCGACTCCTGCGATCTGTAATTTTGCTTTTCTTTTCTTTTCTTTCGGCAGGTCGGCATACACGGCACTGTATGCACGTGTTCCCGTACGGAAAGCGAGGGATGCGTTCCCTGTCTGCCTGTATTCGTTGTAAGCATTGCACAGGTCGCTGACAAACTGCTTGAATCCGCCGCCGTCCATGATCATGTGGTTCCAACGAAATACAAGGATGCTTTCGTTTTCATTGTGAACCAGTGCAATTTTCATCTGCGAGGGATCTTCCGGAGCAACACTCTGCTCCAGAAAAGCGATCGCAGCAGCCTGCAGATCTTCTGCCTGCATAACCGTCAGTACATCGTCAATTGTGTAATCGCACACCCGCCAGAACGGACGGATCGGATGCGGAACGAACACGGAATGAAAAACGGGTGCTTTCTCATACAGACACAGAATCGCGGTCCGCAGAGCGTTCACATCGGGCACAAAGTCATAGCACAGATAAAACCGTGCCACTTTGTCCATGTAGCGGCGGCACAGGTGGTTGACCTTGTCATACAGCTCAGCCGTCAGTTTTTCTGTCACAGGTGTATTCAGACGGTCAAAAGCAAGCTGCACGGCAACATTTTCGTCCGTCAATCCGCGACGTGCAAGCGTATCAATGTATTTTTTTCCTGTTTCCACGGCAGGTACCTCCGCAGCACAGGCACTCATCAAAAATGAGGACAACTGCATTTTTGCGTTTTTCAAGCAGAACGCTCCTTTCAGCGGATGATGCGGTTGAAGAAAAAGTCTTTCTGCATATCGGTCGTGATGACCTTGATGGGTTTGACCTGATTCAGGTTTGCTCCGTTCTGACGCAGCAATTCACGGTAGGCATCGTATGTGCCTTTGGTCAGAAAATGCACTTCGCAATGTCCCAGAGCACCGCTGTTGATCAGAGGTTCCACGGACACATTGCCGTCGCAGAAGGTTCTTTCAAATATACGTGCATATTCTTCTTCATCCGCAACAGAATGTTCGTTTGCGGTTTCGAGCAGCAAAACATAATGCCCGGGCGATGTGCTGCGGTCTGCATAAATGCTGTAACCGATGAAAAGTTCATTCATTTTCTCGGAAAAATGACCGACAATTTCGTCGAATGCCATCTGGTTGACCTTTTCACCGCTGATGTTGGCAATCTGATTGAGTCGGTAGCAGAATGTCACTTTCGGTGACTGATGATAAAATCCCGTCACCCTGACAACATCTTCGATGCGGTAACGGTAAAAACCGCTTAAATTGGTCAGGATCAGTTCGTATTCTTCCCCCGGCTGCACTTCGGAAATGGTCAGCGGACGGCTGCCTTCTGGTGCATCAAGCGGCAGGAACTCATAAAAAGCATTGTGCGGCAAAAGCACATACTCAAAGCTGTCCAGTTCAATCGGCACCGCCATGAGTGCTTCCGTTGCGGCATAGCCGAGGTAATGGATGGGCATTTCTTCGCCGATATAACGGCGCAGTTTTTTTGCATAATGCGACAAAGCCCCTGTTCCCATACCGTACAGCCAGCCGCAGGCAGGCCAGATACGGGGAATGATGGGTTCGGTGTCAAAACCTTTTCTGAATTCTTTTCGCAATTCTTCTGCACGTTCGGGACGCGGACGCAGACGTTTTGTAAGTTTTTTACGCAGCTGTGCAGACATACGGATGCTTTCATCGATGGTTCCCTTTTCTATATCACGGCACAGCAGCTCCCAGTTTTCCTCCATATAGAAAAACATGGACTCAAGCGTTGTGATGAAAATGGTTCCGAGATAGCTGATATCGTCTTCCTGCAAAGCAAAACGCAGCTTTACATAGTGCATATCCGTATCTTCCTGCTGTGCGGGAAACAGCACTTCTTTCGGAGAACTTGTAATAAAGGGTACGATCGGTTTCAGGTTGAGCAGCGGGATAGACGAAAGACAGGACACCGTTGCACCGCCTTTGAGTTTACGGGCACTGATTTCAGCCGTCAGCAGTCCTCTTTGCGGCGGCAAAGGACGGTGCTTTTCTTTGGCAAAATACTTGACCGCACAACCAACGGGAGCCGAAAAACTGAAGCACTGGCAATTCCATTCCGCATGACCCGACAAAGGCACGAGCTTGCTTCTTCCCGTGCTGCCGGAAGACTCGGTAAACCGACGGACAAAGCGGTTTGTAATCAACCCTTTTTCTCCGTCAGCCATGCGGTGGACATATTCTTCGTAATCAAGATAATCGGACAATGGCACAATACGCTGATAATCGGCAACCGACTTTACGTCTTTGAAGCCGTTTTTCTTCCCGTATTCGGTTGTCCTGTTGTCACGCATCAGACGCAGCAGCAGACGTTTCTGCATGGCGGTTGCATCTTTGCTGTACAAATACAGTTTGATGTGTTCGGCAATTCCGAGCATTGCTCCAAAAGCGGCAAATACATATCTGTGCGGTTTAAAAGCCATTTCAAATTCTCCAAATATAATATTCCATAATAAATTATACTACATCGTCCCTCTTAAATCAAGCACAAACAAAAGCAGCCGTGTCGCATCTGTTTCGTGTTGAAACAGTGCTTACAGCTGCTATTTTTGGAGTTTATGTAAGTAAAAAAAACAGATTTTTCAGGTATGTCCGGAGATTTTGATAAAACAAGAATCAAATTGCGGTTTGTCGGGGAGATTGAAATAGTGCTTCGCACTTAAGAAAACCCCCGGCGAGGGTTTTCTTAACAACTTTCCTGCGCTTTTGTAAGGAAAAGGATTTCGCCCGTTGCGACGGGCGACAATGGGCTCTGCC
>JAFSEF010000033.1 GCA_017435865.1 Clostridia bacterium
TCATCACACGGAGTGTGCATACCTGTCGCCTTGATGATATGCAAAACTTCGTTTTGATGATATGCAAGGCTTCGCCTTGATGATATGCAAAACTTCGTTTTGATGATATACAATGCTACGCATTGATTTTTTGTCACATGCCCCCGATTGTAAATCCGGATTCAATATGCTATAATCGTCTTGAAAAAAACTATACATTTTACTTAAATCAGAGGTGATTTCGTGAGCGATTTAAGATTCCGTTGTGTTATTGACAATTATTTGTGTGATATTTTACCTTTTGAAGCTTACATAGAAAAAGGCACTGTTGATGCAGGCTTAATACTGATATCTTTTGATGCAACAGAGATTGATGTAATCCGAGCCCTTTTCAAAGACAATGTTCGCGACGGACAAGAAGCGTATCTTGACAAAATTCAGCTCGTCGGAACTGACGATTATCTTTACATACTGTCACAAACATCTCTCGAAAAGAAAGAAAAGATGCCGCATTCAATTATGAAGACGTACAGATATTTTAAAAGCTATAAGAAAAAGCAGTTGAGAGCCGATGAATACATCAACAATGAAATCAAAAATAATAATGACGGCATAAGAAAAATCCATGGCGGCAAAGTCAGCTCTTATAAATATACCGATAAGGCTGACAAAATGAGTTTTCCGTTCCGATTGATTGAAGCCAAAGAAAAGAACAGACCGTTATTTGTTCTTTTTCACGGTGCCGGGGCATTGGGGCACGATAATATAAAGCAGATGTTTGACAATATGCCATTATACCGTCAGATATCAAAAACGGATTGCAATATCCTTTTTCCGCAAGCTCCCTACGGTGCAAACAGAGGTTATGATTTGATTCAGAGCTACATAAAATCGGTAAAAAAACTTATTGATGATTTGCCGATTGATTTTGACAGAAATCGAATCTATATTGCAGGTACTTCTTTTGGCGGTTGTTGTGTATGGCATCTTGCGTATCTGTTTCCCGGTTCTTTTGCGGCAGGAGTTCCTGTAATGGGCAAATTGTTTATTGATAACGATTTCAGCTGTTATGATGTTGAAAAATTAGCCACCACTCCGTTGTGGATTGCACACTCGTCAGACGATACCAATGTTACAATAGACAGTGATGACTACTGTTTTGATAAACTTCAAAAACTCGGAGCAGATGTGAAATACACCCGTTGGGATACATACGGTCACACAATGTCAGGTAAATTCTATAAAAAGGAAAAATGGGCAGACTGGTGTCTTCGTAAAGAGCTTAAATAAAACTCAACACAATCGTTGCAGCGGCAAGAGAAAAACTCTTACCGCTGTTTTTTGATGGTGGAATCCGAGTCGCAGGTTTGGTATGCAATGCTTTTGCATGATTTTCACTATTGCTTGTGCTGAATGTAGATTTCTTTCAGGTCCTCAACAGCAAGTTCGGGTGCCATTGTGTGGAAAATCATATAGTTGCGTTTCATCGTTTCATAGGGTGCCTGCTTGTATATTTTAGCACTGTCTTCACCGGTATAATAGTGCCAATAACGGTAAATGTAACCGATCCAATAAAGCACATCTTTTGACAGAATTGCACCGCCTTTTGAAAACACTTCATCTCCGACATTGGAAACAATTTCATCCAAAAGATATTCTTCGCCTGCCCATTGCATATGGTTGAATTTTGAATCCAGTGATCTTGCAACAGGTGAAGTCATAAATTCTTTTATAAAAGCAGAGCTGCTGTATTTTCTGTCTGCGGACAGTTCAAACAGTCTGCCCTGAATATCGCACATCTTCAATTGAAGTTCATTCATGGAGTTCCTCCTCTCTCATTGCTTCATCGAGAATTTCATCAAAGAATTTACCCTCACGGCGGTAATTCTTACAAATATCGTTGGCAAGAGAAACACCCCTTGTTCTGTTTTCTTCTGCAACATCTCTTATAACAAGCTTTTCAAGATAAGAAAGAGGTACTTCGCATTCAATACGGACATTGTCACAGCCTTTTTGGGTAACGGCAACATACTGTTTGCCGAGCTGTAATGCGGATAAGCTGTTTACAAGAGCTGCGTCTGTGATATTGCCGATAAAAAAATTATCTATCACATAAAACATTCTGTCATTTGCGATACTGCCGATAATCAAATCCTTATCTGCGGTCATAGCACGGTACTTGTTATAAAAGCAAGTACCGTTTATTTTTTCCATTCTGCCTCTGTTGAATGCAACAATCATAGCCCATTCAAGATCTGCAGGTACTTCCAGATGTGCCAATTCATCTGCACATATGGAGATGATATAAAATTTGGATTTTTCATAGTCGCAAATAAGCGTAAGCGCTTGTGCAGGCTCAGAACCCATATAAAAGCCTTTGCCAAAGTCGCATTGTTTACGGCTTCGTGGTGAAATACTTCCCTCGATACCCGACTTGGAGCCATGGTAAAGCAACATCCGACCTGCATCAAGTTTTATACCGGCTGAAACAGCAGCAATTTTATTGATAATAAAATCATAAACGGGAACTTTGTTTTCTTTGCAGAAATCATAAATTTCAGATTGGGCAAGTTTATTCGGAACAACCTTACCGTTTTCCCAACGGTTGACTGTCTGAAACGTGACATGCAACTGCTCGGCAAACGCAGTCTGACTTAAATTCAGATGTGAGCGAATCTGTCGGAGTAATGTTTTCATAGAACACCTCGGATGTAACATTATTTCTATATGTTATTATATACAATGTTATATTATTTGTCAATCCGTCTTCTGATTGTGTTGCATTTCTCTGTAAAAACGTGTATAATTTCAGTAGTACAGGTACAGCATAGACTTTTTGTACTTCAGGGAGATGTTATTATGAGCTTACTTTCATCTGCAAGCGGAAAATCAGTTTACCGCGGATATGAATATTTTACAGAGAACAAGGTTTTGTCTTGTAAGCAGATTCATGATTTTGAATATGAGGGGACTGTTGAAGGAACTGCTCAGAACCCGTATTTTGTGCATCTCAATCTGAAGAAGCCTAAAACATCAACATGCGACTGTCCTTTTGCAAACGGATTGAAAATATGCAAGCATATGGTGGCCGTTTTCTTCACGGCTTTTCCTGACGAAGCACGGAAATACAAAGCGGAGTTGGATGCTTATTATGAAGAAGAGGAAAAGCGAACAGAAGAACTTGATGATGTGCTTCGGAATTACATAAAAAAGCTTTCAAAAGCAGAATTACAGGAAGTGTTATTGCAGGTTTTATATGAGGGTCCCGAATGGCAGTTTGACAGATTTATAAATGAGCACATCGAATGGTGATTGAAATGCAGAAACGAAAACCTCTCTGTATCGGTTAATGGTACAGGGAGGTTCATTTTGTTGTGATTATTTCTTTTTATTATATAGGAAACTGCTCGCGATTCGACAAAACACGGACCTCCTTGTAAAATGGTGTTACCAAATACAAGGAGGTCATTTTTTATGAGAAGAAAGATAAAAATCAAGTTTACAGATTTTGAGTGTAATTTACTTATCAACGGTATGAATGAGTTTCGCAATATGCTTTTGGCAGAGGATTTACCCACAGAGGATGTTGATGAGCTGTTGTTGAAAATCATTGATAAGAGTGAAAAATAAGGAGGTTATCATTGTGACAAACAAAATATCTATCAGTTATCGCTGTGTTGGTGATTATCTCATCCCTAACCTTATCTTACCACCTGAAGAAGCAAATATCGTTCTCGGCAAATGGGGAATGATGTATAAATCTTATCTTGAAAAACATAAGAAGGTGCTATTCAACTCATTGCTTATGCAAGGTAAACTGTATCAGCATTGTGCAGAAATTGAAAAACAGGCAAAGGCTATGTTTGATACACTTATTGAACAGATGAAAGAGGATGAATGTGTAACCGAGAAACTTAAAGAAGAAAATCAATTGGAGTGGGTATGCCGTATGCAGAACATTGAAGTAAGGGCAAGAGAGATTGTAAATAGTGAAATTATATTCAATTAAAAAAATCGGCGGTGGAGGTTGAAATCTCTGACGCCAAATCATTTCGTATTCAGATTGATTTTTTATTCTTTAAAGAGTATAATTATCTTATAAATTTACAAATGGTGAAATGTATGTTTGAACAGTTAAAAATCAAGCAAGAACTCAAAATACTGAATATTCCATACGGTACAATTACTTTAATTCATAACAAAGATGGGGTTATCGTTGCAAGAGTTCGGAGTGATACAAAATCATATATAATTAAATACTTTCAGAATGAAGATTTTAAGCGTGAAATCAGGAATTATCAGCTTCTCGATGTGATAAACATTCCGACTGTTAAGGTCTTCGGATTCACTGATTCGGCTATTCTTATGGAAGATGTTTCTGAAAGCGACTTTTTCAGGCTTGCGACAAAAGAGGATTTGGATGATGTTGTGATTGCTTCTAAAATTGCTGAATGGTACAAGCTTTTACATACAAGCAGTAAAAATTTTGTTAAAGAAAATATTACAGAACTTTATGATGAAACTGATTTTATAACAAGAGAAAATATAGAGTTTATTAAATCAAAAACAGGCACACAAAGCCTGCCTGTTTGGAAAATCATTAATGATAGTTTTGATATTATAGTTTCAAAAATCAGGAGCTTGCCAAGAGTTCTCACCTATAACGATTTTTATTACACAAATCTTATTGTAGCCAAGGATAAATCATCTGCGTTTATGTTTGATTACAATTTGCTCGGTAAGGGGTATGTGTATTCAGATATCCGAACGTGTGTTATTCTCTCGGTGAGAACGCTAAAAGAACATTTCTTGAAGCCTACGGAGAGTTTGACAAAAATGAAATTATAGTTGATGATGTTGCATCTGTCTTAGTTACTCTTTATCACGCTTGTAAAAGAAAGCATTTTCCCGATTGGGCAAATAGTGTATTGGATGACTTAAAAAATAATTTCGATAAAAAAGTGCAGGTATTACTTGACCAATAATGTGGTGATAATTATGGATAAGAACGCAGCAAAAAAATTTGTTTTAGAAAATGCACGACCGCTTGAATTGGCTGTTTATAAGTTTTACTTTGAAGATGGCTTTAATCAGACTGTTGTTGATGAGCTTTCAAAATTTCAGAATGCGGACGGCGGATTCGGACATGCTCTTGAGCCTGATTTCTTTAATCCCAATTCAAGTCCGATTGCAACAAACGATGCAATCATTACCCTTTCACGTGTAAATGCACTTGACAGAGATTCCGATATAGTAAAAAATATCGTTAAATACTTGGAATCTCATGATTCCTTCGATAAAGATAAAAAACGGTGGCTGTTTGCGATAGACAGCAATAAGGATTACCCTCATGCAATTTGGTGGAAGAAAAAGGGCGACGGTATCAGCAATTTCAATCCGTCAATCTCATTGGCGGCATTTATGATTTGCTACGGTACTCGCATCTCTCTCTATGAAAAAATCATAAAAGAGGGCTTGGATTTTCTTGAAAATGGTGAAACAGTCGGCGGAGATGATATAAATTGCTATCTGATGGCTTATGAGTTTTTAACATCAAACTGCATTAGTGATATAGTTGATTTAAACATTTTCAAAGACCTGCTGTGTAAGGCTATTGAAAATTGTATTTGCAAAGATGTATCAAAATACGGTGTAGAATATGTGCCGATGCCTTCAAGTATCTTTACTGGCAAATATTTGGAGTTTATCACGCCTGAAATCAAATCGTTAATTGCTGCCGAAAAGACCATTTTAGGCAAACTGCAAATGGAAGACGGTGGGTTTGATATTACTTGGAAATGGTACACTGCGTACACGGACGAATATGAACAGGCAAGAGCTTGGTGGCGTCCTCGCATTACAATTGAAAAATTGCTTTTTAATGAATTGCAGATTGGAGAATGATTATGAGTTACATCGGCGAAATGAGAAAATATGTAGGTCATGCACCCATTATGGCGGTTGCCGCAATGGCGATTCTTTATAACGAAGAAAAAGGTATGCTTCTTGAAAAGAGAACCGATACAGGCGAATGGTGCACACCCGGTGGTGCTGTTGAGCTTGGTGAATCGTTGGAAGATGCACTTAAAAGAGAGATCAAAGAAGAAACAAACCTTGACTTTACAAATGCGAAATTGTTTGACATCAAAGCGAATGTGCATATGGTTTATCCCAACGGGGATGAAGTGTATTACACCGATGTGGTGTATGAGATCAATGATTTTTACGGCGAATTAAAACATGACGGTGAAAGCACCCAATTAAGATTTTTTGACATACACAATCTGCCCGATAATATAATGCCTACGCAGATCGGGTACATTGAAAAATTTGCAAAGGAAAAAAGTGTATAAAACGAAAACCTCCCTGTATCGGTTGATGTTACAGGGAGGTTCATTTTTTTGCGGTTATTTCTTTTTATATGTCAAAACAAGATTGCCGTTTTTGGTTTCCGCGTTTACGAGTTCAAATGCGGCAGGAATGCTGTCGGAAAACAGCGGTTTGTCGTTCTTGTCGGCAAGCAGCGGTGCGACGACAAGGCTCAGTTCGTCTATTGCATCTGCTCTCTGAAAATAACCGTTCACGATGCTGCCGCCTTCTAAAAGCAGGGTGCTGCAGCCGACAATATTTTTCAGTTTGAACAGGGCAAGCGGCACGTCGATTTCGGTTTCGCCTGCAAAAAGGTAGGGGATCCCCATGCTTTCGAGATAGCCTAAATACCGCTTGTCAACCTGCTCGGTCAGCACCTCGATGATTTGTGCATTGTCATAACCGGGGTCGCCGTCGGGGTCGATAATTCTATTTGATTTCCAGCCGAGTTTGCCCTTGGGGTCGAATGCAACGGCATAAAAACCGCTCATGTCTTCCTCGTCAAGCATATAGTCCATTTTGCGGTCACCGTCGTGCTGCACGGGCTTGAATTGTGACAGATCGGGGGTGTAACCGCCCGTAAAGCTGCTTTCCATGGTGACGCGGCCGCAGATGAAGCCGTCTGCCTGCAGACTGCGGTTGATGTCATAATAAATCTCGCAGGCAGGTGCACATTCGGGTGCGGATAAAAAATCTCCCGTGACTTTGCCGTCAACGGATGTGACCATGTGGCAAATGATATAAGGTCTGTTCATAGTGTTTCCTTTGCTGTTTTTTTCAGAATGATATATTTTCATTGCGTTTACTTTCAACAAAAAACTTCCGATTGAAGTTGTTGAGTTCATTGCCGTTGGCGACAACATTTTCGAGTTTTACGTCCATTTCGTTATTGCCGGGAATCAGGCTGCGGAAGTTTTCTTCCAGACCGGGGAACAGAAAACGCAGCATTCTGTAAACAAAGGCACAGAATTTTTCCGTGAAATCGTCAAAGCTCTTACGGGTTGCGATTTTTGCTTGTTCGGCAGCGTTGTAAGTGACGTTGCGGAACACAACACCGCTTACCTTGCAGTTTTCAATTTCGTTGTTGATTATGCAGTAAAAAGGTCTGCCGTCATCGCGGTAAATATTGATGTTTTCAAACAGAACATTGTTGATTGGGGCACCGCCCATTTCAACGGCAACTGTGAGCGAAGCTACGCGGTCGTTGTCCCAGTTTGCGTTTCTGTACAGCACGTCGCAATCCGTAAAGGTGATGTTTTCAATCGGGGCATACACTTCACCCGTGATGCCGAAGCAGCGGCACTTGTTGCTCCAGCCGATGCAGTTGCGGAATGTGATGTTTTCGGCGGTGTACTCGGCATTCATGGTTTTGACGCTGTAACAGTCGTCTCCGTTTCGTGCAAAACAGTCTTTGATTTCCATGTTTATGCAGCCGCAGATGTTGATGCCGTCGCTGTTGGTGCGGTAGCCGAATATGGTGAAATCGTCAATGGTGCTGTCGGCTGTGGCATAAACGGTGACCGTCCAGACAGGCGGATTGATAAAGGTAAGTCCGGTGAAAGAGCAGTTTTTGCCGTGCGAAACGTTCATAAGGGAGCGTTCATTGCGGTCAAGGCGGTTGAAATCCACGGTACCTGCACCGTCAATGATAAACCCATCTCTTTCATAAATGTCAAGGAATGTTTTCCGCGGCGGTAATGCAGCCGCTTCTTCATCACCGCGTACATCGTAGAGGTGTTTTGCACAAACATAAGAACCGCGGCAGAAATAAATGACATCGCAGTTTTCGGTATCAATGTATTCAACCTCATAAAAACCGGCAGGGAAGACCTTGACACGGTCTGCACCGTACTGTTCTTTGTAGAGATTGATCTGTGCTTCTTCGTCGGTGTATTCTTTTACAAAAACGGTCACGGCATCGGTCAGCGAGTCACCGTTAACAAGGCAGGTATAAGCACCTGTTGCGGTGGCGGTAAAACGGACACGGTTTTGGTTGACATCGGCAACGGCACCGTATTTTGCAGGCAGGATCACGGCAGAACCGATCTGCTTGTCGGTTGCGGTCAGTGTGACGTCAAGACCGTCTGCAAAATCGACAACATACACGGTTGCAAACGATTGCAGCACACCGCGGTTCTGGTCTTCGTTGTAACTCATCACCGCATACACGGGAATTTCAGCACCCGAAACGGTGCAGCTCCAGTACGGGGACATATACAGACCGCTTTCCTCGTAGCCGCGGTTGGAAACATAGTCGGGACCTGTTGAAACTCTGTCAAGCATTTCTTCCCTGAAGTCCGTTACGGCTTCCGCAGGGTAGACAAGCGGTTCAAAGTCCGCTGCGGTCTGTGCGGATGCAATGTGTTGCGGTGCACAGAAAAGGGAAAAAAGAACGCACAAAGTCAACAAAGCAGCACGCAGGATGTTCTTGTTGTTTTTTCTTTTCATAAAATAACCTCCTGAAGAAAATTTTTTTGCATTAAAAGCAGAACTGAAGGAAAAAGCAAAGACTGCCGTAAAAAGCATTCAGAATCTGTCCCAGAAATCCTGTCCCCAGGGGTGGTTTTGTTCTTCCCATTCGTCGCGGTGGGTCAGGATTTTCTGCCGCATTCGGCTGACGAGGTCTTTGTAATTGTCATCGTCGGCAAGATTTTGTGTTTCCCACGGGTCGTTTTTGAGGTCATAAAGGAACGTCCACTTGTCGCCGTCTTCGTCGCCGTTGCGGTATTCGATGAGCTTGTAGCGGTCATCTTTTGCGCCGCGTACGAATTGGTCGAAAATCAGATACAGCTCATCGCGGAACTGCTGTCCGTGGTTATTGTCGAGCAGATGTGCAAAGCTTTTACCGTCCACGGAATCGGGGGCGGTAAGTCCTGCAAATTCGCACAGGGTGGGGAAGATGTCATACAGATACACATACGCTTCGTTGCGGACATTCTGTGCAATGCCGGGACCTGCTAAAATCAGCGGTACACGCACACCGTGTTCGTAGATATCCTCTTTACCGAGCCAGCCGTGCTGCCCGACAGCAAGTCCGTTGTCGCCCGTAAAGACGATGATGGTGTTGTTCTCTTCACCCGATTCGTGCAGGGCATCGAGCAGCCTGCCGATTTCGGAATCAAGGTGCGTGATCATGGCATAATATTCGGCAATGTGGCGGCGGATTTCCGCTTCTTCACGCGGATACGCGGCAAGATGCTCGTCACGGTGCACCATCAGCGGATAGTTCGTCTCAATAACGGTTTGGAAATTGGGCGGCAGTGTGATTTTGTCGGGGTTATACATCTGCCTGAACCGATCGGGCATGGTACGCGGATCATGCGGTGCAAGGTAAGCTAAATACATAAAGAACGGCTTTTCTTTGCCTGCATTTTGCTGCAGCAAGTCAATCGCCGCATCCGTCAGCAGTTCGCTTGAGTGCTTGCCGGGACAAAATTCGTCACAATGCTGTGGCTGCGGATGGTTGTCCTTGTGAAAATCCACCACAAAATGGATGACATTGTCATATTGCTCCGTGGGGTCAAAACGGCAGGTCGGCACGTTCCAGTGGTCCCACATGCCGCCGAAAAAGACCTTTGCCCCCTGCGTGAAGCTGCGTGCATAGGCAGGACAGCCGTTGTGCCATTTGCCGAGTCCTATGGTTTCGTAGCCGTTGGTTTTGAAGGTTTCGGGCATGGTCTTGTGTTGTGCGGGAATGTTCCCGCCGAGGTCTTCGAGGTGGAACGGATTTCTGCCCGAAAGAATCATGGCACGGCTGGGCATGCACACCGCACCGCAGGTACCACCTGCAATGTGCGCACGGGTAAAGGACATACCGCGGCCGACAAGACGGTCAAGGTTGGGTGTGATGATCTCTTGGTTTCCGAGTGCATGAATGGTGTCAAACCGCTGATCATCGGTGACAATAAAGAGAATGTTGGGTTGCTTACGCATAAAAATCCCCCGCTGCAAATTTCAGAATGTGAATAAATTATAACTGATTTTATCTTAAGAGTCAATTTTTAGAGATAAAAATTACACAAAGCGCAGCAAAATCCTACTGATTTTTACAGTTTTTGCTATTGTTATATTACGATAATCATGGTATTATCATATTGAAAATAATCAAAAAATAAAAGGAGACCGTGCAAAGATGAAATACAAATATGATTTCAAACACACGATTCTGGACGGTATTTTTATAGTGGCATTTATTGCCTTGTGGTATATCATTGAGAGAAACTTTTTTCCGAATGTCAAACCGCATTACGGCACCGCTGTGGTTGCAATTTCTGCCTATATTGCTTATGCAATAGAAGATAAGAAAAAGTTTATTTCTTTTCTGGATGAAAATATGCTGTTTAATGCATTCAGGGTACAAGGCAATATTGCAGGACGAGAAGTTTATGTAAAATATGCAAACGTGCAGTCCGTTAAAGCTGCAATGATTCCCGGCTACGGTCCTTGGTACATAAAAATCAAAACAAGTGAATACAAAAAGGTGATTTCGGTTCCCAGATATTTTATTAACCATGTTGAAATGTTTACAACCATGTGCGACAAAATTCAGGCTGCAAATCCCGATGCGGAAATTGATCTGCGATTGCTTGCTTATCTGGAAAAACACAACAACAAAACATAATAGTCCGCAAAACACAAATCTCCTTGCTCCGGTGTGCGGAACAAGGAGTTTTTGATTATTTCTTTATATATCTCTGATTTCTGCTTTTGGGTTTGTCGGGTTCGGTCATACAGATCAGGTTGTCACGAATGGCAGGATTGAGATAATTTTTGCGCAAGGCTTCTTTGGATTTCAATCCCAACAGAGAAAGCAGTTCATTCGATGAATACGGGGTATCATATTCCATAACCGACAGCAGCCTGCTGACATATTCCGAAACATTGCTGCCCGGTGCCGTTACTGCAATGCTGATTTCATCCAGAACGGTATTGATCTGCTCAAGCATAAATTCTATAAACACGGTGCTGTTGCCGTGGGTGTGACATTTTGCGATTGCATCGTAATAGCCGTTCTGAAATTTTTCAATCTGACTTTCAATCGGGATAAACTCAAAAATCGGTTGCCATTTTGCAAGAATGGCAGTGTGCCAGAGCCTTGCCATTCTGCCGTTGCCGTCGGTAAACGGGTGAATGAAAACAAACTCATAATGAAAAACAGCCGCAAGAATCAGCGGATGCACAATTCCCTGACTGCGTTGCATCCATGCGAATAAATCTTCCATAAGGGATGGAACAAGTTTTGCCGGCGGTGCCATAAAAATGCACTTCCCGTCGCTGAAAACACCCTCTTCGCCAAGACGGAAAGAACCGCTGACATCCGTCAGATATTTGGTCATAATGCCATGCAATCTTTGCAGTTCCTGCAGGCTGTAAACATCAAGGTTTGCAATTTCGTCATAAGCGGCATAGGCATTTTTGACTTCCTGAATTTCTTTTTCCGCACCAAGGACGGTTTTGCCGTTGATGACATCCTTCACCTCACCGAGGGTCAGCGAATTGGCTTCAATGGCAAGGGAAGAATGAATGGATTTTATTTTATTGTTTTTCCGCAGATGGGGTTTTGCATCAAGATTGCTTCGTTGGGAGATACTTCCGATTTTTTCGGAAATCAAAGCAACAAGGGTCAGTATTTTATCGGTGATCTGATAAGGAGGGACATAATCCGACATCACTTTATCTCCTTTAACTTACTTATTAACTTGCTTATTATCTTACCACATTTTACGAAAAACAGCAATAGAAATAAAAGGAAATGCAATATTTTTTATTATATAGGAAACTACTCGCGATTGTGAGCAGTTTGCATATAATTCGCCTGCGGCTCATTGAATGACGCAAGCTTATTGAACAAAAAACACCTTTTCGCCCCCAAGATTGGGGGACGGGGGGCTGATATAGAATATTTTTTTATACCCTGACTTTCATCAGGCCGTGCTTGTTGCAATAAAGATACAGATATCCTCTGCCGCGCAGTTGCAGTCTTGTTTCGGCATTGCCTTCGGGGTAGAGTTTAACAAACTGCACCCTGTCGGACGTGACGAATGCAAGGAACGAAATAAAATGGCTTTTGGTCATGGGGTGGTTTACGGTGATGAATTTTTCATCTTCAACGGGTTCGATGGTAACGATGTGCTCTGCGTCCGTGTCTTCGGCTTCAAGTGGCGGCAACGCAATGCCGCAGCAGCTGATGGCAGCTTCCCCTGTGGTGCGGATGATGTTGCCGCAGACAGGGCAGACATAAAATTTTGAAAAGAGGATGTTGGAAGAGAGGTTCCGGTTGGTGATGGTGTTGCCGCTGAGCAATTCTGCAACGGACACGCCGAGTGCTTCACCCAGCGGTTCAAGCAGTGTGATGTCGGGCAGTCCTTTGGCAGTTTCCCATTTTGAAACCGCTTTGCTGCTGACACCGAGCTGCTGTGCCAGTTCGTTCTGGGTGAGAGCTCTGTTTTCACGCAGTTTTCTGATGGTCTGTCCGGTGATGTATGAATTCATTGTGATCTCCTTTTGTGTGTTGATGTGTTTATTATACTGCCTGTGCCGCACATTTACAACCTACGCTTCGTGGAGACGGAGAAAAGAGGAAGTGCTTTATACGGAAGTATTAATTTTTTTTTACAATATTTACAAAACGTATTGTAAAAAAGAAAAAAATATAGTAAAATAATACAAGTGTATTTTTATTTGAAATACCGATTGCTTTGCAGAAAAAGAACGGAACAAGGGGAGATGTTATTTATGACCAGGTGTCCGAAATGCGATGCGGCTCTTAAAATCTGGCAGATGAGTCCCTATTGCAAAAAATGCGGTGTGCATCTTATGTTCGCATCGTTTGAGGGACAGTTTGAAAAGGACCGCAGAATCGCAGAAATGTCCATGGCAAATTTTCGTTACAATGTGGTGAAACTCAAAAGTGCTTACACAGGCGGTGTGGCACAGAAGCTGCGTATTGCCTTTGTCTTTGTGCCGCTGGTGGCCCTGTTGCTGCCGCTGGCCGATTTGCACATCACCACACCATTTTATGAATCCTCATTTACGCTGTCTGCGATTGATGTCATCATCAAGGGAATTATGGGCGGCCTGCTCGGTCAGTTTGATGCATTTGCACAGGGTGCAGTGTTCGGCCCTGTTGCCGCAGCTCTTAAAACCTGTATTTTTGCATATCTTGTTATGGCAGCCGCTGCGGTGCTGAATCTGCTTGCGGGTGCTCTGAGCTTCATCGGTAACAAAACGGCATCCGTCATGGTGATCGTTTTTTCCGCTGTCGGTATGCTCGGTGCGGTGCTTACAAAGGTCAGCGGTGCATCGCTTGTGGCTGCAGGGGAAGCAGCCGGCTCCGTTGCAGATGCAAGCTGCGGTATGCTGTTTGCGGTGGCTCTTCTTTTGTTTGTGCCGCCTGTGGTTGCAGCTGTGTTGTGTCTTAAAAAACCGCCCGTACGGGTATTCCGCGAAGGTGATGAGCTGCGTGTGGAATACAGACGCAAATGGAAAAAAGGGGAGATTGAGCTGCTTGCCATCCCGACTCCCATTTATGAGTCCGATGCAGACAGAGCCGAGAAACAGAAGCTCATCAGTGCAGTCTATCAGACGGAGGTGACGGAAAATGGCTGAGACGAATGTACGTGATACTTTAAGCGAAAAAGAACGCCTGCGTCTTGAACGAATTGACAAGCTGGATGAAAACAAACGTCGCAAGAAGTTCATTTTTGCAGCCGTGACCGCAGTGCTGATTCTTTTCTTTGCGGCAGGTACGGTGTTCGGCGGAATGTACATATTGCGTTATGAGGGTACGCAGGAGCTGCCTGCACGGGAGATTGCTTACCCTGCACTTCCTGCTGACGAGGCCGCTGTGTATGAATCGTATTTGTCCTTGCTTGCGGACACAAAGTCCTTTGCGGGGACCAAAACAGACGTCTCTTTTGATGTCAGCATCCCCGAAGACAGCATTCTTGTAAACGGGCAGACGGCACAGCAGCTGATTGTATATCTGCTGCACATCCGTTCTTCCGTACAGGATAAACTTTCCGCCTGCTATGACGATCAACGCCACACGGGTGCTTACGGTGAGGACTTTTCCCCTGTTGTGCAGCCGCTGCACTTCGGTGAAAACGATTTTGCTTCTGCCGAAGCGGTTG
Source organism: Clostridia bacterium (assembly GCA_017435865.1). Lineage (GTDB taxonomy): Bacteria > Bacillota > Clostridia > Oscillospirales > Acutalibacteraceae > RUG806. The sequence goes on from JAFSEF010000033.1 coordinate 14,481, forward strand.
TCAATGAAGAAAACGAAAATGATCTTCGCTATGTGTTCACCTTTGACGGTTGTGCATATGATGCAAAAGAGGACGCTGCCGCATCTGCGGTGTTTTCGCTTGCGGCTGCTGAAAAAGCGGTAGATTCCATGAAAACACTTTTTGAAGGTGTGGCAGATATCGGAAATGCACAATTTGTGTATGACGATTTTGTACTTTCTGCTGAAACAGACCGTCTTGCACAGCAGCTCAATGCAATCAGGCAGACAAGAATCTGCCATGTGAGCCTGCCGTTGACCTTCATCGGCGACTATGCGGATTTCGGCACGGTGACGCTGCAGTTTGACGTGCAGCTGGACAAAGTGTTCCGCTTTACCCGTGTTTCTTTCAGTTTCAGAGATGAAGTGTATTACATCGAAAAAGGTGCGACGGACGAACTGAAAACAAGCATCGTCACCGATGAATCACCTGCCGATGTGGTCGTTACATGGACTTCTTCCGATGAAAACGTGCTTGCAATTGACGGCAATTTCTATAAAGGTGTCAGTGTCAGCGACAAACCCGTCACCGTAACGGGGTCTTACACATACAACGGTGTTACCTATACGGATTCCTGTCAGTTCTTTGTCCGCGTTCCCGTGGAGGGAATCAAGGTCGATACAAAAGAAATGACCCTTGCAAAAGGGCAGTCGGACACCCTGACCGCAAGCTTTTCACCTACGGATGCAACCATAAAAACACTGTATTGGTTTGCTGACGATGAAAATGTTGCAACGGTCGATGAAAACGGCAACATAACGGCTGTCGGTGCAGGACAGACCACCGTTTACTGCATTACGCTTGACGGAAACTACAAATCGGTCTGCACCGTAACGGTCACAGCATAAAGGAGGAAACGAAGATGTCGCAAGTATCAACAAAAGATAAAATAGTCAATCGTTTTCTCAAGGCGGATGACTATTCTGCTGCAACGCTTGACCGCGGAATTTTGCAGAAATACGAAAAACTTGCCGTCGATGTCTACAGCACCCGTCAGGTGTCTGTCGCCGAATTGTCATGGATGGCGGTACAGCGTTTTTCGCGTTCTCTGAAACAAGGTCTTGATAACTATGCAAATATGTATTATACTAAAGTGCTCAAGGTGGACCTGTCCTATGTCACGGTCATCAAGGCACTCATCAGTGTTTATGACACGCTCAATAACCCTTTGATGGGCATTGTGTATGACCGCACCCGTACCCGTTGGGGAAAAGCAAGACCCTATGTGCTGACAACACCGCTGCCGTTTTTCCTGGTTACGGCTTTGTTGTACAGCGGTGCGCTGATGATTCCGTCCGAACAGATCAATGACCCCAAACGCATTCTCTATCTGTTCTTCATGTTGTTTTTGCAGGAGACGTTCTCCACCATTTTCAACATCCCGACCGACAACTACCCGACCCTGCAATCGCCATGTCCGTCAGACAGAATTGCAGTTTCACTGGTGCAAAGTTATGCCGGTGCTTACGGCGGTGACCTCATTTCCACCATTTACATTGCTTTGATGTCACTCAATAACAGCGGCACCTTGCCTGTGTCGCAACCTCTGATGTTCACCATCATCGGGTTTGTGACCGCCTTTTTCGGTACGGTCGGCACCATGGGTGTTGCCATGAAGTGCCCCGAACGTGTGCTGTTGCAGCCGAAGCCCGCACCGCTTACAAAGACGATGTTCTATGTGCTCAAAAACAAATATGCCATGCGTAATGTGGTGGCAGGTTTCTTCAACAGTGCATGGAGCAACGGCGGTTATTCATGGGACGTTATCACACAGCTTGAAATTTTCGGCGGTGCAATACGCATTATGCCGCTGTATATTTTCTATCACATCTGCAATGTGATTTCTATTGCATTCATCAAACCCATACGGGATCGTTTCAAGACCTTCCGCAGTGCCGTTATTGTGATGCGTCTGACGGATGCCGTACTCAATGTCATCTGGGCAGTCGGAGGATGGATCACCATGCCGCAGAAAAAATGGTGGCTCAGCGGTATCTTCTTCTGTATCGGTTACGGATTGAACGGGCTTAATAATGCACCTGCAACCGCCCTTGAGGGTGAAATCGGCCGTGAAATCAATGACTATACCGAATACCTGACGGGTGAACGCCCCGACGGTACGTTCGGCTTGCTGACAGATTATATCAACAAGCTCACCCAGCCCATCAATACCATGCTTGCTCTTGCCGTTATCAAATGGACAGGATACGACACCACCCTCGATACGACCTACTGGGCACAGGATTCCGTCGATGTGTACCGCAAGGTGTTTGCACTGTATGCAGTCGGCAATCTTGTTCCGCACCTCATCAGCACCATTCCTCTGTTCTTCTATGACCTTGACGGCAAGAGAAAAGAGGATATGTACAAAGCACTCAACGAACGCCGTATGCTCATTGCCAAGGAAAATCAGGGCAAGCTCAGCGAAGATATGGCAATGCTCGTTGAAATGCTCAGCGAAGAAAGTATTTCAGAAACGGATTAACCTATTTATGACCAAACTTTTGCTTAAAATTTTTATTCCCGCATACTCCCCACAGGCACATTCCGAAAAGGAACGCTCCGCAGTCGGCAAACTTTCGGGTGCTGTCGGCATTGTGTGCAATGTCCTTTTGTGCCTTATGAAACTGCTCATCGGTTCTGCAACGGGCTCCATTGCCATCACCGCCGATGCACTCAACAACCTGTCGGATGCCACGGGTTCGGTGGTGACACTGGTCGGCTTCCGTCTTGCAGAAAAACCTGCCGACGAAGAACATCCCTACGGACACGCACGCAGTGAATATCTGTCTGCTCTTGCAGTGGCGGCACTGGTTCTGATCATCGGTTTTGAACTTGCAAAAACCTCTGTTGAAAAGATTTTTAACCCCACACCCGTGGATTTTACGGTTCCTGCAGCAATTATTCTTGTTGTGTCGGTGATCGTCAAGATGTGGCTGTTCCTTTTTAACCGTCGGCTCGGTAAGGAAATCCGCTCCAATACACTGCTTGCAACCGCTGCAGACAGCCGCAACGATGCTGTTTCCACCACCGCGGTGCTGCTGTGTTCCGTGGCGTCTCTGTTTACGGATCTGCCTCTGGACGGCATTGTCGGTTTTGCCGTTGCGGTGTTCATTCTTTACAGCGGCATTTCGCTCGGTAAAGAGACGATCAGTCCTCTGATCGGTGAAAATGCCGACAGTGAACTGCATGAAATGATCGTAAAGGTCATTGAAAGTGAAGAAAAAGTCCTCGGCTACCATGACCTGATGGTGCATGATTACGGTCCGGGACAGCGTTTTGCAAGCTGTCATGTGGAAATGGACAGCGAAGAAGACCCCATGTATTGCCACGAACTGATCGATAACATTGAACGCAAATGCATGGAAGAACACCGTGTACACCTTGTCATTCACTATGACCCCGTCATCACGGGGGATGCGGAAACGGAAGAACTGAAAACACTGGTTACGCAACTGCTCAGAAAGCAGGACGAACGCATCAGCATTCACGATTTCCGTATGGTGGTCGGCGAAGGTCACACCAATCTGATTTTTGACATTGTGCTGCCCTCACAGCTGATGGCACAGAAAAAAGCGGTCAAAAAGCAACTTGATGCGGATCTTGCCGCTGCAGCTGACAAAAAACTCTATACGGTCGTGACTTTCGACATCAGTTCGTTCAATTGAGCGACGGCAGATTCTTTGGATCTTCACGGGTACAAAGGGGAAGTGTTGGAGTTTATCGCTGAATTTTGACTGTCGTCAGTTATTAAAAGTTTTGGTCAAGCTTTTCACAAAAGCTTGCGGGGTCAAGGGGCAGAGCCCATTGTCGCCCGTCGCAACGGGCGAAATCCTTTTCCTTACAAAAGCGCAGGAAAGTTGTTAAGAAAA
>JAFSEF010000034.1 GCA_017435865.1 Clostridia bacterium
GCACAGACCGACCTCCACCATCCCTTGTCGCCCCTGAAAGGGGAGATGCCCAAAGGGCAGAGGGGTTTACGAAAAGAACAGACTTTATTGACCGATTTTGTACAGATTTGGTTAACCCCTCTGTCACTTCGTGACATCTCCCCTTTCAGGGGCGACAAGTGTTTGAGAGAATAATTTACTTAGATGTCATCCCGCTAAACTCCAATTTGCTTCTCGCTCAAGCAAAATCCCCGAACATTTTATGAAGAACTTTTTTGTTTACAATCCTGTAATCACTTGTAACTATTTGCGACATATCGCTCATTATTAAGGCAAATCTTGCATTTTTATTGACAAAAACAGGTTCTCATGGTATTATTAACATATCTTAATAAAAAGGAGGGCATTCATATCAAGTTCACAAAACTGCTCAGCATCCTCGTTTGCCTGTCTGTGTTCTTCTCCGCATTTTCTGTTTTTGCCGCTGCGGCAACACCTGACGAACAGGTTCTCACCTCCGTCAAGGGCATTCAGACAACAGGCCTGACGAAATCTCCGTCCGAAAAGCAAGCAGACAAAATTATGAAAAATCTGTCAACCGTCAGCGGTTACAATGCCACCTATACATCCATTTTCACAGATGCCTATTTTTGCGGCGACTCAATCATTTACCCCCTCGGATATTACAACTATGTAAGTCCCTACAACACCTCGGGACAAGTCGGTGCAAGACTCGATTTCCTTGAATCAAAAATGCCGACCATCATCGCATCCCAACCGGAATATGTTATTTTCCACTTCGGCATGAACTGCCTGAGCACAAGCTCTTACCTGAACAACACGTTCATCCCGACCTACAAAAAGCTGATCAACCAACTGCAGGCTGCAGTTCCGGGGGTTACGGTATTCATCAGCTGCCTGTTCCCGACCACAGCGGAAGGACTTGCAACCGTTCCGAACGGGCAGATGCGTCCGTCCTACAACGCAGCACTACGCAAGATGTGTGCAGACAACGGCTGGCACTTCATCAGCAGCGAAGAACTGGTCAACAAAATGATTTACTCCATGTCGTCAGACGGTCTGCACCTTTACGGCACGTTCTACAACGGCTACTGGCTGAAATACATCATGATGGAAACGGGGCTGATGGGACTTTCCATGCTCGGTGATGTCGATTGCAACGGTCTTGTGCAGGCGGCAGATGCAAGAAGTGTGCTGCGTAACTCCGTCAAGCTCACAACGTTCACCATGCAGCAGGAACGCACCGCTGATGCGGATGGCGACAGTACGATCAGTGCAGCGGATGCAAGAATCATCCTGCGATTGTCGGTCGGACTTGATTCGACCAGAACCCGTGAAACGGAACTGCTTGCAAACCTGAATGCACAGCGAGCCAAAAACGGAATGCAAGCTTTGCGGTATGATGCAAAGCTGTCGAACCTTGCTTCGGGACGTGCACTGGATATGCAAAGAACAGGTTCCACAACCCACAATACCGCCCTTTACGGACTTCCCTTTGATGCAATGACAAGCCGCGGCATCCCCTACACCACCGCAGCGGAATGCATTGTCGCTTCGTCAACAACAAAATGGTCGTATGAGAACGGAAATTCCGCTTCTTTTGCAGAGTACGAAAAGGTTGGCATCGGCATTTCACCGAACACCAACACCTGCGTACTTCTGTTCACCGATTGATCAAAACCACCAAAAAAACACGGTCTGCCGATGTCAGCGGACCGTGTTTTATTGTTAGTGTTATTCATCAACCTGCAAACGGAGCAGTGATGAAGCGGAAGAACAGGCTGAAATACAGCACCAGGGTACTGAAGAAATTCTCAATTCTGTCAGCCACATTCTGTACGTTTTTCTGCGTGTTGACAGTTGCATACCCGTCGATTGTGCCGTTGTTGTCGGGGACACCGTCGCCGTCAAAAGCAAATTCATACAGCAACGGAGAAACAAGGGCAACAAGGAAATACTGACCGGGTGTCACACAGCCGAAGACCTTGGTCATCAGCTTGTTCATGTCCTGCATCACGGCATCCGTGCCGACATTGCTCAACAATTGGTTGGCGACCTTGAGGAATACTTCATCACCGACCGTTGCAAGATCATCGCGAAGAATCAGCGAAACCATACGAAGCAACAAGGTTACGTCGGGAGTATCCAGCGAATATGCTTCTTCACCTTCGTAGTGAGCAGATGCAAGCTCCGTCACAAGATCCCAACCGTTCTCGTAGTCGGTTTCGGGGAGTTCAAGATTGTAGGATGCTGCGATTTCTGAAACACTGTTTTCACCGTACAGCGGCATTTCAAGGAGTTTGAGCAAGCCGCCGACAGCGGTGTTGACAAGCTCATAACCGAATTCACCTTCGGCAATACCGATTTTTTCCATAGACAGGGACAGTGCAAGTCTGTATTCAACGCCTGCTTTGAGGAAGTCTTTTGCATATGCGTTCAGACCTTGGTTCATCAGATCGATCTGTGCATCCGTATAGCCGTCCACAGCAGCCTTCAGAGCATCGGTGTCAATGGCATCAACGGTCTGTGCGGTGTAGGTGATTTCATCAGCGGTCATGCTGACACTGCGGTACTGCAGCGGATACATGGTAAGCGATGTGGTTGCGAAATCGTAAATGGTGTTGCCGAGCATACTGGTGTAAACGGCAGCATCACTGCAGTGCTCATGTCCCGAAAAGACAAGCTTGATACCTGCGTTTGCAAACAGTTCGGCTGTGGAATAGTGGAACTTGATGATGAAATTGCGGCTGATGATTCTCTGCATGGGCAGATGGTCAAGCAGGTTGTGGTGCATCATCAGAATGGGGTACTTGCCGTCCTTTTCAGCCTGTTTTGCCTGCTTGAGAACCCAGAATACCCGATCGGCTGTCATGCCGTCCTCGGTGGATTTGGTGGGATCACAGGAATCGAGTGCAATCAGACGGTAGCTGTCGTTGAGGTCTGCAACATAGGAACCTGTTGTTTCGTCCACTGTCAGTGCTTCATTATAACCGAAATCAGCATAGATTTCTTTGAACATGGAAACGGTGGTATCCTTTTCACCGGCACCCGTGTCATGGTTGCCGGGAATGACATAAACGGGAATGCCTGTTTCCTGTTCAAAAGCACGCAGCTTGTCGGCAACAACGGTGTGGTCTTCCGTCAGGACTCTGCCGTCATTGGTCAGGTCACCGGGCAGAAGAACAAAGTCATAGTCGTTTTCCGCACACTGTGCAAGAAATGCATCGATGATATAAGGGCTTTCGTCTTCCATGGCGGCACGACGGTTGGCGTACCAGAAAATTTCGTCATCGATATCGCCCTCGAGTGCTTCGCGGGGAGCATGATAATGCAGGTCAGCAGCCACTGCAAATTCCGTTTTGTCCTCTTGGGCACTTGCAAAAACTGCAACAGAAGACAGCACAAGCAATGTGCTCAACAAAACAGCAAGCATCTTTTTCATAACAGTACCTCATTTCCTGTTTTCACATATGGAATATTATATATTAATTTCCATTGTAAGTCAACAAAATAAATCTTGCAATTTATATACATTTCTGCTATTATAATTACAAAAAGCGACACAATATTGCATACACAGCATCATGAACTTTCTGAACAACCGTGTTGCATTTGTGCAAAAAAATCAGAATCGGGGTTATTGATATGCCGCAAAAAGAAAACCGTCGCACAGCCATGACCAAAAAACTGCTGCAAAACAGTCTCATTGACATTCTTGAAAAAAAACCGATCCATGAAATCACAATCAAAGAGATCTGCCAGAATGCTGATGTCAACCGCAGCACATTTTACAGGCATTACAACACACCGCGTGAGCTTTTTGACGAGATTTATAATGCTGTTTACAACGATATTCTTGCCATTGTGTCAAAAATCGAAGGTCCTGCACTGAGCTCCCCGGACGTCCTGGCAGGCATCCTCTCATACTGCGAAAAAAACCGTCGGCTTGTCCTTGTGCTGCTGAGCAAAAACGGCGAACTGAACATCGGTCAGAGCTTCAGCGATCTGGTCACACAGGCTGTTCTGCACACACCGCACAACTATCCGTCGGAGCTGCATATGTACATCGTACAGTTCATGGCAGCAGGTATGGCAAACTTCATCTGGACATGGCTGAACACAGAAGACCGACTTTCGGCACACACCGTGGCAAGGGGCATGATGATGCTCATCAACCACGGCATGAACAGAGCGACCCGTCTGACTCCGGATCCTGAACGTCAGGTTCCGTCTTCACATTAACAAAAATGCCTCACGGTTGTTGTGACCGTGAGGCTGTTTTCATGCCAGGTGAAATGCAATGCGGCTGTCGCCGTCTTCAAGATAAATCGTACCGCATTTTCTGAAACCGTTTTTGGCAAGTGCTTTCTGCATGGGGATGTTGTTTTCGTGCGTGTCGATACGCAGATTGCCGATGGTCTGCCTGCAAAAAGAAACAATCTCCCCCATTGCACCGTGTACCGTCCCGTCGGTTGCAACGCGGTGAATGGTACCGTAAGGCAGGTCGTTGAGCCATGCACCGTTTTCAATGTAAGAATAGGTCGGTTCGGGTTCGGTGAAAAAGACGAACACAAAACGGATCACACCGTCCGCATCGACGCCGACATAGTTGATTTCTTCTTCAATATCCTGTTCCACCCGTTCGGGGGCAGGCTTGTGATTTTTCCACTGTGTGGGGTTGCCGTTTTCTGCCATAAAACGGCGTGCATGGGCATATATTTCAAGCAGTCGCGGCAGATCTTCCTTGCAGGTATGGCGAATGTGCATAAAATTCTCCCTGTTTTTTTGTTCCATTATACAACAAAAATCAGCTTTGTCAACCTTGACATAAAAAGGAAAAATAAAGTATAATATTTTTTAACAAAACCAAAAGGAGTATTCTTATGAAGTCACTCAAAAAAACACTCTGCATCGTTCTCAGTCTTCTGATGGTGCTGCCCTTTGGCATTCTTGCCGCAAGTGCCGCAGAAGCAACAGATTATGTGCTTGTTTCCCCCTATGAAAACGTCGATTGGGAAACATGGGGCCTTTACAAGGGCAATCTGCACACCCATTCCACCTACAGTGATGGAGAAGTAACCTATCCCGAAACCATTCTTGAACACTACAATCAGGGATATGATTTCCTTGCCATGGCTGACCACGGTGTCACAGGCACGGAATGGAACAAACCGCAGCCCATGATTCCGCTGTATCTGTATCAGTATATCATCGGCTACAAGCAGGAACATCTGACGGACGAACAGTACACGGGTGTTCTCAGCGGTACCTATCCTCTTTATGACGGCAATGCCCGCGGCAAAGGTATGACCTGCGTTACGGGTGCAAACGAGCTGAACTACATCAACATCACCAAGAGCCATGTCAACGGCTATTTCCTGCCCGAAAACGTCGGTAACGGCTTTGATGCAGGCGAAAACGGACACGAAGCTGCAGTTGCTTTTGTTGAAAAGAACGGCGGTTATTCGCACATCAACCATCCCGGTGACTGGATCGGTTATGACTCCGTTGACGAAGCATCCGACCCCGAACACGTCCGTTATTTCAGCGAAATCATCCTGAAATATGACACCTGCCTCGGCTTTGAAATTTTCAACCTCTTCAACAACACAGAACCCTACAACCGCATTCTGTGGGACAACATGCTCATGTACACCCTGCCCTACGGCAGAACTTTCTGGGCTTTCGCAAACAATGACTCTCACAATTTCAGCGAAATCGACTCCTCTTTCATGGTTTTCGCATTGGAAGAAAACAATGTTGACAACATCAAGGATGCCATGCTCAACGGCAATTTCTTCTCCGTCACTCGTCATCTCGGTACAAACGAAGTCATCGGTCCCGAAACTGAAATTGATGCTTCCGGTACAGAGTATATGTATCCCACCTTCACATCCGTTACAACAAAGGATCATTCCGTCAGCGTGACCGTTGCTGACTGCAACTACATTCAGTGGATTGCAAACGGTAAGATCATTGCTTCTCAGGATGTAACTGCCGACACCGGCGTGATCACCCTTGACCTTGACACCATTGACGGTGCAGAAGAATTTATGTATGTCCGTGCCGAAGTCATCGGTGACGGCGGCATGACCTGCACACAGCCCATCGTGATTGATGACGGTTCCGAAAAGAAGACCTTTGAAGCAGAAATCACGGTCGAAAGCATTATGGATGACATCGTCTTCTCTTTCAAGAGCACCCGTATTTACTGCATCCTGCAAAGACTGGTTGACCTGATCATTGACGAAATTGAAGACCTGCTCAACGGCTGAAACTGAATAACAGAAAAGGTGATTTGCTCAACAAAAGCAAATCACCTTTTTTTGTACTTCATGGGAATCGGGGATTGTTTGATTCAAGGAGAAATAAATTACGGTTTGTCGGGCAAACCGTAATAATGATATACGACCCGTTGGGGCGCATGATATCACACCTGCGGTGTGATGATATCCGCTTCGCGGATGATATATTTGTTTCACAAATATGAAGGAAGCTGTCGCTTGTTCCGCTTCGCTCTATATAATTATTCTAAAATTCGGAGCGAAGCGA
>JAFSEF010000035.1 GCA_017435865.1 Clostridia bacterium
TCATCACACGGAGTGTGCATACCTGTCGCCTTGATGATATGCAAAACTTCGTTTTGATGATATGCAAGGCTTCGCCTTGATGATATGCAAAACTTCGTTTTGATGATATACAATGCTACGCATTGATTTTTTGTCACATGCACCCTGATTGTAAATCCGGATTCAATATGCTATAATCGTCTTGAAAAAAACTATACATTTTACTTAAATCAGAGGTGTTTTTATGAAATACAATCTTGTTGTTGCCGGCGGAGGGCTGAGTGGTGTTGCAGCGGCAGTCAGTGCCGCACGTGCAGGTCTGAAGGTGTTGCTTGTTGAAAAATCGGGCTGTCTGGGAGGTGCAATTGCCAACAACCTTGTTTACCCCTTTATGCCGTATTGGACAAAGCAAAAAGACGGTAACGGTGTCGGCAAAAAATATCTTTCACAAGGGATTTTCAAAGAAATGAAAGTGCGTCACGACAGATATGTTGATGACTGCAAAGATCACGAATTCAATTCGGAATATTTCAAAATAGTGCTTGATGATATGACAGCCGAAGCCGGTGTTGACGTTCTTTTTCATGCTGTTGTATATGATGTAAAAACCGAGAACAGAAAAATAGCATCTGTTGCAATCACAGCAAAAGCACAAAAAATAACGGTTGAAGCGGATTTCTTTATTGATGCCACCGGTGACGGAGATTTGTTTTATCTTGCAGGCTGTGATTATCAACTGGGTCGTGAAAGCGACAGTCTTTGTCAGCCGATGACAACCTGCTTCAGAATGAGCGGTGTGGACCTTGACCTTTTCACCGAAGAAAGACCCCGTCTGCAAGTGCTTTACAAGGAGAAACAGGCAAAGGGAGAAATTACAAATCCCAGAGAGAATATTCTTGTTTTTTTCGGTGTGGGGGAAGATGTGCTGCATTTCAACACAACCCGTGTTGTTAAGCTTAACCCGACCAATCCGTTTGACGTGAGCAAGGCGGAAGTGATTGCAAGGAAACAAATCCATGAGCTGATCGGATTTCTGAAGGAAAATTCAGATGCATTCAATGAAAGTGCTTTGATTTCCGTTGCTGTGAACATCGGTGTCAGAGAGAGCCGAAAACTGAAAGGTGTTCACATTCTCACAGGTGATGAACTGATCAACTGTACCTGCTTTGAGGATTCAATTGCACTCGGCAATTATGATATCGACATTCACAGTCCTACCGGAACGGGAACAAGTCACCGATATTTCGCAGACGGAGAGTTCTATACGATTCCTTATCGTTCGCTCTTGCCGAAGGAATATGATAATCTGCTTGTTGCGGGACGTTGCATTTCCGCCACACACGAGGCACAGGCATCGGTCAGGATCATGCCGATTTGCTGTTGTCTGGGTGAAGCGGCAGGCACAGCCATTGCTATAGCACATAACACAAATAGAAATGTGCATACGGTCGATATAAAAGCATTGCAAAAAACGCTCACCGAAAACGGTGCTGTGCTGTAATAGCGAATACTTCACTTTGACCCGTTTTTTTTGTTGAATTAAGATTATTTATTTTTTCAAAATTTTATTGACAAATAAACCTTTTGTAAATATAATTAAACTAAATCAAGGTTTAATTTGTGTTTGACCTTATGAAAGGAGCAAAAACAATGAAAAAATTCTTATCGGTCATCCTCGCACTTCTTATGGTTGCGACCATGCTTCCCATGGCGATTCTGCCTGCAAGTGCGGCAAGCACCCCGACACCTTATGACGGTGTGCCTGTAACTCCGCAGAAGATTTCGTCAGGCAACTATGTTAAATTTGGTCTGACAGCGGACAATTGGAGTAGTTACAACGGTTACTACGGTATCCGTACAGCAGCGGAGTTCTACGGTTTTGCAGCCCTTGTCAATGGCAGTAAAAATATCCGCAATGCCGTTCTGCTGCAGGATATTGTTGTCAATGAAACCGTGTCTGCATCCGGTGCGGCATATTCATGGACACCTATCGGTAATTCCGGCAAACCGTATCTCGGAACCTTTGACGGTAACGGCTATACAATCAGTGGTATTTATATCAACGGTTCCGGTGACAATGTCGGTTTGTTTGGTGTGGCGGGGTACTGCACAAATGTACTGGCAGAAAGTACCGCTGTAATCAAAAATGTGATTTTGTCTGACTCTTACATAAAAGGCAATCAGAATGTTGCCGGTATTGTCGGAAGATTGGACGGTTCCCACGTTACCGTATCCAAATGTAAGGTTGACAGTTCGGTTTCTGTCTATGCAACGCATGCAAGCGAGCCTTACGTGGGTGGTATTACCGGTGGCTTTGGTCAGGCAATGTTTGGAGCAAGTAGTGTGTGTACCGTTTCTGACTGTGTCAACTTTGCAACAGTTAAGGCTGTAAACGCAGATAATTACGTTGGTGCTGTAGTCGGATATTGGCGTACCTATACAAATGCAAAGGAACTCGTTGTATGCAACAATTGCTATTACCTTGCAGGGAGTGCAACGGACAAAAACGGTGCAGTAATGGATGGAACAGGCGGCTACGGTGATATTCATAACTGGTGTACTGCTCTTTCATCTGTTTCTGACTCCCATACCTGTGTCAGTGCGGATCACAAGGAAGTGAAAGCAACCTGTCAGTATCCCGGTCGTGCTGCTTATAGCGAATGTCTGATTTGCGGCAAGGTAACAAGCGGTGAGAAAACAGACTATGCCATTGCAGATCATGGTTTTACTGTTGCTACCTGTACCACACCGGCAACCTGTATTTACTGTGGACTTACCGACGGCAGTAAGGATGCGTCGAATCATGCCTCTGACGGTACGGCGTATCAATTAAATGGTACTGATGATAAAAGACATGATCAGTATCACACTTGCTGTAAAGCGATTATCAAAACAGAAAAACACAGCTTTTCCGGTACGACCTGCACTGTTTGTAACTATAAATGTACCCATTCGGAAATGGAAACCGGTGTTTGTCCGAACTGCGGTTTAAGCGGAACGCCTTATCTGAAACCGGTCTGGAACGAAAAGACGAAGACGGTGGAGAACTCTGTGGAGTTGACCGGTAGTGCACCGAGAACTTTTGTGGATAGTGACACTTTGACGAATGGTTGGTACATTGTAAATGGCAATCAAAGTATTTATGATTTTTCTACAAGCGGAACGGTAAATCTGATTCTGGCTGACGGAGCACACCTGGAGGTAAAGGCAAGGGTGGAGGTTGCGAGAGGAAGTACGCTCAATATTTATGCCCAGTCAAACGATCCTTCTGTCATGGGTAAGATGACGGTAACCTCGCCGTCGAGTAATATGGCTGCTGCACTTGGAGGCGACTATCAAAGCGCGGCAGGTACAATCAATATTTACGGTGGTATGATTTCGGCAGAATCCAAAGGTGACGGAGCCGCTATCGGAAGAGGAGAGGGCGGATCGAGAGGATATCTCACCGTACACGGAGGCATCGTGACGGCTTCCAGCATCAGGGTGACTTCTATGACCGTGAACGGTGGTATTGTTCTTTCAGCAAGCACCGGCGGTGGAGTAAACAAAACAAACGGTTTGTATTTCAACGGTGCAAACGGTGTGCTTTGCGGTGATCTCTACACCCTGCCTCATGATTGGACACTTCCCGCCGGCAAAACGCTGACAATTAACGAAGGTGAAACCCTGATCGTTCCGGCAGGTTTGACTCTTACCATTGAAGGAAGCATCATCAATAACGGAACAATCCAAAGATACGGAACGGTTATTTGTAAGAGCAGTCACGGCTATTCCGGTGACTGTGATGTGAGTTGCAACAACTGCGGAGAAGCACGCAACAGTGATGCTGCACACAGTTGGGTCGAGGCGACTTGTTTGGTTCCAAAGTATTGCTCGGTATGTAGGCTCGTTGAGGGTTTTTCAACGAATCACAATTATGAAAATGGTATTTGTACTTTTTGCGGTCAGGATGAAATCGGTCATTTCTATATCAGCACAGCTAAGCAGTTGATGGATTTTGCTGACTTTGTAAACAAAGGGAATGTGAATACAAATGCTACACTGATGGCTGACATTGACCTTGCGGAATATACCTGGACTCCGATTGGTGTGACGGCCATGGGTGAAGGTGTCACAAACGGCTATACCGGACACTTTGACGGCAACGGTCATGTGATTCGCAATGTCACCTTTGCAACCCCCGCTTCTGCAAAGGCTGCAGGTATTTTCGGCACTGTGCAATACGGCGGTACTGTCCGTAATCTGGGTGTTGAGAACCTTAACTTTGACGATAATACGTATGACCACCGTGCAGGCGGTATCGCAGGTCAGCTGTTGGCAGACAGCACCATCAGCGATTGCTATGTCCGCAACTCCACTGTGAAAGCATCCTCCAGAGTTGTCGGCGGCATCGTGGGTATGAACTACGGCACCGTTAAAAACTGTTATACCTGCAACATGACCCTTGCCGGTTTCAATAACCGTTTTGGCGGCATCAGCGGTGACTTTTCTGCCGGTAAATTGGAAAACTGCTATACGGATTATTCAGCCTTGGCAAGCTCTCAGGCAGGTACAACCGCAAATTGTAAAGCAGGCGTAAGTGCCGACGTTTTCGCTTCCGGTGAGATTGCATATCTGCTCAGCGGCTCAACAAGCGAGGGTGACCTTGTATGGGGTCAGCTCATCGGCACAGACAGCTATCCTGTTTTTGGCGGCGAAACCGTTTATTATAACGAAACCAATGGCTACTATAACATTCTCCACACCTGCGACTTCAGCGGTGAATGGAAATATGATGCCCAGAAGCATTGGAAGGAATGTACTGCAGACAGCTGTGACAAGATAAGCGAAGAAGCAGATCACAGCTTCACCGACGGCAAGTGTGATTGCGGTTATACTTGTCCTCACAGCAGCTACACCGACGGTGTTTGTGACACCTGCGATTATGAATGTCCTCACTACTACGGCGAAGGTGTACTCACAAGACCTGAAAGAATCACAACAACCGAATGGGATGACGGTTTCTATACTTACACCTGCTCTGCCTGCGACCACTACTATCAGGAAACAGTAAAGAGAGCCGACTATGCTGCCTATGACGCTGTTTCCGACGATTATTACGCTATTATTATGAACAGCTCTGTTCTCGGCAGCGTGAAGGATGCATTGAAGGATGCAGTAGACAACCTTTATCAGAATCATGCAGATGTTATGGCAGGAGACCGTATAGAGTCTGAGCAAGAAGCGGTTGACAAAGTCGTTGCAGAGTTTGAAAAACTCGTTTCTGATGCAGAAGAAAAAATTGCAAGCGGCGAATATTTGAAGGCTGACTACACAGCAATCGACGAAGCAATCGCTGACATCGAACAGAAATTTGTTGACGAAAACGTAACTGACGAAGCAAAGGCAGGTCTTGATGAAATCAAGACACAGCTTGCAGCAATGAAGGCTGACGAAAACACAAGCAAAGCTGACCTTGCAGAGCTCGAAAAGGCTCTCGGCGACTACGAAGCAGAGCTTGACAAGGGTATCGAAGACGGCACACTTGTAAAATTCAGCGGTGAAAGAGTGTTCCTTGCGTTTGTCGAAGAAGCAGAAAAGAAGATCGATGAACAATTCGGCGAAAATGCATTCTATGACTTTGCAAATGCAAACCGTGACAGCTTCTATAACTTATATGATAAGTACTTCTTCCGTGCAGCTGCTCTTGAAGGCGGCACAATGGCTGAAAATGCTGAAAATATTGAATATATCAAGGGAATGGTTGACGAGCTCTTCGGTATGGTTGCAAACTGCCTTGACGGCACGCACAACTACGGCGAAGGCGAACTCACAAGACCTACCTTTGAATCAAAAGGCTATTACACCTACACCTGTACTCTTTGCGGTCACTCATACACAGTGCCCACTGAGAAAGCAGATGACACAGCTTTATACGATGCTTCCATGAAGGTTATGGAATACATAGATAATAATACTCTTACACAGGAAGCAAAGGACGAAATTTATAAGAGCTACCGGGATATTCAGGAGAATAACGGTAATGTTTTCGATGAGCTTGGTTTTGTCCGTGGTGACCTTATTGAAGAGGATCAGCCTGTTATTGATGCGGTAACTGAAGCACTTCAGAAAATCATTGCTGATGCTGATGAAAAAATCGCAAGCGGTGAATATGTAAAGGCTGACTATACAGAAATTAACAAGGCAATCAAAGAGATCGAAGATAAGTTCTTTTATGAAGATGTAACAGACGAAGGCAAGGCAGGTCTTGAAGAAATCAAGAAGCAGCTCGAAGAAATGAAGGCTGACGAAAATACAAGCGAAGCTGACCTTGCAGAACTTGAAAAGGAACTCGAAGCTTATGAAGAAGAGCTTGACAAGGGCATCGAAGACGGCACACTTGTTAGGATTAGACCTGAAAAAATCGGCACCGAAATTTCTGATAAGTGGAAGGAATGGCTTGAAGCAGAAGGCTTGACTGATGAGTTTGAGGATTTCGTAAATAACCAAAAAGCAACTGATGAAGCATTAGCGGCAGAAAAGGCAGCAATTGATCTTCTGAATTCTCTTGAGGGCACTGTAGCTGAAAATGCTGAAAATATTGCAAAGCTTAACGAAATGGTTGGTTCTTTTTATGCATCACTTGAAAACTGTCTCAGAGGTACTCATAATTTCAATGATTATGAAGTAACATCACCTGCAAAGTGTGAAGTGAATGCAATTGAAACTCGCACCTGTTGGTTCTGCGGTGAAACAGATGAAAGAGAAGTAGAAGGCACAGCTCTCAGCCACTCCTTCACAAAGTATGAAGAAACCGAAGCACCCAAGTGCGGTGTTGCAGGCAAGGAAATTTCTTATTGTGACCACGGCTGCGGTGCAACAGACGAAAAAGAAATTGCGGCTCTTGAGCACATCTTCCTTGACTACGTTTCAAACGGCGATGCAACCTGCACTGCAGACGGCACAAAGACAGCAGAATGTGCAAACGGCTGCGGCAAGAAAGATACCGTGGAAGACGAAGGTTCAATGCTCGAACACGTTGACGAAGACGGCGACGATCTTTGTGATGAATGCGGCGAAGATATGCACGTCAGTGTTGCAGATTGCGAATGCACCTGCCACCGTAAAGATGTCCTGAATCAGTTCTTCTATAAGATCATTCAGCTCATCCGCAAGCTGTTCGGCATCA
>JAFSEF010000036.1 GCA_017435865.1 Clostridia bacterium
AAGAAAACTCGGATTAAAGGTGAATGCAACAAAAACAAAGATAACCCCACCGAGCAAACTCAAATATCTTGGTTTTGGTTTTTGGAAAGACAAAACCGAATGGAAAGCAAGACCGCACGAAAGCTCTGTTGAGAAATTTAAAAGGAAACTCAAACAACTGTGCAAAAGAAGTTGGAGTATAGACCTCACATATCGCATTAAGAAGATAAATGAGGTAACGAGAGGTTGGATAAACTATTTCAGAATAGGCTCAATGAAGCAAAAACTTAAAAGCATAGACGAACATTTGAGAACAATGATAAGGGTGATAATTTGGAAACAGTGGAAGGTAGCCACAAAAAGGGAATGGGGACTTTTAAAGCTCGGAGTTCCAAAATGGATTGCACATAAGGTTGCAAACTGGGGAGACCATTACCAATTTGTAGCACAAAAGTCCGTTCTTAAAAGAGCAATTTCAAAAGAAACACTGACCAAACGAGGCTTAGTCAGTGTTTACGACTACTACCTGAAGGTAGCACATATTTAATTTTGAATTGAACCGCCCTGTGCCGAACGGCATGCAGGGTGGTGTGAGAGGGCGATTAATTTCGCCCTACTCGATCTTTCAGTATGATTAAAGTATAAATATGGATAATATGCTTGAAAATATAATAAGAAAATAATATAATAATTTTATCTATGACAGTCATTGTTTTTTGTGCAATGACGGAAAGGATCGCAAAATTATGCAGATACTTGTTATTGAAGATGAGCCTCGTCTTGCGGAGGCTGTTGCACAGATTCTCAGAGAAAAAAAGTATATGGTCGATATTGCAAATGACGGCAGAGACGGTTTTGACCTTGCTGTCAGCGGTGTGTATGACTGCATTATTCTGGATGTGATGCTGCCGTTCAAGGACGGCTATCAGGTTGCAAGTGAATTGCGTAAAGAACGCATTGCAACCCCCATTTTGATGCTGACTGCAAAAGATACGGTTGCCGATAAGGTCAAAGGTCTTGATTCGGGTGCTGATGACTATATGACAAAACCGTTTGCACCCGATGAGCTGCTGGCCCGTGTGCGTGCAATGACACGCAGACAGGGGGAAGTGGTACTGGATGAAATTGTGTTTGAAGATCTGACACTGAATTTGTCGGCTTACAATCTTTCCTGCAATGAAAAAAGTGTACACCTGAATTTCAAAGAGTTTGAAATCATCCGTATTCTTATGTCCAATCCTGCTGCCGTTGTTACAAAGGAAGATCTGATTGTCAAGGTCTGGGGCTATGATTCCAATGCCGTGGACAACAACGTGGAAGTGTATATTTCATTTTTGCGTAAAAAACTGGAATTCATCGGTTCCTCTGTTGAAATCACGGCACTTCGCAAAATCGGCTACCGTCTTGAGGTGAAGCAAAGTGCTCAATAAACTCAGGAACAGGTTTATTTTTATCAATATGCTTCTTGTAAGCGTTATTGCACTTGTTTTGTTTCTTTGCATTTTTGCCATTACCGTAGGATCGCAGTATTCTGATCTGAAGAATGCAATGGATGAAATGCTCGAAATAGACATTGATGTTCCTTTGCTTTATCCGTTTATCGGCGACGACGAACACGTCGGAATCCGGTCAGACAATCGCACAAGGGGAATTTATGTAGTCAGTGTGACGCATTACGGATCGCCCGGTGGCGGATACGTTGTTGAAAAATCCGTGAACAATCTGGTTTCCATGGATGAGGATTTACTGACAACAGCCATTACCTGGATTCTTGAAAACGAAAAGGAAGACGGCTGGCTGAATGATGAAGGTCTTTATTTTCGCACGCAGCAGCATTTCGACGCACTGCACATTGCTTTTGCCGACGCATCGCATATACTCGATTCATTAGCAAGCGGTTTTATAAACATCATAAGTATGTATATAATCGTTTTTGTTGTGTTCTATTTCATTTCCAATTTTTTGGCATCAATGGCTTTCAAACCTGCCGAAAAGGCATGGGAACAGCAGCAACACTTTCTTGCAGATGCATCCCATGAGCTGAAAACACCGCTTACGGTTATTCTTGCAAATAACAATATTCTGCTCTCACAAAAGAACAAAACCATTGACGAGCAGTTGCAATGGGTGGAAAGTACGCAGACGGAAGCGGAACATATGAAAAAACTTGTGGATGAATTGTTGTTTCTTGCAAAATCGGATGCTGCAAAACATGAAATCCCCAAAGAACCTGTTGATCTCAGCGAACTTGCATGGAGCAATATGCTGCAGTTTGAACCTGTTGCGTTTGAACGCGGTGTGCAGTTCGACGGCGAAATACAGAATGATCTTGTTACGATCGGCGATCGCACGCAGCTGAACCAGCTGATCCATATTTTGTTGGATAATGCCATCAAATATGCAGGCAACAACGGACAGGTTGATTGGAAGTTGGAAAAATATACAACAGGGAAGACTAAATTGCAAAATTATGCACGCTTGAGTGTGCACAACACCGGCAATCCGATTCCGCAGGAAGATCTGCCTCATATTTATGAACGTTTTTACCGTTCTGACCGTGCACGCAGTCCCGGCAGCGGATA
Source organism: Clostridia bacterium (assembly GCA_017435865.1). Lineage (GTDB taxonomy): Bacteria > Bacillota > Clostridia > Oscillospirales > Acutalibacteraceae > RUG806. Next base: position 2,562 of record JAFSEF010000036.1, read on the forward strand.
CGGACTCGGACTTGCAATCGCAAAGTCCATTTGTGAGGTGCACGGTGCTGATATTCTTGTTGAAAGCAGTGCCGAAAACGGAACGACATTTACAGTGAAATTCAAGCTCTAAAAAAATAAATTGTATTTCACTGTATATTGGTGTTGACAAATACAGAAAAGTATGTATAATTATACTGAAATATGAAAACCTAAGGAGATAATCTGCAATGGCAAAAGAAATCAAAAAAATCGTTCTTGCATATTCAGGTGGTCTTGACACCTCCATCATCATCCCGTGGCTGAAGGAAAACTATCCCGGATGCTCCATCATCGCTGTTTCCGGTGACGTCGGTCAGGGTACAGAACTCGACGGTCTTGAAGAAAAAGCCAAGAAGACCGGCGCCGATAAGCTGTATGTTCTTGATCTTAAGAAAGAATTTGTTGAAGATTACGTATTCCCGACCCTCAAGGCAGGCGCTGTTTACGAAGGCGACTATCTGCTCGGTACTTCCTTCGCTCGTCCCGTCATCGCAAAGGGCATTGCTGAAATCGCAATGAAGGAAGGTGCAGATGCAATCTGCCACGGCTGCACAGGTAAGGGTAATGACCAGGTTCGTTTTGAACTGACCATCAAGGCTTTCTGCCCCGATATGGCCATCATCGCTCCCTGGCGTGTATGGGATATCAAGTCCCGTGACGAAGAAATCGACTATGCTGAGGCTCACAATGTTCCGCTGAAGATCAGCCGTGAAACCAACTACTCCAAAGATAAGAACATCTGGCATCTTTCCCACGAAGGTCTTGACCTTGAAGATCCTGCAAACGAACCGCAGTACAACAAGGAAGGCTTCCTTGAAATGGGCGTTTCTCCCGAGCAGGCTCCCGATGTTCCCACCTATGTCACCATTTCTTTTGAAAAGGGTGTTCCCGTTGCAATCGACGGCAAAAAGATGGGCGGCGTTGAAATCGTTGAAACCCTCAATAAGCTCGGCGGCGACAACGGCATCGGTCTTGCAGACCTTGTCGAAAACCGTCTTGTCGGTATGAAGAGCCGCGGCGTTTATGAAACTCCCGGCGGCACCATCCTTTACAGAGCTCATCAGGTTCTTGAAACCATCACCCTTGACCGTGACACCCAGCACTACAAAGAGATCATTGCAAACCGTTTTGCAGAACTCGTTTACTTCGGTCAGTGGTTCACTCCGCTTCGCGAAGCGCTTTCCGCTTTTGTTGACAAGACCCAGGAAACCGTTACGGGTGACGTCAAGCTCAAGCTCTACAAGGGCAACATCATCAACGCAGGTGTTACCTCTCCCTACACCCTGTACGATCCCGAAGTTGCTACCTTCGATGCTGACGAAGTTTACAACCAGGCTGATTCCGCAGGCTTCATCAATCTGTTCGGACTTCCCATTTCCGTCCGTGCAAAGCTCGAAGCAAAGCGTAACAACAAATAAAATACATACACAAGCAAGACGGCGATTTGCTTCGCCGTCTTTTTTGAGAAAAAAGGAGACTTTTTTATGGATAAACTCTGGGCAGGCCGTTTTGCCAAGGAACTCGACAGCCGTGCAAACGATTTCAATTCTTCCATCCGTGTGGACAGCCGCATGGTCCGTCAGGACATCAAAGGCTCCATTGCCCATGCCACCATGCTCGGTGCAACCGGCATTCTTCCGCAGACAGAGGTCGATATGATCGTTGAAGGCTTACAGGGCATTCTTGCCGACATCGACAACGGCTCGCTTCCCATCGACATGACCGCAGAAGATGTGCACATGTTTGTTGAAAACGAACTGACAAGAAGACTCGGTGATACCGGCAAAAGACTGCACACCGCAAGAAGCCGTAATGACCAGGTTGCAGTGGACGTGCGTTTGTATCTGCGTGACGAAGCGGAAGAAATCAAGGAATTGCTCAAGAATCTCATCCTTGTTCTTGCCGACCTTGCCGACGAAAACAAGACCGTCATTGCACCCGGCTACACCCATCTGCAGAGAGCACAGCCCATTGCGTTCGGCCATCATCTTGCTGCCTATGCGATGATGTTCGTGCGTGACTATGAACGCGTTGTGGATGCCGTCCGCAGAATGAATGTTTCACCCCTCGGTTCGTGTGCACTGGCAGGTACGGGCTATCCGACAAACCGCCGCATGGAAGCAGAACTTCTCGGCTTTGACGGCATTACCCTCAACAGCATGGACGGTGTTTCCGACCGTGACTTCTGCGTGGAGCTTGCCAACGCCTGTGCACTCATTATGACCCATCTGTCCCGCTTCTCCGAAGAAGTGATTCTGTGGGCATCGTGGGAGTTCAAGTTCATCGAGCTTGATGATGCTTTCTCCACAGGTTCAAGCATCATGCCGCAGAAAAAGAACCCCGACATTGCTGAACTCGTAAGAGGTAAATCGGGTCGTGTTTACGGCAATCTCATGGCACTTCTTACCATGCTCAAAGGTCTTCCGCTTGCCTACAACAAGGATATGCAGGAAGACAAGGAGCTGATTTTCGACTCCATCGACACCGTCAAGGATTGTCTTGCCGTGTTCGCTCCCATGCTTGCCACCATGCGTGTGCTGCCCGACAATATGCGTAAAGCTGCTGCAAACGGTTTTATCAATGCCACCGAATGTGCCGATTACCTCACAAGAAAGGGTCTGCCGTTCCGCACTGCTTACAAAATCACGGGGCAGATCGTTGCTTACTGCATTGCCAACGGCAAAACGCTCGAAACCCTCGGGATGGCTGAATACAAGGATTTCTGTGAACAGTTTGAAGACGATATTTACGCAAGCGTTGATATGCAGCACTGCATCGATATCCGCGTGTCCGAGGGCTGCGCAGGCACACAGTCTGTTGAACAACAGGTCCAATACTTGAAAGACTATTTCGCAGAATAAAACCAACATAATCACAGCCGCACCTTTTTCGGGTGCGGCTGATTTTAACGGGCAGATAAAATGGAACTCAGTGATTTGTCAGTGGTTTTTCCATGTTATATCCGTCACTTTCGGAGTAAGACATGCCCACATTTCCAAAAGGGAAATAGTGGATCGTGTAATACACTCGATCGGAAGTGAAATTCTCGACTGACACATAAACAGGCACTAACGGAAGAATATCGGAGTATAAACCGTCGGATTGATCTGCTATTGCATCTAAATAATTCGCAGGTGCGTTGGCGTTATTTGAAATGATCGGATTCTCATTCAATAAACCAAGACTTACAAGCAAGAGAACAACAGTAATAACTAAAATGATTGCCTTTTTTTTCATGTCAACACCCACTTTGAAATCATGTTTGCCTGTCTGTATTATACTACATGGAATTATGAAAATCAACCAATGCTGTCTATTGAAAATTTTTGCGTCAATATGCAAAAATTTTCAATAGAGGTTGACATATTTTGTGTCTGACGGTATAATACTATTGAAAAAACAATGTAAAGGTTGCAAAAATTTTCAATAGAGGTGAGCAGATTGGAGATTAAACGAGATTACTATTTGAATAAATTGATAGCAAAAAAGCGCAACGGACTGATAAAAGTTATCACCGGTATGCGCCGCTGTGGAAAATCTTATCTTCTTTTCATGCTGTTTAAAAAGCATCTGCTGGAATCCGGTGTTCCGGAAGACCATATTATAGAAATTGCATTTGATTCTTTTGAAAATATAAAGCTCCGCGATCCCGAAGTGCTTTATCCCTATGTAAAAGAAAAGTTGCTTGATGATCAGATGTATTATATTTTGCTGGACGAAGTGCAGCTTTTGGGCGAATTTGAAGCGGTTTTGAACGGTTTTATCCGCATTCCGAATGCAGATGTATATGTGACGGGCAGCAATGCAAAATTTCTTTCCAAAGATATTATTACCGAGTTCAGAGGCAGAGGGGATGAACTGCACATGAACCCATTATCTTTTGCAGAGTTTATGTCGGTTTATGACGGGAATAAATATGATGGTTGGAAAGAATATGTGCTGTATGGCGGACTGCCTTCCGTGGTGTTACTTTCCGAAGCGGAACGGAAAATCGAATTTCTGAAACGTCTGTTTGACGAAACTTATGTGAATGACATTGTCGGCAGGCATAAGATCAGAAATAAAGATGAATTTGAAGAGTTGATCGATATCCTGTCCTCCGGCATCGGGTCATTGACAAATCCGAAAAAGCTGTCGGACACATTCAGATCAAAAAAGAATAAAACAATCAGTGTCAATACGGTAAAAAGTTATCTGGATTATTTATGTGATGCTTTTATTGTCAGCGGTGCAATACGATATGATATAAAAGGAAAAAAATATATTGACACGCCACGAAAATACTATTTTACGGATGTGGGACTTCGCAATGCCCGAATCAATTTCAGGCAAATTGAAGAGAATCACACAATGGAAAATATTATATTCAATGAATTGATCGCAAGAGATTTCAATGTGGATGTAGGTGTGATTTGCGTTGCTGAAAAAGCAAAGGATGGAAAAATCATCCGCATGCAAAGAGAAGTGGATTTTGTTTGCAACAAAGGAACCAAACGGTATTATGTTCAATCTGCTTTTGCAATTCCGGACGAAGCAAAAATGCGTCAGGAAGCAGGGTCCTTGTTGAATATTGATGATTCTTTTAAAAAAATTATAGTCGTAAAAGACACACCTGCCCCTTGGTATACAGACGACGGCATTCTGGTTATCAGTGTGTATGATTTTTTGTTGCACAAAGACAGCCTTGATATGTAAAAACGGAGAAAACGGTATGAAAAGAATCATGTTCATCTGCCACGGCAACATCTGCCGTTCACCCATGGCGGAGTTTGTTTTAAAAAAAATGCTCAATGAAAACGGTCTTTCTGATCGTGTGTTTGTGTCATCGAGTGCCACAAGCACCGAAACGATATGGCACGGACAAGGCGAGCCTGTGTATCCTCCTGCCGCAAAAGAGCTTGCAAAACACGGTGTTTCCTGTGACGGGAAACGCAGTGTGCAGCTGACAAAAGCGGATTACGGCAAATATGATCTGCTCATCTGCATGGACAGTAACAATATCCGCAACGCACTGCGTATTATAGGTTCCGATCCGCAGAAAAAGCTCTGCAAGCTGATGGATTTTACATCCCGACCCAGGGATGTTGCCGACCCGTGGTTTACGGGGGATTTTGCAACCACTTACCGCGACATTTCTGAAGGTTGTACGGCATTGCTTGCAAAACTGAAAAAAGAAATATAAGACTCAAAAAGTGTTTTTGTCAGACGGCAGAAACACTTTTTTCTTGCATACGGGTAATTGATATGATATAGTGAAAAAAGAAAGAAAACAAGAAGGTGTTTTGTGTGACCAACCGCGAACGTGCCATGAACATTCTGCATTACAAAGATGCAGACCGTATGCCTGCCGTGCACTTTGGCTATTGGGGTGAATTGCTCACCGAATGGGCAGAACAGGGCAAAATTCCTGCCCACCTTGCCGAACACAATTATGACGGCAATGAAAAAGACCGTGAACTTGACAAACTGATCGGTTGGGATTTTAACTGGTCATGTACCGCAGGGGCACACATGGGACTCAAACCCGGTTTTGAACACAAGGAAATCGAAGTGCTTCCCGACGGCAGCCGCCGTGTGCAAAACGGGGATGGTCTCATTGAACGCATCAAGCCTGGTGCAACCTCCATTCCGTCCGAAGATGATTATCTGCTCAAGGACCGCGAAGCATTTGAAACATTGTACCGTCCGAAAATGCAGTTCAGTCCTGACCGTGTGAATGTTGAATATTTCAAAACTTTCAACGAAACGCGGGATGTGAGCCGTCCCATCGGACTGAATCTCGGCAGTGTGCTTGGCAGCATCCGTAATATGACCAGTGTTGTGGGCATGAGTTACCTGCTGTATGACGAAGACGAAGATCTGTTTGCCGATATTGTTGATACCTTTGCCGAAATGCAATACAAATGCGTTGAAACGATCCTTGAAACGGGTGCAAAATTTGATTTTGCCCATTACTGGGAGGATATCTGCTTCAAAAACGGTCCCTTGCTGTCGCCCGGAGTTTTCGATGAACTGTGTGCAAAGCATTATAAAAAGAGAAACGATTTGTGTCACAAATACGGCATTGATGTCATTTCCCTTGACTGCGACGGTGTGACAGAAAAGCTGCTGCCGACGTGGTTCGAAAACGGAGTCAACACCATGTTTCCCATTGAAATCGGTGTGTGGGGCGATCAGTTTGAGCCTGCCCGTCAGAAATACGGCAAAGGAATGCTCGGTGTCGGCGGTATGGACAAAACGGCACTGCGTAAAGACAAAGCTGCTGTCGATAAAGAAATTGAACGGCTGAAAAGACTTGCATCTATGGGCGGTTTTATTCCGTGTCCCGATCACCGTCTGATGCCCGGCACAAAGTTTGAGCTTGTGCAATATTATGCGGACGAAATTAAAAAAATCAAGATCTGACAGGAGAGAAAAATATGAGTATTCTGATTGAAATTTCCGAAAATGTACAGAACGGAAAAATGAAAGCCGTCAAGGAGCTTGTGAATACGGCCCTCGAACAGGGCATTTCCGCTAACGAAATCCTCAACACCGGTCTGTCCGCCGGCATGACGCTCATCGGTGAAAGGTTCAAAACGGGCGACGTGTATGTTCCCGAAGTGTTGGTTGCCGCCCGTGCCATGAACGCAGGTGTGCAGATCTTAAAACCGCTGCTGACCGAAGAAGGTGCTGCAGCAAAAGGCAAGGTCTGCATCGGTACGGTGCAGGGGGATATGCATGATATCGGCAAGAATCTTGTCAAAATGATGATGGAAGGAAAAGGTCTCGAAGTCGTTGATCTCGGCACAGACGTTGCCCCCGAAACCTTTGTGAAGACGGCAATCGAACAGAATTGTCAGGTCATCTGCTGTTCGGCACTGTTGACAACCACCAGGGAAGTGATGGCAGAAGTTGTCAAAGAAGCCGAAAAGCAGGGCGTTCGCGATACAATCAGAATCATGGTCGGCGGTGCACCGTTGAGCGATGAATACTGCAAACAGATCGGTGCGGACTGCTACTGTGCCGATGCCGCATCTGCTGCAGATGCAGCTGTGGACCTGTGCAAATAAGATGGATATTAAAAAATATCTGACATCTCCCGATATTTTTGAAACAGCTGAATTGCTTACTTCTGCGATTCCTTTTTCGGAAGCGGTTGTGCAGGCTTGCCGCGAGAATCGCTGCGGTCAGTACGGCACCTGCTGGACTTGTCCGCCGGGTGTCGGTACGCTTGAAAGCTTAAAGAACAAGGCTCTGTCTTTTGAAAAAGCCGTCCTGTTTACCTGTAAATATGATTTGGAAGACTGTTTCGATTTTGAAGGGATGCAGGATGCTGCAAAAAAATCAAGAGAGCTGCTGTTTTCAATAGCCGACAAACTTCGTGCAGACGGTGTGCGTTTTCAGGCAATGGGTTGCGGAAGTTGTGACCTGTGCGACAAATGCACCTATCCCGATGCACCCTGCCGTTTTCCCGAACGTGCACTCATTTCTATGGAGGCTTGCGGCATCAATGTCATTGAACTTGCCAAAAATGTCGGGGTTCGCTACAACAACGGTTCTGAAACAGTGACTTATTTCAGTATCATTCTCTATGATTGAGGAAAATGAAATGAAACCAACAGTAAAAAGAATTCTTGAGAATAAATCAAAAACGATTCCGATTCTGTCTTTCCCATCCGTGCAGTTGCTCGGTATCAGCGTAAAAGAGCTGATCGGTGATGCACAAAAACAGGTGCAAGGAATGCAGGCGATTTTGCAGCGTTGTCCTATGGGTGCAAGCCTGAATATGATGGACTTGTCGGTGGAAGCAGAAGCCTTCGGTGCAACAATCCGCACATCCGACGATGAAGTGCCGGTTGTCATACAGGGCATAATAACGGATATTGAACAGGCTGCGGATGTTGTTGTGCCGTCACTCGAAAAGGGAAGATGTTCTTTGTATATTGATGCGGTACGCAGTGCCAAACAGGTGATTTGCGATGTTCCCGTGTTTTGCGGTTGTATCGGCCCGTATTCGCTTGCAAGCCGTTTGTTTGATATGACGGAGCTGATGTATGCCTGCTTTGACGACGAAGAAAATACGGAATTGCTGCTCGAAAAAACAACGCAATTCATTATCACCTACATTGAAGCCATGAAAGCAGCAGGTGCCGACGGGGTTATACTGGCAGAGCCGGTTGCAGGAATGCTGTCGCCCGACCTTGCTGCCCGTTTTTCGACTCCTTTTGTTGAAAAGATTTTCAATGCCGTCAATGACGACGATTTTGTAACGGTCTATCACAACTGCGGCAATGCGGTCGGAGCCATGACACAACAGCTTTCGGCATTGTCTGCCGATATTTTCCATTTCGGCAATGCTGTCGAATTGCAGAATATGATTCCTGCATTTGCGGAAGAAAAAATTGTGATGGGCAATGTGGATCCCGTTTTGTTTAAAAACGGCACACCGCAGGATATTGAAAGGGAAGTCGAACGTGTTTTCAATGCCTGTAAACAATATAATAACTTCATGCTGTCAACAGGATGTGACATTCCCGCCAATGCAAAGTGGGAAAACTTGGATGCCTATTTTCGTAAAGTGAATGAATTGTATGCATAATGTCAGAATTGACAACAGAATATATACAGCTTCTGACGGTGAAACGCTGTCGGAACTGTTTTTGCGTGTCGGATTGACGATCGCCCATCCGTGTGCAGGCAGAGGAATCTGCAAAAAATGCACGGTGAAAGTCAACGGACAACAGGTGCTTTCATGTCAGTACCGTATCCATTCGGACATCGAAGTCATTCTTCCCGCACAGGGTGAAATTGAATCCGTTGCGGGCGGTGATACGGCACAGATGCAGACGGAAAATGTCTGTTTTGCACTGGATATCGGCACAACCACCTTGGCACTTGCCCTTGTTTCGTTGGATGAAAAGAAGATGATAAAAGTCATCACCCGAACCAATCCGCAGGTCGCATTCGGTGCTGATGTGATTTCGCGTATTGACTATTGCCGCAAAAACACGGCACAACCGCTTTGCAGTGCACTCATAGCTGCTGTCAACGAAATGGTGTCTGCATTTGCCCTTGATTCTCCGAAAGATCTTTATGTGGCAGGCAATACCACGATGCTGCATTTGTTTTTGAATGTCGATTGTTCGTCGATCGGTGTTGCACCCTACACACCTGCATTTCTTGAAAGCAAGACGGCAACAGGAGAACAACTGGGATTGCAGGGGATCGGTACTGTTGTTTCTTTGCCGAATATTGCTGCCTTTGTCGGTTCGGATCTTGTGGCAGGACTCAATTGCGTTGCAATGCCTGCGGACGAAAAATACAGCCTGCTTGTTGACCTCGGCACCAATGCGGAAGTGCTTCTGTTTTCGACTCGTGATATCCTTTGCACTGCTGCCGCGGCAGGCCCGTGTTTTGAAGGTGCCAATATTTCGCAAGGGATGCCTGCGACCGACGGTGCCATTACTTCTTTTTCGTTTGACGGCGGTGTGCCGAAGATAAAAACCGTCGGCAATGTACCTGCAAAGGGCATTTGCGGAACCGGACTCATTGACATCATTGCCGCATTGCTAAAATATGAAATTATTGACGAGTCGGGTTACATGGAAGACGAAAGCTTTGAAGTAGCCCCCGGTGTCTTTTTAGAACAGGCCGATGTGCGGCAGTTTCAGCTTGCAAAGTCGGCGGTGTATTCGGCGATCACTGCACTGTTAAAACAAAAAAACATCCGTCCCGCGGATGTCCAAAAGCTTTATATTTCAGGTGGCTTTTCGGCAAAAATTAATATCGACAATGCCGTATTCTGTGGTCTTTTGCCCAAGGAGCTTGCTGACCGCTGTGTTGTGCTTAACAACAGCAGCCTTCTGGGCACGGTGCGGTTTGCCTGCGAGCAGAATGATCTTGAAAAAATCATACAAAAAGCAACCTACATCGACCTTGCAACCGACCCGACATTTTCGCAAAGCTTTATTGAAAATATGATGTTTACATAACCGATTCATCAGGAGGAAAAAATGGCAGATATTATTGATTTCAATCATGATTTTGAAAACATTATAGCAATTATTGAGCAAGCAAAGATGCGAGCCATCAAAGCTGTGAACACAGAAATGATTGAAATGTATTGGCAGATTGGCAGGTATATCAGCGAGAAGGCAGAACAGGAGGGTTGGGGAAAAGGTGTTGTGCAGGATTTTGCACAGTTCCTTAAACAGACTTATCCGTCTGCAAGCGGTTTTTCGGCGCAGAATATATGGCGGATGAAACAGTTTTATGAAACTTACAAGTGCAATGAAAAACTCTCACCACTGGTGAGAGAAATTACATGGTCAAATAATCTTCTGATTATGGCAGGATGCAAAACGGATGAGGCAAAAGAATTTTATCTGAAGCTGTGTATTGCCAATCATTACGGAAAACGAGAACTTGAAAGACAGATAGACAGCATGCTGTTTGAAAGAACCATGCTTTCGACTGCCAAAAACAAGGATTTAATTGAACGCAACCCTGTTGTCAGTGCCTTGCGGGATTCCTATGTGCTTGAATTTCTATCAATGCCGGAAGAATACAAAGAAAAAGATCTGCGCCAATCCATTATTGCAAATCTGAAAAATTTTATTCTGGAGTTTGGCAAAGACTTTACTTTTATGGGTGAAGAATACCGTGTTCAGGTCGGTAATACCGATTTTTTTACTTTATAGGAAACTGCGTTTTCTATAAAGTAAAAAATATTGTATGTCCCTCCGAACGCACGCTTCGCGTGCTCGGAGATGGACGAATCGAAAACGGTCGCCGCGTTACGGCGAAGCCGTTTTCTTGTTGATCTCTTGTTTTATAACCGTGCACTTGCTTGTCTTGTGGCTGTTGAACTGAAGGTCGGAAAATTTAAACCTGAACATCTCGGACAGCTTAATTTTTACCTGGAAGCACTCAACAGAGATGTCAAAAAGCCGAATGAAAATCCGAGTGTCGGACTTATTCTTTGTGCAAGCAAAGATGATACGGTCGCAGAGTACGCATTGAGCAGTAGTCTTTCACCTGCCATGATTGCAGATTATACCTTGCAATTACCGGACAAGAGAATCCTGGAAGAAAAATTGCGTGAGATTACAATGCTTACGGATGAAGATGAAAACAGAGTATAACATTATCGCGGAGGTGTGAGCATGACAGAACGAGAACGATTTATAAAAGCACTCAAAAGAGAACCTATCGACGGACATTGCCCGACGTTTGAACTTGTTTTTTATCTGACACTCGAAGCCATCGGCAAAATTCATCCCTCGCAGCAACGCTTTGACCAGTGGAAACAGATGAGCAAAGCCGAACAGCGGCTGCACATGGAGTACATGGCGGACAGCTACATTGAGGTTGCCGAAAAATACCACCACAGTGCCATTTTTGTGCATCCGAATCCGGGCGATTTTGAAAACACGCTGTGGCTGCTTGACTGTATCCGTGAAAAAACAGGAGATACATTTTTCCTGATGATGCACGGTGACTGCACGTTTGAAATCCCCAACGGCAACACGATGCTGGCGTTCAGCGAACGGATGTATGAGGATGAAGAAGGCTTAAAAAAAGAAGCACAGAATCGTCTTGAAAACAGCCTGCGTTATGCCGAAAAAATGGCAATGCACAAAGGACTGCTCGACGGCTTTGCCCTGTGCTCGGATTATTGCTTCAATGTAAATCCCTTTTTCTCTCCGTCCATGTTTGAAACTTTCATAACGCCTTATCTTGCATCCCTTTGCAAGGGGTATCGTGATATGGGATTTTACTCCATCAAGCACACCGACGGCAACATCATGCCCATTCTTGACCAGATGGTGCAGTGTAAACCCGATGCTTTGCATTCCCTTGACCCGCAGGGTGGTGTTGACCTTGGCACTGTTAAAAAAATGTACGGTGACAAAGTGGCCCTTTGCGGCAATGTCAACTGCGGACTGCTGCAGACAGGCACCGAAGAAGAAGTCATTGCCGATGTGCGCCGCTGTCTTCGTGACGGCATGGACGGTTGGGGCTTTGTCTTCTGCACATCCAACTGTGCCTACACAGGCTTACCCCTTGAACGCTATGAGCTGATGAATAAAATATGGCGGGATGAGGGAATTTACCGATAAAAAAAACAGCACACCGTCCGAAAGGATGATGTGCTGTTGTTTGTTGTATATTCAACAAGTTTCTGTGCACAAAGTGCGAATTGCTCTTATTTAAGCACCTGTTGAATATATTGCTCAAGTGTTGCCTGCGGCATGGCACCTTTTATGCTGTTGACAAGGTTGCCGTCGGCATCCACAAAGATCGTTGTGGGAATAGAGTAAATGGAGTAAGTGTAAGCAGCACTTTGTTCGGTGTCAAAATAAACAGGGAAGGTGTAGTCGGTGGTGGCAAGGAAATCCTGTGCGGATTTTACGGTTTCGGAAGCGTTGTCAACAAGATTGACCATCAGGAATTCCACTTCATCACCGTACTGTTCCCACATCGCCTGGAACGCAGGCATTTCCGATTTGCACGGACCGCACCAGCTTGCCCAGAAATTGACAACGACGGGTTTGCCTTTGTAGTCAGACAGCTTGTGTGCTTTGCCGTCGGCATCGAACACTGTGAAATCGGCAGCCGTGGCGGCGGTTTGTGTACTGTCTGCGGCATTGAGATCCTGTGCAACTTTGTCAGAGAATTGGTTGTAAAGCAAACCGGCACCTGCAAGCAGCACAACAATGGCAACGACAAGAATGATGGTCATTTTTTGGTTTTTCAAAGCAGTCACATCCTTTAATTGAAGATGGCAATGAGTTTGCCGATCATGCCCGTTGCAAGCAGAATGCCGATGAGAATCAGCAGTATGCCGCTGACGGTGTTGATGATCTTGTAGTGTTTTTTGATAAAGTCAAAGGTCGATTTGAAACGGTCGATGAGTACGGCACTGAGCACGAACGGAACACCGAGCCCCAACGAATACAGCAGCAGCATGATCACGCCTGTCAGCACCTTGCCTTGCTGCGATGCCATCATCAGTGCGGAACCGAGGAAGGTACCGACACAAGGTGTCCAGCCGATCGAAAAGACCACGCCGAATGCAAGGGATGAAAAGAAACCGAGATTATCTGTTTTGAATGCTTTTTTCGATCCTTTGAAAATGTTGAATTTGAAAACGCCTAAATAGTGCAGGCCGAAGAAAATAACGATCAGACCCGACACGATGTTCACGGCGGTCTGGTATTTGCTTAAAAATGAACCGAGTGTACCTGCCAGTGCACCCATTGCACTGAACACAAGGGTGAAGCCGAGTACAAAGCCGAGTGCATTTTTGAAGGTGGTTTTGGTGTTGCGTTCACCGCCGCCTGCAAAATAAGAAATGTAAACGGGCAGCATCGGCAGAAGACAAGGGGAAACAAAGGTGATGATGCCCTCTAAAAAGGAGATAGCATATTGCATGGTATTTTTCCTTTACAGCAGCTGCAGGATTTTTTCTTTGGGCATGGCACCGACTGCCTGATTGATAACTTTTCCGTCTTTCATAACAAGCAGCGTCGGAATACTCATAACCTGATATTTGACGGCAAGGTCGGGTTCTTCATCGATGTTGATTTTGCAGACCTTGATGTCGCTTCTTTCATTTGCGATTTCATCGATGAACGGAGCGATCATTCTGCACGGACCGCACCAGGATGCCCAGAAATCAAGCAAAACGGGCTTGTCGCTGTGTAATACTTCTTGTTCGAAATTGTTTTTGTTGATATTGAGAGCCATTTTTTTATACCTCCGTACATTTTTCTTTGTTGACTCTATTATGCACAATTTTCATCTGCATTTCCGTGATAAAGTCACATTCAACAGAAGAATACCACATTTTTTTGATTTTGTCACGCAAAAAATGCAGATGCAACCGCCGGTTGCGAAGGATTAAAGCTGTATAGGTGGATTTTTTTGATTGTTTTTGTTATACTCAAAGCAGAAAAGGGGGGCTTTCGTATGAATTTAGGAGAAACAATTTATAAGCTCAGAACAACACACAATCTCTCGCAGGAAGAACTTGCGGAAAAACTGGGTGTTTCAAGACAGTCTGTTTCAAAATGGGAAAACAACATGGCGGTTCCCGAGCTTGATAAAATCATCCGTATGAGTGAATTGTTCGGCGTGACAGTGGACGAGATGGTAAAAGAAAACGTGCAGCCGCAGCAAGAAAAAACACAGCAGGAAGCTGTGCAACCTGTGGTGCAGGTCGTTGAGAAAAACCGTTTCGAAAAACGCGAAATCGCAGGCATTATTCTTTTGAGTCTCGGCGGACTTGCATTTTTGTTGTTGCTGCTGTTGACGGGATTGGGGTGCATATATGCACTGCCTGTGCTTTTGTGCGGTGTGGTGTGCTTTGTCTGCAAAAAAGATGCAGGGTTTTATTGTGCATGGCTTGTATATCTGCTTGTGACGGGATTTTTATCTTTTGCAACGGCAGTATCAAGTTGGCGAGTGATCCGTCACACTCTGCAAGGTCCTTACAACGGCAATCCTGCGATTATCATAATAGCGTGGGTGTGGTTTGCTGCCATGATCGGTATTCTGGTGTGGAGTGTCATTAAATTTGCAAAACGACCTGTTGTAAGTCTTAAAAAGCCGATTGCTTTGACCGTTGTCGGGGCGGTGTATCTGCTTGCTGATGTGGTGATCGACAGAATGATCGGTGCTTATTATATGCAGCTTGCGGAAACTGATTCACTTTCGTCCTCCTTTGTTTACGGTGTCGGCTCTGTCAACTCTGTGCTGACCATCCTTGAACCTGTGTTTGCTGCTCTGTTTCTTGTGCAGGGAATCAGACTTGTTCTGCATTTTTGCAAAGAGAAAGGAATTGTTTTTGCTAAAATGAATAAAAAAGACATATGATTTTATGATTCGGAACAAGACATTATACAAAAGTTAAAAAAAATAAAAAAAACACTGTACAAACGGTCAAAAAAGTGGTAAAAAAGAAGGGTAAAAAAAGAATAAGGAGTGCAGAGAAAATGAAAAAGATTTACGAAGGCAAAACCAAAGATGTTTACGAGCTTGACAACGGCAATGTAATGCTCAAGTTCAAGGACGATTGCACAGGCAAAGACGGCGTTTTTGATCCCGGTGAAAACACAGTCGGTCTGACGATCGAAGGCATCGGCAAGGCAAACCTGCAGACCTCCATCCACTATTTTGAACTGCTCAAGGCAGCAGGCATCAAGACTCACTATGTATCTGCTGACATCGACAATGCTACCATGGAAGTACTTCCCGCTAAGGTATTCGGTCACGGTCTGGAAGTTATCTGCCGTCTGGTTGCAACCGGCAGCTTCATCCGCAGATACGGCGAATACATCGCTGACGGCACCGTCCTTGAAGGCGGCTATGTGGAATGCACCTTCAAGAATGACGCAAAGGGCGATCCGCTTGTTACCATGGAAGGCCTTGCAGCACTCGGCGTTATGACTCCCGAAATGTTCGCATCCATGAAAGAACAGACTCTCAAGATCACCAAGATCGTTGCGGACGACCTCAAGAGCATCGGCCTCGACCTGTGGGATATCAAGTTCGAATTCGGCTACAACAACGACGAAGTCATCCTCATCGACGAAATTGCTTCCGGCAATATGCGCGTTTACAAGGACGGCAGCATCGTGGATCCCGTTGAACTGACCAAGCTCATCCTCAACAGATAATGATTTGAAAATAATACAACCGTCACTTCACAACGAAGCGGCGGTTGTTTTTTTGCTTTCTTACAGAATTCTATTTACCACTTTTGAAAAAATCTTGATTTTGGTAAACAGATGAGATATAATAATACATGAGAGGTGAAGTGCTGTGAAGCTTATAAACCGAAAGCAATATTTAGATAAACTGCTCAATGTAATCGGAACGCCGGATATCAAAGTTATTACAGGTGTTCGCCGCAGCGGAAAATCCAAGCTGCTTGAAGCATTCAGGGATTATGTTGAACAGAATGTCCCCGACCACAACATCATTCAGATCAACTTCAATTTACCGGAGTATGACCATTTGGCTGCATACAGACCTTTGTATGATTATATCAACTCGCAGTATATTGCAGGCAAAGAGAATTTTGTTTTGATTGATGAAGTCCAGATGTGTGCCGACTTTGAAAAAGCAATCAATGGTCTGCACGCATCCGAAAAGTATGATATTTATATTACCGGCTCAAACGCTTTTCTTTTGAGTTCCGATCTCGCTACGCTGTTTACCGGAAGAACGTTTGAAATCAAGGTGTTTCCTTTTTCATTCAGTGAATATATGCAATACTTCGGCTACAGTGACAAATATGCCGCCGTTGATAAGTATATGATCGAGGGTGGTATGGCAGGGTCGTATCTCTACAAAGATCAGGAATCAAAGTATGATTATATCGCAGATGTTTTTAATACACTGATAGTACGTGATATTCGCAAAAAATATAAAATCCGCAATATGCAGTTAATGGACAGACTTGTGGATTTCCTGATGGATAACATATCCAATCTGACCTCTGCAAGAAGTATCACAAACACATTCAGCAGTACAAAAGAAAAGGTGAATCATATTACCGTCAGCACCTATATGCAGTATCTGTGCAATGCATTTGCTTTTTACAAAATCCGCAGATATGACATTAAGGGTAAAAAGTATCTTACAACCAATGACAAGTATTATCTGAGTGACCATACATTCCGTTATGCCAAACTCGGCACAAAAAACATGGACTACGGCAGAATTCTTGAAAATGTGGTTGCAATTGAGCTGCTTCGCCGTGGCTATGAGGTCTATGTCGGTGTGCTTTACAAGAAAGAAATTGACTTTGTTGCCATCAAGCGAAATGAAAAGATTTATATACAGGTTTCGGATAATATCAGCGATGACAAGACTTTTGAGCGTGAGGTTTCACCCTTGCTTCAGATCAAGGATGCATATCCCAAGATGATCATTGCCCGTACCCGACACGATGCGTATCAGTATGAGGGTGTCAGAATTGTCGATATTGCGGATTGGTTGCTCGGGTAATTGCTGAAATTGTCAATGTCCATCCTCAACAGATAAAGAAACACAACAACCGTCACTTCACAGCGAAGCGGCGGTTGTTTTTTGCTTTCTCACAGAATTCTATTTACCACTTTTGAAAAAATCTTGATTTTGGTAAATAGAATTTTTAAGTTTGCTCTTTGTATTTGTCTGCCTGCAGGTTGAACATATAGGCATATTTGCCGTTCTGTTGCATGAGCTCCTCGTGCGAGCCGCTTTCGACGATCTCACCGTTTTCAAGCATATAAATGCAGTCTGCCATAACGGTGGTGGAAAGGCGGTGGGAAATGAAGATAACGGTTTTGTTTTCGGCGGCCTTGGTCATTGCCTGATTGAGCGTGTATTCGGCAACAGGGTCTAAGTTTGCACTCGGCTCGTCAAGCACCGCAAACGGACAGTCCTTGTAAAATGCACGGGCAATGGCAACTTTTTGTGCTTCACCGCCCGACAGTGACATTCCGTTTTCGTCAAACTCACGAAGCAGAATCGTGTCGGTGTCGTCGGGGAGCTCTTTGCGGAAATTGCCGCTTTCAAGTGCTTTTTTCACCTTTTCGGAATCGGGGTGGTCGTTCATGGAAACATTTTCACCCACCGTTGCACCGAATAAGGAGAAATCCTGGAATACTGCGGCAAAGTTTTTGTGATAAGAGGGAATATCCCATTCGCGGATATCCACACCGTCAATCGTGATTCTGCCTTCGCTTACATCATACAAACGTAACAGCAGGTTTGTGAGGGTTGTTTTGCCTGCACCGTTGTAGCCGACGAGTGCAATTTTCTGATAGGGCTTGATTTCAAGATTAATATTTTTCAGGGTCGGCGTATCGTTGCCGGGATAGGTGAACGATACATTTTCAAAACGGATGGTGACGGGCTTTTTATGCACGGTTTTGTTGTCGCCGCCAATGATTTTTTCCTTGGCATTCATAAACCGCTTGAATTTTTCAACATACAGCCCGTTTTCACGAAGACTGAGTGCAAACCAGCTTGTGATTGCAAACACACTGTTGCTGATGGCGGTAGCCCCGTTGAAGGTTGCGGCAAAGTCGCCCATGGTAACCTCCTTGGTCACGATGGCCTTGTAGCCCATGTACAGGGTGATGCCGAGATAAATGAGCAGCGTCAGCGGCATGGATTCCTGACAGAAATACAGTTTCCACTGTTTTGCAAGGTAGGGTGAAACGGTTGCAAGGCGGTCGTGGATATTTTTCTGATATCTGCGTTCAATCATCTGGCCTGCACGGCTCAGACGCAGTTCTTTTGCGTAGTCCTGCAAATAGAACACACGGCTGAAATACAAATTCTTGCGGTCAAGCGGAGTCATGACTTCCGTGCGCTGCACGTTGACTTTTGCAATGAGTCTGCCGACGGGCACCATGAAACCGACGCACAAAAAGACAAACAGCAGGCACATCGGGTCAATGGTTACGATGATTGTTCCGATTGTCAGCACGGACACGATATTGGTCAGAATATCCTGCGTATTGGACAGTACCTGTTGTGCACGGTCGCTCATGGAAGTCATGGCAAGCACAAGGTCGTTGTAATAGGCAGGATTGTCATAGGCCTCGTAATCCATCTTCGCCGCTTTTTCGTAGATGATGGAATACATTTTAAAGTAGAGTTTTTCGCGTTCTTTCGGCAGAAAAACCTCATAGAAAACCGTATTCAGCAGATTGCCGATGACAATGAACACAGCAAACGCAACACAGGCAACGGCAGCACGGTACATGTCAACACCTGAGGAAACAACGTCTATGATGTATTTCAGCAGCACAACATTCGTCAGAATCCACGGGATGTTTGCAACAACGTCAAAAATGAGATATCCGAAGAGGTATAACGGCGTGTGTTTGCAGATGAATCCGAGCATGAACAGGTAATTGCGCAGGCTGTTTGATTTTTCTTTTTGTTTTTTCTGCTTACTCATAAACAGCCTCCTCCTTATATCCTGATGCCTGCGGGGTGAACATTTCGCAATACTCGCCGCCTTGGTGCATGAGTTCTTCGTGTGTGCCGGATTCAATCAGCCTGCCGCCTGCAAAAACAAGGATTTTGTCCGAGCGGGTGGCACTCGAAAGACGGTGCGAAATATACAAAACGGTTTTGCCCTTTGTGCCTTCCATCAGGCTGTCATACATTTTGCTTTCCGCAACGGGGTCAAGTGCCGAGGACGGCTCGTCAAGAATCGCAATTTCAAAGTCACGGGCAAACAGACGGGAGATAGAAACTTTTTGTGCCTGACCGCCCGAAAGCATGGCACCTTCATCGTCAAACTCACGGGTGAGAATGGTGTTTTCCTTTTGCGGCAGAGTTTCAATTTTGTCATAGACACCGCCCATTTCGAGGGCTTTTTTTGCAAGGGGTGCGTTTTCGTCGGTCACTTCTTCCACGAGCACATTTTCAGCCACCGTCATGGCAAAAATGCGGTAATCCTGGAAAACGCTTGCAAATTTTTCGCGGTATTGCAGCAGGTCATACTCTTTGATGTTGATGCCGTTGTAAAGAATTTCACCTTCGGTCACATCGTAAAGCCGCATGATGAGCTTTGAAAGAGTGGTTTTGCCTGCACCGTTGTGGCCGACCACCGCCACGGTTTCACCTTTTCTGACAGTGAAGGAAATATTCTGCAGTGTATAATCCTTGTCCTCCGTATAGCGGAAAGAGACATTTCTGAATTCGAGACTTTCAAACTCTTCGGGGATGCGGTCCCCGCCCTTGATTTGCGGTTCATATTCCAGGAACTCACGCATATTCTGTACCCACAGGCAGTGCTTTTGCTGCATTGCAAAATAGTGTGCAAGCTGGTTTAATTTGTTTCTTGCTGTGGTGATGGCGGAAATGAGAACGGAAAACTCGGCAATGGGAAGATTCTGCAACACGATCAGACGGTAGCACCCGTAACCGAACCCGCCTGCAATGGGAAGAATTTCTCCGAAAAAGTCGCAGACGATTTCAAGAATGGCAATTTTCCAACCGTATTCCTTGATGACACCGATGTTGTTGTCTATGGCAGTCTGAAATCTGCGTTTTACAACGGTGAAAATATCGGTGGTTTTGATTTCTTTTGCAAAATCTTTCAGCAAAATGGTGCGGCGGATATAGTCTTTCTGCCGTTCAAACGGAACCATATCCTTTTCTTTCTGCAATTCCACTTCGTTTTTCTTTGTACGAAGGGCAATGACGATAACGGGACAAAGAATGAAAACAAGCAAAAACGGATCCACCGAGATAAGATAGCTGACAAGGAAGACGAAACTTACAAGCGAACCGATGGTCCACGCGGAGCCTTCGATAATGCGTTTGAAACCGCCTTTGTCCACGACCCAGGTTGCACGGTTGTATTTGTCGAAGAAATCGGGATTTTCGTAACAACCGAGTTCCACCTGCTGTGCTTTTTTGAAGATGAGGTTGTTAAGATAACTTTCGCATTTGATTTCGAATTTGATTCTGACCGTGTAAACGTCAATATAAGCCAGCAGGTCAATCAGCAGTTTGCCGACCACGATCAGGCACATTCTTATTGCAAAGTCACGGAAGGTACCGTTGCCCTCAATGATAGACAGGGCTGTTTCAAGAAACATGACGTTGATAACCACCGAATAATAGACATTTTCGGCGATATATGAGATATAAATGATCAGCAGTGACAGCGGTGCACATTTGAAAGCACAGCCGAGCATAAAAGCAGTGTTTTTCAGGATATGTGCTTTTTGCTTTTCCTTTTTTATTTTTTTTGTTTTCATATATATTTAACTCCATATTATTTTTTCGGATAAAAATTATACAGCAAAAGAAGCGTACTTGCAAGCCTTGATTTTGCATAAAATCAAAGCGGTTTTGCGTTTACTTTTTGGCCGTGCTGTGTTACAATGAAAGCATCAAACGAAAAGGTGTCTGTTTTTGTATGCCGAACAAAGCTTTTCTTGAAATTACCAATGTCTGCAATCTGTCCTGCTCTTTTTGTCACGGTACAAAAAGGGAAGGTCGCTTTATGACGACCGATGAATTTACGCTTGCGGCGACAAGACTTCGTCCGTTTGCAGATTATCTTTATTATCATCTGCTCGGAGAGCCGCTGCTGCATCCGCAACTGGGTTGCTTTCTCGATATTGCCGCTGACCTTGGTTTTCAGTCCATTCTGACAACCAACGGAACACTGCTCCATGAAAAAAAGCACACCTTGCTGCAGGCACGATCGCTTCGCAAGGTGAGTATTTCTCTGCATTGTTATGAAGCCAACAGCCTCGGAATTGCTTTGGACGATTATCTTTCGGAGTGTTTTGCATTCTGTAAGGACTTGTCGGAACAGGGGAGCATTGCTGTTATGCGTTTGTGGAACAACGGCGGTGCAGACAGCCTGAATGAAAAAATTCTCGAAAAAATGCACCGTGCATTTCCCGGTGAATGGAAACAACTGCATTCGGGGTTTATGCTCAAAGAAAAGGCATTTCTCGAATGGGGTGATCTGTTCGAATGGCCCGATATGGATGCTCCCGATTTCGGAGCAAAACACTCTTGTTACGGCTTGCGTGATCAGGTCGGTGTGTTGTGTGACGGCACGGTTGTGCCGTGCTGCCTGGATGCGGAAGGTGATATTAACCTCGGTAGTATTTTTGAAACGGATATACAGGCCATTCTGCACGCACCGCGGGCAGTTGCAATCAGACGGGCATTTGAACAACGCAATGTGAGCGAACCTCTTTGTCGTCGTTGCGGCTATGCAAGTGTCAAAAGAAAATAAAACGGAGGAACGGCAATGATTTTTGAAAAACAAGTTGTCAATATTTTTAAACGGATGATGCATTCCCGTTGTGATGATACGCAGACTGTTTTTTATTTTTCTGCTTCTGATTTTCCGGGATTGCAGCAGGAATCCTATGCGTTCACCGCAGCCGCAGGACACACATTGCAGGGATATTTGTATCAGTATGAAAATGCCATGACGGATCGTCTGCTGGTGTTTGATCACGGATTCGGCGGCGGTCACCGTGCTTATATGAAAGAGATTGAAATGCTCTGCCGTCAGGGCTATTGCGTTTTTGCATATGATCACACAGGTTGCATGGAATCCGGCGGTGATTCGCCGAACGGATTTTCTCAGTCACTTTGTGATTTGAATGACTGCATTTGTGCCATAAAAGCGGATGTCCGTTTTGCAGGCTGCCGTTTGTCGGTTATGGGGCACAGTTGGGGTGCTTTTTCAGCAATGAACATCACTGCCCTGCACCCTGAAATCACCCACATTGTGGCGATGTGCGGATTCATTTCGGCAGAAGAAATCATTGCAACATTTCTTACAGGTCCTCTCAAAGGGTACAGAAAGGCTGTTGCGGAACTCGAAAAACAAAGCAATCCGTATTTTTCACAGTTCAATGCGATTGCATCCTTGTCTGCAACAAGTGCAAATGCGTTGCTGATTTATTCCGACAACGATCAGTTGTGCCGTCGGGTGCATTATGACAAACTCAAAGCTGCCCTTGAAAAGAAAGCAAATATCCGTTTTTTGTTTGTGCAGAACAAAGGGCACAATCCGAACTACACGGAAGAAGCGGTGCAATATCTTACTGTTTTCAGCAAGCAGCGGAATACAATCACGCGAAACAAGAAAGCAACGGCAACAGATAAAGAAAAGTTTGTTGCCTCTTTTGACTGGAACAAAATGACCGAACAGGATCCTGCGGTCTGGGATGTTATCATCAGGCATCTTGCTGATAAATTATAATCTTTGACAGAAAAAAGCTGTATCATACACTTTTTACGGTGCGTGATACAGCTTTCTTTTGTGTCGTTAAATCTGATTGCCTACGGTATATCCCTCGTACACGGCAGTCGGGATGATGCCGCCACCGTTGGAGTCGCCGATGTTATAGAGCTCTGCGACTTCACCCTGCAGAGAATCATACAAAGAGGTTTCGGGTTTGCTGCCGACAGCGGAAACGACCGTATCTGTTTTTACAGCATTGACAACACCGTTCTTCATTCTGAAAATGACTTCGGAATCCGTGATTTTTTCAACGCGGCATTCTGTGAACAGTTGCACTCCCGTTCCTTTGAGGTGACCGAGCAGAATGGTCTGATTTGTTTTGCCTGTGTTGCCTGCAAGCGTGTCGGTCATTTCGATGATCGTCACTTTTTTGCCTTTGCGGGCAAGGTATTCCGCTGTTTCGCAACCGACGGACCCGCCGCCGATGACTGCAACATTCTTGCCGCAGTCCGCACCGTTGAGAATATCCGAAGCGTTGACGGCTTTTTCGGCTCCCGGAATCGGAAGTACGGCAGGTTTAACACCCGTTGCACAAACAACAACATCCGGTTGCAGGGCAAGAATATCTTCTTTTGTCATTGCTTTGCCGAGATGTACTTCCACACCATGCAGAGAGAGCTGCTTTTCAAGATACGGTTTCATCAGTCCGAGATGCTGTTTGAAAGGCGGTTTGCAGGCAAGATTCATCTGACCGCCGACTTCATTTGCTTTATCGTAAAGACGGACTTTATGACCACGCATGGCTGCAATTCTTGCTGCTTCCACACCTGCAACCCCTGCACCGATGACGACTACATTTTTCTTGGTCGCTGCAGGGGATACGGAGTAATCATTGTCTCCCCTTGCAAGCACGGCATTGCCCGAACAAACGGCTCTGCTGCCGTGCTGAAGCTGATGGTCAATACAATGACCGCAACCGATGCAAGGTCTGATTTCGTCTTCTCTGTCTTCGTCGATGAGATTGACAAGATCAGGCTGTGCAAGCAGTGCGTGTCCGATGAAAATGAAATCGCACTGTCCCGATTTGAGAGCTTTCTCAGCCGCAACGGGATTCTGTGCACGACCGCCGCCGATGAGGGCAACTTTCTTTTTGCCTGTTGTGAGCATCAGACCGATTTTCATCACAAGACTCAGTGCAACCGCCATACAATCGGGATATGCGGAGTCGGGTTTCTGATTTTTTCCTGCTTCCCCTGACCAGATGCCTGCCAGCACTTCGATGGCATCCACGCCTGCTTCCTGGAATTTTTTGCAATAGTGCAGACCGTCCAACATGGAAATGCCGCCGTCTTCACCCATTTCAATGACAGAAAGCTTGATGATGATTGCAAAATCTTCACCGCACAGTTCGCGGATTCTTTTTACAATGTTCAGATGAAAACGCATTCTGTTGTCGCAGCTGCCACCGTATTCGTCTGTGCGTAAGTTGGCGGTTTTGGACAAAAACTGCTGCCCGAGGTAGTAGCCGACCGCATGGATTTCAACACCGTCAAAGCCTGCTTTTTTTGCACGCAATGCCGCCTGTGCATATTTTTCTTCAATCGCCTTGATTTCGGAAACAGTCAGCTCACGCGGTGTTTCGTTGGCAAGGCCCATCATGTAGGAATAAGGCATGGCAACGGCACTCGGTCCTACCGGTTGATCACCGATGATGGCACGTCTTGCACCTCTGCCGGTGTGGGAAAGCTGCAAAAAAGCCTTTGCACCGCCATCATGAATAACATCTGCAAGCTGTGTCATGCCGGGGATGTATTTGTCGTCATCAATGACAAGCATTCCGTTGGTGTTCAGCCCCAACGGTGCATCCACGCAGGTGACTTCCACGATAATGGCACCGACACCGCCTTTGGCACGTTCGGAATAGTGGTTCAGTACGGCTTTGTTGACAAAGCCGCCGTCGCTCTGACTCATGCCCATGGCAGCCATAACCGTTTTGTTACGCAATTCCACATTGCCGATTTTGCCGGGAGATAACAGGGTAGGATATTTTGGATTCATTTTATTTTCTCCGTTCTGATATTTTCTCTAATTGAAATTATAATACAACTGAATGCTTTTTGCAACATGAAATGATAAGATACCGTTTAATAGTACACTGACGGATTGACCTTTTTTTGCAAAAACGGTATAATAAAAGGGTACTATAAAAACCGAGGTGCTGTTATGGCTTCAAGAATCATGCATTTTGCCATTGCAAATGAATTGCAAAAGCAAGTGAATATAAAAGATCCGCAGCGGTTTTGTTTGGGGATTCTCTTGCCCGATGCGTATGTGCACAGCATTCAGGCTGCAACGGACAGTCACCTGAAATATACTGTCGCTGACGGTCAAAAAAAGACTTACCGCCTGCAATGGTTCCGTGAAACCTATGCGCAGCAACTGCAGAATGATGATTTGTATCTCGGCTATTATCTGCACCTGATTCAGGATATGGTGTTCCGTCGGTTTGTTTATGATATGCACAACTGGGATCCGTATCCGCAGGGGAATATCGAACGCCTGCACAATGATTATAAATTGCTCAATGACTATCTTGTAAAGCAGTACACTCTTTGCAATACTTTGCGAGTGCCGGACGATGTGCATAAAGAAGCACTGTTTTCGATTTATCCTTTTGATCTGCCGCAGCTGCAAACGGATTTTGCTGCTGATTTTGAACCGTATTGCGAAGGTGAAATATTTTTCTTCACACACAAAATGGCAGATGAATATATTGCAATGGCAACGCAGCACTGCATTGCGGAAATGCAGGCTTTGCAGGCAGGCGGATTTACTTTTGACGAAGAACAATGGGCATGGGACAAAAATCCGCCGAAAAAATTGCTGAAAGATCTGTTGCGTAAAGGCCGATAAACATGAAAAGAACCGCTGTTTGTCAGCGGTTCTTTACTATATACTCTATCAGCCGACCAGCCATTTGTACTTTTCTACGCTGTACAGGGGAATGAACGGCACCATGATGGGCACGCTTTTGACATATTTCTGATATTCCGGATCGCTGCCGTAATTTTTGTTCTGACGGATTTCGAGACGACGTGCTCCGCTGAACATAACAAAAATGATGCCGATGTAACCGATTGCAACGATGATCCATTGCCAGCCTTTGACTGCACCGATTGCAGAAATCACAACACCTGTCCAGAAAATCATTTCACCGAGATAATTCGGGCATCGGACAAGTCTGTACAGCCCTGTATCAACAAAACGACGGGGATTGACTTTTTTTGCTTTGTTTTTCTGGATGTCTGCAACCGATTCAAGCACAAGACCGAGCAGCATGACAGCCGCACCGATAAAAACAAATGCATTGTCCTGTGCGTTGTTGTGCAAGCGGTAGAATACACCCGAAACCTGTGTCACATAAAGCAATGCACAGGTCACCCAGATGGCAATTTTAACACCGAACGGAACGGATTTACCGTCTTTGATTTCACCTTTCATGTTCTTCTTATAGGAATTGTCGCCGAATTCACGCACCGCAAGATAACCGCCCAGGCGGCAACCGTAAAGGATGAACAGAATGCAGCAAATGACCGTGCCGACCGTCAGTTGTTTACCATACAGCAACAGCATCAGCAGACCTTCCCCTGCGATAGAAAAACCGTAACCGAGGGAAATGAACCATACATAATTTTTGAATCCGATGGAACTGATGACCATGGCTGCAAGAAACAGCCACAAAAGACCGAGTGTGAAAACCATTTTCAAAAACCTCTCTCTGTCGGATGAACCGACTTGTTTATTTGATGAGTATTGTATAACATTTTTTATGAATATACAACCTGTTTTGCTTTTTTGTTGTATGCTTCTTGCAGGGTGCTGTCGGCATGGTGAAGACTTACAGCTGTGCAAATGTTCTTTCAATCACATTGTCCTGCAGTTCGCTGCTCAGGTTCACAAAATAATCACTGTAGCCGCCGACGCGGACAATCAGATTGCGGTGATTTTCGGGATTTCTTTTTGCATCAAGAAGATCTTCGGGGGAGACGACAGTGACAGTATATTGCTGTCCGCCGCCTGCGAAAAATGCCTTTGCAAGTGCAATAAAGGAAGCTTTGCCTTTTTCGGTCAAAAACATCTTCTTTTCAAATTTGTTCTGGAATACGAAACCGCTGCAGGCATCGATATGGTTGTATCTGAGAACGGATTTGATTTGTGCGGTCGGTCCTTTTTGGTCACGTCCGGGAGTTGCGGCAATGCTGTCAGCCAGAAGCGGTTCCGCCTTTTTCTTGCCGTTTGGAAGTGCCGCTGTTTGCATTCCGTATCTTGCCGCACGTTCAAAGGTACTGCAGCCGCCTGTAAAAACACCGCCTCGGTAGGTGTTGTTGCGTTTGAGAACGGTGAAAAAACGATTCAGTATCCGTGCGGTTATGGCATCAACTTCTTCGATGTCATTGCCGAATTTTTCGCAATTCCTGAAATCATGATGCAGCTGTTCATAACCCTCAAAATCTGCTTTCAGTGCATCGATGAGTTCGGTCATGGTGTATTTCTTTTCATCGTAAACCAGCTTCTTGACGGCATAAAGGCTGTCACCTGTATCGGCAATGCCCTCGGCTAAAATCTGTCCGTGATTGTAAAGCGGACCGCCGTTTCTGTAGTCGCGTCCTTTTTCAAGACAACCTTCAATCAGACATGAGCGAAGCGGATGCGGTTCAAATACACCGCGCAGATGTTGATAGTCATTGGCACTGCTGCAGGCATTGTAGGTTACGTAGTCAAGCTGATCGATAAATGCACGTTCAAATCTTTCGTACGTACCGAATGTTGCGGGATCACCTGTTTCGACAGATATTTTTTCTCCTGTCATGCCGTCAATGCCATTATACAGTGCAAACTCCAGGCATTTGGTAAAAAGAACTTCGCCGTCTTCAAGTCCCATGTGGCTTTTGCCGAGGATGTCAATCTGATTGCATCCGTTCATGCAATAATCATGGCTGTCAGCAGGCGGAATGCCGATTTTTTCAAGTGCGGCACAAACCACATCGTCGTTGTACAACGAAGGCAGTCCCGTTCCGACAGCGAGTGTTTCGGCAATCGCATTCCAGAGCATATCGGGTGTGTTGCTGTGAACCCGACAGGTTAGGTTTGGAGTGTTGTACCCTTTTTTTCTCACCATCGTAAGAATATCATATGTGAGATCGTTGCTTTCATCGTTTCCGTTTTCATCACTGCCCGCAATGCACAGGTTCCATGAACGATGATCGCGGAAATAATCCCACAGTCTGTCAAGCAGGTCGGCAATTTCTTCCTTGTGCTCTGTTTTTGCATAAGCAGGGTACATATACTGGTCAAATCTGCCGGGGGAATCGTTTCCGTCAAGGGCAAAAATGAGCATGAAAGAACACATCGCCGACGTAAAATCAAAGGCAGGTTTTTTCGGCACTGTTTCAAATGCCTTTGCCATACGCAGTAAAAGTGCCTTGTCTTTCGTATTCTGACAAGTTTCTGCCTTTTCAAGGGCAAGCTTGCCATATCTTTCACCGATAATGTCAATGGCATCCAGGGCATAAGAGCAGGCACGGTAGAACCAGTCTTCGTCCGGGAAGTGATCGCGGTTTGCTGCAATAATGGTTCGAATGTGGTCTGTGCCGAAGTTGATGATTCTGCCGTAATCGGGGTTTGCGTGTCCGCCCCAACGGCCGCCCCATTCTGCACCGGAACGATCGAGTGTTTCCGAGGGTTCGGAAAAAAGCCTTCTGGCTTTGCCTCTGAATATGTTGATTTCACGCAAATAACCGAGCAGCGTTTCCTTGTGTTCGGGGAATGCTTCTGCAAGGTGCAGAATATTTTCATCATTGAACTGCAGTCCCTCGGATTTTGTATAGCAAGAGCTGCCGTATTTTGTTTGGAATGTCGTAGCCGGAAGCAACTGCGGTGAAAATATGATATCAATGTTTTTTGCGGCATGAAGCAGTGCAAGTCCGACTCTTTCGCCGTGTTCCAATGTTTCATCGAGAAAATAACCGTAAAGGAAAGGATCAATCTGTGCCAAAGTCATCATAATCAAACCTCACTTATTTTGATACTCTCACATCAATGCCGTGCATTGCAAACTGTGCACACCAATGTGATATTTCATTGTCGCTTGCATTGTCATGTTTATAGGCGGTGTTTGTGCCTGTTTTTTCGGCTTTTGCGGTGCCGAGGGAGTGATAGGGCATAATCTCTGCATACCTGTACCGCCCTTTGTTTTTATGCAGAAAAGCTGCAAGATCCGCAATAGCCTCATTGCTGTCATTGCAGCCGGGAATCATCGGCAGCCTGATAATAATGTCAGCACCTGTGTTCATAAGAAAAAGAAGATTGGACAGAATGTGAGCATTGTCAGCACCTGTCAGCTGTCGGTGCCGTACAGGATCAAGGCATTTTATGTCGAATAAAAATGTTGTGCCGAGGTCTGCCGCTTTTTTGTAGAACTCACGTGCACCGATGCCGCAGGTTTCAACAGCAACGGAAATGCCTGCCTCTTTTGAAAGCCTGAGCAGTTCGTACGCAAAATCAGCCTGCAGCGACGGCTCACCGCCTGTAAGGGTTATTCCGCCGCCTGACGTATCGTAAAACATTTTGTCCTGCAACACTTCTTGCATAACTTCGGCTGCAGTCATTTCTTTGCCCGTTATTGTGTTGGCATCGTGCAGACAGACTTTCACACATTTTTCGCACATTTTGCACTTTTCGCGGTCAAGAAACAATGTATCGTTGCGGATTGTACGTGCTTCGCATACGCTGAGACATCTGCCGCATGATGAGCATTTTTGTGTATCAAAAGAAAGAATCGGTTTTTTATCAAAACTTTCGGGATTATGGCACCAGATGCATCGCAACGGACAGCCTTTCAGAAAAACGCAGGTGCGGATTCCGTCTCCGTCATGTATGCAGAATTTTTGTATGTTGAACACGATTCCCATTTTTATGCTCACCAACTTTCCAAAATCGATTATAACACTGAATCATCATAAAACGCAACAGTTTTTGTGATCATCAGGCTGCATAATGCAGAGATTCTGCCATCAGCACAATCACACTGTTTTGATCATTTCCTCATAATGCAAAAACACACCGACCACAAGGGTCGATGTGCTTTTTGGTCGTAGTGACGGGACTTGACTCTCGCACTGCGGTGCGTAGGTCTTTTCGCGACTCTGAACGTCCTCCGGACGTTCTTTCACTACCGCTCCGCTTCAAGTCCCTTACATCAGAAAAGAAAAAAGTCCACCAAACCACAAGGGTTGCTGAACTTTTGTGGTGCGGATGTTCATAACACAAGTAGTTCTCCGGCAATACATATTCTATCTTTTTTAATGTAACACATTTCCTATTCAATAATGAACCACCGCAGAAATTATAACTAATACAACCTTGACAGAAAAATCAATGCGGTATTTTTATTGGTTTTCTTTTATACTATTTACTGTTAATCTGACAATATTGTCTTCAATAATACCAAAGCCGTCAGAAGTTTCGACAGATAAAATCAGTTTATCACCCGTATATGCAGTAACTACACCTGCACTGAGAGAAAAAATAGTATTTGCATGGCCTTTTTTTATTCCGTAGGAACCTGAAAACTTTCCCTTAATATCATCGGCAATATTCAGCCGTATACTGTCACATTCCGGAATTTCAATTTGTCGGTCAACTGTAAAAATCGTAAGCGAAAGATTATCTTTCATACTGGTCACCTGTTGTTAGCCATATATTTTTTAAATACATCATCTATTGTACCGGACATAAGGAAATGCTGCTCAGGAATATGGTCACACTCTCCTGAGAGAATAGACTCAACGCTATCAACAGTCTTTTCGAGAGGGACGTAGATACCCGCTTGTCCCGTAAAACTTTCAGCAACGTGGAAAGGTTGACTCATAAAGCGCTGTACACGTCTGGCTATTTTTACAATTTTCTTATCTTCAGAAGAAAGCTCTTCCATACCGAGAATCGCAATAATATCCTGAAGCTCTGCGTATTTCTGTAAAACACGCTGAGTTTCCTTTGCCGTGCGATAGTGTCTGTCACCAACAAAATCAGGAGAAAGAACTCTTGAAGATGATTCAAGGGGGTCAACTGCAGGATATATACCAAGTTCAACAATCTTCCTTGAAAGAACTGTTGTTGCATCAAGGTGTGAGAATGTAGTTGCAGGGGCGGGGTCTGTAAGGTCATCGGCAGGGACATACACTGCCTGTACTGAAGTTATAGAGCCGTTGCCTGTTGATACAATTCTTTCTTGTAATTTACCCATTTCAGATGCCAGTGTAGGCTGATAACCTACTGCTGACGGCATTCTGCCTAAGAGAGCCGACACCTCACTTCCTGCCTGAGTAAAACGATAAATATTATCAATAAACAGAAGTACATCCTTGTGTGCTTCTTCACGGAAATATTCAGCCATTGTAAGACCTACAAGCGGCACACGAAGTCTGGCTCCCGCAGTTTCATTCATCTGACCGAAAACAAGAGCGGTTTTATTAATAACTCCTGACTGATTCATTTCATTCCAGAGGTCATTACCCTCTCTTGAACGCTCACCCACACCCGCAAAAACAGAGTAACCGTCATGTTCAAAAGCAACATTACGGATAAGTTCCATAATAAGCACCGTCTTACCTACACCTGCACCGCCGAAAAGACCGATTTTGCCGCCTTTCACATAAGGTGTCATAAGGTCGATAACCTTAATTCCTGTTTCAAGAATATCGTTAGCAGATACAATCTCAGCAAATGACGGAGCCTGGTGGTGGATAGGCCAATGTTTTTCTGTATTTATATCTTCTCCTCGGTCAATAGGCTTACCTGTTACATTAACCATTCTGCCTAAGGTTTCTTCACCAACGCAAATTTTAATCGGAGCACCTGTATCGACAGCTTTCATTCCTCTTGACATACCGTCAGTGGGATTCATAGAAATACATCTGACTTCGCCGTTGCCAAGATGCTGTGATACTTCAAGGGTATATTTTTCGTTTTTGACCTCAACATTTATTGCGTTGAAGATATCGGGAATATCGAATTGGTCAAAAAGTATGTCAACTACGGGACCCGTAATTCTCTGGACCATTCCTACGGAACCTTCAGCCATCTTTTATTTCTCTCCCTTCATTGAGTTTTCAGCCGAAATTTCAATAACATCGGCTGTAACTTGACTTTGACGTATGCGGTTTATCTGCGTTTCAATCTGTGTGCTGTATTCACATGCAGTATCATAAGCAGAGCGCATAGTTGTAAGAGTTGCAGCCTGTGCGCCTAAAGCTGTTTCAAGTATTTTTTTATATATAATTGAAGTAAATGTTTTTTCTGCGGTATTATTTATGACTGTATCTTTGTCGGGAACAAATAAGAAATTATCACCTTCATCTTTCCCTTCATCAATCGTAAACAGATCGCATAAAACCGGCTCTTGCTTAATCATATTTATATATTCGGGATATACCATTCTGACTGATGAAACGCTACCTTCCTTCATAAGAGAGCGTATTTCCTTAAACAACTCGCTCACTTCTGAATAAGAGGGGACATCATTGAATATATAAGCCTTTTTATAGGGGATTCCGTTAGACTGAAAGTGTTCTCTGACTTTCTTGCCGCAAGTAAAGATAACAGGTGTTTTTTTCTCTTTTTCAAGTATTCCATCAAAAAAACTGAGAAGTTCTGCATTAAAAGCACCGCACATACCCGTGTTTGCTGCCATAACTATATAGCATATAGGGGCATCTGCATTATTAAGACAAAATACGCTATTGAACTCTTTTCGATAAGTCTCATACAGACGACTGCACTGTTTTTCGTATTTTTCATAACTGCTGTAAAGACCGCTTAAACGGGAATATTTGACAGTAGAGGCAGTTTTCATCGCCAGAGTAGTTTTACGGGTTGAACGGATAACCTGAAGTTTCTTTTTTAAGTTTTGTACTGTTGCCATAATCAAAACCTCTCAGCAAATTCACCGATAGCTTCACTGAGTTCATTTTTAAGCTCATTGTCAAATTTTTCTGCAGTTTTCACCTTATCGGTAAGTTCTGCTTTTTCTTCGGTAAAATATTTATAGAGTTTCTTTTCAAAATCTTCCATATTTTCCGGAATGATTTTGTCAGCATATCCGGTGCTTACGGCAAAGATAAGAATTGCCTGCAAATAATCGGGAACGGTGTTGTATCTGTTCTGTTTTAGAGCCTCTGTGAGAAGTCTGCCGGAAGCAAGAGTGGCTTTTGTAGCATCGTCAATATCAGAACCGAACTGCATAAATTCAGCAAGTTCTCTGTACTGGGCAAGACGGGTGCGCAGAGAAGATGATATCTTTTTCATAACGGGATTCTGTGCCGCACCGCCTACACGAGAAACAGAAAGTCCTACGTTGACAGCAGGTCTCTGACCTTCATTGAACAGTTCAGAGTCAAGAAAAATCTGTCCGTCAGTAATTGAAATAACATTTGTGGGAATATATGCTGATATATCACCTGCAAGTGTTTCGATAATCGGAAGTGCAGTTATTGAACCGCCTCCGAGATCTTCAGAAAGATGAGCTGCTCTTTCAAGAAGTCTTGAATGGAGATAAAAAATATCACCGGGATAAGCTTCACGCCCTGACGGACGGTGAAGGAGAAGCGACAGTTCACGGTAAGCTACGGCATGTTTTGAAAGGTCATCATAAATAATCAGAACGTCCTTGCCGCTGTACATAAAATGTTCAGCTATAGCAGTAGCTGAGAAAGGCGCAATATACTGAAGAGCTGCTGAAGAAGACGCAGGCTCAGCAACGATGATTGTATAATCAAGCGCTCCGTGAGATTTAAGCTTTTCTTTGATCTCTGCAACAAGTGTTTCTTTCTGACCTATTGCAACATATATACAGATTGTATCCTTACCCTTCTGATTGATGATTGTATCAACAGCAATAGCTGTTTTGCCTGTTTGTCGGTCACCGATAATAAGTTCTCTCTGTCCTTTACCAATCGGAACAAGAGCATCAATAGCCTTGATACCAGTATGGAGAGGTTTATTAACCGGAGCACGGTCAAGAATACTTGGTGCCTTGAATTCTATAGGTCTTACTTCATCATAAGGGAGATAACCTTCCGCATCAATAGAATTACCGAGAGCATCCACCACTCTGCCAAGAAGGGCATTACCTACGGGAACAGATGCGATTCTGCCGACTCTTCTTACCGGAGTACCGCTTTCGATATGAGCAAAATCGCCGAAGATAACACAACCGATGCGATTCTGTTGAATATCGAGCACCATACCTCTTTCACCGCATTCAAATTCAACGACCTCGCCGTACATAATATCGGCAAGACCATCCATCCAGCATATACCGTCTGAAACTGTAATAACTCTGCCAAGCTGAAATACGTGAATATGAGGTCTGTAGGACTCAGCCTTTTCTGAAAACTCCTGAATAAGATGACCTACGGTATCTGTTGTCAGGATAGGCTCGTGGTTAAGATTCTGTGAGAATTGATAAAGCTCCTCGGCAACTGTTCCGTCATATACCGTATCGCCGATTCTCAGTTTGAGTCCGCCAATAAGAGACGGGTCCTCAAGTACCCATAATGAGGTTTTACCGCCTACCTCGTCAAGCATCGAGGTTGTAACCTCATCAACCTTTTTAACAATAGCCTTATCAAGCGGATAAGCCGACGTAAGGGTAACATAGAGAACATCGTGATGCTTTAAGTATGCCATATCACCGGGAGTCAGTTTAATCTGCGGAAGAATTGCATCTATTATATTGGTATCAAGATTTCTTATTTCTTTTTGATATTTTTCATAAGAGAAAAGTTTTACGACATTTTCTCTCATAATTGAGAAAAGTTCTTTACGTGCATCCTCAATCATTTCACGGTGAATTTCGCGATGAATATGACCGCTAAATTCTTCTATCTGAGCAATTTTTTCATCAAAAACAGCTCTTGCAATTATAGTATCTTCTGCACTGTTTTCGTCGTATTCTTCATGCTGATACTCCTCGAAAACAGGCATAGCTATTTTTTCTGTAGCTTCCGCTTCGTCAAGTTCACGGTTGATTCTCTCAAAGCGGGAGTTAAAAATAGACCTGATCTTTTTCCTTCCGAACAAAAACAGTATAATTGCAAGAATTATAAAGTTTATAATCACATATTGTATTTCCATAACGTCATACCCTGTGCATAATTATATTTTTGACAAATATTGCTGCTGCAGTTTCCATTTCAGGTGCTACAGATTTGACAATATCTTCATATTCATCAATAATGCTCTCTCTGTATGCCTTTATTTCATCAAGACTTTTTCTTTGAGCAGCTTCAATTTCTTTTTTTCCTTCAGACTGTATTTTTTGTGCTTGTTCTTTGGCTTCTTTTTCATGGACCTCAATATCAAACTCTCTCTGCTTCTGAATGTATTCTTCATTTTCGGCAGTAATCCTTTCGATTTCAGCCTTCTTTTCCCTTGCACCTTCAATTTTTTCTTTTCTGTTGTCAAGCATTCTTAGCACAGGTTTAAAAATAAGATTTTTCAATATCAGCATAAGAAGCAA
>JAFSEF010000037.1 GCA_017435865.1 Clostridia bacterium
GTGGATGCGGATAATACAGCATACTGCTCAGAGGATGGGGTTCTGTTTAACAAAAGCAAAACGGAACTCATTCAGTATCCTGTTGGCAATGCGAGAACGAGTTATACCATCCCGGACAGTGTGACGAGCATCGGGGATGTTGCGTTCTTGTACTGCACCTCGCTGCCCTCGGTCACCATCCCGGACAGCGTGACGAGAATCGGGGGTGCTGCGTTCAGAGGTTGCACCTCACTTACCTCGGTCACCATCGGTAACAGCGTGACGAGCATCGGGATTGGTGCGTTCTACAACTGCACCTCGCTGACCTCGGTCACCATCCCGGACAGCGTGACGAGCATCGAGTGGAATGCGTTCTCCGACTGCACAAAGCTTACCTCGGTCACCATCCCGGACAGCGTGACGAGCATCGTGAATGGTGCGTTCTCCAACTGTCCCGCTCTTGCGATCCGCGGCTATCTTGACAGCTATGCACAGCAATATGCAGAATCAAATTACATTCCTTTTATTGTCCTGAATACCGATCCCTTTATCAATCTGTCCGGCAGCTCCGTGACGCCGACTGCTGAATTTACTGTCTACGGTTTTGCAACTCCTTTGCAGGCGGTTTCGTTGTACTGTGAAGATGCTGTCATCGGTACGGCTACGGCAGGTGGAAACGGCAGATACACCCTGACCGCTACATTGCCTGCACCGGAAGAAGGCAAGACCTACACAGTCGTTGCGAAGATCTCCGTTGACGGTGTTGATTACGAAAGCGAACCGCTGCAGGTGACTTACAACAGTGATGCTGTAACACTCAATAGTCTTGTTTTTACGCATTCATGCTATGATTATACAATCACATCCGAAACCCTGAATTTTGTCGCCCCGATCATCAGCATCAACACGAACAGACCGATGTGCTTTACCATCACCCTCAACGGCAAAACATCGAACACCTTAACCGTTGTCAGTACCAAGAACGGAGTCCGCAAGACCATGCCTGCCACATACAATGCCGCAGACGGCAAGTGGTATGCCTCGGGTTGGTTTGATACTGCAAATAAATCCTATGTCCCCGGTGAAATCACCCTCGAATATGATGACGGCAAGGTCATCGAAGTGCCGTTCAAGGCAAAATTCATTGTGGACCCGTCGGGTTATGTCTATGAAGCAGTCAAGAGCAATGTTGTGGAAGATGCGATTGCAATTGTGCAATACAAGGACAAAAACGGCAATGCTGCATTCTGGGATGCCGATGCCTATGACCAGGTCAATCCGCAGATCACCAAGGCAGACGGCTACTTCAGCTGGTTTGTTCCCGAAGGGGAATGGCAGGTCAAGGTCAAAAAGAACGGATATCAGACCGCTCTGAGCGACTGGTACACCGTTCCGCCCGAAGTCACGGGATTGTACATTCCTTTGGTGACAACAAGCTCTGCGTGGGTGGACTACTGCAACGTCTTTGCCGACTATGCCGAAATTAAGTTCTCGCAGTATATGCAGATTGACAGTGTTATCAACGGCAATGTCACTTTCGGTGAAGCCACGGGTACCTGGGAAGCGGTTGACAAAGAAGTCAGCGGCACGGACGAAAACGTGTACTATGCAACCACCTTCCGTTTCACACCCGACACTGCATTCAGCGGCGATGTCACAGTCAATATTGCAAACGTCACAAACTATGCAGGAATAATTGCATACAGTTATTCTCCTTATACCGAAACCGTTACCGTCACCGCACCCATTGAAAACTTCACCCTTTCTGCCACCGCACTGACCATTGTCACAGGCACACAAGCAACCGTGGAACTTGATGCAGGTGCTGCCGCTGCAGGCAAAACCGTTTCCGTACAGTTCGGCAACGAAGCGGTTGCAAGTGCAGTAAAAACGGTCACGCTCGATAAAAACGGCAAAGCAAGTCTTACCGTCAACGGCAACGCATTCGGTGCCACCACCGCCACCTTTGCCCTTGCAGGTACATCCCTGACGGCTGAATGCACCGTCACGGTCACCGCACCGACAGCTGTCGAACCCGCATTCACCCTCGGTGATGTGGACAACAACGGCAAGCTCGAAGCTGCGGATGCACGACTTGCACTGCGTGCTGCGGTCAAGTTGGAAACCCTCACCGAAACACAGACCAAGGCTGCCGATGCCGACAAGAACGGCAAGCTCGAAGCTGCCGATGCAAGACTGATTCTGCGTGCCGCGGTGGGTCTTGAAACCCTGTAATAAGGCAAGCGTCGCACGGCTTGCAAAGTCAAAACAACAATCTTTCAGGCTGCACCCGTTGCGGTGCAGCCTTTTTGCTTTACAGGGAACTGCATTTCCGTGAAGAACCAAATAAAAGAACAGGCAACCTCGTTGCATAAAACTTCCGATCCGCATACGGACGGACGAGAAATGAATTGAATAACAAAACAAAAGCTGTCTGCTCTCTCCCTGCACGGAGAAAGCAGACTTTTTTGTTCTTCACGGGTATGCAGAGGATTATAAAAGCACAAAAAATAAAAAATAATAAAAAAATGATTGATTTTTTTGTTTTGTGATAGTAAAGTAATATAAAAGTATATTTTTCAGAATATCGTTTGTCGTAGCCTGAAGAGGTTTTGCTTATGAAAACTTTCTGAAAGCTTTTTCGGACTCGAACGGGATGTACTTTCGGTAATAATCGGCTTTGTTTGGCTGTGTTACATAAAAACTGAACAATCAAAAAATAGGAGGCATGCAACAAAATGATAATCAATGCAGAAAAACGTTTTTTGGCTATTGTTTTGGCAGTGCTGATGATGTTTTCGGTGTTGCCGGTTACTTCTTTTGCAGCAAGCACAAGAATGGAAACCGGTACTTTGGGTGGAATTGCCTGGACTGCTGTTGTTCCTGTAAATGATGAAGAAACAGCAGATTTTGGTAGCGTTTCAGTAGATGGGAATACCATTACATTGACAGCACAGGCAGAAGCGTCAGAAGAGGAGAGTTGTAATGATACATCGAATGAAGTTTCTTATGGTTATACACAAACGTGTACAGAGCTCACGCTGACAAACAATCTTAGTGTTGCCGCTGTCATTTCTTTTTCTTTCAGTCCTACAGGGACAATTGAAATTGACGGTACTCAATATGTATCTTCCTCTGAATTTGAATCGGATACTCTTGCTCCCGGCGGATTTGTAACGGTTCTGCTTGCCAGTCCGAAATCCGGAAAAGAAGATGTCGGTGACATCTCCAGTGTTGTGCTTTCCGGTATCAGTATTATAGAAAATATAACCCGTGATATGGTTTTTGCACCCGTTGCAAACGGCACGATCAAGGTTGAAGACACAACCGTTTTTTCAAATATTACACAAAGCGTAGCTTATGCTAACGGAATCAATGTCGCTGCAACACCGCAAAGCGGTTATAAGTTTCTTGCCTGGATGGATCAGAACAATACGGTTCTTTCAACTGAACAAAGCACAAATCTGAAGCCTGTAAGAGATGATATGATTGTCAGTGCAAAATTTGTTCCTGCTACAGAAACCGGTCATTGGTTGGCAGGCGGAAAAATCTGGACGGATCTTGATGAAGCACTGAACGCAGCCGCAAGCGGTGATAAGACAGTTAAACTGATGGATAATACGACTTTGAAAAAGTCGTATACAATTCCTGCCGGCATCACTGTTTCCGTGCCTTTTAACCAGGCGCTTACAACCTACGGTCCTAATCCTGAGGTTTTGCCAAGTCCGAGTGCAGGTGCTCCGGAAGTGAAATTGTATTGTACATTGACTCTTGATAAAGATGTTACACTCTCCGTTTACGGTAGCCTGGAAGTCAGCACGAACCATCTTGCGGCACACGGCGGAAAAATTGAGGGCGGAAGACCGTATGAGTATTATTCAATGATCCAAATGGGCGACAACTCACATATTGATATCCAATCAGGCGGCAGGCTTTATGCCTGGGGTTATATCGTAGGTGCCGATTCTGCCAAGGTAACGGCTGCCAGCGGAGCGACTGTATATGAAAAAATGCAGATCACAGACTACAGGGACGGTGATATTACATCCATCATTG
Source organism: Clostridia bacterium (assembly GCA_017435865.1). Taxonomy (GTDB): domain Bacteria; phylum Bacillota; class Clostridia; order Oscillospirales; family Acutalibacteraceae; genus RUG806. The sequence continues at coordinate 4,036 of JAFSEF010000037.1, forward strand.
CACCTGCCGGTGTGTTTCCGTTTAACCAATATTATGTACAGAATGTTGAAGTGGCAGAAGTTCTTCATTCCGGTGCAACATTGGTATGTCATGCCGGTTTTTATCTTGCTGAAGTGACAACAGATTCCATCATTTTCATCGGTGGCACTGATGCAATGTTTGGTATTGGGGCCGGTGCAACCGTTGTTAAGAAGTATGACAATGCCAATGATCGTTTGCTTATTGATATCAACGGCAATGCAAGCATGAATCCCATTACATTGAAGAATCTCATTGCTAATAAGGACCTGAATACATCTGAATTTATTTTTCCTGTTAACCACAACATTACAGTAAATGTAAATTCCGGTATATTCATGATGAATCAGGATATTTTGATGCAGCCCGGTGCAGAAGTGAATGTCGGCAGAGAAGCGTATGTACAATTTGCAAGCGAAAAAAAGGTTTATCTTATGGATACGCAAGATTGGGGCGATTATTGCTTCGGTGCAAAGTTAAAACCTGTTTCCTATGTCCCGCTTAAAAATGCGGCCCCCAACATCCGTACCGAAGCTGACATGACAGATGCAAAAATCAATATTGATGGTGTTGCAGTTGTTGTGGGGCAGATGTATTCGTCCACAAACGGTGCGCTGATTGAAAGCTCCGGAAAGACCGGTGTTGTCGTTCTGATGAACAACGCCCCCGGTAGCACTACAAATATCAAACAAAGTCCGATGACATCGGCAGAGAATCTCTCGACTGCAACAACGGCTATTTCAGTTGGTGCAGCTTCTCTTACCAATGCAGACGGAACAGCGGTAAGTACCGAGGATGCTGGACAGTATACAACTTATGTATACGATTCAATTTTGGACCAATGGGTAACAACCGATATTACCATTACTCCCACATTGACGTTTGATGCAAATGGCGGATTCATGGACAGTGCAAAAACCTCAACAACGGAAACTGTTAGTGTTGATTACCAGAATACGGCGTTGGCAGGACAACCTCTTTCTTTGGCCGTGACGGGTATTGTCCCTGTCAGAGACGGGTATACATTTGCCAAAAAGTGGAACACTGCAGCGGACGGCAGCGGAAAAGACTTTGCCCGTACCGATTACTTAACCATTTCTCAGGAGCATACGCTTTATGCTGTTTGGGAACAAAATGTTCCTGCAACCTACGCAATCACATGGAGCGTTAACGGCACACCGGTAACGATGGAAGTTGAAGCAGATACTGTTCCTGTCTATCCCGACGGCACACCCGCCAAGACAAGTGATCAACAGAAGCATTATACATTCAGCGGTTGGGCAACCACAGAGAATGGAACTGTCCTGGAAAACCTTCCTGTTGCAACAGATAATGCAATCTATTATGCAGTATTTACTGAAACAGCTCACACCTATGCAACTTCTTCTTCTGCAGGTAAGCATAAGTGTACAGGCTGTGATTATGCAGCCAGCTGCGGCGATACGGCAAATGACAAAGACCACCTTTGTGATCTCGGTTGCGGAAGCGTTATGGACGAATGCGTACCCGGTATTGCAAAAGAAGAAAAACGTGTTGAAGCAACGTGCGACAACGCAGGTTCTTACGACACAGTGGTTTACTGTACCGTTTGTAACAAAGAGCTCAGCAGAACCACCACCGAAATCAAAAAGCTCGGTCATGATATGAAAGAATCTGCTGCAAAGGTAGAACCCACCTGCGAAGCCGCCGGTAAGACCGCTGTCTACACCTGTGCAAACAACTGCGGTAAGACTGAAGGCGGCGAAGAAATCGCAGCACTCGGCCACAAGTGGGGTGCATGGAACGTAATCACTGCGGCCACCTGCACCACAGCAGGCGAAGACAGAAGAGATTGTACCGTATGTGATGCATATGAAACAGTTGTCACCAATGCTCTCAATCATCTTGAAGTTTCTCATGAAGCAAAAGCTCCGACCTGCACCGAACCCGGTTGGGATGCTTATGTCACCTGCTCTCGTTGCGACTACACAACAAAGGTTGAAAAAGCAGCTCTCGGTCATACAGAAGAAACCATCCCTGCAGTGGATGCAACCTGTACCGAAACCGGTTTGACTGCCGGTGTGAAGTGTTCCGTATGTGGTAAAATTCTCACAGAACAGACTGTTGTTGACGCACTCGGTCATACAGAAGAAACCATCCCCGCAGTGGATGCAACTTGTACCGAAACCGGTTTGACCGCCGGTGTGAAGTGTTCTGTCTGTGGTGAAATCATCACCGCACAGAAAGTTGTTGATGCCCTTGGTCACAACTATGTCGGTGTTGAAACCAAAGCACCCACCTGCACAGAAGCCGGTGTTATGACCTATACTTGTTCCAATGATGCAGATCATACTTACACCGAAGAGATTCCCATGATCGAACACGACTGGGCAGAAGCAGACTGCACAAAGCCGTCCACCTGTAAATCCTGCGGTGCCGAATCCGGTACTGCAATCGGTCACAGCTACACCCGTGTTGTGAAAACCGTTGCAAAGACCTGTACAACAGACGGTTACACCGTTTACGGCTGTGTCCGCTGCGATGCAACCGAAACCCGCGACATCGTTGCTGCATCTCACACTCTCACCTCCGTTGATGCACAGCCTGCAACCTGTGAAGATAAAGGTTGGGATGCATACGAATACTGCTCAGAATGTGATTACACAACCTATAAAGAAATAACAGCACTCGGCCACGATATGCAGAAAACCGCAGATCAGATTGATGCAACCTGCGAAACAGCCGGTACAGAAGCTGTATACACCTGTGCAAATAACTGTGGCAAGACCGAAGGCGGTGCAGAAATCGCAGCTCTCGGTCATGATATGAAAGAATCTGCTGCAAAGGTAGAACCCACCTGTGAAACTGCAGGCAAGACCGCAGTTCTCACCTGTGCAAACGGCTGCGGCAAGACCGAAGGCGGCGAAGAGATCGCAGCACTCGGTCACAATATGCAAAAGACCGCAGATCAGATTGATGCAGCTTGTGAAGTAGCAGGCAAGACCGCTGTCTACACCTGTGCAAATGGTTGCGGCAAGACCGAAGGCGGAGAAGAAATCGCAGCCACCGGCCACGATATGCAGAAAACCGCAGATCAGATTGATGCAACCTGTGAAGCAGCAGGTAAGACCGCAGTTCTCACCTGTGCAAACGGTTGCGGTAAGACCGAAGGCGGAGAAGAAATCGCAGCCACCGGCCACGATATGCAAAAGACCGCAGATCAGATTGATGCAACCTGCGAAGCAGCCGGTAAGACCGCTGTCTACACTTGTGCAAACGGCTGCGGCAAGACCGAAGGCGGCGAAGAAATCACAGCACTTGGCCACGACTATGTCGGCGTTGAAACCAAAGCTCCGACTTGTACCGAAACCGGTGTCATGACCTATACTTGTTCCAATGATGCAAATCATACCTATAATGAAGAAATCCCCATGATCGAGCACGACTGGGCAGAAGCAGATTGCACCAAGCCGTCCACCTGCCTGACCTGCGGTGCCGAATCCGGTTCTGCAATCGGTCACAGCTACACCCGTGTTGTTAAAACCGTTGCAAAGACCTGTACAACAGACGGTTACACCGTTTACGGCTGTGTCCGCTGCGATGCAACCGAAACCCGCGACATCGTTGCAGCATCCCATACGCTCACATCCGTTGATGCAAAAACTGCAACCTGTGAAGAAATAGGTTGGGATGCATACGAATACTGCTCAGAATGTGATTACACGACTTATAAAGAAATTGCAGCTCTCGGTCATGATATGAAAGAAACCGCAGATCAGATTGATGCAACCTGTGAAGCAACAGGTAAGACCGCAGTTCTCACCTGTGCAAACAACTGCGGCAAGACCGAAGGTGGCGAAGAAATTGCAGCACTCGGTCACGATATGAAAGAAACCGCTGCAAAAGTTGATGCAACTTGTGAAGTAGCAGGCAAGACCGCTGTTTACACCTGTGCAAACGGTTGCGGCAAGACCGAAGGCGGCGA
>JAFSEF010000038.1 GCA_017435865.1 Clostridia bacterium
CGTGATGCTCCCGAAATCGACTCCACCGTGTATTTTACCTGTGACTATGAGCTGTCGGACGGTCAGCTTGTGCAGGTTGAAATGCAGAAAACGGAAGATGTCGATCTTGTCGGCAGAGTCATCGCAGAATAAATACATATCAATAAGGAGTTTCAATGAATATTCCGAATCGTCTGACCGTGCTTCGTATGGTCATCACACCCATCTTTCTGGCAGTGTTTCTTGCCGAAGCCATCCCGAATCATTTTTTGTGGGGACTTTTGATTTACGGTGTGGGTTGCTTTACCGATTTTCTGGACGGTAAAATCGCCCGTAAACAGAACATTGTCACTGTGTTCGGTCAGTTTGCTGACCCCGTTGCCGACAAAATGCTCACCACATCTGCACTGCTTGCACTCATGCAGCTTGGCCTTTGCAGTATCTGGATTATTATGATCGTGCTTGTGCGTGAGTTTGCCGTCACTTCCATGCGTCTGATTGCATCCGCGCAGGGTGTTGTGATCCCTGCCAATATCTGGGGCAAGCTCAAAACCGTCACACAGATGGTATTTACCCTTGTGTTCCTGCTGTGTGCACATCTGCGTGATTGTGCCGTTATTCCCGAAACATTCAATTTGCCCCTTGTTTCCAACATTGCACTCGGCATTACCGCCGTGCTTGCGGTGCTTTCCGGTATCATTTACATCAAGGATGCTGCCAAAGTCATCGACATCAATGCAAAATAAAGGAGAAATGCTTATGCTTCGCCGTGACAAAGTCAACTATTATCTTGATCTTGCAGAGGTCGTGTCCAAACGTACCACCTGCCTGCGCCGTCGCTACGGTGCGGTCATCGTCAACAATGACGAGGTTGTTTCCACCGGTTATGTCGGTGCCCCCAGAGGCAGAAAAAACTGCACGGATTTAGGTGTGTGCATCCGTCAGAAGATGCAGATTCCCCGCGGTGAACGCTATGAGCTGTGCCGCAGTGTCCATGCGGAAGCCAATGCCATCATCAGTGCCCCCCGTGACAAAATGATCGGTGCAACATTGTATCTGACAGGACAGGAAGTAACAACGGGCGAATACGTTTCCAATTCCTGCTGCTGTTCAATGTGTAAACGCATGGTCATCAACGCAGGCATCGAAACCGTCATCATCCGTGACGACAGCGAAAACTACCGTGTGATTCCCGTTTCCGACTGGATCGAAAATGACGAATCCCTCGAAGGCACACTCGGATATTAAGATTATTATTCATCGGCAGTCTGTTATTTTGACAGACTGCTTTTTTCATTCCAAAAATTTATGAAAATCAGGAACTTTTTGGATTTCATTCCAAAAACTTATGAAAATCAGGAACTTTTTGGATTTCATTCCAAAAACTTATGAAAATCAGGAACTTTTTGGATTTCATTCCAAAAACTTATGAAAATTAAGAACTTTTTGGAATATAAATTATTTCAGAATATCTTGACAATGGAGAAAATGTGTGGTATTGTATAGGTGTGCTACCACAGATAGCACACCTAAAACACACAAAGGAGGGAAATGAATGACTCATTGTGTTCATTCCGAACGAAAACAGTTTTTTGTGACGTTTGCAAAAACGCTCAGAAAGAACGGGTTTCACACCGCGGCCTTGTTTTTGTTCATGATGATTGCGCTGAATGCGACAAATGTTTCCAATCATATTGAAGCGGTAATAAACGACTATCCTGACATCCTACAGCGGACAAAATACTGCATATCGGGATCGTATTTTACAGGGTTTGAAATTGCAATTGCGTGTCTGATTGTCGGTTTGTCAGCCGTTTTGCTCGCACTGTACAACTTCCGCTTTATGCACACCAAAAAAACCGTCAACGTGTATTACAGCCTGGGTGTGCGTCGTTCGACCCTGTTTGCAGGCAAGTTTTCCGCCTGTGTGCTTTCGCAGCTCATCGGCATTGCACTGCCGTTTCTTGTATGCGGATTGTACAATGCATATCTGTACGGTTCGAGTGCCGACTTGTGGAAAGCAATTGCTTTTTACGGCAGCAGCCTGACAGCCGTTGCCTTGTATCCCTTTGCAGTGTGTGTGCTATGCATGATTTTCAGCGGTTCCACGATTGAAAGTCTTGCCTGCGGCGGTCTGCTGACTTTCTTGCCGTCGGCACTGTATTACGGCACCTACCTGTTCAGCGAGTTGTTCCTGTCGGGTGCAAGATTCGGCGTTTCAACGTCGATCAAAGCATACGCAGGCGGGAATATTGCAAACGAATTCGGCGGCAGAGGTGCATTCATTGATTTTCTGTATCCTGTTACCGAATATCAATTCGGTGAAGCTCTTGCAAAACGATACGATGTTTTGTGGGAGTCCGGTTTGCCGTCTGCCGGGTATCCGATTCTGTATCTGAGCCTGTTTGTACTCGTTGCCGTAGCGGCACGGTTTGCATTCTCCCGTCAGAAGACCGAAAACGCAGCCTTCCTGTGTGCCTGCCCGAAGATGATTGCCTTCACCGTATTCGGACTCGGCAGCATTCTGATTCCCGCAGGGGTACTGCTCGTCAGGGAATACGGCTTTGATATGATCGCCACCGTTTTTTCCGCCTTTGTGCTCATCGGTGTGGCATTCGGTGTGTTCATCGCCATTGTTTCCGTTCTGCTTCGGTCCAAAGAAAAAATCAAAGCACAACTGCCCTTGGGCGGTGTGATGGCAGGAGCCTTGCTTGTATTCCTGTTTGTGTTCCTGACAGGCGGTTTCGGTTACGAAAAACGCATTCCCGACACCGAAAAAGTCACCGCAGCAGGCATTACGTTCAACACATCACAGGGTGCAATCGGCTATAATTCCTATTATGCCTATAAAGGTGACAACCTGGATCTTTATGAAGAGGTTGATGAATATCAGCAGGGTGAAAACTTTCTGCAGAGCCAATTGCAGACGGAAGGTCTGTGGGGTGACGGTGCTTTCGTGTATTTTGAAGAAGCACAGGATATCGATACCATACGCACCATCCACAGAATTCTTATACAGGACAAGAGAAATACCTTCAACGGCAACGGCTTTTACGGCTCCGTGATGATTTCATACAAGCTCAAAAACGGCGGTCAGCTTGCAAGGGTTTACAACTGCATTTCCGTTGAAGCCATGTTGCAGCTGCAGAATCTGCTCACAAGTGAGACCTATATGCAGGCTTGTGCAAACGAACTTGTATCGTACAGTGAACGGAATCTGATTCTGTTTTCCAAAAACTGCACCGCCATGACGGATGTGGTGCTCGAAGAAAAAGACATTGCCGTGCAGCAAGCACTTCTGCAGGCGATCCCGGAAGACATCCGCAACGGCAGAATGCCCATGGATCTGCACAGCGAAGCAGCACCGATCGGCTACATCGCAGCAACCTTTCAAACCCCTGAAGAAGGTGTACGGATCAAAGAGCCTGTGTATTACATTTCCTACTCGTCCGAATTCCTGTTCATTCCCGTATTCCCGTCTATGACAGAAACGGTAGCCGTTCTGGAGAAAGCACAGAAACTGCAGTATTTTGAAGACATTGCCTCCCCTGTGAGTGCAACCGTTTATGCCAATCCGCTGAACGATCTGAGCGATGAAGAACTGTTCGCAAGTCATTATCAGACCATGCAGTTCAACGGCTTCGTTGTTGAGTGGGGATATTATGATGATATTGAAACCCGCGGTACCATTTTGCCGCTGAACGCAATTACGGTGACGGATCCTGTACTGCTTACACAGCTTGCACAAGAGTCTTACTTAACTTATTTTGTCAATGACCCCGGCTATTTCGTTGATCTTCATTACACAAACGCAGATGGTGCGGTCACGGATGCACTCGTCTATGTACCCGCAGACAAAATGCCAGAAATACTTCAATGAACGCAACTTTCAAAAAGATAAGTAATTACTATCGCAACTTACCCAAAAATGAATGGAAAGCACTCCGCAAGGATATTTCCGTTCCCGAATATCTTTTGTGGTGGCAGGTCCGCATTATGATGCTGTATGCAATGGGCATGACCGCAAAGACATATCTGGAAACAGGTGAACGTCTTGATATTCTCATTCAGCTCATTGCCAATGTGGTTGCATCCTTTGCTGCCCCGTTGCTTCGGTTTCTTTTTCCGAAACAGATTTTTCTCGGACGTGTGCCCTACACCGCACAACGCTACGGCATGATTATCATACTGATCGGTTCCTATCTCGGCCACTACCACGGTTTTTGCGGCAGACCCGGTTATGACAGTTTTCTGCACGTGCTTTCCGGATTTTTGTGCGTGTTCATCTGCTATGAAATCGTGATCAAAGGTCTGCAGACCGAAGAAAAACCTGTATCGGGTTTTATCGCTTCGGTCATCGGTTTCGGCATGGGATGTTTTGTAATCATCCTGTGGGAAATCTTTGAATTTACGTATGACTATTATGTCGGCACCAATCTGCAGGATTTTCTGTTCAATCCGGCTGACGACTACATAGGTTTCCGCCTGTTCGGAAAACCCGTGCAGATTGCACAGGTCGCAGTTTTTGACACCATGACAGATATGATCCTTGCATTGCTGTCGTCCGTTCCTGCCGCAGGCATCCTGTGGGCACACACCGCACACAAACAGAAAAAAGAAGCTGCTGCTTCTGCAATACCCATTCCCGCGTCCCCCAAAATAAAAGTACCAGGAGGCGATGAGAAGTGATCCATATTGACCGACAGAGCCGTGTGCCTGTCTTTGAACAAATCAAAAACGAACTGATGACGCTGATTTCTTTAGAGGTGCTCGCACCGCACAGCCGTTTGCCGAGCATCCGACAGATTGCAGCGGAAACAGGTGTGAACATCAACACCGTCAAAAAAGCATTTGCAGAACTCGAAACCCACGGAGTCATTTATTCCGTTCCCGGTACGGGCAGTTTTGTGAACACAAACGCTCTTGCCGACGAAAACTTACGCAGGACCGCTTTTCAGGAAGTGGAAACGGCAGTGCTTGCAGCAAAGGCAAAAGGCATTGCCCTGGAAGAATTGCTTGCAACGGTCCGCAATCTTTATGCCGAGGAGGTCAACAGCCATGATTGAGATTAAAAATGTCACCAAGCGTTTCGGAAATTATACAGCTGTCGAAAATCTGTCCCTGACAGTCAGAAGCGGATCGGTTTACGGTCTGGTCGGCTACAACGGAGCAGGCAAGACCACGCTGCTGAAAACCGTAGCAGGCATTTACCGTGCAGACGGCGGAGAAGTGCTGATGAACGGAGAAAATATTTATGACAATGCCGTTCAGAAGCAGCACCTGTTCTTTGTGCCGGATGAGCTGCATTTTGAACCCTACACCACCCTCGAAAAAACCGCCAAGTTCTATAAATCCTATTATCCCGGTTTCAGTTCCGATACTTTCGCAAAACTGACCGACCTGTTGGGACTTGACCGCAAGGCAAAGGTGTCTTCGTTCTCAAAAGGTATGCAGCGGCAGGCAGAAATGGCCATTGCACTTGCCTGCAATCCGCAGGTGTTGCTGCTTGACGAAAGCTTTGACGGACTCGACCCCGCAAAGCGTAATCTGATGAAGAATATGCTGCTCGAATACGCTGCCGAAAAGGAAGCGAGCATCATCATTTCGTCCCATAACCTGCATGAACTGGGCGATATGTGTGACCACATCGGACTCATCAACGGCAAAAAAATCGTGCTTGATGCTTCTGTTGATGACCTGTCGGGTACCCGTTGCAAGCTGCGTGCCGTGTTCAGCGAAAACAAAACCGAAGCCGATTTTGCACACATCAATTACAAAAAGCTCGACATTGACGGCAAAATTGTGGTGCTCACCATCAACAAAGCACCCGATGTGGCGGAGGACCTGCTTCGCAAGATGAATCCGCTGCTTGTGGAACGCTTTGTGATGAGCGTGGAAGAAATATTCTTAGACGAAATGGAGGAAGGCAATTATGACTTCAAATCTATCTTCGGCTAAACAGTTTCAGACCTCTTTTGTACAAGCCTTAAAAAAATACTGTTTCCACGGTATTCTGCTGTTTGCACTGCTGCTTCCGTTTTTCAGTGACATCTATTCGATGTACAGAAACCATGAAATGTACCTCAGCGGAATGATGGAATACAGCACGATCGACCGTTATGTGTTTGCACTCAACCGCAATGTGTATACGGACGAAATGGGTTATGTGTGCCTTGCGGTCGGCCTGTCCGCGATGTTCCTTGCTTTGCATTGCTGGCGTTTTCTGCACGTCAAAAAGACACTGAATGTGTATTTCAGCCTCGGTATCACAAAGAGCAACCTGTTTTTGTCCCGTGTTGCCGCGTGTGCTGTGCATCTGCTTGCTCCGATTGTACTCATTTTTGCAGGTCTGCTTGTCGGCAATCTGCTGCTCTTCGGCTCCAGTCCCCAACTGTGGACTGCAACCTGCATTTATGTGCTCTCCTTGAGTGCCATTGCTTTGTTTGCTTTCTTTATGACAACGCTTGCCATGTGCGTGTCGGGCGCAAGCGTGGAAAGTTTTCTGTGCTCCGGCTGCCTGATTGCTCTGCCTGTTACTCTGTTTTACGGCATGAAATACCTTGCAGCCGCAACACTGAAAGGAAATGTTATTGAGCACTGGATGCATGATGTTGCAACAGGAGATACGCTGCACAACGGTTCCTTCCTGCCCGATTTTGCCTACCTTGATTTTTTCCGTCCCGTTACCGATTTCAGATTCAGTGAAGGCTTTGCATGGGAAAAAGCAACGGGTTGGATGCATCCCGGTTGGGAATATCCCTTGCTCTGGCTGGCGGTCAGTGCATTGCTTTTTGTGCTTTGTTATGTCTGCTTCAGATATCGCAAAAATGAAAATGCAGGTTTCCTCGGCAAAAATCCCGCATTGATCGGTGTTTCCTGCCTGAGTCTTGCTTTTCTGATTTCCGTCCCCGTCTATCTGATCACAGAGGCTGAAGTTGCCGGCAATTTGGTGATTTACTTCGGAGCTCCGATTCTTTTGCTTGTTTATACAATCATCATGGCCATTCTGCTTCGTTCCAAAAAGAAGCTTGCAAGAGCCATGCCTGTTGCATTGGCCGTATGTGCCGTGTTTGTACTGGTCAGCAGCATTTTCCTGACAGGCGGATTCGGTTACGAAAACCGCATTCCCGATAAGGAAGATATTGAAAGTGTTTCTGTTTCATGCGGCACCTATCCGTATTTTGCAGACGGCAACGCCTCTTTCAATGAGGGGGCTTACGGCTATTACTGGACAGAAGACAATGAGCTTCAAAAACCCACTGCCGAAGACTTTTTCCTGGATCAGCTTTCCTTTTATTACGGTCATTCTGCATCCCTTGTCTGCAACCTGACGGATGAAAAGGACATTGATACCGTACTTAACGTGCACCGTCTGATGCTCGAAGCAGCAGAGGATGAGCTTTCTGTGTTTACTTGCCCCGTGGCTTTGCAGTATAAGCTCAAAGACGGCAGCGTGATGAGCCGTTATTATGAAACAGCGACTCCCGAAGTGATGGAACTGCTTGCCGTGTATGAAACGCATGACGATGTCAAAAGCAATTATGTAAATCTGTTTGACGACATCTGGATCGAAAACGTGAACCTGATTGCACCTGCTGCAGCACAGATCACACTTGTGCCCGGGCACTTGTTTGAAGACGGTTTCGATCAGGAACTTCGTGATGCATTCGTACAGGATATCAAAGACGGCACGTTCCCGATCTGTCGTTTCGGTCCGACAGCACCGATCGGCTATATTTCGTTGGCAGGGAATATGCGCGGTTATGACGAATCCTATGATTACGGTTATGAGTCGTACGGCGAAGAATATGCGTACGCAACCACGTACGCATACGTCGAATGGGAAGCTCCGTATATGGCTACCGACGTGACGGAACCGATGGTGCTGTCAATCAATCAGGTCATAGACGATTATGAGTATTGCGATTTCCAGAATGTGTTCCCCGTGTTCGCGGATATGAAAAACACAATCGCTGTCCTCACAAAGTATGATCTTCTGCAGTATTATACCGCAACGCAACAGCCCGTCTCCGCAAAACTGCTGCGTACTCCTTTTGTTGACAAACTGACAAAAGGCGACTTCGGAAGAACTGTGTATTACCACAGCAATCTGTTCAGAGGTTCTTACCTGCCTGCAGATAATGATCTGTCGATCCCGGAGATCATGCCCGACAACAAATTTACGCAGGATGCTGCAGTCCTCGCACAGCTTGTCAAGAATTCATTCCTGACCTATCCTGTCACACAGGACGGTTGCATGGTCGCATTTGAATATGCCGACGGTCTTTCGGTGCTGACCTATGTGCCGATTGAAAATGTGCCCGAAAATTTGCGGTAAATTACGGTTTGTCGGGGAGATTGAAATAGTGCTTCGCACTTAAGAAAACCCCCGGCGAGGGTTTTCTTAACAACTTTCCTGCGCTTTTGTAAGGAAAAGGATTTCGCCCGTTGCGACGGGCGACAATGGGCTCTGCCCCTTGACC
>JAFSEF010000001.1 GCA_017435865.1 Clostridia bacterium
CAGGCCTGTTGCAGAGCAGGTTGCTGCCTTGGCTTCGAGCTTGACGAGCTTTTCGTGGTTGTCTGCATCGAGTTCGAGTACCGTGGTCTGTTCTGCACCGCAGCCGCAAGCCATGGTGACGGAGCCTGCAGTCTTACAGGTAGAGGGTACACGGTTGATTTCGGTTGCATAAACGTGTTCACCGGTTGCGGGGATAACTTTTTCTTCTTCCTTGATCACTTCGTCACAGACGGAGCAATAGGTTACAAGGGTGTAAGAGCCGTCCTTGCCGCAGGTTGCGGGGACTTTGTCTTCTTCGCGGGTAGCTTCGGTGTGTGCAAGCTTTGCGGTTTCGGTCTGTGCGACCGTCACAACACCGCAGGCTTCACATTTTTCACCCTCGGTCAGGCCTGTTGCAGAGCAGGTTGCTGCCTTGGCTTCGAGCTTGACGAGCTTTTCGTGGTTGTCTGCATCGAGTTCGAGTGCTGTGGTCTGTTCTGCACCGCAGCCGCAAGCCATGGTGACGGAACCGGCGGTCTTACAGGTGGAGGGAACACGGTTGATTTCGGTTGCGTAGGTATGCTCGAGCATTGCGATATCAAATGCACTTGCTTCATTTTCGCCGTTTGCGGCATCCGTTGCGGCATCGGCTGCAAAATACAGAGAGCAGGTTTCGCACTGCTTGTAGGCTTCATTGCCCTTGGCGGTGCAGGTAGCTTCGTTGGCAGCAACCGTTGCACCGAAGGTGTGGCCGAGCGCTGCAACAGGCTGCGTTGCCGTGCCGGTGCAGAACTGACAGGTCTTGGTCTGTTCGCCTGCGGTCAGGCAATCGGGCTGTGTGGTGGTCATCCAGTCACCGTAGGTACAGGTAACAACCTGCTGATGATTTTCGGCATCATATTCGCAGGTTCTTGTATGCTTACCGTTGCCGAGATCCTCATAAGCATTCCATTTGTGTGCGTTGGGGTCAATGGCCTTGGTCTGTTCTTCGGTTTCATGGCAGACAGAGCATTCTCTGACTTCCAGACCGGTAGCCGAACAGGTGGGAGCCAGGGTTTCGTTCCAATCGGACCAGGAATGGTCTTTGAGTTCAACAACAATGCTGTCAAGCACAACCGTGCAGTCTTCGTCTTCAAAAGCGGTGTTACACTGTGCGCAGAACCAGTGTGCTTTCACACCCGTTTCGGTGCAAGTGGAATCTTCAAAGGGAACAAAGACAGCGCTGTGACCGAGGGCATCGACAGATTCGGTCTTGGTTGCTTTACAGACAGAACATTCATAATGTGCCGTGCCGCCTGTTGTGCAGGTGGGGGCAGGATCGTTTTTCACAAAGACATAGGGATGCGGGAGCGGTTCACCCTCTTCGCTTGTCTTTGTGTCGCCGCAGTTTGCACAGGTGTAGGTGTAATATTCACCGTTGGTGCAGGTGGCTTCGTGCTTGACTGCATTGTAAGAATGCTCACGTGCGGGGAGCACAACTGCGGTTGCGGTGGTGGGCATGGTGGCGGCAGCATCGAGGTAATAACCGTTGCAATTGCCGCACCGCCAGTATTCAATGTTACCGGCGACACCGCATTTTGCCGCATTTGCAGTGAAATGCACAAGGGCATGACCGGAAGAGGCAAGAATAAAGTCTTCGTTTGTGGTCTTACCGTCCACGGAGTTCACGGCAGCATCCCCTGCAAAATACAGGTTACAGACCGAGCAGGTCTTATAAGCAAGATTGCCGTCAGCGGTACAGGTTGCTTCATTTGCATTGACCGTTTCATTGAAGGTGTGTCCGGTGGCTTTCAGCGTAACGGTTTCACTTGAGATCATGTTGCCGCATTTTTCACACCAGATCTCCTTGGTGTAAGAGCCGTCGGTAATGCAATCGGGCTCGATACGGTCTTTTTCGACGGGAGCCATCGGGGTGTGTTCGAGCTTTTCCACCACATCGGTTTCAATATAACCGCAGGTGATACAGCTTCTCTGCTTTGCACCGACAGCGGTGCAGGTAGAATCCATGGTAACCGTCCAACCGCCGAAATTGTGCCCTTCATAAGAAAGTGTTTCGGTGTAGGTTACGTTGCCGGTGGGAGGAGATACGATTGCGGGACTCCATGTGTAAGTATAATGATACAGGGAATCGGGAGCCTTTGTGCTGTTATCGGGAGCAACGACCTCGTTGCCCTGCCAGACGTATTTGAGCGTACTTGTGCCGCCGTTGAACTTGAAGGTCAGTTCATACAGCGTGCCGACAAGATTTGCCTTTGCAAGATTGATGTCACTTGTAAGGCGGGCAATTTCATTCTGATCAGCGGCAACAAGATTGGCTGCATCATTGTTTGTATACAGATGATAGGTCGGTGTGCTTGCATAAACAGCTGCGGAAAGAGCTGCATTGACGGCATTGTCAAGAGCCTGACGGGAGGCTTCGGAATACTTCGCCGTATAATCCGCTGCATTGCGGATAGCATTTGCCTGGTTGATTGCTGTTGTCAGTTCGGATTTATCAGCACCGATATACAGTGCATAGGCTGCATTATAGAGCTCGTTCTTTGCGGTGTTGATATTGGACTGGGTCTGTTCACGGATGATGATCTGATTCTCTGCCTGTGAATTTTCAGCGAGGAAGGTATCCCAGTTGCCGGCAACGATCTTATCCTTGCTGCCTGCAAAACGGTTGATGAGATCGGCGGCCTTGTTGATTTCGTTTTTGAGCGAAGACTTGTCGTAAACGGTAACATTCCATGCCATTTCGGGCCAGTATGTGCCGTTCGAATATTCGGTATAGTTGGAGCAATCAACAGCGGACTGTGAGGACTGTCCGCCCGTACCCTTTTTGTTGAACATATGTCTGGAGTCGGCATTTCCCCAACCGCTGTTGTACTGCTGCAGCAGACCGAAACTTGCAATGTCACCGCCTGAGGTGTTGAACGCCTGCGTTTTGCCGGAGGCGGAGGAGGACGGTGTTCCCATAAGGAAGATTTTGGTGTACATCGGATCGGTACGGTTTACATTGTTTCTCCAAAGCACATATTTATCGTGTCTGACATTATTGAACGTAAAGCCGTCTGATCCCTGGCCGTCCCAACCGTAGCCGACTATACGAAGGTCAAAGTTGGTCGAGCTGTTTGTTTTGCCGTAAAGACCTGCGGGTGCATTGGTCGGCAGTTCTGCGTCCACCTTGTAGTCGCTGAAAATATTGGTCATTGTGTAATAAGCGGACGGGTAGCCGCTGTAGGCAGTGTAGTCACCCCAGATGGGAGCACCCAGCAGCACACGGTAATTGGAGCTGTCACCGAAATGCCATTCCACATTGAAATAATAACCTGCACTCTGCAGTGTTTCCGTCACATCAAGATAAATGTTTGACGGATAATGCACCTTGACGTAATCGGAATTGTAGGCCCATTTGAACCAGCGGTCGGCATTCGCATTCCATTTAGGTGTGCCGTAAGCATCGGTTTTGACATATGTATCGACTGTGGCTGGCAAAGCTTTTGCCGTAATAGGCATAAAAACCGAAAACGAACCGAAATATGCCATGATCATAAGTAAACTTAAAAACACGGATAAAACTTTTTTGAAAACTTTGTTTTTCATAAAATGATTCAACTCCTCTGAAAGATAAAATTTCACACTGACTGTGATTTGTCTTTGATTCTCCCGCTCGGAGAACTGTTGTGTCATTTTGCATTCTGAAGTCGTTCCGACATTGTCCGTCACACCTGACCTCCCTGCGAGGCGGACAAGCTTTTTTTGCAGCAAAATATACATAATAATTATATCACAATGTTAAAAAAGTGTCAATCACTTACAATCTTCTTTACTTTGATTTGTGCAACATTTTTCTCATTATTTGTCTTACATTTCAAAACAAACAAAACTGAAAATTCTGAATAAGCATCAATGCAACAGGATGCTTTCAATTATAAAAAAAACGAATACAGCATCTGTCAGATCCGGTAACAGCAGGGTGTAAAAACAACACCATGAAAAGGTGTAAAAGATGACAGCTGTTTTTTATGCAAAATCACCCGCATAAACAAAACTTTTCTACTTGCATTATTTTTTCATTTATGATAAAGTAATTTTATATAACCTTTTGAAAGGATCAACCCATGAACGAGCAGTATTATGATTTCGGCATCATGGCTGACGGCATTGCCGATGACTCCCCTGCACTGCAAAGAGCCATCGACTGCAGCGGCGGATATCTCGAACTGCCTGCCGGCATTTACCGCATCACATCCGCTTTACGTCTGCCATCCGATATGCACCTTCATCTGCACCCTTATGCCGTCATGAAACTCTGCGGTGAAACACAACGTGCGGAAGGTGATTTTCTGATTACAAACGCGGATCCGCTGAACGGCAACTCCAACATCCGCATTGAGGGCGGACTGTGGGACGGAAACTGCTGCGGCACATACAACGAAAAACCTGATATTTTTACGCCGCACGGCTGGTCAGGTGCCATGTTCAACTTCAGAAAAGTCAAAAATCTGACCATTTCAAATCTGACCGTTATGGATTCACCTGCATACTTTTTCCGTTTCTGTGAAATTGACGGTTTCCGCATTGAGAATATTATTTTTTCCGGCATCAATGCAAGACCCAATCAGGACGGTCTGCACTTCGGCGGTGCCTGTCGGAACGGAACCATCAGCAACCTTGTTGCTCTGGACGGACAGACCAATGATGATATGATTGCACTGAATGCGGATGATTGCATTGACCGTGTTGAAAACTACGGCATGCTCCGCGGTGCCATTGAGAATATCACCATCGAAAACATCATTGCGGAAGATTGCCATACCTTCCTGCGGATGCTGAGTGTGGATTCCCCCATCCGCAACATCACAATCCGTAACGTGCGTTGCGGTTGCCGAACCAATGCCATAAACATGGATGCCGCAAGATATTGCCGTACACCTTTGTTTGATGATGCTCAAAGACCCACAGGTGTCGGACGGATTGAAAACGTGTCCATTTCAAATATGCTCGCATATTCAACGGGCAACAACCCCGAAACACCGCTGATCTGCTGCGAAAGCAACTGCAAGAATGTACGCATCGAAAGATTTGAAAGGGACATTTCCCTTGACAGCACCAATTGTCCGCTGCTGATCGCACAGAATGTGTGTGACATGAGAATTGCACTGCGTGAACCGACCGACATCGGCGGCAACGCTAAACGAACCGCAACGGGATTGTACCTGGGCACCAAGCAGGAATCACTGCGGGTTCTTCGCTCCTTCAAATCCTGTTATTTCAACTGATACCGACTCAGGGGAGGAATTATCCATGACCAGAAAAAATATCAAAAAAAGAGCTTCCGAGCTTGTCAAACAGAATCTTGAAACAAGCATTTTTTCAGCAGCCGTTCCGTCTGTTCTTGCAGCACTCTCCACAGTGCTCAACCCCTTTGTCAGCGGCGGTTTTGTGTTGGGAAAAAACAAAGTCTTTCTTGACCTTGCAAAACAGGGCAAAGGGCAGCTTGAAGAGATTTTCAACGGTTTCAAAAGCTTCAAAACCTACACAACGGGCCTGCTGATGCACATTGTCAAGAGCCTTTATATCGGTGTGGGACTTGTTCTGCTGATCGTTCCCGGCATCATTATGTGGATGCGTTATCTGTTTGCCGAACTGATTCTTGCCGACGAACAGAACATTACCGTTCTCGATGCACTCAACAAAAGCCAGTTCCTGACAAAAAACCGCATGGGTGAAATTTTCAGCTTTGTACTCTCCTTCCTGCCCTTGTTCATTGTGGGCATCATTCCGATTTTCGGTTGGGTACTGATGGCTGTCTATATCATTCCTTATTTCAGAGTATCGGTTGCAACCTATTACTGTGCCCTGAAAGATGAAGCCATCCGTGCAGCAGAACGCAAAGCAAACTTCCGCTATCCCGGCGGCACTCCCACCCGCAAGAAACTGGCAACCGGTGCTGCTGCCGCACAGCAACAGGCTCTGAATCAGCAGCAGGCTTATGCACAACAACAGGCTTATGCACAGCAGAACTATTACCGTCAGCAAGCCTATTACAATCAGCAGAATGCTCAACCGCAGCAACCGCAACAGCCGAACGGTGGACAGGAATGAAAGACGTTGCCATCTTATTTCTTCTGCAAATGATTCTGACCGCCGGCAGCACCGTTGCTGCCGGTCTTTTTATCCGCGGTTGCAAACAGTTGCTGGTGCGTGCCTGCGGTAAATATGCACCGCAGATTGTCAACGGTGCGGGCATTATAGGGACACCCGTTCACGAACTGTCACATGCCGCCATGTGCATTGTGTTCAGACACAAAATCAAACGCATCAAACTCTTCGGCATTGACAAAAACAGCAGCACTCTCGGTTTTGTGGAGCATTCGTTCAGCCGACACAGTCTGTGGCAGCGTGCCGGTAATTTCTTTATCGGTGTCGCTCCCGTCGTTGCAGGCTCTGCCGTTCTTCTTCTGCTGCTTCGTTTGTTTTTGCCCGACACCTTCACAGCGGTACAGCATTCGCTGTCCGTCGTAGCACAGAGTTCCTTGTCAACGGAAACGATCGGTCAGTTTCTGCACACAGTTGTTTCCGTGTTCCGCATTATTTTTGATGCATCCCATTTTTCATCCTGGAAATTCTGGGTCTTTGTTGTGATCGCCATGACCATTGCCATTCACATGGATCTGAGCACGGCTGACATCAAGGGCGGTGCCAACGGATTCATTTTTTACGCACTCGGTTTTCTGCTTGTTGATATTGCACTGTATTTTCTGAATCCTGCATGGTTGCAATCGTTTACGAATCTTATTCTGCGCGGCGGTTTTTTTATGACTTCCCTGCTCGTGATGAGTGTTGTTTTTGCAGGTGCGGCAGGTATTCTGTCCGCGATTGTTCTGTTGATAAAAAAATTATTCTGAGTGAGGTTTTTATGAGCTGCCTGAAAATGTATTTTACAAATCCCAAAGCCAGAGGAAAACAGCTGCCCGAAGGTTTCACCGTCACCCGTTTTCAATCCGAAGCGGACATCGAACAATGGCTTGATATCTGCCATGACGGACTGATTGCTGCGGATGCGGGGATTGAAAAATTCCGTTGTGAACTGGTTGACATTGACGGTCCCGACCCTTACAGAGATACGTATTTTATTGAAAAAGACGGCAAAAAAATAGCCACATTCACCGTTGTCCCGAATATGTGGAGCACAGGCATGGGCTACATTCACATGGTCGCCTTGCGTTCGGAATACAGAGGACTCGGACTTGGCAGCTTTATGGCAGACTTTTCTTTGCAGAAACTCATTGAAATGGGCAAAGAACGCGTGTTTCTGCTGACAGGGGACGCAAGACTTCCGGCCCTGCGGACATATCTCAATGCAGGTTTTCTTCCGGTCAATTACATTGATGAGGAAGGTAAAGACATGGTGGATCGTTGGCAGAACATTGTCAACACCTTGCAGATTCAAAATCTGATGCTGCTCAATGATGACGGCAGCGAAATGCAGGAACTGCATTGTACAACACAATAAAAACCATTAAGAGGCTGTTGCAAATCCGGTTCAGGAATTGCAACAGCCTCTTTTTTCCTTACAAATAAGGCTTTAACTTTTCGATTAATTCAAACATTTTTGTTCCCGGTGCAGAAGCAGAAGGAGTTTTTCCGGAATTGATTTTATCAAGTCTTTTGGCATTTTCTATAGCAAAATTCTGATAATCCTTCAGAACCAAAAACATATCCTCTCTGTTTTTATGATAGTCTCCTGCACCTATCGTATTTAAGTTTTCAGATAGCTTACTTTTATATTCATCACGCTGCAAATCAGAATGCATAAAGCTGAAGTGAAGTAAAAACCACAATTCAACACACTGATTTGACCATATCGCGTGATACTTGCAATCTGAGTTGCTTTCATGCTCACACAAAACAGGAACAACATCAATTCTATCCTTCGGAAAATCATCCGTATCATAAATTATCCAAACATGCTTATATCCATTCGGGTCATCTCTCACCAGTTGTTTAGCTTTATCAAAAAGATGAACTGTATTGTCACCTTGTCCGACTATTTCCAAATGTATTCTTTCGCTGTAATTTTGATTTATCAAATCTTTAATTGCTTTGAAATAGTTTGGTTCAGTCTTTGTTCCTTCGGTAATAATCAAATGGTATTCCGGTTGGATTTTCTTTTTTCTTTCATACCTTTTGGACATCCATTCTTTATCCAAATCTGATTTCTTCGGCGGTTTTAAACTCATGTTAAACTCTCCCAAGAAAGCATTGTTTTAAGATATGGATCAGCACCATATCTGCCTTCTAAATATTGTCTGTCATAAGCGGCTGTA
The DNA here is from genome assembly GCA_017435865.1 of Clostridia bacterium. Lineage (GTDB taxonomy): Bacteria > Bacillota > Clostridia > Oscillospirales > Acutalibacteraceae > RUG806. Next base: position 8,298 of record JAFSEF010000001.1, read on the forward strand.
TGATTAACTCTTTTGCCGTCTTCCTTACGGATGTCATAAAGAGAATAGATTTCACTGCTGTGATTTTCGTCAAGAGCGGCAAACCAAATCTCATCTCTTCTGAACACATCGTTTTTCAGAATTGACATATCATGACAAGTAAATAAGAGCTGTGCACCGTTCTTATTTATTTCTCTGTTTGTAAATAAATTTACAATGTACTTAAGCAATTTTGGATGAAGCTTTGAATCTAATTCATCCACGATAATCAATCTACCTTCTATTAATGCATACAATATGATCGGCAAAGTTGCAAATATTTTTTTGGTTCCTTCTGATTCGTTAGCAAAAGGAAGCGGATAAATCTGTGAATTAATTGTACGCTTCAGATAAAACTGATTTTCTTCCTTGTCAAAAGCATAATCAGTTATATCTATACCCATATCGTTAATTGCAATTATAAAACTCTTTTTAAATTTATCATTATCTGAAAGAAGAATGCTCTTTTCGGTTGTTTGATTTGCATAATTTCGAATAATACAGGATTCAAACCACTTCTGTACTTCTGCAATAACCGGAATATTATAATTAATGGCCAAAAAAGAAAGGTAGGGCATTTTGGGATTCGCCTCTGTATTAATCGAGGACTTCGATATACTGCTGCCCAATTCGATTTGGTCTTCTTCTCTTTCAAAAATTACTGCCGGCTTCTTAGCACCGATTGACTTCCTTTGCAGATACTCAGAAACTATTTTGTCGTTCAAAACAGAAATGTAATACCTGTATTCATTATTTTGTGTACGAAAATAAATATTAAATTCAGTCGGCAAGTTACATGATATTTCATCAAATTTAAAAGGTTCATTAATCACCTTGTGTTGAAAAATCAAGGGCGTTCTGTTTTTACCAAGTTGGTATATAGGCTCCACAACAAGATTAATCAAACAAGAAAGAGCCTGCAATAAGCTTGTTTTTCCACCACCGTTAGGACCATATATAACACTAACAGGCAAAAGTGAGGTTGCGTTTTCAGTCACAAGCAAACTGTTTTCATACTCGGCCAATGTCGCAGCTTGAAAATCAAAAACTGTTTCGTTTTTGTATGACTTAAAATTCTTAAAGCTAAATTGACAAATCATCTCAATACGCCTCCTATTGCTTTTATATTAACATTATTGTGCATAAAAGTCAAGTTTATCCCATCGTTTGTAAAAATATTTTTTACAAATTCAAATAAAAACTATTCAATTTAGTTTTTTTACTAAATACATACCATAAAAAATTTCAAACAAATCAAATTATACTGTCATTCATTTTTAGCAAAAAACAAGAGACTGTTGCAATTCCTGAACCGGATTTGAAACAGTCTCTTGTTATTTATTCATCAAGCAAAGAAAGGGCTTCTGCACGGGTGCGTGCATCCTTTTTCATGGATCCTCGCAATGCACTGGTTTTTGTTTTGGCACCTGCGGCACGTACACCGCGCATGGTCATGCACAAATGCTCGGCTTCCACCACAACCGCAACACCTTTGGGCTGCAGATTGTCTTCCAAAAAATCCGCAATCTGTGCGGTCAGTCTTTCCTGCAACTGCGGTCTGCGTGCAAACACACCGACAATGCGTGCAAGCTTTGAAAGACCGATGACCTTACCGTCCGCAGGGATATACGCAATATGTGCTTTGCCTACAAACGGCAGCAGATGATGCTCACACATGGAGTACAGAGGAATATCACGCACAACAACCATTTCATCATTCTGCTGTTCGTTGAAAATTTTCAGATGCTGCGTGGCATCATCACCGATTCCCGAAAAAACCTCAGCATACATATTTGCTACGCGACGCGGTGTTTCCACCAGACCTTCACGGTCGGGATCTTCACCGATTGCAATCAGAATTTCACGGACTGCGTTTTCGATTCTTTGTTTATCCATTGTTTTCATCCTCTATTCATCAAATACAAAATTCAGTTTCAGATACAGATGCTTGTCATCGGTCGAATATGAAATACGGTCCGCAGCAAGCGATTCATTCGTAAGCTGTGCCTGCTGCAACAAGGCGTATATCGTATCGTCTTCAAACAATTCCCTGCAGGCCTGCTCAAATAAAGCATCATCAGTAAAACGGAACTCAGCAGTGGGTCTGCCTTCGGAAAGTGCCAGCTGCATTCCGGCAAGAAGTACATCTGCATATGCCTCATCTGTACAACAGAGATTGCGGCGGACATAGTAATTCGCATTTTCGGAATCACACACAATTGTATCAGGCATTGTAATATCCGAATGGGTCATCGACAACTGCTCGCGGGTAAGACCGAAATAAGAATGCTCCACGACCTGCCGCCCGTCTTCGCTGACGGGATCATCCCATGTCGGATCGCAAAAACTCCATTGATTGTCTATGCAGACAGCCAACCACATATGGCTGACCGTACCGCTCTCTTCATCCGAAGCATTGCCCGTAACGGTACAGCTCGGAATATTGAGCATATCAAGCATCAGCTTGAGTGCTTTTGAATAGCCTGCACAGGTTGCGGTGTGATCCAGCAACACGCCGCTGCAATTCGATGCATTGCCGTTGTCGCCGTAGACACACATTTCACATACAGCATCATGTGCATACAAAAGCTTTTCAAAATCATCTGCATTCTGCGGCAGATTCTGCAGCACTGCACGTGCGGCAGCAGCAGAATCCGTGACAGCTTCCCTTGCCTGCCAGTAATCCATCGAATAGGTCGGCACGAAATAGCAACTGATGCCTGCCGTCAGCAGACTGGCTTTTTCACCAAGGAACAAAAGCTGCGGATTGTCATTGCGTAAAGCGGTATACAGACGATCAAGCTCCCCGTCCTCAAGCAAAGGAACAGCAATGCGTTCGGGTTGCCCGAAAATATTGTTATAAATACAACGGTAGGCAAGTTTTTCCGTTTCGTTCAGGTTTTCATAATACAAACGGTTCGTCTGCCAATCAATATACTGCGGTTCTTTGAGTTGGGCATAGGTATCCGAAAAAGACTGCACGGAAATGCTTTTCAGAACATTCTCGGCAAATAACGAAAAATGCCCTACTCCGTTCTGCAGTAAAGAACGTACATCTCCCTTTTCGGCTGAACAGCCTGCAAAAAGAAAGACAATACAACAGATCAAAACGGACAGGACACTTTTTTTTCGCAAGAAATTCGCTCCCTTAATATTCACTGCGGATCGTCGGACCGGACACAATGAAAGCATTGATGATCGACGAGGCCTCACGGAAATCATAAATGCTGATATCCGTTGTGAAATAACTGATAAATGACGAAAAATATTCTTCGCCTTCAATATACAAACGATCGGTAAAGTGCGTCTTGAGCAAAAGCACAAGCACATCCGCCTGCAATTTCAGCAGTTCTTCCCCTGTTGCGGTGAGGGTCATGTACTTCAGCAACAAATCCGATGTCAGCGAAAGATCGCCTGCACGGAATGTATAAATATCACCGTCGTAAATATATTCGATATCGTTCGGAATGGAGACGGAAACAGAGCCGAGTTCTGCCATCATCTTCTTGAAACGATCCGTCGTGATACGCAGGTATTTATCAACCGTCCGGCTGGAGTTTTCGGCATAACAACTGACAAGGTCATAAGGATATTCTTTGAACAGGCGGGCAATGGTCATTTCCTGCCCGTTGTACTGCAGTGTCCGTGCAGGTGAAACAACGCGGACCTCCAGAACAGACGTACTCAGGAACACACCGATTTCTGCCATAAACGCAAATCCGTATTCCTCATCACCGCATATCAGCAAGAAATTATATTCATCTTTCGGTGCTGTTATGACAGCTGCCGCAGGAAGCGTACCCGTTATTTGCGGCACACTTTCCTGTGTTGTGCTTTCTTCACGCATTCCGATGAATTTTTTGACATCAAAATCATTTTCACGGAACAAAAAAACCAACGCAACCGCACTTGCAAGTACCACAAAAACAACAGCAAACACAAAAAATGAACGTGACCGCTGTTGTTTGTCGGCTGCGTTTGTATATGTTAAATCTTTTCGCATTATTATTTCCCCGATTATCCGTATTATCCGGTTCTATTATACCTGCGAAAGAGATAAAAAACAAGATGTAATAATTGAAAATTATCGTTTTTTGTTGTTGTTTTTAAACGGCTGTACCGACCCTGCAAAGAAAAGTCATTGCAAGGCCGGCACAGTCGGGGAAAATATGGATAGATTGTAGCCGGAACGCAAAACTCGTTTCATTTTACATTCCGCGGAGATAACAACAAAAGAAAATCAGGCTGCGTAGTTTGATTGCTCCTGTTCCTTGCGGACAAGTTCGGGCTGTGCCTTTGCAACTGCTTTTTCCTTGCGGAACTTGCTGACAAGCATACCGAACACATGGTTTTCAAGGCGGATCAAAAAATCCTCATTCATGAACCCCCATACAACAGCCAGTGCCAGAACGACTTCAATTATTATGAATACGATTGCAAGTTGTGACATAGTAAAAATCCTCCAAGCGAACATTTGTTTTGTGTTTCTGATTGCATTGTAACGCATTCTTTTGCGTTTGTCAAGACAAATGTTCTAATATTTTTGCTTTTGCTGTCCTATTTTTCGGACTCAATAAAATTTTTCCGTTGTTATCAGTTGTTTTATAAATTTTTTGACTTCTTTACACTATTATTTCACATTTCATAACCGAACAAACCGAACACAAAAGCAGAACAAAACCGAACAAAATTATTTGCAGAAATATGCAAATACCACTTTATATTTATTTGTATTTGTGTTAAAATAACTTAGTATATAAAAAAATATAAGGAATCCGCATACGCGGACGGTAAACGAATATGTTTGCAGATATCGCAAGAATAAAAATCAAAGCCGGTGACGGCGGCAACGGTGCCGTGGCGTTTCACCGTGAAAAATTTGTGGCTTCGGGCGGTCCCGACGGTGGTGACGGCGGCAAAGGCGGCGACATCATTTTTGTAACGGACTCGCATCTTTCCACTTTGACCGACTTCCGCTATAAGCGTAAATACACAGCCGAAAACGGTCAGAACGGTCAGACCAACCGCAGAAACGGTAAAAACGGTGAAGACCTCATCATCCGTGTTCCCTACGGCACGGTCATCCGCGAAGTCGAAAGCGGAGCCGTACTTGCCGATATGTCCGACGACAAACCCTTTGTTTGTGCCAAAGGCGGCAAAGGCGGTTGGGGCAACATCCATTTTGCCACCCCGACAAGACAGGCACCCCGTTTTGCAAGAGACGGTTATCCCGGTGAAAGCTGGGAAATCAGTCTTGAACTGAAACTGATTGCCGATGTCGGTCTGCTCGGTTTCCCCAATGTCGGCAAATCCACACTCATTTCGGTTGTCAGCGAAGCCAAACCCATCATCGCCGATTATCATTTTACAACCATCATCCCTGTTCTCGGTGTTGTCCGAATGGGCCCCGAAAGCAGCTTTGTCATGGCAGATATCCCGGGACTGATCGAAGGTGCCGGTGAAGGTGTCGGACTCGGTCACGAATTCCTCAAACACGTTGAGCGTTGCAGAATGCTTGTGCATGTGCTGGATGCGGCAGGCAGCGAAGGCAGAGATCCGTTGGAAGACTACGAAATCATCAATCGTGAGCTCGCCGTGTTCAATCCCGAACTTGCAAAATGTCCGCAGATCGTGGCACTGAACAAAATCGACCTTGCAGAAGATGAGCAGCTCGATCGTCTGCGTGCATTCTTCACAGAAAAAGAAATCCCGTTCTATGAAATCATAGCACCCATTCAGGAAGGCACAAAAGAACTCATCAATGCCGTTGCAGCAAAACTGCAATCCCTGCCTCCCGTCAAACGCTTTGAACCCGAAGTCATTCCCATGGAAACGCTTGCAAAGAAGCAAAACAACGGTTTCAAGATCACGGAAGTAGACGGCGTATATTATGTGGAAGCCGAATGGCTGATGAAAATTCTTTACAAAACCGACATGGAGGACTACGAATCGCTGCAATATTTACAGCGTGTTCTTGAAACCAGCGGCATCTTTGATGCACTGAGAAGACGCGGTATACAGGACGGCGATACGGTATCGATTTATGACCTTGAATTTGAATTTGTCCCGTAATGACAACAATAACTACCGCACATGGAACGGTCTTTCGCTTGCTTTTGTGGGTGACGCGGTTTACGAACTGATGGTACGCAATATGCTGACCGATTGCAGTGAACACACCGTCAACGATCTGCACAAGCAATGCGTGCAATATGTCAATGCCGATTATCAGGCAGAAGCAATGGACCGTCTGCTGCCGCTGCTGACAGAAGAAGAAATTACATTTTTCAAACGCGGCAGAAATGCCAAAAGTGCCCATGTTCCGAAAAACAAAACACAGGCGAACTACCACAAAGCCACAGGTTTTGAAGCACTGTTCGGGTATTTGTTTTTAAAAGGCGATTCCGGACGGCTGACAGAACTGTTCAACATCACAGTCAACAAGGAAGATGCATCTTAAATGAAAGAAAAACGCAATGCCTTTTTTTCCGCAGCAGCGGACGTATTGTTCTGGTTCATCGGAACCTTCCTTTACGCTTTTTCCGTACAGGTCTTTGTTGCACCGAATGCTCTTGCCGCAGGCGGTGTCACGGGTATCGCCACCACGGTCAACTATCTGTTCCCCGTGATCCCGACAGGTGCATTGATTTTTGCAATCAATATTCCTCTGTTTATTATCTCCTGGATTGTATTCGGCAAACAATTCATCGTCAGAACCATCATCGCAACCGCCATCAACTCGGCGTTCGTGGACCTCATTCCGTCTTTCATTCCTGCTTACGAGGGTGAAAAACTGCTGTGTGCACTCTTCGGTGGTCTGCTGTGCGGTATCGGACTCGGACTTGTGTTCCGCCACGGTGCAACCACGGGCGGTATGGACATTGCAGCACGGCTTGTACGTCTGAAGCTGCCGCATATTTCAACAGGTACCATGACACTGCTGCTTGATTTCTGTGTCATTCTGTTTGCAGGTCTTTGCTACAAAAGTGTGGACAGCATTCTGTATTCGGTGATTGTTGTTTTCATGTCCGGCAAAGCGATGGATTATGTCATTGCAGGCATGGGACACGGAAGGATGCTGATGATCGTTTCAGACCATCCCAAAGAAATCACCGCCGACATCACAAAAGAAACGGGACGCGGTGTGTCCCTGCTGCCCGTACAGGGCGGTTTCACAGGGGAAGAAAAGAAAATGCTGCTGTGCGTGGTGCGTGCCCATGAAGTTGCCAAAGTACGCAAAATCGTAAAACGCTACGATGCAAAACCCTTTATTATCATCACCGAATCCAGCGAAGTGCTCGGTCTCGGTTTCAAAGATCTCAACGAAACGTTATAATTCTTCGACATATAAGGTGAACACATGAAAGAAAAGAAAACACACATCCGTAATTTTTCCATCATTGCCCACATTGACCACGGCAAGTCCACGTTGGCTGACCGCTTGCTCGAAATCACGGGTTCTGTTTCAAAACGTGAAATGACCCAGCAGGTGCTGGACAACATGGACCTCGAAAAAGAACGCGGCATTACCATCAAGGCCACCGCGGTCCGTCTGGATTACAAGGCAAAAGACGGCGAAACCTATTCACTCAATCTTATTGACACCCCCGGTCACGTGGACTTCAACTACGAAGTTTCGCGTTCCCTTGCTGCGTGTGAAGGTGCATTGCTTGTGGTGGATGCCACGCAAGGTGTAGAGGCACAGACACTTGCCAACACCTACCTTGCACTTGACAACGATCTCGAAATGGTGCCCGTCATCAACAAAGTGGACCTGCCTGCTGCCGAACCTGCCCGTGTGGCAGCGGAAGTGGAAGACATCATCGGCCTGGATTGCTCCGAAGCACCGCAGATTTCCGCAAAAACGGGGCTGAATGTGGAAGAAGTGCTTGAACAGATCGTCAACAACATTCCCTGTCCCGAGGGTGATGACGATGCACCGTTCAAGGCACTTGTATTTGACTCTGTATATGACAACTACAAAGGCGTTATCGTTTATGTGCGTGTTATGGACGGCACTCTGCGTCCGGGTGACACCATGCGTATGATGGCAACAGGTGCACAGTTCACGGTTGTGGAAGTCGGTGCCATGCGAGCCATGGGTCTTGAACCCTGCGATGCACTGCGTGCAGGTGAAGTCGGTTACATAACGGCATCCATCAAAACTGTCCGTGATGCCCGCGTGGGTGATACCGTCACAACCGCTGCAAACCCCGCAAGCGAACCGCTGGAGGGTTACCGCAAAGTCAACCCCATGGTATTCTGCGGTATCTATCCTGCCGACGGTGCAGATTACGAAGCACTGCGTGATGCACTCGAAAAACTGCAGCTCAACGATGCTGCCCTTACCTATGAACCCGAAACCAGCGGTGCGTTGGGATTCGGTTTCCGCTGCGGCTTCTTAGGCTTGCTGCATCTTGAAATCATACAGGAGCGACTTGAACGCGAATACAATCTTGACCTTGTTTCCACCGTGCCGAGTGTTATTTATAAATTCCATCTTGCGGATGACACGGTGCTTGAAATCGACAACCCGACCAAATATCCCGACCCGACTATGATCGCATGGTCGGAAGAACCCATTGCGGAAGTGCACATTTATTCTCCGCCCGATTATGTCGGCACCATCATGGAGCTGTGTCAGAGCAGACGCGGCATTTTCAAGAACATGGATTACATCACGTCCGACCGTGTGGACATCCACTACATTCTGCCGCTGAATGAAATCATTTATGACTTCTTTGATTCTCTGAAATCACGCACAAAAGGCTACGCTTCGCTTGACTATACCGTCATCGGCTACGAAAAGAGCAACCTCGTCAAACTCGATGTCCTTCTCAACGGCGACATGGTCGATGCACTGTCCTATATCATTTTCTCGGATTCCGCTTATTCGCGTGCCCGTAAGATCGCAGAAAAACTCAAGGAACACATTCCGAGACAGATGTTTGAAATCCCCGTACAGATCGCCATCGGCGGCAAGATCATCGCCCGTGAGACCATCAAGGCCATGCGTAAAGACGTTCTTGCAAAGTGCTACGGCGGCGACATCACAAGAAAGAAAAAGCTGCTCGAAAAGCAGAAAGAAGGCAAAAAGAGAATGCGTTCGTTCGGTACGGTCGAAGTGCCGCAGGAAGCATTCATGGCCATCCTCAAGCTCGACGATCAGTAATGGACACGCTCGGTCTTTATTTTCACATTCCGTTCTGCAAAGGAAAATGTCCGTACTGCGATTTTTATTCCCTTGCAGACAAATCTTTGTACACTGCGTACAAAGAGGCGGTGTGCGAAGAAATAAAAACGCTCTCACGCTGCAGGGAGTTTGCAGCCGATGCACACAAACGCACCGTGGACACGGTGTATTTCGGCGGCGGTACCCCGTCGGAATGGGGAGCTGAAAACATCCGCTGCGTTTTGCAGGCAGTGAAAGAGCAGTTTCCGCTTGCTGCCGATGCAGAGATCACAGTCGAATGCAATCCGTCCACACCCGATCTGCAAACTTTTTTTGCAGTATGTGCCGAAAGCGGTGTCAACCGCATTTCAATGGGTATGCAATCCGCTGTGGACAGTGAACGCAAAAAACTCGGCAGACGGGCAAATGCTGCAGATGTAAGAGCAGCTCTGTATGCTGCAAAGAATGCAGGTATCTCTGATTGTTCGCTGGATCTGATGATCGGCATTCCCGACCAGACAGCCGAAAGCTTGCAGCAAAGCCTGCAATTCCTGGTTGATTCGCAAGTTCCGCACGCAAGCGTGTATCTGCTGAGTGTGGAAGAGGGGACTTTTTTCCATAAGAATCAAAGCAAGCTCAACCTGCCCGATGAAGACACGGCTGCATCCTTTTATTTGCAGACGGTGGATTTTCTGAACAACAACGGCTTGCAGCAATATGAAATCTCAAACTTTGCCCGACCCGGTTACGAAAGCCGTCACAATACCCGTTACTGGGAACAAAAGGAATACCTCGGCATCGGTCCTGCCGCCCATTCGTTCCTGAACGGCAAACGATTCGGCTTTACACGCGACATCCATGCATTCCTGCAAGGACAACCGCCCGCATTCTGTGATGACGGCGGTGACTTTGAAGAGTACGTCATGCTTCGTTTGCGGCTGGCAAAAGGACTCACACAAACCGATTGCCGTCAGAAATTCAGCATCGGCATACCGCCGTCTCTCTTGCAGGCGGCTGCAAAATATGAAAAATTAAATCTTATAAAATGCGGATCGCAAGGCATACAACTGACACCGCAGGGTTTTCTGGTGTCGAATATGCTGATTGCTGACTTACTCGGCAACATCGATCCGACGGAGGTCCCATGAAACTTTCCGAATTGCTGCAAAATGCAGTATACACCGGCAGTGTTGCAGATTGCGACATTACCGATATTGTTTATGATTCAAGAAAAGCACTTGCAGACACTGTCTTTTGTGCTCTTTGCGGTGCTGCCGCAGACGGTCACAACTATGTAAAAAACGCCTATGACAAAGGCTGCAGAGTTTTTGCGGTGGAACATGAAGTGGAATTGCCCGACGATGCACAGCAGCTCATTTTTGCAGACACCCGTGCTGCCCTTGCAAGACTTTCGTGCAACTTTTTCGGTGATCCTGCAAAAGAGCTTGCCGTTGTGGGCATTACAGGTACCAAGGGCAAAACCACCGTCACCAATATGCTGCGTTCCGTGTTTGACGGTTGCGGCGTAAAAAGCGGTGTCATCGGCACAATCGGTGCATTCTGGGGAGACCGTTTTGAACCGACCGTCAACACAACCCCCGAATCCTATGAAACACAGCGGCTGCTGCGTACCATGGCAGATGACGGCTGCAAGGCTGTCTTTATAGAAGTGTCGTCCCTTGGTCTCAAGCAGCACCGTTCGGATTGCATTGATTTTGATACAGCCGTTTTCACCAACCTCTCCCCCGACCACATCGGCGGAACGGAACATGAAAGCTTTGAAGAATATGCCTACTGGAAAAAGCAGCTCTTCAAGCAATGCAAGAAAGCGGTTCTCAATGCAGACGATGCATTCTGTGCAGAGTTCAGAAATGAAATACAATGCCCTGTTGTCACTTTTTCAGCGGAAGGTGCTTCCGATTTTGCGGCATCCGACCTGCGTTTTATCCGTGAAGGCAAGCTCGGCATGGAATTTACACTTACCCACAATGGCGAAAACGATCTGTGCCGTGTGGGTATGCCCGGTGTTTTTTCCGTTTACAATGCACTGACAGCCGCTGCGGTGGCTGACGGTCTGGGCATAGACAAACAAACCGTTTTCACCGCACTCAAAGATGCCCGTGTCAAGGGCAGAATGGAACCCGTGGAAATCCCTGCAGATTTCGACGTACTCATCGACTATGCACACAACGGTCTGAGTTTCAAGAGTGTCATTGAAACCGTAAAAGCATACAATCCTTCGGGTCTGATTGCACTGTACGGCTGTGTCGGCGGCAGAGCACAGGTCAGAAGAAAAGAAATGGCAAGCATCTCGGGTGCATTGTGCGACCTGACCATTGTTTCGACCGACGATCCGCAGTTTGAAGATCCTGCCGAAATCGCAAAAGAAGTGGCTTCTTACATTGAAGAAATCGGCGGCAGATATGAAATCGTTATCGACCGTGCAGAGGCAATACGCTATGCCTTGCAACACGCACAGAACGGCAACATCATTCTTCTGCTCGGCAAAGGACATGAAGAATTCATGAAAGTCAAAGGCGAAAGCATACCGTTTTCGGAACGCAAAGTGGTAGAAGACTATTACAAAACCCTGTAACACAGGTTTTTATTAATAATTTGTACGGAGGTATTCGTGATGTCAGAGACACAATTCAGACTCCTTGCTGCAACCCCCGAAAATCCCGATTGGGAAATTCTGAGCAAACGCAAAACACCCCTTTATCAAAAGGACAACGATACACGCAGTGCTTTTGAACGGGACTACACGCGAATACTGCACTCTCTTGCCTACCGCCGCCTGAAACACAAAACGCAGGTGTTTTTTAACATCAGCAATGACCACATCTGCACACGCATGGAGCACGTATCACACGTTGAATCCGTTGCCTGCACCATTTCAAAAGCACTGGGACTGAACATTGAACTGACCCGTGCCATCGCTATGGGACATGACCTCGGACACGCTCCGTTCGGGCATCAGGGAGAACGCAAACTCCACAAACTCAGCAAAGAATACCTCGGCACTTCCTTTTTCCATGAAAAAAACGGCCTGCGTTTTGCAGACCACATTGAATTGCTGGAAGATGATTACCGCTTCTGGCGAAACATGAACCTGACGTATGCCGTCCGCGACGGAATTATTTCCCACTGCGGCGAAGTGGATGAAAACGGCATAAAACCGCGGGAAGCCTACATAGACCTGAACCTGTTTACGGAAGTCGGACAATACCAACCCGCCACATGGGAAGGTTGCGTGGTCAAGATTTCCGATAAAATTGCCTACCTCGGCAGAGATATTGAAGATGCCATGCGGCTGCGTTTTTTGTCCGATGAGGATTTAAGAGAGCTGTCCGACATCGGCATGGCCTACACCAACAAAGCCATCAATACCACTGCCCTCATTCACAGCATGATTTATGACATCTGTGCAAACTCGTCCCCCGAAAACGGCATTTGCCTGAGTGACGAAAAAGCACAGCTGATGAAAACCATCAAGGATTTCAACATCCGTGCAATCTACCGCAACAAAAAGCTCGATCCGTTCATCAAGTATTCCGATCTTGTAATTGATGAACTCTTTTTGCTGCTGCTTGATTTTTATGACGGTGAAAACACCCTGCAGGTGCTCAACAAAAAAGCCAAAGAATACCCCGAAACCTGCGGTGCCTTTGCAAGCTGGCTGACAAAATACTGCGATATGCCGCACAGCTTTTTTGATTCGACAAACGAAAACACCGTCAAATGCGTCAACGAAAAAATTTACGGTCAGATGGAAACCAAAGAGATCTACATTCAGGCAATCATAGACTATATTTCCGGCATGACCGACACATACGCAATCAAATGCTTCAACGAACTCATTACATATTAAAAAGGACAAACCATGGCACGATTTGCAACTCTATGTTCATCCAGTAAAGGAAACGCTTCGTATGTCGGCACAGCCGACCACGGCATTCTCATCGATGCAGGCTCCAATGCAAAACAGCTCGATCTTGCATTGCAGAATCTGTCGCTTTCTCCCGAATCGGTCAGAGCCATTTTTGTGACACATGAACACACGGATCACACAAGCGGCATCCGCGTGTTTGCAAGTCGCTATCAGATTCCCGTATATGCCTCCGAAGGCACATACAAGGCCATGGATGCCCAGGGGATTTTAAACGGCAAATTCCCTGCCTTTTGCATGAAAGACGACGTGTGTATTGGCGATATGGTCGTTTCCGCATTCCGCACCTCACACGATGCAAAAGAAAGCACAGGCTACACCATCGACCTCGGTGAACGCAGAGTCGGCATCTGCACGGATACAGGCATTGTCTCGCAGAAAATGCTGCAAATACTCAAAGAATGCGATCTGGTATTACTGGAGTCCAACCATGACCCTGAAATGCTTGATTTCGGCCCTTATCCGCTGCCCTTGCGGATGCGGATCAAATCCAATCTCGGTCACCTTTCCAATGAAGCGTGTGCCCGTACGGCAACAGAACTGCTCAATGCCTGCCGCACAAGACGTTTTATTCTCGGTCATTTAAGTCAGGAAAACAACACCGCCCAAAAGGCATATGCCTGCACAAAAGCTGCCTTTGACACACTGGGTGCAGCAGAAAACAGAGATTACATCCTGCAGGTCGCACCCGAAAAATGCTGCGAAAAATACATGATTTTTTAGGAGACGTCCATGTTACCCGTTACGCTTATTACCATCGGCAGACTCAAAGACCGTTTTTTTGAGGATGCAAGCAGCGAATATCTGAAATATCTCAAACAGTACGCAAAAACGGAAATGGTGGAAATTGCAGCGGCTTCCCTGCCTGATGAACCTGCCGCATCACAAATTGAAGCGGCACTCGAAAAGGAAGCGGATGCCATCCTCAAACGCATTCCCGACAATGCTTTTGTTGCGGCTCTGTGCATTGAGGGAAAACAGTTTTCTTCGGAAGACATGGCAAACCTGCTGAAAACAAATCAGCAGACCGGCAAACCCGTGTTTTTCATCATCGGCGGCTCCTACGGTCTGTCCGAAAGGGTCAAAAAAAGAGCCGATGTACGGCTCTCCATGTCGCGTATGACCTTTCCGCACCGTCTGGCAAGAATCATGCTGTTGGAGCAGATTTACCGCGGTTTTACCATCAATGCCGGAAAGACATACCATAAATAAGATTTTCAAAAAAAATCACATACCGCTACGGACATCCATCATCCGCAGCGGTGTTTTATTATGTTCTGTTATTGAACACTCATCTGAAACAAATTCTTTTTCAGTCTGCATCGTCAATTGTCAGCACAAACGGACAGGAACGAATGCACGCTCCGGAAGAATCCTGCAAGCTGAAATGCAGTTCATAAGTACCGTTCTGTTCAAAGCTGCAAACAAAGTACTGCCGTTCAGCAATACCATCTTGTGCGTTTTCATCTGCAAATACTTTTTCAACAACTTTCACGGCATTGTCATCCTGTGTTTCCAAAACCCAGTTAAAGCTTTCGCTGTCTGTATCGACAAACGGACCGAACACAATTTCCTGATTCGGGTTCCCCTGCTTTTGATTGCTCTGCAATGCATCGATGCTGATTGCCGCACGCAGGATGTCTCTTGCAAGGCTGCTTGAACACTCGGATGCACCGTTGAAAGCAAGAGCCGCATATTGCCATGCTTTCAGATTTTCAAGGCCGACCGCAGCACGCAAACAAAGACGGGCATCGCTTGCGGTAATCATACCGTCCGCATCAAGATCACCCGGTTGTGGGTAAAAAATCGCAGTTTCGGATTCCAAAAGCGTCTTTTCCCAGGAAGGTTCAAGGGGAATGGGCAGAATTGTGAATCCGCCTGTTTCTGCCTTCACATTTTCAATAACTCCATCGGCTGTGTAAACAACGATATCTTTGACAGAAACCTGTATGGATTCATTCACTGCAGCGGCATAAAAAGCAATTACAGTTTCAGGTGCTTCCTCCGGCATTTTCAAATCGCTCATTGTGACTTTGTATGCACCGTCCTGCAATTTTTCTACAGCCGTTGTGCAGTTAACAAAATCTGCAAATACTCCCGGTTTTTGTTCTGCATAAAAGAACGGCGGCTCATTGACCGTTATAACAAATGCACAGGATTCAAAATCCTCCACTTGCGACAAGCTGATCTGCAAGAGAGCAACAGTGGCATCACTTTCTTGATCACTCGTTGTTTGCACATGGATCTTCAGACACACTTGCTCTTCAGCCGAAACAACGGCTGCAAAAGAAAACAACATTGCAACGCACATAAAAACGGAAATGATTTTCTTCATCAAAAAAAACTCCTTTCATTATGGGTCTAAGCCAAGCATTTGAAAAATACAACATTTAAACAAAAAAGAATTTTTTTCTTATCACCTTCTGCTATTCGTTTTTTTGTGCTACTCGTCCATGGTTCTTCTCCTTTTTTTCTTATTTTGCATTTTTATAATAACAAAACTATATTTAGATGTCAATATATTTTTTCAAAAAAGGTATTGACCTACATAAATAATTTGTATTATTGTTTTTACGCACAAAAAAAATGAGTTTTTCCATAATGAATCAGCTTACAGAGACTCGATTAAAAGATGAATGTGAGATGATTGAAAAACATATCATAAATAAAATAAGCAAAAAAAACTAACCCCCCTTGTCTGCAATGTCAAACACTGCAGACAGGGGGTTTAGGTGATATATGTACAAATCCTGCAATCAGGAATGCACAACACAGTGAGCAAAATCCGCGTTTTTCTTTCAAATATGCACTTATCTTTATTTTTCCGTCTTATAATAACAAAATTTCACACAGTTGTCAATATATTTTTTCTGAAAAGGTATTGAATATTATAAATATCCTATGTTATCATAAAACAGTCATCCGAAACAAAAGAGAGAGGGGGGTATTATGCACAATGGCAAAAAGTGAAAATGCACATGTCAGCAACGAACGCAAAATGATTTTCCGCTATATTCGCGAAGTCAACAAAGAAATCATTGCCACGAACAAGCAAAAGCAAAAATTGTTCGGCGATTTAATAAGTGACATTCACGAGCGTATTGCCGACGGCAAAATTGCAAGCTATGAGGACATTGTTGCACACTTCGGCACCCCTGCACGGGTAGCAAAGGACTTTTTTGCTTCGGCTGACATAAAAGAGATCAAGAAAAAGCTGTTGTTCAAACAAATCCTCTTTTTTGCCGTTGCATGTTGCCTGCTTATTTTCATGGCATACCGTTTATTCATGATGAACGGAGCATTTGACAGTATTCACAATTTGTTGGGGCTGCATACAGAGGGATTTCTTCTGTTATCGCTACTGCAATAGAAAAAAGGGGCACACGAAAGATGAAACCATCTGCTTATATTTCTGCAAAAGACGCGCAAAAAATGATCTCAGACTATGTCCGTACTGTCAAAAAAGAGATCATTGCAACACGCACACAAAGGCAACAGCTGTTTGATGATTTGAAAGCTGACATTCACGAGCGAATTGCAGACGGCAAAATTGCTGACTATGACGATATCGTTGCTCATTTCGGCACACCCGAACAGGTTGCAAAGGATTTTTCCAACACTGCGGACATAAAAGAAGTCAAAAGACTGATTCTTCATCGCCATATTCTCGTCACTGCCATCGTTTGTTGTGCTGCTACTTTCTTCGGTTACTATGAGTACAAGTTTTACGATGTCTACAACGCTTCGCACACCTATACAACAGAAACATTTGAGGTGGACGGACAAACCATTTACGAAGACATATTGGTTGAAGATCACCGTCATGGTGTCTCAGATATACTATCAAAAATATTCAACAGAAAGGATTCGGAACAATGAAAAAGTGTCTTGTCGTTTTATTCGCACTCACAATCTTTTTCAGCTGCATTCTCCCCGGATTTGCTTCTGTCTCCACGCAATCGCCCAAACCCGATGCAGCCGTCAGCACAACAGAAATCGTTTACCATGCGGACGGCAGCTATACTGTCACAACATTTGAAATCGTAAGTGAATCACGTGCCACAAAAACCGGCAAAAAAACAAAAACATGTTACAATGCCAACGGTTCAACCGCTTTCAGCGTTACAAATACATCCACATTCACCTACACCGGCTCTTCTGCCACTTGCACCTCAACCACGGCATCCAAAAGCATTACCGACAGTGCATGGTCGGTCGCTACGGGTGTCATCAGAAGCGGCAACACAGGTCATGTTCGCTATAACGGCACACACAGCAGCGGCACAACCAACAGCGGTTATGTTTCTATCTCTTGCAGCAACACCGGCGTATTGAGCTGAAATGAGGAGTAAAACAGACTTCACAAGTGTTGACTGACTTATATCCATAAAGGGGCACGAACAATGCCGACAAATCCCAATCAGAATCAGGACAATTTCAAACGGGGTACCGCAGAACTCCTCGTTTTGTACCTGTTGACAAAAGAAGACCTATACGGATATCAGATCTCGCAGGCTTTTGAAGAAAAAAGCCTGGGGGCTTATACCATATTGGAAGGTTCCCTGTATCCGGTTCTTTATCGTCTGTCCGCAGCAGGTTACATCAGCGAATATACAAAAAAAGTCGGCGTCCGCAGAACCCGTAAATACTATCACCTTGAACCCCAAGGCCGGGAGTATTATGAGCAGATCCGTGCGGACTACGAAACAATCACCCTTGCAATCAACCGCATCATGGATAATACATAAACACTGCATAGTATGCAAGAAAACGGCTTCGCCGTAACGCGGCGACCGTTTTCGATTCGTCCATCTCCGAGCACGTGAAGCGTGCGTTCGGAGGGACATACAATATTTTTTACTTTATGGAAACGCAGTTTCCTATAAAGTAAAAAAGGAGCTGTCTGCACAGCTCCTTTTTCATATCATTTTTTATTCTTTTCCCGGAAAGCTCAGCTGTACATTTCAATCAGCTGTTCAATGCCTTCCACTGTGTGCAAAAGATTCTTATCAATGCGTGAAAGCGGAATTTCAATTCCCTCGTCTTCCAATGCAGAGAAAAGTTCAATAACACCCATGGAATCCAGCAAGCCTTCTTCAACAAGGTCGATACCGGGTTCGCTTACGCGGTCACTTTCGCATACTTCTGCAAGAACTTTTTTGAGATCCATACAAAATGGCTCCTTTCAAAATATCAAAGTGCATTTTTGCCGTTGGCAGTCAGCTTGATCTCTGCAACGGTTTCAATCACTTTCGGAATCATATATTCGGGCACATACTTTGCCAGTTGCTCACGCAGATTTTCGCTGTCAAGGTCTTTGCCTGCCGCAATGGCTCTGATGTATTTTACATGACCTTCACTGTCCTTTTCAGCTACGACCTTACAGGTCTCAACGCCTTCAAAAGATGCAAGACGGTTCTGAATTTCGGACAGTTCAATGCGATAGCCGTTGAGTTTGATCTGACTGTCCTTTCTGCCGCGGCAGAAAATAAGGCCGTCTTCGGTGATTTCACCAAGGTCACCCGTATAATAACGGTCTTCCACAAATCCGCCGATTTTGCCTGCAAGGTACCCCGGTGAAAGTGCATCACCGCGAAGCACGAGCTCGCCGTCTTCAATGAACACTTCAACCGAAGTCTCTCCAATTCTGCCGACGGGAAGATACGGAAGTTCCAGTTCTTTTTCGGTAATTGCCACGGCACTGACCGCACAGGTGCATTCCGTAGGTCCGTATGCATTGAGCAATGTAATACCGGGGAAACGTTTCATAAGCTTCTGACAGGTCTTTTTCTCAAGCGGTTCGCCGCAGAAGAAAATACACTGCAGAGACGGAATATTGGCAGCTCTGAAATCCATATCGCACATGGCAAGTTTTGCAAACGACGGGGTCATAACAGCCACATGAGGATCAAATCGTGCCGTTTCCGTTGTGATGTCGGCAAAACCGTCAGCACCTGTTGTTTCAAGGCAACCGCAGGTATGACCGAAGCACATGGAATAATACAGGTCGCATACACTCAGGTCGAACGAATACGATGCCTGATTCAATACGCGTACATTTTTATAAGAATTCATGGGAGCCAGTGTATCCAGCCAACCGACAAAACATTTCAGATTTGCCTGGGTAATGCAGACTCCTTTCGGTGTTCCGGTGCTGCCGGAAGTAAAAATCATGTATGCAATGTCTGTGTCCTTCGCCGGAAAAACAGAAAGCGCCGGACCGGTCCAATCGGGTTCACAATCAATCACCGTGTCGGTTTTTGTTGCTTCCAGAATAAAATCCAGTCTGCGCTGCGGTATAAAAGTATCGCAGGGTACATAAGCCCTGCCAACCATAAGACAGGCAAGGAACACAACAGGCATATAAGGCTCCTTGTGTCCGCGGACGACCACCGGCAAAGAACCGCCTGCAAGAGAGGCAGCAACACGAGAAGCTCTGTCCCAAAGCTGTCCAAACGTGAGCGAGCCGGAATGACTCGTAAAAAACAAATCATCCCGGTGCTCTAAACAGCATTTTTTAATCAGTTCAATCATTGCGGATCTTTTCCGGCGGAATGAGGCTGTAATCGTAAAGAACCTTGGAATGGTTATCAAGGATCAGTTCCTTTTTCAGCGTTTCACCGGTCTCACGGTCAAGCGTGAGCTTATAAATCTGGCTGATACGATAGAAAGTACCGTTTTCATTGCGGAAATGGTCGTTTTCTTCAATGATGCGGTATCTGTGTTCAAAAGCTTTTTCGCTGCGCAGTTCGCCGTTGAGATATTCATCATCAAGCCATACAAGAATCTGCACGTCCTGATCGGTCGTGTTCTTGAAACGATAGTCAAGCTTGCTGTAGAATACGCTTGTACCTGTTCCGAAAGGAACCTTGCGGCGTTCATCGGGGAACAGAGCATCAGAATGGTGATGAAGCTCGGTCACTTCAAGGGGGCTGTGAAGTACAAGCCAATGCACCATGTTGGCAAGCTGGCAAAGACCGCCGCCGACACCGTTACCCATGGTCTGTCTTGCAGAGATGGTCAAACCGGGAAGATAGCCCTTCTTTTCGGTGGGGTTACCGACAAGATGCCAATAAGAGAAAGTTTCACCGGGATGAATCACAAGACCTGTGAACTTGGATGATGCGATTTTAAGATTCTGCACCTTATTCTGCTGCAGGGTGAGATCAACACCGTTCAGACGACGGATAAGAATAGAAGCATGGCTTTTGACGAGATTGTCCAGGGGTTCGGACTTGATCTCTTTCGCATATTTTTCGCCACTTACCAGATCTTTTGCAAATCTGATAACCCATTCTTTTTGCTGAGAAATTTTGTAAGTAAAGGGAGAAATTTCACAAAACAGTTTTCGTTCCATATTTCTGCAACAACTCCTTTCGAAAACAAAAAAATGCAACAAATTATGTGGTTTATTCCTTACACCCATAATCACATTGCATTTTATCATATACAGCCGTTTTTGTCAATAAAATTAAGGCAAAAAGCGACACAATATTCATTAAGTTTTATTAAGATTAAACACTTATCTATATCATCGTGCAATAATTTATAAAAAAATATTCTATATCAACCCCCCGTCCCCCAATCTTGGGGGCGAAAAGGTGTTTTTTGTTATATGCAAACTGCTCACAATCGCGAGCAGTTTCCTATATAATAAAAAACATCAACTGTATCAATTCTCTGTTTAGTCTGTTGAGCGACAAAAACAGACGATTCCCACACAACAGGTCACTTGCGTGAGCAAATTTTATGCAACAAAAAGCCCCACCGTACGAAAACGATGGGGTAATTTGCGTTGACTTATGCCTCGTAGACGCTGACCTTTTTGCGGTCTTTGCCGTAACGCTCAAACTTGACTTTACCGTCGATAAGAGCATACAGAGTGTCATCGGAGCCGATGCCGACATTGTTGCCGGGATGGATATGCGTACCGCGCTGACGGACGAGGATGGTGCCTGCAAGAACTGCCTGGCCATCGCTTCTCTTCGCGCCGAGTCTCTTGGATTCGGAATCACGACCGTTACGGGTGGAGCCCATTCCCTTTTTATGAGCAAAAAGCTGAATGTTAACCTTAAGCATTGTTATACCTCCGTAGTTATTTTGATAGCTTTCGGATACTGTTCGGCAAGCTGTTCCATATGCAAACGGAACCCTGCCAGAAGATCCGAAGCACTGCTGTTTCCGTCGGAAACCATACAGTGCAGATAACCGTCTTCTACTTCAATTTCTGCCTGCACACCTATAATTTCAGTCAAGGTGTTGACTGTCATATAAGCAGCCGAAGAAACTGCCGCACAGACGATGTCCGAACCTCTTGCAGCCGTACCGGAATGACCTTTGACGGTAAAACCGGTCAACTGTTGATCATGAAGTCGGAAAACAGTGCAAATCATTATGCGTTGATTGCAGTGATTTCAATCTTGGTGTAGGGCTGTCTGTGGCCAAGCTTTCTCTTTTCGTTCTTCTTGGGCTTGTAGGTCATAACGGTAACTTTCTTCTGTTTGCCGTTCTTGATAGCCTTTGCAGCTACGGTTGCACCTTCAACATAGGGAGCACCGACCTTGATACCGTCCTCAGAACCAACAGCAATAACCTTTTCAAAAGTGATTGCTTCTTCAGCCTCAACGTTAAGCTTTTCGATGTAGACGATATCGCCTGCTTCGACCTTATACTGCTTACCGCCGGTTTCAATAATTGCGTACATGCTTTTTTCTCCTTTACAAGACTCGCTACGGCAGGCGGGAAAATCCACTTGTGTACTCTTGACAGAATACGCCCTTGATATGCGGCGTGTAGAATTTTATCATATTGACCGCCGATTGTCAATACTATTTTTCTTTTTTTCCGGATTATTTTTTCAACACCGGAATCACAGCATTCTTTCAGTGGATGATCATTTCAGGATAAGCAAGAAAACGGCTTCGCCGTAACGCGGCGACCGTTTTCGATTCGTCCATCTCCGAGCACGTGAAGCGTGCGTTCGGAGGGACATACAATATTTTTTACTTTATGGAAACGCAGTTTCCTATAAAGTAAAAAACCACCCTGATGGGTGGTTTCGTTTGTGTCGGCGACGACCTATTTTCCCGGGCAGCTTCCCGCCAAGTATTTTCGGCACGATTGAGCTTAACTACCGTGTTCGGGATGGGAACGGGTGGAACCTCAATGTTATAGACACCGACTGTGAGAAGGTATTCCCTCTCAACGCAAGCAGTAGTATAGCACAAAGAATCAGGTTTGTCAAGACTTTTTTTATTCTTTCTGCATTTTTCAAAAAAAACCTTTGACCTGCTATTACATCTTATATATAGTTGTTGACGTTCGGCATTCACAGAAACCAAAACCCTCATCATTCAAATCAGAAGCACGGACTCTGCCTGCAATCAGCATTTTGTTTCTGACACCGTTTGTTTTTTAACAACGAAAAAACCACCCTGATGGGTGGTTTCATTTGTGTCGGCGACGACCTATTTTCCCGGGCAGCTTCCCGCCAAGTATTTTCGGCACAATTGAGCTTAACTACCGTGTTCGGGATGGGAACGGGTGGAACCTCAATGTTATAGACACCGACTATGAGAAGGTGTTTCCCTCTCAGTGCAAGGCGTAGTATATCACAAGCAGTTCCGGTTGTCAAGTCTTTTTTTGATTTTTTTCAAATTTTTCTCAACAACCGAAACAGAAGGATTCAGAATCAATAAGTGATTGTCCAGCGCTGTTCGCCGAGAAGACCGATATCACAGTCATTAACGGAAACAACAACAGCTGCGGTAACCTTATCGAAATGCAGGACACCGGGCATTCTCAGATACAGTTCGGTGATTCTGCCTGTTGCCTTGTCGATGGTTGCGGTAGCAGTACAATCACTGTATTTGAGAGCAAGACCTTCAAACTTGATAGCACCGCCGACTGCATCGGTAATAGCAGTGGTTTCAATCAGCGGGCCGATCTTACCGGCAGAACCGCTGCCGACAGTCGGATTGACTTCGGGGTTGTCATCGGTACCGGTGGATTTGACAGTAACGGTATAGGTTGCACCGTTGTCAACACAAGTAGCTTCTGCAACATCAGCTGCGGTCAGAGGAGAAGTGGTAAGACCGACAGGCGGTACATCGGCAACAGCAAAATCAACAGCTTCGGTATTTTCAACCATGAACTTACCCATCAGGCTTTCAGCAAGGCTGGCAAGGGTGGAGTTGTTACCGATCTTGAGGATATTGTTGTAGTTGCTGGTGTAGTCATATGTCTTGGTGGCTTTGGTTGCTTCAGCAGCAATCTTGTTGTAAGCGGAAACATAAAGAGCCACGATTTCTTCTGTGGAAGAAGGAGCACCGGACGGTGCGGGAGCTGCATTTGCGGTGGTGTCGGCAACAGGAGCATCTGTTGCATCGGCAGCGGGAGCATCCGTTGCATCGGCTGCAGGAGCCGCGGTTGTATCCTCTGCAGGAGCAGCCGTTGAGTCGGCGACGGGAGCAGAAGCCTGATTGTCAGGTGCGGGCAGACCTACTGCATTGCCGTTGGAATCGATGTTAACGATCTCATAACCGGAGTTGATGGAGTCAACCTGAACATATAATTTTACCTTTGCACAAGAGGTTGCACAAAGCAGCATTGCGGCAAGCAAAGTAAAAACCAAAACTGCACGGAACACTTTTTTCATATTAAATTCCTCCTCAATGTCTATGAAGACACAATACGGAATTATAATACTCCAAAACGGCTTCGTTTGTCAAGTGTTTTTGTTTTTTTCAACAAAATCTTCACAAACGAACAAAAGACACTTGAAAATCATGTTGTTTTAATGTATACTTTAAATATAAAATCTAACATGAGGTGTCCGATAATGAAAAAAATGGTATGCATCCTTTTGAGCGTTCTTATGGCTTTCGGTCTTCTTGCCGTATCGGTCGGTGCTTCCGAAGTGATTCCCGTTCACTATGTTTGCCTTGATGAAGCAGCCCAGGGGTATATCCTGATTCCGCTGAACGAAGACGGAAAATACAACTCCACCTACACAACGGAAGATGACGATATTGAAAACGGTTCTTTCTACATTCCCAACGGCGGCACCATCCGCTTTGTTGTTGAATATGAAGAAAGTTACAGCGATAACTTCATGACCACCGTAAAATACATTGCCACCAACCGTTATCAGGGTTCCTTCAACGGTGATCCTGCACTGGCAGAAAATGAAGCTGTTATGCTGCAGCCTGACAAGAACGGTGTTTACACCATTGCAAACATCACCGAAGGTATTACCGTCACGGTGTACAATGTTGAAAGTGAATCCATGTCCGGTATCATTGATTTCATCAAAGAACTGATCGCTTTCCTTGCCGATCTGCTCATGAAATTCTTCGGTGTTGATTTTGATCTCGGCGATGAATATTGATTATTAATTATTGTATGTAACTAAGGATCGTTGCCAAACGGTCCTTTTTTCTTTGTTTTGTAAGAAAATTTGTTCATATACAACAAAAGAATTCTCAAAACTTTTATGAATTTTACAGAAATAAGTATGGAAATCAGTGAATATATTTGGTATAATATTTGTCGGTCAAATTATCTTATGTATATTTGAAAAAAGAAAGGACATGATTCCAATGAGCAAGAAATTCGTTTACCTGTTCAAAGAAGGCGACGCTTCCATGCGTGAACTCCTCGGCGGTAAGGGTGCTAACCTCGCTGAAATGACCAAGATCGGTCTTCCCGTCCCCCAGGGCTTCACCATCTCCACCGAAGCTTGCACTCAGTACTATGAAGACGGCCGCAAGATCAACGATGAAATCCAGGCTGAAATTATGGAATACATCGTTAAGATGGAAGAAATCACCGGCAAAAAGTTCGGCGATCTCGAAAATCCGCTGCTTGTTTCCGTTCGTTCCGGCGCA
>JAFSEF010000039.1 GCA_017435865.1 Clostridia bacterium
AATCTTGTACGGCTTGCATTTTTAACTCTTTTGAATATTTCTTGTTCTTGTGACTTGTTCTTGGCATAGAATAATCCCCCTAAAGTAATCTTGAAATTTTTTGTTATTTCAAGTGTCTACTTTAAGGGGATTATATCAGTTAGTTGCAGTGCGGTTTTTTGCTTTACAGGAAACTGCGTTTCCGTAAAGCAAAAAAGATTATATGTCCCGCCGAACGCCCGCTGCGCGTGCTCGGCGATGGACGAATCGAAAACGGTCGCCGCGTTATGGCGAAGCCGTTTTCTTGCTGTCATGTTGCTTGCTTATTCTGTAACATCAATCTGTGTCAGTTCGGTCTGTGTGCTGTCTGTTACAGAAAGGATCAACTTACCCGGTTTGTCGGCTCTGACAATAGCCAATGCCTGACCGTGGTAGGTTGTGAATGTGCCTGTGTGGTATTGCTCTGCTGTGCACGGATTTGCACTGCCGAAAGCAAGTAAAGTGCCGTTTTGCACTGTTGCGGTCAGGCTGCGGTCGGCATTGCTTTCCGTCACACCGTTTTCTCCCTGCAGAGACACAGGGATATAGACAATATCGCCGACCGTAACAGCGGTTTCTTCGGGTTGCAGCACAATGCGGATGTCTCCCGTTGCGGAACACATTCTGTTGCAGGCAACAAGTGAACCGTTTTCTTCATAGGCAAACGCTGCAATATCGCCGTCAAAGTAGGTGGTTTCAAAAACAGCTTTGTGCTCAACAAGTTTCTTTTTGCCTGCCGATTTGCCGTTGATTTTCAGCTCTACGCTGTGAGCTGTGCTGTAAACTTCTACAACAGCCTTGTTGCCGTTGCAGTTTTGCCAGCTCCAGCTTTCAAATGCGTTGGTACCTCGCCAGATGGATTTAGATGGTCTGATTCCGGGATAATTGACAGGTTGCACGGCGATGACGGGTTTGTCGGTTTTTCCCCATACGGTGGAAGCATAGCGGCATGATCCGTCGGGAATACCGAGGATATTGATCACACCACCGCCGCCGATGATCCACGGATACGGACGGTTGAACGGAACACCGCCGTCATAGCTCCATGCACCGATTCCGGCTTCACCGAGGTAATCCCATGCTGTCCACATGAAATCACCGATCACGGTCGGATATGTTTGAATTGCATCCCAGTTTTTGTATATATCCTGCGGAAATGTTTCAGAACCGAAAACAATACGATCGGGATATTTTTTTGCATCGATGGCATAGCGGCCGGAAGCGTAATTGTAACCGACAATGTCAAGTTCTGCAAAAAAGTCTGCTGCCTGCTTTTCAATGAACGAGAGATTGCCGAGTGTGTTCATGATCGGACCGACAATGTTTGCTGCGGTGTTGAAGATTAAACTGCCGTTTTTGACCTTTGTATTTTCTTTGTTGAGTTTGACATCTGTAACACCGCCGTCACCGCCATTATAGAAACCGCCGCCGATGGCAGACATTGCAAGAATCATCAGGTTGATGCCGCAGGTGACGGGACGTGTGTTGTCGAGATTGTGAATCAGTGCGATCTGTTCTTTTCCGACCTGCAGTCCCTTTTTGCTGCCCGGTTCCGCAACCTCATTGCCGATGGAATACATAATGACCGACGGGTGATTGTAATCGCGGTTGACCATTGCCGTGACGTCATCCTTCCAGCAGGACTCAAAATCCCTGCCGTAGTCATAATATGTTTTGCTTGAATACCACATATCATAGGTTTCATCCATCACAAGCATACCGAGTCTGTCGCAGGCGGCAAGCAACGCTTTGGATGCAGGGTTGTGAGCACTGCGGATGGCATTGAAACCGACTTCTTTCATAATACGCACTCTGCGTTCTTCGCTTTTTGCATAAGTTGCTGCACCTAAAATGCCGTTATCGTGGTGAATGCAGCCGCCACGCAGTTGTTTTTTCTTGCCGTTTATGAAAAAACCGTTTTTGTTCCATTCGATTTTGCGGATGCCGAAAACATCTTCCGCAGTATCCTTTTGTGTTCCGCTAACGGACAGCGTGACGCGGCAGGTATAAAGAGCAGGATTTTCATCGTCCCACAGCTTTGCACCGGGGATTTCAATGCTGCAATCTCTGCCGCAACCGCTTGCAACGGTTTGTTCACCGTCCAGAATTTCAACAGCCACTTCACCGTCTGTGCAGTCGGTTTCCACGCGGACAACAGCAGGGGAGATTGACAAGGTTGTTATCCGCACACCTTCAAATTCAATGTGCTCTTTTTCTGCCGTCCACAGCCAAACGGGGCGATAAATACCGCCGCCCGTGTACCAACGTGAATTGGGAAGTCTTGTATTGTCGGCAACAACAAGAATTTCATTTTCTTCACCGTAACGAAGTTCATTCAGTGCAACCGTAAATCCTGTGTAACCGTAGGCATGAAACGCAATCTGTTCACCGTTGAGATACACGGATGCATTTTTGTAAATCCCTTCAAATTCGAGCAGTGCAACCTGTTTCCGCATAGCATCGGGCACAAAAAAGGTTTTTCTGTATTCATATTTTCCGCCGGGAAAATACCCGTGACCGCCGTCGGAATATGCAGGATCTCTTTTTTGCAGAATCTGTGCATCATGCGGCAGGGTAACAGCCGTGTATTCCTTTTTACCGGCATAACGGAAAACCCAGTTTTCATTGAAGCTTTGTTTTTTCATTTCCATACCCCCTTGTTTGGTTTTATTATATGATATTGCCTGCATATTTACAAGAGGCAGATCGGCTATATATTTGACAAATCCGTTTCATTCTGTTATGCTGAAAATGTGCAGTCAATGTGATCCGACAGACCAATCCGACCAACCAGGGGACGGTTCTAACCGGCCACTCTATGAATAAAAACACTCATAAACCCGGATATGAACATGCATACAGTTAATTACGGAGGTTTTGTATGACAAAAATTACTGAACTAACCAACCAACTCGGCGAGATCTTATTGCCTCGCGGCTACAAAAAGGCAGGTAAACTCTTTTATCGTGTGCAGGGGGATGGAGTTGTTGTATTTTTTTGTTTTGAATATGACCCCGGTGACCGCGGACATCAACTCTGCTTTGGTATTGATTCGTTATACAATTCCGAATTAAAAACGCCCAAAGAGTTAAACTTGAATCCAACCTTTTGTTTGCTAACCAAGCAAGAATTACAAGAGTATTCTTTCAATAACTGGTGTAGTATTACACCGCCGTCGAATGAACTGTTGCAATCTATTGTTGCGAATGATAGTTCTGTATTTTACAAGTGTCTTTATAAGGGTGCAGAAGAACAGAATCAAAAACGCAATGCCCGAGAATTTGATATTTTACGGGAAAACGATTTTTTGGATCGCATTGATAAACTGCATGACTTCACACAGGTGGAAGCTTTTATGATTGAAATGGCAGAACGTGACGGCATTTGGCACGAGACAGATCGACAACGATTTTTTTATGCATATCTGTCTGTCGGCAGATATACGGATGCCGTTTGGGCTTTCCGTTCCATAGAAAAACAGAATTATTGGGCGCTCTATGAAAACTCCAAGTACTTTGAGTCCTATGATTTTGAATCAAAACGAAAAGAGTGTGAAACCTATCTCACTCCACGGCGCCGATTTGTACTTTTGTTAGAAGCAAACAAAACAGAAGAGGTGCAAAAATGTTTGCAGGAAATCTATGCACACAATCTTGCCACATTCGGAGTGCGCAAAAAGAGAAGTAAGAGAGTTTCTAAGGAATAGGAAAATACGCAAAATCGGGCATTGTGACAACCTATACGAACCGTCCCCTGATTGGCTTTGATGATATTTTGCTGATTCCTGCCGGGAAGTTGATGTGGGATTTAGCTCGCTCTTTGTCGTAGGGAGGTATAAAATGAATATAGAACGATTGAATAACGGACTTGCATATTGTTATAAACCAATGTTAAACACACATTCAATTACATTGGGACTTTATATCAAAACAATGTGTCCGGAAACATATAGTCAAATCGGCATTGCACATTTGTTGGAACATCTGCATTTCAGACATTTCGGAGAATACAGTCAAGCGGAGATTTATTACCTCTTTGAAAAAATGGGTACCACATTAAGAGCAGCAACATACAGAGATTTTATCAGATTTTATGTCAAGATCTCGCCTGACCATCTTTCGGAATGTGTGGATCTCTTCTGTGAGTTGATTGAGACCTTTGATTGGACCGAAAATGATCTGCAACAAGAAAAAAAAGTTGTCATCAATCAGATACTCGAAAAAGGTTCCTACATAAATATAGATGATGAAAGCAGGAAAGCAGTTTGTGCCGGCACATTTCTGACGGAAAGTATAATGGGAACTGCCGAAGATGTGCAAGAAATCACTTTACGGGATGTTTGTGCATACAAACAGAAGATTTTTTGTGCCGATAATATTCTTTTTACCGTCTGCGGAAATGTGGACGAAGAAAAGAATCTATCGGTCATGAAAAAAATGGAGAAAGTTCACTTGACTGCCAACAAACTTCTATCAACTTCCTTCTATCCGCACGGTTTCGGAAATAGAAAAAGAAATGTTGTAGCCATTGAAGCCGAGGATGATGGTCTTTTTGATGTGGATATTGCTTTTGATATCAATTATGACCAAATGAACACAGAGCATATTCGCATATTGAACGGTATCCTTGGAGAAGGAATCGGTTCGAGATTACAAATGACGGTACGTGAAACCAATGCATATACATCGGATATTTATTCCTTTGTTGAATGGTATAAAGATTTTGCCATTCTGCATATTCGTTTTTCGGTTGTTACGGAAAAATTCTACGATTGTATTGCTGCAATTGTAAAAGAATTGAACAGAATGAAAGAAGATATTTGTCAAAAAGACCTGGATACAACTTTGTCTTTTTGGAAAACTGATCGAGTCTTTATGCGCGATGATACGGAAGAAACAAATTTCATCTTATCATACTACAACTTTGTGTTGAATGCAGGCTATTCACTTGAAACGGAAATTGAAGACAAGCAACTCTGTGAATCTCTGCAAAAAGCCGCAAAGAACTTATTTAAAAGTGAAAATACAACACTCGTAGTTGTAGGCAATAAACGCAAGGTGAAACAGAAAAAAGTGGGGAATTTATTGAAAACGATTGACCAATCAGACCAATCAGGAACCAATCAGGGGACAGTTCGAAACCACTGAAAAAGTAGTGTTTCGAGCGATTAAAACAGAATAAATGACCAACGAGAAGGTAAGTACATTTTCTATGAGCTTAATGCCTCAGTTCTTGACGAAGCACTGCTATGGCTCACAGATTTAAGAGGAGGAGAATAATGAAAAAGTTATATGCGATTTGTTACGGAGTTATCTTGTTGTGT
>JAFSEF010000040.1 GCA_017435865.1 Clostridia bacterium
ACCGCATCAGACCGTCGATTTGCATGGAACGGATACTATCCGTTCCCTACGAGTTGCATATAAAAATTGTGTTTTATCGAACAGATTGACGGCTTACTTTGTAGGGTCGGCGCCCACGACGACCCGTAGCAAATGGTCGGCTTTTAGGTGCTTTTACCCTCATGCGGGATGCCGAAGCGTCATCCCCTACAGATTGACAACAAATCCAAATTTGTGCAAAACCTTAAGTTGACGACATTGCCTGAAAGGGGAGATGCCCCGAACAGGGGCAGAGGGGTTCACAAAAACAAATGCAATGCCTGAAAAAATGAGTGAATTTTCACAAACCCCCTCTGTCGCTGCGCGACATCTCCCCTTTCAGGGGCGACAAGGGCTATAGAAGTGCAATTTGCTAATAACCGTAACTTTACGGCACTTTGCATCCTATCGTTTTCCATTTCCTTAAGTTGACGACATTGGTAACAACGGGAGGTGAAAGCATGACAGAACAGGCTTTGTACTTTGAATACGGGGAAACTGAAACAGAATATCTAAAATCTAAGGACCCACACCTTGCGGAAGTGATAGATAGGATTGGACATATTGAAAGAGTCGCTGACAAAGACCTGTTCACATCTGTCATTCACCATATCGTTGGACAGCAGATTTCAGCAAAAGCACAGCAAACGGTCTGGAATCGTATGTACGATTCTCTGGATGAGGTGACTCCTGCTGAGATCTGTAAAGTATCAGTCCAAAAGCTGCAATCCTTTGGCATGACATTTCGAAAAGCAGACTATATCAAAGACTTTGCGCAGAAGGTGTTGGACGGCGAGTTTGACCTTGACGCTGTTGAACATATGACAGATGAGGAAGCGATTGCGGCGCTCTCTTCTCTAAAGGGCATTGGCGTTTGGACAGCAGAAATGATCCTGCTGTTCTGCTTACGAAGGCCGAACATTCTTAGCTTTGATGATCTTGCCATTCGTCGGGGAATGGCAAGCGTGTACCACCGAAAGGATATCGACAGAAAACTCTTTGAAACAATCCGCAAACGGCTTTCTCCTTGCTGTAGCGTAGCCAGTTTGTATTTCCGGGCAGTCGCAGGAGGAGCAATGGGAGCAAAGCGGCCACTGAAACATAAAGTAAAACGGAAGGTTAAAAAATGATTTACACAAATGATTATGAATCTCCTTTGGGAAGCATTTTGCTTGCCGGGGATGAACAAGGATTAACGGGGCTTTGGTTTACAGAAGGCGGCAGGTATATTGGGCTTGGGCTGAAAAAAGAAGCCCATCGATGTGAAACGGGCTATTTTGATCAGACGAAAGAATGGCTGGATATTTATTTTTCGGGTCGTGATCCCGGTTTTTTCCCTCAAATCCATTTGGTGGGCTCCGATTTCCGCAATCGTGTCGGAGAGATTATGTGCGAGATCCCTTATGGGAAGACGGTGACATATGGGTGGATTGCCGATCAGATCGCAAAGGAGCGCGGGCTCAAAAAGATATCTGCGCAGGCTGTCGGCGGCGCGGTCGGACATAATCCAATCTGCATCATTGTACCGTGCCATCGGGTGGTAGGATCGAACAGGAGTCTGACCGGATATGGAGGAGGAATCCAACGAAAAAAAGCCCTTTTGGAACTGGAGGGCAATGATATGAGCCAATATACTATACCGACAAAAGGAACAGCGCTTTAAATCTCGAATCTTTGCAGAATAAAAAAAGCTTGCATCGTAAAAAAATGCAAGCTTTTAATATTCCTTTTTATCAGTCAAACAAATCGGAAATCAGGCGATAAATTGCAGTAAACATACTGACGATGATCTCATAAATTGTCGGGTACTCTTTTTCACCCTCAACACCGTCACCCTCGTAACAGCCGATATTGTGCGTATCGTCAAGAGGATTCCCGAAGAAGTCATGTTTACCCATATTTTCTTCAACCTGCACACCTGCACCGATACACGGCGAGCAGGTTTTGAGTATAAAGCTGTTCTTATCCGTTAAATCCTCACCTGCAAACTGCGGCAAAGCGATGAAGGAATTTTTGTCGCCTATGGGCTTTGTGACACCCCAATAGCAGTTGTTGGAGATATCATAATCATATTTTTGGTTAAACTTGATAAGGTAACCGGGTTCGAGGACAAATATGTTGTTTTTGATCACGGCATCTTCATACATATAGAAGTTATACGTGCTGCCGTTGACAATGGTATTGTTGTAAAACTTAAAATCGTGCTCTGCCGTATCGTTCCCGTTGCCTGCACCGTTTGAAGTGATATTATCGTTTACGGAAAGACAGTATCGCACAGTGTTGCCGTAATGGTCATCGTTAACAGGGCAGTTCCACATAAATCTTACATTGTCGTGCGAGTAAATGTACTGGAATGTGCTGTGGTCGGTATGGTCATCAAAATCGACTGCCATGCCGTCAAGCACATTTTTTGCACCTGCAATCTCACAGTTTTCAACAAGACCGTTGGTAACACCCCACATCCACACGGGTGCAGTATAATAAATGCCGGAGCTCTGACAAGTGTTGATAACGGAAGAATTACGCAGAATGATTGTATCCGTATCCGACATTATAAATGCATCATCCCACAGATCGTGAATACTGCAGTTTTCAACAATTATATTTTTATTGTACGGTGTTTCGGGCGTGTTTGGATAGTTGCATCCCGTGAAAATACCGTAACCGCAGTCATATATTTCACAGCCGTCAACCGTTATATTCTCAAGGTGTGCACCCGGCGTTACGACTGAGCCCATCAGACGAATAGCAGCTCTGTTGCCGCTGAGGTAATTGTCTGAAGGATAATTCTGTATATCGTGAAGAGTGACATTGCGTATAACGACATCTTTTACGCACGCATTTCTGTAATAAACGAGAATGCCCGTACCTTTCGGAGCCGTAATTTCAAGGTTTTCGATAATCCAACCCGAAGCATCATAAAGAGCAATAACGGGATCATTTTCCTTTGACGAGGTCAGCAGGGGCTTCGCACCCTCACCGTAAGAGCCGATGGTAATCGGATTTGAGGCATCGGAAGTTCCCTTGACACCAAAATTACCTGTGTAAACACCGTCTGCCTTGAAAAGAACGCTGTCGCCGCCGTAATATAAAATCGAAGCAGCTTTTTCGATTGTCTTGAAAGCTTCGTCGGGCGACAGGCCGCTGTTGGCGTCATCACCGGCTATGGAATCGACATAGTAAACCGTCCCCGTGTCCGCCGAGGCAAAGACCGTGGTCGAAGCAATCATGCACAAACAAATCACGATACAAAAAAATTTATTGAGCATTTTCATAAAAACACCTCCGCATAAATTTTAACACGTTACTGATATATAGTCAACAAACAAATTATATTTCATAAGAATAATGCATATCATCAAGCCGCTGAGCAATACACGCTGCCGCATGATGAGATACCAAGCCTGTCGGATCAGACAAGAAAACGGCTTCGTCGTAACGCGGCGACCGTTTTCGATTCGTCCATCTCCGAGCACGTGAAGCGTGCGTTCGGCGGGACATACAATCTTTTTTGCTTTATGGAAACGCAGTTTCCTATAAAGTAAAAAAATCAAGGCGAAGCCTTGTATATAATCCGTCGTAAGACGGAATGTAATCACAACGAAGTTGTGGATGTAATCCTTTCAAAGAAAGGTATGTAATCAATCCGAAGAAAAAATGCATGGCTTATGCCTTGATAACATACCATTCGCAAAGCGAATGGATTACATACGCCTGACGGCGATTACATACCAACCCTTCGGATTGGATAAAAAAATCGACAACCTTCTGTCGAAGATTGTCGATTTTTTTGTGTTTACAGCTTAAAATAGCAACAATAAACATTTTACAAACTTTCATTATTTACCGATTCATTTCCGATTTGCGCAATGTATATAATTACATTATTAATTACACCATCATATTCATTTTGGATATATTTTATTCTTAAATGTTGTCCATTATGTGTAACAACGCCTCCATGTGAAGCAGAAATATTATATCCGTTTACCATGATATAATCAGAATATTCAAAATAAACTCCACCAATTTCAAAATGTTCTGTATCATGACCTTCGTATGGCATTGGATGATATTCTTCAACATAACCCTCAATTACACAAACCTCATTGTTATCGATCAACTCAACAAAATCCTTATGTTCAATCAACACTCCAACAAAGATAGTTAAAAACAAAAAAATGCATAATGTTCCAACAACAAAACCGGCATATTTAAAGAACAAATCAACAAGTCCGTTCCATCCTTTATTTTTCACTTTTTTTCGAACTTGTTTGATTGAGTTTGCTAAAAATACGACACCTATTACAAGAGGTATAAAACACAAAAGTATATTTGCAAAATTGAAAGTGTATTCATATAATACTGTTTCCATTGGCAATCACCTCTGAAAGCATTATATCAACTTAAAATAAAAAAATCAAGGCGGAGCCTTGTATATCATCAATTCCAAAGGAATTGCATATCATCAACTTCGCAAGAAGTTGCATATCATCAAGCCGACAATTATACACACCTGCGGGTGTGATGAGATACAACACGGCTTGCCGTGTTGATGATATACACGCTTTCCGCATGATGATATGCCAAGCCTGTCGGCTTGGATAAAAAACCGACAAGTCGAAACTTGTCGGTTTTTATGGTGGACCTGAAGGGATTCGACTCTCGCACTGCGGTGCTCGGTCAGGCGCGGCTCTTCAGGCTGACGGCCCTGTCCCTCTCTGTCACTTCGTGACATC
>JAFSEF010000041.1 GCA_017435865.1 Clostridia bacterium
CCATAATTTGTCTTAAGTTGACGACATTGCCCTTTCAGGGGCGACAAGTGTTTGAGAGGTCAGCTTGCGAGTTCAGGAAAGTTTCATCAAACTGCGAGTTTGCACAAAAAACTGAAATAAAGAAATTCCTTAAGTTGACGACATTGCCGTTGTTACAGGTTTCTCAGAACAAATGAAATTCCCGACAGTATCAATAAAACGGTGGTGATCCTGCGGATTTTTTTATTATATAGGAAACTGCTCGCGATTGTGAGCAGTTTGCATATAATTCGCCTGCGGCTCATTGAATGACGCAAGCTTATTGAACAAAAAACACCTTTTCACCCCCAAGATTGGGGGACGAGGAGGGTATATAGAATATTTTTTATTACTGAATGACTGCCTCTTCGCAGAGCTTTTCGATCATATCATCATATTTCTTTGCAATTGCCGTTTTGCGTGCGGCGGTATAATTTTCCTCTTGTGTGCCGAAATTTTCAAGACAGGCATTGATTTCTTCTTCCGTCGGTGCAAGCTCCTTTTCACCGAGAATGTTTTTAAGTTCCATAACGCCCGTATCAATATAGTAAGTGTAAAAGGCAGACATATCAATTGTTTTTAAACCAATGGCTCCGCTTTTATCCTGACTGTTGAAGTTTTCTGCCTTTTGACGTAAACCAACGAATGAAATGTCATCGTAAATTCCGTTTTCTCTGCAAAGAACAAGCTGAATTTTTGCTTTTATACATTCGTTGATGGCTCTGTCTTCGAGATCTTTTTCCGGTGTTGTTCCGTTAAAATCCGTCTGCCAGAAATCCTCGTCAACCTCAGCATCGAACGCAGAGATATAATAATTTATAACATTTGCTCTTTGACGGGCTTTGAAATAGTCAAACTCCTCCTTTGTTACCGTTTCACCGTTGACAACAGCGACCGTAGTGTCTGCTTCGTCCTTGGCACACGAACAAAAGAGAAACAAAAAAACGGAACTTAAAATCAAAAGGGTGGAGACTTTTTTCATAGGCACACCTCCTGTCGGAATTATATATCACCGCTGCGACAATTGTCAACAACGATGAAGTAAAACATCTCATTTTATAAAAAGGATCCCAACACCCGCAGGTGTGCATAATGTCGGCTTGATTTTCTGCCGAAGCGACCGCAGTGCGAGAACCGAAATTTTTCTTCATTTCTATCAAAGTAAAGCACCGCTGTGAGGCGGTGCTTTGTGTTTAAGCGATATGAGCACAGCTTTCTTGCAGTCCGGTCAGGAACATTCACTGCACGATGGCGGTTTTTATCCCGGTGTTTGCATGACCGCAAAGACACAGGGGGTCGGGCAATAGGCAAGCACCAGTCTGTATGTTCCTGCCTGCAGGCTGTGACCGTATGCGTTTTGCAGGTCGATCGTCAGGCGGACGGATTGACAGTTGTACAGAATGATTGCAATTGAGGGTGTTGCGAAGTCTTCATTGAACGGCAATGCTTCCCAACCGTCATCGGTCTGCTTTTCAATTCTGAAATACTTGTCAGCAATCAGCGTGACTCCTGTGTAGTTTGTGACTTCATAGGTGATTTCGGTGCTCCTGTCGGTTACGGGATCGGTAATCTGCACATCAACCTTTTCTGCGTTGCCGCCCATGAGCATAAAAAAGAAACTCATAAGAACAGAAAATATTTTTTTGAAAAACTGAATCGGAAATGTCATTTTTGTTAACTCCTTTCACTGTTGTTTTTTCACACGGGTGCGGTTTGAATGCGGACATCACCTCCGGCGGCGTATTACGATCGCAGTTTTATCATAGCACATTATGGGTTTTGTGTCAATATATATTTTGCGACACAAAATAAGATCAAAACAGAAACCGTCTTTACTTTTACATAAGCTTGTGCTAAAATGAATGCCGTAACAAAAAAAGGTATAAAGGAAGGAGCTGATCGGTTGGTTAAGAATGAAAATTTCAGACGCGGTACGATTGAACTTGCGGTTCTTGCCGTATTGCATCGTAAAGATATGTACGGGTATGAAATTGTCAAATCCATTGCAGAACTCAGTGACGGGAATTATACCACCCCGATCGGCACATTGTATCCTGTTTTGTATCGCTTTACGGAAAGCGGTTTTGTGTCCGACAGGGACGAAATAGTGAACAAAAGACTCCGCAAATATTATCATCTTGAAGATGCAGGAAAACAGTATTTTCAGGAGATGCTTACCGAATACAGGAAGATTGTTACCGGTATTGATTTGATTGTAAATGACGATTTCGCTCCGTAAACAGCCGCAACTGCGGTCTTGAAAAGTATCTATGAACTGATGAATGAGGTGTTTCTTGTGTTTGCAAAAATATACAATACTGAAATCAGCCCCGATTACAACAATGCAGACGGCCTGAATCGCTATCCGCAGGATTTGCTTGCCGAATATGTGCAGTCCATGGAAGAAGGTCTGGATGTTGAGCGATACAAAGGACTTTTTGAGTCTGTCGCTGCACTTGAACCGGGTGAAATCAAGACAAAGATGAGCGATCTTTTGTATGAACTTGTCATCAATGCTAAACTGCAGGCAGGCTATCTCTATGATGAGCCGCGTTCTTTGGGTGAAATCAAGGCATTACGCAGTGCCCATGATTTTGCGGCAACGCAACCCGACACGGAAACACTCAGAAAGAAGATTCATGGTGCATGGCTCGGTCGTGCAATCGGCTGTCTGCTCGGTAAACCCGTCGAGGGGATCCGCAGCGATGAATTGATTCCGCTGCTGCAGGAAACAGGGAACTATCCGCTGCACAGATATTTGCTATCTTCCGATATGACACCGGAAGTCTGTTCTCATTATAAATTCTTACTCCGCGGAAAAGCGTTTGCCGACACGGTGGACGGAATGCCTGTGGATGACGACACAAACTATGTGGTGCTTGCACAAAAGATCATCAGCGAGTACGGCAGGGATTTTGAGTCGGATGATGTTGCATGTGCATGGATGCGGTATCAGTCCGTGTATTCCTATTTTACGGCGGAGCGTATTGCTTTCGTCAACTTCATGAACTGCCTGCAACCGCCTGCCTCCGCAATGTATAAAAATGTATGCCGCGAATGGATCGGAGCACAGATCCGCGGTGACTATTTCGGTTACATAAACCCCGGAAATCCCGAAGAAGCTGCCCGTATGGCTTACACGGATGCACGTATTTCCCATGTCAAAAACGGTGTTTACGGTGAGATGTTTGTTTCTGCCATGATCGCCTGTGCGGCCGTTACGGACAATATGGAAGATATCATTTTCGGCGGTCTTGCACAGATTCCTTATACCTCCAGATTGCACGAAGCGGTGCTGCAGGTGGTGGAAGCTTATAAAACAGGCAAAACATACGAAGAGTGCTTTGCCCTGATCCATGAAAAATACGATGAACACACCGATCACGGCTGGTGTCATACCATTTCCAATGCCATGATCGTCACGGCGGCACTGTTGTACGGTGAGGGTGATTTCGGCAAGTCCATCTGTGCGGCTGTCGGGATGGCTTTTGATACGGATTGCAACGGTGCAACGGTCGGTTCGATTCTCGGTATGCGTAACGGCATTGACGGAATCAGTGAAGAATGGGCACAGCCCGTGAACGGAAAAATCCATACTTCGATCTTCGGTGTCGGTACGGTTAATATTGAAGAAGCGGTTGAAATGACCATGCAGCATCTTTGCTGAAACACCTTGTCGGATTGTACGGAATGGTTGAAATATTATACACTGTTTGTTGAATAATTATAATGTGAGGTTATTATGTCCATAGAACTTGTAAAGGCATATCTTGCCGAAAAAGGATACGGTGAAAGAGTGCTCGAATTTTCGGTTTCCAGTGCAACCGTGGAGCTTGCGGCACAGGCTCTCGGATGCGAACCCTGCCGTATTGCAAAAACACTTTCTTTTCTTGTGGGCGAGGATGTGATTCTCATTGTTGCTGCAGGGGATGCAAAGGTTGACAATCCGAAATACAAAGCCTGTTTCGGCACAAAGGCAAAAATGATTCCTTTTGCCGAGGTCGAAGAAAAAACAGGTCACGCTGCAGGCGGTGTGTGTCCGTTTGTTGTCAAACAAAATGTAAAAGTATATCTTGATACCTCTTTGCAGCGATTTGACATTGTGTATCCTGCGGCAGGCAGTGCCAGCAGTGCCGTTCGTCTGACGCCGCAGGAACTGTATTCGTTGAGCAATCCCGTTGACTGGGTGGATGTCTGTAAAACCGTATAAAAAATATTCTATATCAACCCCCCGTCCCCCAATCTTGGGGGCGAAAAGGTGTTTTTGTTATATGCAAATTGCTCACAACGCGAGCAATTTCCTATATAATAAAAAATGAAGCACTTTTTTTGAAAGCATCAGTTGCACAAAAAAAGTGCTTTTATTCTTGTTATTTTTGTGAAAGCGTAAATTGCATTCTGACTTGACATAATATTTATATTTATGCTATTATATTGTTTGAAAACACAAAGACTGTCTGTGACCGACGGAGCAGAACCGGCAGATGCAATCGTATTTTGTTGCATTTGTCTGTTAAAAGCGGAATTGACCGCATGGAAGCAGTGAGTTCAGTCTGTTTTGCCGACCGTCTGGGCAGTCTTCCTCTTGCAAAAAGGGGCAGGCTGTTTTTTTATTATACAATTTACGGAGGAAAAAATGAAAAAAGTTGCCGTTATCATGGGTTCCGACAGCGATCTGCCTGTCGTAGAAAAAGCCATCACAACGCTCAGGGAATATGATGTTCCTGCGGAAGTGCACGTTTATTCCGCACACAGAACACCCGAACAGGCGAGAGAATTTGCACTGCAGGCCAGAAAGAACGGCTTCGGTGCCATCATCTGTGCCGCAGGAAAAGCAGCACATCTTGCAGGTGCCTTTGCTGCCAACACAACCTTGCCGGTGATCGGCATTCCCGTAAAGAGTTCCACCCTTGACGGTATGGATGCTCTTCTTTCCACCGTGCAGATGCCCGCAGGCATTCCTGTTGCAACCGTTGCCATTGACGGTGCTGCCAATGCTGCACTGCTTGCCATTGAAATTCTGAGTGTGTCCGATGATGCACTTGCAGAACGCTTGCAGGCCGCACGTGCTGCCGCAACCGAAGCAGTTCTTGCAAAGGATGCAGCTGTTGTTGCAAAATTTAATTCATAAATCAATAAAGGCGGAGGATTCCGTCTTTTTTTCGTTGCTATAAGAGAAAAACTATAACTGAGGAGGAAAACAATGGGCGGTTTTTTCGGTGCAGTTTCAAAAAATGACTGCATTCTTGATGTTTTTTTCGGTACGGATTATCATTCCCATCTGGGTACACGCAGAGCCGGTATGGCTGCATACAATCCGACTGACGGGTTTCAGCGTGAAATCCACAATATAGAAAACTCACCGTTCCGCACGAAGTTTGAAGATACCCTTGAAGAAATGCACGGCAATTCCTGCATCGGTATTATCAGCGATTCCGATCCGCAGCCGATGCTCATCCGTTCCAATTTAGGAACGTATGCCATTTGCACCATCGGGGTCATCAACAACGCAAAAGAGCTGATTGATTCTTTCCTGTCTTTCAGCGGCGGTCATTTCGGTGCCATGAGCGGCGGCAGAATCAACAATACAGAACTTGTTGCGGCACTCATCAATCAGAAAAGCGATTTCTGTGAGGGCATCCGCTTTGCACAAAAGCAGATTGACGGCACTGCTTCCATCCTGATTCTTAAAGAAGACGGATCTCTGCTTGCTGCCCGTGACAAGCTCGGCAGACTGCCCGTGCTCATCGGCAAAAGGGAAGACGGCTACTGTGTTTCGTTTGAATCTTTTGCTTATTACAAGCTCGGATATGAAAATTACAAAGAGCTCGGACCGGGTGAAATCGTCTCACTGACAGCAGACAGCTGCGAAGTGGTTTCTCCCGCAAATAATGAAATGAAGATCTGTGCTTTCCTGTGGTCTTATTACGGATACCCGACCTCTGTGTATGAAGGTATCAATGTCGAGTGTATGCGTACAAGAAACGGCGAAATCATGGCAGCCTTTGAAAGAGACAGCGGCAATCTGCCCGATGTCGATTTTGTCTGCGGTGTTCCCGATTCGGGTACACCCCATGCCATCGGTTATGCCAACGAAAGCCGCATTGCTTTTGCAAGACCCTTTATCAAATATACTCCCACCTGGCCGCGTTCGTTCATGCCGCAGAATCAGCAGGAACGCAACCGCGTGGCAAAAATGAAGCTCGTTCCCATTCACGATCTCATCGAAGGCAAAAAGCTGTTGTTTGTGGACGACAGCATTGTACGCGGCACGCAGCTGAGAGAAACGGTTGACTTTTTGTATGAAAACGGTGCAAAGGAAGTGCACATCCGTTCTGCCTGTCCGCCTATTATGTACGGATGCAAATACCTGAACTTTTCAAGAAGCAATTCCGATCTTGATCTGATTGCACGGCAGACCATCCGCGAACTCGAGGGCGAAGCAGGTGACAAGTATATTGAAGAATATTCGGATCCCACCACCGAACGCGGCAAAAATCTCCGCAAAGCCATCTGTCAGAAACTTCATTTTGCATCCCTGGAATACCAGTCCATTGAAAACTTAATCAAAGCCATCGGGCTTCCCAAAGAGAATATCTGCACCTATTGCTGGAACGGCAAGGGTTGAGAAAGGATGAAAGAAAAATGATTGAAAATTCAAGAAGCGAAAGTTATGCAGCAGCCGGCGTTGATATTACCGCAGGTTACAAAGCTGTCGAACTGATGAAAACCCACATTGCACGCACTCTCACAAGCGGCGTCGTTTCCGATGTCGGCGGTTTCGGCGGTCTGTTCGCTCTGCCCGAAGGCTATCAGAAACCTGTTCTTGTTTCCGGTACGGACGGTGTCGGCACAAAGCTCAAACTTGCATTTTTGCTCGATAAGCATGATACGGTCGGTATTGACTGTGTTGCCATGTGTGTCAACGATGTCATCTGCTGCGGTGCAAAGCCTTTATTCTTCCTCGACTACATTGCCTGCGGCAAGAATGTTCCCGAACGCATTGCACAGATCGTTGCAGGTGTTGCAGAAGGTTGTGTGCAGTCAGGTGCTGCTCTCATCGGCGGTGAAACGGCTGAAATGCCCGGTTTCTACCCCATCGACGAATATGACCTTGCAGGTTTTGCAGTGGGTATCGTCGAAAAGGACAAAATTCTCAACAACAAATCCATGAACGCAGGCGACGTCATCATCGCACTGCCTTCTTCGGGTGTGCATTCCAACGGTTTCTCCCTTGTCCGCAAGGTGTTCAATGTGGAGCATACCGATCTTCGTATGCCTCTTGATGCTCTGGGCGGCAAAGGTCTGGGCGAAACCCTCCTGACTCCCACCAAGATTTATGTCAAGCCCATGACCGCATTGTTTGATGCCGTTACGGTCAAGGCTGTTTCCCATATCACGGGCGGCGGTTTCTATGAAAACATTCCGCGTTCTCTGCCCGACGGCTTCTGTGCAAAGATCGAAAAGAGTGCCGTCCGCATTCTTCCCATCTTCGATCTGCTTGCAAAGACCGGCAACATCGACGAAAGAGATATGTTCAACACCTTCAACATGGGTGTCGGTATGAGCTGTGTGGTTGCCAAGGAAGATGCCGACAAGGCACTCGGAATCCTGCGTGCAAACGGCGAAGATGCTTACATCCTCGGCGAAATCGTCAAGGGTGAAGAAAAGGTGCAGCTGATTTAACATGAATAACACACCGAAAACAAAAATTGCCGTGCTTGTCAGCGGCGGCGGCACAAATTTGCAGGCTATTTTAGATGCACAGCGTGACGGAAAAATCACCGACGGGGAAGTGGTGTTGGTCATTTCCAACAATCCCGACGCATATGCACTCGAAAGAGCAAAAAATGCAGGTGTCAAGGGTGTTGTGGTGCCGAAAAAAGGCAGAACAAGAGAGGACTTTGAAAAAGACCTCGTGGCTACCCTCGAAGAAGCAGGCATTGAGCTGATTATTCTTGCAGGCTTCATGTGCATTCTGTCGGCTGATTTTACAAACCGTTATCCCGAACGCATTATAAATGTCCATCCGTCTTTGATCCCTTCGTTCTGCGGTGAAGGCTTTTACGGACTGAGAGTCCATGAAGCAGCACTGTCCTACGGCGTGAAGGTGACGGGTGCAACGGTGCACTTTGTCAATGAAATTCCCGACGGCGGCAGGATTATTCTGCAGAGAGCCGTGGAAATCAAAGACGGTGACACCCCCGAAATTTTACAAAAACGAGTGATGGAACAGGCTGAATGGCATCTGCTGCCTGCAGCGGCACAGCTTGTAAGCAAAAACATCCGTGAAAGGAAAGAATAAATTATGGCTTATGAACTCCATTGCATCGGCAAATTGCTGAGCGAAAATACATATCCCGGCAGAGGCATCATTGCAGGTCTCACTCCCGACGGCAAAAAGGCCGTCAGTGCTTATTTCATCATGGGCAGAAGTGCAAATTCCAGAAATCGTGTGTTCTCTCTCAAGGACAACGGCGAGTTGTATACCGAACCCTTTGATGCAAGCAAGGTCGAAGATCCGTCACTCATCATCTATGCAGCCGTTCGCAAACTCGGCAACAAGCTCATTGTCACCAACGGCGATCAGACCGATACCGTGTATGACCTCATGAGCGAAGGCAAGACCTTCTCCGCAGCTCTTGCAACCCGTTGCTTTGAGCCCGACGGTCCCAACTGGACCCCGAGAATCAGCGTTCTGCTTG
The DNA here is from genome assembly GCA_017435865.1 of Clostridia bacterium. Classification (GTDB taxonomy): domain Bacteria; phylum Bacillota; class Clostridia; order Oscillospirales; family Acutalibacteraceae; genus RUG806. The sequence goes on from JAFSEF010000041.1 coordinate 8,724, forward strand.
ACTTTGAAGACGGCTTCAATTACTCCATGAGCATTCTCAAGAGTGCAGATGCAGACGGCTCCGCCTGCAACCGCTTCACATTCGACTATGCTCCCATTGCAGGTGTCGGTCATTTTATTCACACCTATGACCATGACGGCAATCCCATTCCGACCTTCTCGGGTGAACCCGAAAGAATCAAAACATTCGACGACATGAACGAATTTGCGGAAGTTGTGTGGAACAACCTCAACGAAGATAACAAGATTTCTCTGTTCGTGCGTTACGTTGACCTTGCAACCGGCGAAGCAGAAACCAAAATCTACAATAAAAATATCTGAAGGAGACTGACATGAACGAATTTGAACTCAAATACGGCTGTAACCCCAATCAGAAACCGTCCCGCATTTTCATGGAAGACGGCTCCGACCTGCCCGTAGAAATTCTTTGCGGCAGACCCGGCTACATCAATTTCCTCGATGCGTTCAACGCATGGCAGCTTGTCAAGGAACTCAAGGACATTCTCGGCATGCCCGCTGCCACTTCTTTCAAGCATGTCAGCCCCGCAGGTGCGGCAGTCGGCGTCAAGCTCAGCGATGCACAGAAAAAAGCCTGCTTCGTGGACGATATTGAAGGTCTTGACGATTCTCCTCTTGCCTGCGCTTATGCCAGAGCCAGAGGCAGCGACCGTATGTCCTCCTTCGGCGACTGGATCGCCCTCAGTGATGTCTGCGACAAGACCACGGCTCTCATCATCAAACGTGAGGTTTCCGACGGCGTGATCGCTCCCGGTTACACCGACGAAGCACTCGAAATTCTCAAAACAAAACGCAACGGTACTTACAATATTGTGAAAATCGATCCCGATTATGTGCCTGCCGAAATCGAACGCAAGCAGGTATTCGGCATCACATTCGAGCAGGGAAGAAATAACTTCCGCATTGACGAAGAACTTCTCGGCAATGTTGTGACCGCCAACAAGGAACTGCCCGACAGTGCAAAGAGAGACCTTATCATTGCTCTTATCACCCTCAAATACACCCAGTCCAACTCCGTTTGCTTTGCTGTGGACGGTCAGGCAATCGGTGTCGGTGCCGGTCAGCAGTCGCGTGTGCACTGCACCCGTCTTGCAGGCAACAAGGCCGATTTGTGGCATCTTCGCCTGAGTGAAAAGGTGCTGTCTCTGCCCTTCCGTGCAGAAGTCGGAAGACCCGACAGAAACAACTGCATCGACATTTATCTGTCCGAAGACGACGATGTTGTTCTTGCAGACGGCAACTGGCAGAAGTGGTTTACCGAACAGCCCGAACGCTTCACCGCAGAAGAAAAGAAAGAATATCTCTCCCACATCACGGGCGTTTCCCTCGGCTCGGATGCTTTCTTCCCGTTTGACGACAACATTGAACGTGCCAAGAGAAGCGGTGTCAGCTACATTGCAGAGCCCGGCGGCAGCAAGCGTGACGAAGACGTTATTGCAGCCTGCGACAAATACGGCATGGCAATGGCCTTCACAGGCATGAGACTGTTCCACCATTGAGGTACGAAAAATGAAAAAAGTAATGCTCATCGGCAGTGGCGGACGCGAACATGCTCTGCTTAAAAAACTGCGTGAAAATAAAGAAATCGGCGAAATCTTTGTTCTGCCCGGCAACGGCGGAATGAAGGAAGAAGCCACCCTTGTACCCATCGGTGCAAAGGACATTGACGGCATGGTGCAGTTTGCAAAGGAAAATGCAATCGACTTTGCCGTGGTTGCACCCGACGATCCTCTGGTGCTCGGTGCCGTGGATGCACTCGAAGCCATCGGTGTGAAATGCTTTGGCCCGAAAAAGGATGCTGCCATCATCGAAGGCAGCAAGATTTTCTCCAAAAACTTAATGAAAAAGTACGGCATTCCCACCGCACAGTACGAAGTTTTCTATGACGTTGCACCTGCACTCGCATATCTGCGTACAGCTCCCATCCCTACCGTTATCAAAGCCGACGGTCTGGCACTGGGCAAGGGTGTTGTCATTTGCACCACCCGTGAAGAAGCCACCGCTGCGGTTGTTTCCATGATGGAAGACGGTCAGTTCGGTGAATCGGGTAAGAGCATTGTCATTGAAGAATTTTTGGAAGGCCCCGAAGTGTCGGTGCTCAGTTTCACCGACGGCAACGTGGTCGTCCCCATGGTTTCTTCCATGGATCACAAACGTGCTCTTGACAATGACGAAGGTCTCAACACAGGCGGTATGGGTACGGTCGCACCCAATCCGTACTACACAAAAGAGATTGCAGACCGTTGCATGGAAGAAATCTTCCTGCCCACTATCAAGGCCATGAATGCAGAAGGCAGAACTTTCAAGGGTTGCCTGTATTTCGGTCTGATGCTCACAAAGGACGGTCCGAAGGTCATCGAATACAACTGCCGTTTCGGTGATCCCGAAACCCAGGTCGTGCTGCCGCTTCTTGAAACAGACCTGTTTGAAATCATGAATGCGGTTGCTGACGGCAAGCTTGCAGATATTGATGTAAAATTTGCCGACAAGAATGCTGCTTGCGTCATTCTTGCATCCGCAGGCTATCCCGCTTCTTACGAAAAGGGCAAGCTCTTCACGGTGGATGCCGACTTCGGTGCAACCCTTTATTGTGCAGGTGTCAAGGCCGACGGTGATGTTCTTAAAACCGACGGCGGCAGAGTGGCAGGTGTTACCGCCACCGCAGACACCCTCAAAGAAGCCCTTGCAATTGCTTACAAGGAAGCCGAAAAAGTACATTTTGAAAATAAATACAGCCGCTCTGACATCGGTCAGCGTGCGCTGAACGCCGTTCTGTAAAGGAGATTTCTATGGTTTACAGAGTATATGTAGAAAAGAAAAAAGAACTTGCAAACGAAGCCAACGCACTGAAAAACGAAGCCGTTTCTCTGCTTGGTATTGAAAATCTGACAGATGTTCGTCTTTTCAACCGTTATGACGTTGAAAACATCGAAAAAGACCTGTTTGACTATGCCGTCAACACCGTGTTCTCCGAGCCGCAGATGGACATTGTTACTTTCTCTCTGCCCGAAACGGATGCTTTTGTGTTCGCTGTGGAATTCCTGCCCGGTCAGTTTGATCAGCGTGCAGACTCCGCCGCACAGTGCATTCAGATCCTGTCGCAGGGTGAACGTCCGACCGTACGTTCTGCAAAGGTCTATATGCTTTACGGCAACCTGAGTGAACAGGACATTGCCGCAGTCAAGAATTATGTCATCAACCCCGTCGAATCAAGAGAAGCAGCACTTGGTCGTTTTGAAACCCTCAAGACCGAGTTTGAAATTCCCGAAACGGTTGAAACGCTCCACGGTTTCCGTGAACTTGAAATGGACGGCATTGCAGAATTTGTCAAAAAGTATGCCCTTGCCATGGATGCGGATGATCTGATGTTCTGCCGCGACTATTTCCGCAGCGAAGACAGAGATCCCACCATCACGGAAGTGCGTATGCTCGACACATACTGGTCTGACCATTGCCGTCATACCACATTCCTGACCACCATTGACAACGCAAGCTTTGAAGACAGCTTGCTGCAGGAAACCTACGAGCAGTACATGGCTGTCCGCAAGGAACTCGGCAGAGAAAACAAGCCTGTCAACCTCATGGATCTTGCAACTGTTGCCGCAAGATACCTCAAAAAGAACGGCAAGCTGCCCAAGCTTGACGAATCCGAAGAAATCAATGCCTGCACCGTCAAAATGCAGATCGACCACGACGGTGTCAAAGAAGACTGGCTTCTTCTGTTCAAAAATGAAACCCACAATCACCCGACCGAAATTGAACCTTTCGGCGGTGCTGCCACCTGCATCGGCGGTGCCATCCGTGACCCGCTGTCAGGCAGAAGCTATGTCTATGCCGCTATGCGTGTGACAGGTGCTGCCAACCCGCTTCGTCCCGTCAGCGAAACCATCAAGGGCAAGCTGCCCCAGAGAAAGATCGTCACCACCGCTGCCGCAGGGTATTCCTCCTACGGCAACCAGATCGGTCTTGCCACCGGTCAGGTCGATGAACTGTATCACGAAGGCTATGCTGCAAAACGCCTTGAAATCGGTGCTGTTGTCGGTGCAGCTCCCGCTGAAAATGTCCGCCGTGAATGCCCTGTAGATGGCGATATTGTCATTCTGCTCGGCGGCAGAACCGGCCGTGACGGCTGCGGCGGTGCAACAGGCTCGTCCAAGTCCCACACCCTTGAATCTTTGACTTCCTGCGGTGCAGAAGTGCAGAAGGGCAACGCCCCCGAAGAAAGAAAACTGCAAAGACTGTTCCGCAACAAGGAAGCATCGCTTCTCATCAAACGCTGCAATGACTTCGGTGCAGGCGGTGTTTCGGTTGCCATCGGTGAACTTGCCGACGGTCTTGAAATCAACCTCAATGCTGTTCCCAAGAAGTACGAAGGTCTTGACGGCACGGAACTTGCCATCAGTGAATCGCAGGAAAGAATGGCGGTTGTTGTCGCTAAGGAAGATGTTGCACGCTTCAAGGAACTCGCAGACAGCGAAAACCTCGAAGCTACCGTCGTTGCAGAAGTCAAAGCCGAACCCAGACTCAGAATGTTCTGGAACGGCAACTGCATCTGTGATATTTCCCGTGAATTCCTCAACTCCAACGGTGCACAGAAGCACACCGACATTGCTCCCGAAGCTCCCAAGTGCTTCAAAAAGGCAACACCTGCCAACTTTGCAGACGGCATGAAAGCCCTTGCAGATGATCTCAACACCTGCTCCAAACGCGGTCTGTCCGAAAGATTCGACTCCACCATCGGTGCAGGTACGGTCATGATGCCTTTCGGCGGTAAATATCAGATCACACCCAACCAGGCTATGGTCAACAAGGTTTCCGTTGAAACCGGCTCGACCGACACCGTTTCCTATATGGCATGGGGCTACAACCCCTACATTGCCGAAAAGAGTCCCTACCACAGTGCCTACCTTGCAGTTGTGGAATCGGTTACCAAGCTCATCGGTGCAGGTGCTTCTTTTGAAGATGTGTACCTGACCTTCCAGGAATATTTTGAAAAGCCCAACCGCGATCCCAAGCGTTGGGGTCAGCCGCTTGCAGCACTGCTCGGTGCATTCAAGGCACAGCTTGACCTCGGCATCGGTTCCATTGGCGGTAAGGACTCCATGAGCGGCTCGTTTGAAGACATTGACGTTCCGCCCACACTTGTCAGCTTTGCAGTTACCACAGGTGATGCAAGCGAAGTCATCTCCCCCGAATTCAAAAAAGCAGGCAGCCGTCTTGTGCTTGTCACACCCGAAACGGACGAAAACCATCTGCCTGTTGCCGCTTCTCTGATTGCAAACTACAATGCTGTCACGGCTCTTATGCGTGCAGGTGAGGTGCTTTCCGCATCCACACCCACCCTCGGCGGTCTTGCAGACCTTGCCATGAAGAATGCATTCGGCAACGGCATCGGTGTAAAGTTTGAAAACATCAGTGACGATATGCTGTTCGGCTACAACTACGGTGCACTTCTTCTTGAACTGACCGAGGATGCCGATATGATCGGCACATTGGTCGGTTACACCACCGAAGAAGCAGCACTCGTTAAGGGTGACGAAAAGGTAGCACTTGACGAACTGCTCAAAGTGTATGAAGACAAGCTTGAACCCGTCTTCTCCTGCAACATCAAAACCGACAAGACTCCTGTTCCCGCTTTCACTTATGCTGCAAAATCGCATCCGCACGCATCAACAAGCATTGCCGAGCCGCGTGTACTGATTCCCGTATTCCCCGGCACAAACTGTGAATTCGACACCGCACGTGCCCTTGCAGCAGCCGGTGCAAAGCCCGAAATCTTTGTCATCCGCAACCTGACCGCAGCTGCCATTGCAGAATCGGTGGAAGCCTTCTCCAAAAAGATTGCCGATTCGCAGATCATCTTCATCCCCGGCGGCTTCTCCGGCGGTGACGAACCCGACGGTTCTGCAAAATTCATCACTTCGTTCTTCCGTAACGCACAGGTGAAGGATGCCGTTCACGAGCTTCTTAAAAACCGTGACGGCTTGATGTGCGGTATCTGCAACGGTTTCCAGGCACTTGTCAAGCTCGGTCTTGTTCCCTACGGCGAAATCATCGACACCGATGAAAACTGCCCGACACTTACCTATAACCGCATTGCACGCCATCAGTCGAGAATCGTTCATACTCGCATCGCTTCCAACAAGAGCCCCTGGCTTGCAAACACCAAGGCAGGCGATGTTTACACCGTGCCGATTTCCCACGGCGAAGGCCGCTTCCTTGCAAGCGAAGACCTCATCCGTCAGCTTGCAGCCAACGGACAGATCGCAACGCAGTATGTTGATCTCGCAGGCAATCCGACCAATGACATCCGCTTCAATCCCAACGGCTCGTCGCTTGCGGTTGAGGGTATCACCTCGCCCGACGGCAGAGTATTCGGCAAGATGGGTCACTCCGAACGTAAAGGCAATTTCCTTTACAAGAACGTCCCCGGCGAATACGAAATGGGTATGTTCGATGCCGCTGTGAAGTATTTCAAATAAAACAGATGCACAAAAACAGGGACTGTCCTCGGACAGTCCCTGTTCTTATGCTGTAATTCAGTTCAGTTCAAAAACAAAGGAGTCATAGCCTTCGAGCCATTCTTCGGTGATGTAGTTTCTGAAACGCAGAAGAACGCTGTCTTCATATACTTCCAGCTGCAGACCGATTCCGGCTTCACCGCAGGCTTCATTGGCAGGATAATAGTTACCGCCGTTGCCTGTAGAGGGGAGATTTACGTAGGTGACATTGTTGTGGGTTTCCACCGTGGATTCGCTGACACCGTAGTGAGAGTGTCCGCTGAAATAGAACGTGCGAACACCGCTGTTTTCAAGAATCTCCGTAAGGCGGTCATTGTTGTCGGCAATGTTGAAAGCTGCATAAGAACGGCTGCCGTTTTTGCCGTAAACAAGATAATGATTCAGCACAAAGCAGGGTTTGTTGCTGTCTGCAAGGGCTGTAAGTTCACTTTCGAGCCAGTCGAGCTGCTCATCGGACAGAATCTGTTTGCCGTTTTCATCCGAACGGGCATCAGCAGCAAGTGCAATAAAGGTGTAGCCGTTGATTTCGCGGCTGAAGTACAGTTTTTCGCCGTCGTTTGCAAAAAAGAGGTTACGCAGACGAACAAAACGCTTTGCAAGTGCATCATAGCTGCTCTTGTTGTTTTCGTTGTCGTCCAGGTCATGGTTTCCGGGGATGCTCAATACGGAATCTGCAGAGAAAAACCTGCTGACCAGACCGTAAAACGGAATGGTCTCAATGATCTGTCCGTTCATTGTGTTGTCACCCAGAAGAATCAGAGCATCGCTGTCTGCTTCTTTGGCAGCTTCGAGTGTTTTGCCGATGCGTTCATGTCTTTCCTTGCTGTTGGATTCCATGTGCATATCCGACAGAACCGTTGCGGAAAGAAGACAGGTTTCGGCATCTGCTTTTTCGATTTTTTCAGGGATAGAGCCGGTGGGTAAAAAAATGAAAACAGAAATAATCAGTGCCAGGAGTCTAATGATACTATTCATTCAAATCACCTCAAAACTACTGTATCATTATTGTTCTATTTTGTCAATATGCAAAAAAGAATCGATTTGTATATAGATAACAGCTTTTTTGTTTACAAAATTAAATAAATATGTTATAATCAAATTAATAATGTGATGAGGTATAAGGAATGCGATATTTTGATAAAGATGCTTTTCTTGAGCTGACAAAGCAACAAATGATCTCGTTGCAGGATGAAGCAATGCGGCTCATCAGGGAAGGAAAAACCAAAGAAGCCGAATATGTAAAAGCGGAACGCAATATTTATATCTGCTATCGCACGACCTATTCCGCCCATTGGTATGATCGTTATGATGAAGAAGCGTTGCAGCAATTCATCAATTATGATATGACCATTCAGACAGGCAGAATTGCAAAAACAGAACAGGAAATGCAGGAAATTCTTGATTCCGATGTGCCGCAGGGTGTCAAGCAGACGGCACTTGCCAAACACAGGGGCTATATGCAATTGCTGGAAATTTTCAACAGTTGTTTTAAAGAAGAATGAAATATAATTGTATTATTGGGTGATAACCGAAATAAAAAAGGAGAGATCCTATGTCAGTTTTTACAAAAATCGTAAAAAAAGTTCTCCAATTTGCTGATTCTGTCGGCGGCGGTCTTTCGCAGACTTCCACCGATGCAAAGGCAGATACCACACCTTTTGAAAATATGCCGCAACTCGGCCGCAAGGTCGCTGCGGAAGGTGCGGTGTTGCTTCGCAATGACAATGTGCTTCCTTTTAAGGCAAATGAAAAACTGTCCGTGTTCGGCCGTTGTCAGTCCGATTGGTTTTTTGTCGGCTACGGATCGGGCGGTGATGTCAATCCGCCCTATAAATCCGGTCTGTTGCAGGCCATCCGTGAAAGCGACCGTCTGCAACTGAATGAAGAACTCGCCAATGTGTATGCACGTTGGATTGAAAAGAATCCCGCTGACGACGGATTTTGGGGACATTGGCCACGCAGCCATCCCGAAATGCCGCTGACACGGGAATTGGTCGAAAGAGCTGCCGCACAGTCCGATGCCGCTGTGGTGGTTATCGGCCGTTCTTCCGGCGAAGACCGCGAAAATGTTGCCGAAGAGGGCTCGTGGTACCTGACCGACAGTGAAAAAACGATGCTGCAATACGTGACGGATGCGTTCAGCAAAACGGTTGTTCTGCTGAATACGGGCAGCATGATGGATCTTCGTTGGGCAGCACGCGGTTATGACAATCAGGTGGCTGTGCTTTGTGTATGGCAAGGCGGTATGGAAAGCGGCAACGCGATTGCGGATCTGCTTTGCGGCAGGATGAATCCTTGCGGAAAACTGCCCGACACGGCAGCAGTGCTCGGTGATTATCCTTCTGCTGCATCCTTCGGTAACAAAGACTATAACAATTATACAGAAGACATTTTTGTCGGTTACAGATGGTTTGAAACCTTTGCAAAAGAAAAAGTCCTGTATCCTTTCGGCTTCGGTCTGAGCTATACGTCTTTCAGAATTGCTTTGCAGGATGCAAAAAAAGAGGACAGCAACGTCTGTTTGTCATTTGACGTGAAAAACACAGGAGATTCCTTTGCAGGCAAAGAAGTCGTACAGGTGTATGTGCAGGCCCCCCAGGGCAAACTCGGTAAGCCGCTGCGTTCGTTGTGCGGTTTTGCAAAGACCGGGATTCTGCAACCGGGTGAACAGGAAACGGCTACGGTTGCATTTTCGCTTTATACGCTTGCTTCGTTTGATGACTCCGGTGTGACGGGCAACAAAAATGCCTGGATCGCAGAACAAGGTGAATATGTCTTTTACGCAGGCAACGATGTTCGCAACGCACAGAAAGTATGGTCATTCACACTCGATGAGGATATTGTTTTTGAACGTGTGCAGGAAGCTGCCGCACCTGCCGAAAGTTTTCTGCGGACCGTTGCGGTGCAGAGTGATGACGGTCTGATGGCGGCAAAACAGCCTGTACCCGTGGCAAAAAGGGATCTCAAAGCAAGAATTCTGCAGAATCTTCCGCAGGCGGTTTCCATGTGCGGTGACAAAGGTATCCGTTTGCAGGATGTTGCGGACAAAACGCACACTTTGCAGGAGTTTGTTTCTCAGCTGAACCTGACGGAACTTGAGGCGATCAGCCGCGGGGATTACGTTATGAACAGCCCCTTGGGTGCATCGGGCAACGCAGGTGTTCTCGGCGGTGTGCTGCCGTCGTTGCGTGAAAAAGGAGTTCCGCCCGTCACCTGCACGGACGGTCCTTCGGGAATCCGTCTGAATACGGTTTCCACGCTGCTGCCTGTCGGTGCTCTGCTGGCTTCGACCTGGGATACAGACCTTTGTCGTTCGCTGTATGAAGCACAGGGAAAAGAAATGGTAAAAGTCGGTTCCGATATGCTCCTCGGTCCCGGCATGAATATTCACAGAAGTCCGCTTTGCGGCAGAAATTTTGAGTATTTTTCGGAAGATCCGTTGCTGACGGGTAAAATGGGTGCCGCAGTGGTGCAGGGAATACAGACTTACGGCTTTTCTGCCTGTCCGAAACACTTTGCCTGCAACAACCAGGAAACCAACCGCAACCGCAACGACTCAAGAGTGTCGCAACGTGCACTGCGAGAGATTTATCTCAAAGGTTTTGAAATCTGTGTCAAAGAAGCAAAACCGCTGACCATTATGACCTCTTACAACAAGATCAACGGTGTCTGGGCACATTATCATTATGACCTGTGCAATGTAATTCTGCGGCAGGAATGGGGATATGACGGTCTTGTCATCACCGACTGGTGGATGCGTTCGTCTGCAAGTCCCGAATTTCCGCAGCTGCGTGACAACGCTTACAGAGTGCGTGCAGGTGTGGATGTGCTTATGCCCGGCGGCAACCGTGCAGGTGCACGCAGGCCCGACGGTACATTGCTGAAAACATACGGCAAAGAAAACGGCATTTCGCTCGGTGAATTGCAGTTCACCGCTGAAAATGTGTTGCATCTTTGTCTGAAAAAAATAAGACATGCCGGAAAGGAGACTGAATAATGGCAGCACAAAAACAAGCCAAAACAGAAAACAGCCAGGTTGTTTACAACCGACGTTTTGTCGGCAAGGTTGAAAGAATCGGCTACGTGCTCAATGACTCCGCTGCAAGTCTGAATATCAATGATTTCAATGATCGTTATATTTATGACGTTGTCGGAATCAGCTTCAACTATCTTGCCATTCAGAACATCGTCGCAACCATCTGGGATACTCTGAATGATACCTTTATCGGTGTTATTGTTGAAAGAACACGTACCCGTTGGGGTAAATTCCGCCCCTATCTTTTGCTCGGACAATTTCCGCTGACGATTCTCGGAATGTGGAAATGGCTCATTCCGTTCATTTTCCCGAACACACCGGCAACGTATCTGCCGAAGTGGATTTTCTATTTTGTAATGTCCATCATCACCGAAACCGCAGGCACCTTCACTTCTATCGCACATGCAGGTTTCATGTCAACCATAACCCCTGACCCTGTCGAACGAACGGGACTCATAGCACTGGCCAATGTAGTGTCGCACATCTTTGAAGACGTGCCGAAACAGATTTTCGGTATCCTGTATGACCTGGTCATTGCCGGAAAACTGAAAATTCCGATGCCGAATCTCTTTGCAGGCTTTGCAATTCCGTGTGCACTGCTGTCGGCCGGATTCATGTTGTTCTTCTTCATGAACACCCGCGAGCGTGTTATGCAGACGATCACAAAGCCGAGTGTTCTGCAGGGTCTCAAAGCCATTATCACAAACAAACCGATGCTCATCAATGCCCTGTCTTCGTTCCTGTCGGGCTTCAGCATCGGACAAAGCCGAAGCAACTATTACATAGACGTTTTAGGCTCCATTACCCTCAAGACCATTGTCGGTATACCCGCATTCCCCATCAAGTTCATCAGCTACAGCTTTGTAGCTCCCTTACGCAGACGTTTCTCCACAAAAGCTCTCTGGATTTTCGAGGATATGTGGACAGATATGCTCTGGTTGATCGTATGGGGTATCGGCTCCATCAACGGCAACTTCAAAAAGCGTTCGGTCATGTTGCCCGTATTCTGTATTGAAGAAATTTTTGAAATGTGCATTTACGGTCTTCGCCGTATCATTCCTGCCGAAATCGACAACGAATCCATGGACTATTGCGAATGGAAAAACGGTTATCGTGCAGAGGCTATGACCGGTGTTACAAAATCCCTCATCAGCAAACTGCAGGCTGCTGTCATGGGCAGTGTCAACAACATTGTCATGGGCAAAATCGGCTATATGCAGGGGCAGACCATCGGTACACAGACCGACAAAACAAAGTGGTGGATTTTTGCTCTCGGTACAGGTATTCCGATCATTTCGAGCAGCCTCGGTATTATTCCGAAGTTCTTCTATCCGCTGTCCGGTGAAAAACGTGCACAGATGTACAGAGAACTCAAAGAACGCCGTGAAAATGTTGCTCACATCATGAATGCTGCCGGTGCGGAAGCTGCCGAAGAACTTGCGAGAAAAGAAAAAGAAATCATGCAGTGATTGCAGAAACGGAGCAGAAAAAATGGAAACAACAACCGCTGAAAAAAAAGAAAAGATTGTAGTGAAGAAGAATCCGAAACGCCATCTGAAACGTTTTTTGATCGTTCTGGCAGTTGCCGTTTGTGTGGCTGTTATCGGTACGGTTGCAACCGTTGTCACGCTCAATCAGAATCTGCAATTTGCAAAAAGTCTGCAAAAGGTCAGTTACGAAAATCAGCTTGTGCCCACACAGGATGAAAACGGTGTGTACACCTTTGTGACCGACGAAGAATTTAAGGTCATGCAGTTGACCGACATCCATTTTGGCGGCGGCTGGATGAGTGCCGGCAGAGATAAAAAGACCATCAACTGTCTTGCTGCCCTCGTTACCGCAGAAAAACCCGACCTGGTTATTGCAACGGGAGATATTGCATACCCCGTACCGTTCCAGGCAGGCACCTTCAACAACAAAAGCGGTGCAAAACTGTTTGCACAGACCATGGAAAGCCTTGGTGTATACTGGACTCTGAATTTCGGGAACCACGATACCGAAGCATACAGCTATTACAGCCGTGAAAAGATTTCTGATTTTTATTCCACGGATATGCAGTATTGTTTGTTCAGTGCAGGTCCCGAAGACATTGACGGCTACGGCAATCATTTTGTTAAAGTGTGCAACACCAAAGGCGAAATCACGCAGGCTTTGTTCATGCTTGACTCCGGTTCTTACACCGACGGTGATATCCTCGGTATCAAGTGGTATTATGACAATGTCCACGACAATCAGATCGAGTGGTACAAGCAGCAGGTAGCTGCCTGCAACGAACACAATGCTGCCCTGAATGCAGACAAAATCAAGTCCATGCTGTTCATTCACATTCCGTTTGAGGAATATGAGTTTGCATGGGAAGAATACAAGGCAAATGACCACAAGGACACCGAAAATGTCAAATATTATTTCGGCAGAGCCGGTGAAACGGACGAACTTGTTTATAACAGCAAGTACGAAAACGGACTGTTTGAAGCTTTGCTTGAAAACGGCACGCAGGCTGTGTTCTGCGGACATGACCACTTCAACTGCTTCTCGGTGGATTACAAGGGCATTCGCCTGACCTACGGTCTGTCGGTGGACTATCTTGCTTATGATATGACCCATTCCATCAGTACCCAAGGCTCGCAGCGCGGTTGCACCGTCATCACCGTGCAGCCCGACGGTACGGCAGACATCGTACAGAAGAATTACTACAAAGACGGATTCCCGTCCGTGACCGATCTCGAAAAAGAAGAAGTCACGCTCCAATGGGATGCCGAATAAATGCGGTTCATATTGCCGGCAAATGCACAGGAATATGCAACGCATGGATCAGTAAACAGGCAATAGCAAGGGAAAATGTCAGGCATATCGATGTCTGACATTTTTCGCATATATATTGTTTTGTTTTTGTGCACATCAAAATGTATCTTGTAATCAGGACAGTCTGCTGTTCTTTGTAAAGGAGTTTTTTGTATGATCGTATTTGACAAACTGTGGTTGACCATGGAAAAAAAGGGGATGTCCACATATGTGTTGCGTGAAAAGTGCGGCATTGACAGCAAAACCGTCCGCCGTCTGAAAGCGAATGAAAACATAGAAACAAAAACATTGGACAAACTTTGTGAAGCTTTGGATTGCAAACTCGAAGACATTGCAGAGTATATCAGTGTAAAAGAATAAAGGACTGTTGCATTTTGATATAATCCCCTTAAAGTAGACACTTGAAATAACCAAAAAGTTTCAAGACTACTTTAAGGGGATTTTTTCTATGTCAAAAGCAAAAATAAGTTATGAGCAAAAATTAGAAACAGTATTGCAATATATAAAAGGAATCATTAGCCAACCACAAGGAGCAAAAAAGTGCAATGTTTCAGTGACAACATTGCAAGTATGGATTAGGAAGTACCAGGCAGAAGGAGAAGAAGGACTCAAAAGAACAAACAAGAATAAGAAGTATTCAGCAGAATTAAAAGAGAAAGCAGTTGAAGATTATCTTTCCGGAAAAGGAAGTCAAGAAGAAATATGCAAGAAGTATAAAATTTCAAGTAAAACACAATTGCAAAGATGGATAATGTGGTATAATGGTCATAAAGAATTCAAGGAACCGAGTTCCGCCAAAGGAGAAATATATATGACCAAGGGAAGAAAAACCACACAGGAAGAACGAGCAGAAATAGTAGCATTCTGTATAGAGCACGGAAAGGATTACGGGTTAACAGTAGAAACATACGGAGTTTCATATCAACAGATATATGACTGGGTAAGAAAATACGAGGAAAAAGGTGTAGAAGGATTAACCGACAGAAGAGGCAAAGCAAAGCCTGAAAGTGAGCTTACAGAAGCAGACCGTCTTCGTCAGGAAAACAAGATATTACAGGCAAAGATAAAGGATCAGGAAATGGAGATAGCCCTGTTAAAAAAATTGAGGGAATTGAGAGGAGGCGGTTGGTAAGCGGAGTAAGACAAGAGGATGAATACAAAGCAATACAATATCTGAATAAAACAGAGCAATATCCGATAGAAAAATTATGTGCAAAGCTTCACATAAACCGTTCATCATACTACAAATGGTTAAGAAGAGAACCAAGCTCAAAACAATTAGAAAATGAACAGATAATTGAGTGGATAAAAGAGCTTTATGAGGAACAGAACGGTATTCTCGGATACAGACAGATGACAATAACTGTGAACAGAACTCACAAAGTTCAGTATAACAAAAAGAGAATACGAAGATTAATGCAGATATTAAATCTGAAATCAGTATGCCGAAAGAAGAGATACAATTACATATATTCAAAGCCTGAAATGGTAGCGGAAAATGTATTAAACAGAGAATTCTACGCAGATGCACCGAATGAGAAATGGCTTACGGATGTAACAGAATTCAAATACTATGTAGGAACAGAGGTTAAGAAAGTGTATCTGAGTGCAATACTTGATCTTTATGACAGAAGAATAGTTGCATACAAGATAGGAGCAAGCAACAACAATTCGCTTGTATTTGACACCTTTGATGAAGCAATACAAAAGAATCCTGAAGCACATCCGCTGTTTCATAGTGACAGAGGATTTCAGTACACAAACAAAACATTCCACAACAAACTAATGGAAGCCGGAATGCGACAGAGTATGTCAAGAGTCGGAAGATGTATAGACAACGGACCAATGGAAGGCTACTGGGGACTGCTTAAGTCAGAGATGTATTACCTTAAAAAGTTTTATTCAGAGAAAGAACTTACAGAAGCTATTGAGAAATACATAGAATTTTACAATACAAAAAGATACCAATTAAAACTACATTGTATGACACCAATGGAATACCATGCAGCATTCGCCGCATGAGAATTCCCCATCCCTCCTGTACAGGAGGGATGGGGAATGGATAGATTAACTACTATTTTTGTTATTTCGTCTGTCTACTTGACAGGGAGCACATCATTTTGCAACAGTCTTTTATCAATATGCTGTGTTTTGTCGAAAAAGCTTTTGTCTCTGCAACTGATACGGAAACCGAACAAAATTCGTTGTAAAAAGTGTAGTGATGGCACAAATATTCGTTGTAATTTTTGTAATTCTGTGCTATACTATCTTTGTAATATAACAACGGAGGCATGTGCATGTACCGGATTGCCATTGAAAAGCTATTCAAATGGAAAGAAAGCAAACGTCGTAAGCCTTTAATCATTGAAGGTGCACGTCAGGTCGGGAAGACCTGGCTGATGAAAGAATTTGGAAGACAGGCGTATGCGGATACTGTTTATGTTAATTTTGACTCTAATTCACAGATGGCAGAGCTGTTTTCTGCTGATCTGGATGCGGATCGTTTGATCATGGGACTGGAGTTGTATACAGGGCGAAAAATCAATCCTGAAAAAACATTGCTGATTTTTGATGAAGTGCAGGAAGTGCCGAGAGCTTTGGCATCTCTTAAATATTTCTATGAAAATGCACCGCAGTATCACATTGTGTGTGCCGGTTCTCTGCTTGGTATTGCCTTGCATCAAGGTACATCTTTCCCTGTCGGGAAGGTGGATTTTATGAAGCTTTATCCTCTTTCCTTTAAAGAGTTTTTGATGGCAACCGATAAAGAGCAATTTGCCGGGTTGCTGGAAAAACGGGATTTTCAGATGATTACGAGTTTCAAGCAAACATATATTGATGCTCTGAAACACTATTATTTTGTTGGCGGAATGCCCGAAGCGGTTCAAAGTTTTGCAGAAAAT
The DNA here is from genome assembly GCA_017435865.1 of Clostridia bacterium. Classification (GTDB taxonomy): domain Bacteria; phylum Bacillota; class Clostridia; order Oscillospirales; family Acutalibacteraceae; genus RUG806. Next base: position 25,003 of record JAFSEF010000041.1, read on the forward strand.
AAAGATTTCGGCGAGGTTCGTGAGATTCAAAAGAGAATTCTTGCAGCTTATGAACAGGATTTTTCCAAGCATGCTCCCAATGAAATTGTCCCGAGATTGCGTATGTTATGGAACAGCATTCCTTCTCAGTTGGCGAAAGAAAACAAAAAATTCATCTATGGTCTTGTTCGTGAAGGTGCCCGTGCGAAAGACTATGAAACTGCGATTATGTGGCTGTGTGACTGCGGTCTTGTGTATAAGGTAAGCCGTGTCAATGCACCGGGTATTCCATTACGGGCGTATGAGGATTTGAAAGCGTTCAAGCTGTTTGTGGCGGATGTCGGTTTGCTTGGCTGTATGGCAGGACTTCGACAACGGACTTTGTTGGACGGCAATGATCTTTTTGTTGAATTCAAGGGGGCTCTCACTGAACAATATGTTTGTCAGCAGCTAAAAACAATTGAGGAGCTGGATGTATATTATTACACCAATGACAGAGGTTCCTGTGAGGTTGATTTTATTGTTGATACAGGTGAACTGATTGTTCCCGTTGAAGTAAAGGCTGAAGTGAATCTCAAAGCCAAGAGCCTGAAAACCTATCAGGAGAAATATTTACCCGAAATTTCTGTCCGCACATCCATGGCGGACTACAAAAAAGAAGAATGGCTCATCAATCTGCCGCTTTATGGAATAGAGCAAATCAAAGCTGTGACAGGCAATCAATAAACGGTAAAAGAATAAAGGACTGTTGTGTTCGCAACAGTCCTCATTTTCATTTTTGTTCTTTTTTGCCGAAGCGTTGTACAAAGCCGATGAGTTGTCCCGACAGCACCACCGTCAGCAGGGAATATGCAATTCTTTTAACGGGGATGTAACTCAGCGACAACAGCAGTGTCAGCAGGTCGGATGCAAGATACACCCACTGGATTTTGATTTTGAACTTCGTTGACAGTGCCATGGCAAGTGCATCGTCACCGCAGGGGGCACCGCCTGCACGCACGCAAAGTCCCGCACCGAGGCCGACAAACACCGCACCGACCAACGCGGCAAGCAGCGGATAGTCCGCAATCTGCGGATACACCACGGGGAATTGCTCAAAGATCGCATAAAAGACCGAAAAACCGCCGCCTGCAATGGCAGAATAGCCGATAAAATCCTTGCCGAGGGTTCTCCATCCGATAAAATAGCAGACCGTATTGAGGATGAAGCCCGACACGGCAGGCGACAGATGCAGCCAATGGTCGCCCAACAGGGTCAGTCCTAATATGCCGCCCTCGGTCACTCCCGAAACGGAATGAATGTTGTACATTCCGAAAGCGAGGATCGCACTGCCGACAATTGCCTGTATGCACGGAACAGGTTTCAGCTGCGGCAGATGGTTTTTGATTGTTTTTAAGTTATTCAACGCACACACCTTGCAATTCAATATTCATCCGACAACAGGAAATCTGCGATATGCATGGTTTTGATTCCTCTGTCGTTACCACCTGCAAATTCATCAGTACGAAGCAGATATTTCGGGTGATTGTCTTTGATTTCAAGCAATCTGTCATATTCTCTCTTTTCGTTTTTTTCAGAGTGAATCTCCCGCGTGATCTGAATATACAGTCGCTTGTCTCGTTTTGTTGCAATAAAATCTATTTCACCGTTCTGTGTTTTGCCGATATTCACATCGTAGTCCCTGCGTAAAAGTTCAAGGAATACAACATTTTCAAGCATGGCAGCCACCGATTCGTCACGATATCCCAATACGCTGTATTTGAAGGATGTGTCGGCGAGATAAAACTTTTCCTGCGTTTTGAGAATCTCTTTTCCCTGCAGGTCGTATCGTGAACAACGGTGCAGGATGTAGGCACTTTCCAGTTTTTCGAGATAGTTGTATACGGTTTCGTTATCAAGTGAACGGTGCTCGGATTTTAAATAATCCGAGATGGATTTTGCCGAAAATGTTTTTCCGACATTGTCAAAAACAAACTTTACCACTCTTTCCAATTGATCCGCTTTGCGTAGCTGGTTGCGTTTTACAATATCTGAAAAAATGGTTGAATTGTAAATATCTCGCACAATTGTATATGCGTTGTCAAGCGGATACTGTTGCAGGTGGATTGCCGGAAAACCGCCGTATTGAATGTAATTCACAAGTTCCTTGTGAACATCTTCAATTGCTGCATATTGCTTTTTGAAAGTAAGATATTCCGCAAAAGAGAGGGTAAAAATGCGGAACGCAACATATCTGCCTGTGAGGTAAGTTGAAATTTCGGAGGACATCATTCTGGAATTGGAACCGGTCACATAAATATCGACATCAAAATCGGTATTGATCGAGTTGACGGTTTTTTCCCAGTCGGGTATTTCCTGTACTTCGTCAAGGAACAGGTATGTTTTTTGATTTGCGGAAAGTCTTGTTTTCAGCATCTCATAAAGCTGTTTTGCTGTCAAACCGTCATATTCCATAGAATCAAAACGCATGCTGATGATTTGTTCATCACCAATCCCTCTGTTCCGCAGTTCGTCCATGATCATCTGCATAATGGTGGATTTGCCGCATCGACGCACACCGGTAAGGATTTTTACAAAAGGTGTATCTGTAAATGCCATAATTTTGTTTACATAGTTTTCACGAAAGATCATTCTGAACACCTCCGGGCAGTGAAAGTATAGCACAAAAGACAGTATTGGTCAATAGTTTTGCGATTATAACCCGAAAAACTTGCGCGAATTGCAAAGTTCTGCGGTTATAATCCGAAAAAGTGGCACAAAAAAAAGACAACCGATCCGGGAAGAACCGATTGTCCTTTTTCTTAAATCAATATTCAGCCACAATCACGCACTTGCCGTCAACGGCTTCTGCTTTGAGGATGCAGTTGCCCAAGGCATTTTCTTCGAGTGTGTATTTTGCGGTGGAAATGATGTTTTTCGGTTTTTTGCCGAGGAACACTTCCGTGGGTGCTTTGATGTTTGCATCGCCTGTGTAGTGCAGAACAAATTCCTTTCTCTTGCGGTCAAAGCCGTAGGACTTGATTTCACCTGCAACCGCTGCCGGGTACGGGCGGGCAAGAATTTCGCCGATGCCGCCGTTGTGCAGCTCATTGTTGTAGTGCCAGTAGGTCTGGCTCCACTTGTTGCGGTCGTATTTGCGGATGAGATGCTCAAGGGCAGGGTACTCTTTTGCACCGCTGACCATGCCGCCCCATTCACCGACCAACACAGGTACATTCAGTCTTTCCTGTGTGCGTTCATGCTCGTTGAAGATCTGATCCACACGGAACGGACTTGCAAAGTTCGTCAGCGGCGTGTCAACCGTCAGGTCATAGCCGTGCGGTGCAAAGGCAAGGTTCTTTTCCACCGTGCCGTCATTGTAGGTCAGCTTCGGGGTGCTGCAGGGGATGCCGAGGTTAGAGTAGTAGCAGTTTTCCATGAAAATGATACCCTTGTCCGTGACACTGCGGATGGTTTCTGCCGCACGTTTGAAGAACGGATAATACCGTTTAACATCAAATTCGCGGATCTCTTTTTTGCCTGCATCTACAAGCTGCGAATACAGCCGTTCGTCGTTGATGCAGTCCAGACAATTCATAATTTCACCACTCATCAGTTCTTGGATTGCCTTTTTGCGGTCAAAACGCGGATCGGTGGCAACCACTTTTACCACACGCTTGACAATATTGCGGAACACCTTGCCGCCGGGAGTGCCGGGGAAGGGTTCGTTGAACACGTCAAAGCCGACGAGTGCAGGTTTGTCTTTTAAATAATTGACGGTAAAGCGCAGCATATCGCAGAACCAGTCCTGCAGGCCTCTGCCGTTTACAGCTCTGTTTTCCCAGAACGCATCAAAGGATTTGTGAACGGGTTTGCGGAAGAAATAACCCTCTGCCCAGATGACATAGATCTTCTTGAGCTTGTCGCCGTCAAACGATGCCCATGCGGGAGCACCGTCACCGTAACCGGTTCCGAAGTCGGAATACAGGTCCTGATGCAGGTCAAGGAAAGCATACATGCCGTACTTTTCACACCAGTCAAGTGCCTGCCGCATACTGTCAAGATATGCGGTGTTGTACTTTCCGGGTTCGGGTTCAATGCCCGACCATACGCAACCCAGACGGACTATGTTTGAGCCGTCGAGTGCCATCAGGCGGAAGTCTTCTTCCGTCCAGCCGGGCAAATGCGGGCTTTTGTTGACGATGTTCATGCCCTGAAAAATGCGTTCTCTTCCGAATTCGTCAATGAAGTTTGTGTTTTTGGTAAGGATTTCGGTCATAACTGCGCCTCCTGAAATATCAATTTAGGGGTGGTTTTGGCTGATTATTTCTTTTCGTTTTCCTTGATCCATGCAACGGTGTCTTTCAGGGATTCAAGCAGCGGACGGGGCTTGTAATCAAGCTCTTTTGCAGCTTTTTCATAAGAGAAGTTGCAGTTGGAGCAAAGTTTGCGAATGGAATAACGGGTGAAAAGAGGAGTCTTGTCAGCTTTCTTGTAGTAGAACTCCATAAGGGGAGCAAAGCTGTAGCAAAGCTTGTAGCCGATGCCGATCTTGGGTTCTTTGTTGCCGGCAGCTTTTGCAAGCAGACGGATGAATTCGTCCACCGTGCACATCTGATTACAGGCGATGTAGCAGCTTCCGGGGACACCCTTGAATGCAGCAGCTCTGGTCAGCAGAGCAACGTCACGGACGTCAACAAAGTTGTAGCCGCCGAAGGTCAGGGTGATGGGGAACTTGCCGCCCATGAACATACGGATCATGCTGCCGACGGAAGAAACCTTGAAATCGTAGGGACCCATGCAGGCTGCAGGCTGCACAACAACAACGTCAAGACCGTTGTTGCCCTGGTTGTCAAGAACATACTTTGTGGCTTCTGCTTTTGTTTTTGCATATGTGCCTTCGAGTTTGTCGGGATCATAGTCATACACTTCTGTCATGACCTGATTGTCGGGCAGCGGAACGTATGTATCAACAGAGGACATGTAAACAAGACGCTTGACACCGCAGGCAAGGCAAGCCTTGACAACATTCTTGGTGCCTTCGACGTTGATCTTGTAGATCATATCTTCGTAGCCTTCTTTGATTTCAACACAGCCTGCAACGTGGTACACGACTTCGCAGCCTTCAAAAGCTTTCAGCAGCGAATCGTAATCCGTTACGTCGCCCTTGACTTTTTCAACATCCATGCCTTCAAAGTAGCCGGGATCTTTACGCAGAATGATGCGGGTCTTGTCGCCGTTGGCGAGCATTTCTTTGAGCAGAGCGTAACCGACGTGACCGGTAGCACCGGTCAGTGCATAGATTTTTTCAGACATTTTTACACACCTATCCTTTTTTATAATTATTTTATTGATTGCCTTTTCTATACTCACAGTGCGGCTGCACTGTAAATGTAATACCAAATTCCGAAGCTGTGAAATGCACTGCCGATGAGCACAAACACATGAAAAATGCTGTGGCAGTAACGCACTTTTTTACCTGCTGCATACAGCACCATGCCCAGCATGTAGGCAGCACCGCCGCCGAAGACGGTGATGAGCGTGCCGACGGGGAATAATTCTGTCATGGGTTTTATGCCCGTAAACGCAAGTGTGATTCCCGAAATGAGCGTAAAAGCAAGACGGAAGGGTTTTGTTTTTTCAAAATTGATCATTGTCATCAGGATGCCTGCCGTAAAGCATCCCCATGCGGTTGTCCACATGATTTTTGCAAGCAGCGGCTCGTAGTCAAACAGCAGTGCTGCCGAGGGCGTCGCACAGCCTGCAATGGCAAGAAAGACCATGCAGTGGTCAATCACGCGGCAAATTTTTTTGAGTCTGCCCGGTTTTACACCGTGATACACTGCCGAAGCGGTATACATGATGATCATGGAAAGTCCGAACACCACCGCACACACTGTACGCAGGGGATTGCCGATGCGTACGGCACCGACAAGACAGAAGATCATAACAAACACACTTGCAACCGCACCGATTGCATGGGTGAGTGTATTGAAAAACTCTTCTTTTTTTGTGTAGTCAACAATGGTTACGGATTGCATGGAATTTCCTTTTCTATAAGAAGTATAAACAGGTCATTGACATTTGTGCCTGTCGGTCCTGTCATCAGCAATGCACCGCTGCTTTGCAGGGCAGGGTAGGCATTGTTATTGGCAAGATACAGCTCTGCGTCTATACCGTTTCGCCGCATTTTTGCAGCGGTTCTTCCGTCCACAATACCGCCTGCAGCATCGGTCGGACCGTCTGTGCCGTCCGAACCGCCTGCAAGAAAAACAACGTTCTTTATGCCGTCCAGTTCAAGGGCAGCACGCAGTGCAGCCTGCTGGCTTCTGCCGCCTTTGCCTTTTCCTCTTACGCAGACAGACGGTTCGCCGCCGCAAATATAGGCACGTTTCCCTATGCAGTGTTCGGTGAAGGACAAGGCGGATCGGATGGTGCCGCCGGCGACAACTTCCGCATCATCGTTCAGCATATCCTGCAGCGGGTGAAAGGTATACCCTCTGTTTTCTGCTTCTTTGCCGGCATAGAGACAAAGCATCCGCATATCCCCGACAACCCGGAAATGCGTATCTTCAGGCAGTTCCGCTTTTGGGGGGATGTTATTGAGTACGCCGTCAATGTTCAGATGGTATCGGTCAACAATGCGGTAAAATTCCTCATCCGGAAAACGGTCTGCCTGTGTCGGACCGGAGGCAATTACGTCGGGTCGGCTGCCGGGTACATCGGACAAGGCAAATGTCAGCACCTTTGCAGGATGCATATGGGCTGCAAGTCTGCCGCCTTTTACAGCGGATAAACGCTTGCGTACACAGTTGATTTCATAAATATCCGCACCGCTTTTCAGCAGAATGTCGGTGATTTCACGCTGCTTTTGTGCATCAATCAGGGAGGTTTCAAACAAAGCGGAGCCGCCGCCTGAAATAAGAACAATGCAGACATCCTCTGCCGACAGGTTGGCTGTGCGTTCCAATACATATTCCGCAGCTTTTACGGAGTTTTCATCGCTGATGGGGTGGCCTGCCTCAAAACAGATACAGTTGTCCGCGTGGAAGCCGTCGAGATGATCATATTTTGTGACAAGCACCGCTTCACGGATGTTTTTGGCACCGAAGACATGGTATGCAGCCTGCATCATGGGGACAGCTGCTTTGCCGATACTCAGCACAAAACGTATTTTTTCAGCATCTGTTTCCAATAAAGCTTTGCAGGTGCTGTCAAACGGATTGCATTTTGTGACGGCCGCACCGAAAATAGCAAGTGCATCCTCCTGCATTTGCGAAAGCGGTCCGTTTGTATTTTGAATATAAGGTGTGATTTTCATTTTTTAATCGTTCAGAAGTGTTACTTCGGTTTTCTGGTGGTCACGATTCGGATATACAAGCTCCTGCATCAGGAGTTCAATCTGGTCGGTGATTTTCAGCACACTCTGCAGCTGCTCTTTTTTGAAGGGTACCTTGCGGATGATTCTGCCCGGCAGGGAAGCAACGTCCTTTGCCACGGTCTTGGCAGCATCGGGCATTTTGCCCATATCCTTACTGCCGTCAAAAACGCTCAGCAGAATGGCATACACATAGTCAAGCAGCTTGTCGTCGGCAACCTGTTTGTATGCTTTTTTGTCAATTCCCTTGCCGAAGGTCAGTCCGTTGACTGTTTTTGCTGCCTTGCCGACGGATGTGGTCAGCAGCTTTTTGCACCCCCATTTTGCGATGGGGTAAATCTTGTCGATCGGCTTGATCTGAATGCCCAGAGCACGCAGCTTTTCGTCAAAATCCTCGCAGCTGTTCTGCGATGCGGCAAGAATGCGGCCGACCAGGTCTTTGGTGTGGTCGGTTATGTAAGCACCGTCTTTTTCTTCACCGTCAAGCACGAATTTCTGCAGATGCTTCACGGTCACGGTTGCTGTTTTGCCGTCGGTTTCGATGTAGTTGATGGGGGCAGGATGGCCGCAAAGCGAGCCGACGTTGATCTGGGTGACGGTGTTGCCGTTTTTGCTTGTAAGTTCACTTGTGCGTTGCATATGGGAATGACCGACGAATATAAGACGAAGTCCCGCATCGGCCAATCTTCCTGCACGGTATTCGTTGTTGGTGATTTTCTGCGATTTGTTAATAAGGGGAATCAAGTTTTCAAGCAGCAGATGATGCTGGAAAGCAATCACCCCTGCACCGTCTTCTTTTGCTTTTTCGATCTGATTGCAAATCCAGTTCAGATGGTCGTCGGAATAACCCGAACCGCTGACACCGTCCTGGTCATCTTCGATTGCAAGCAGACGAAGCGTCGGGGAAAGTGCATAGCAATACGAGGATTTGTCAAGGTGGGTGCGGTATTCACCGATGCATTTGTCGGCACCGAATTTTGCGTAATCTTCACGAAGTCTCGTCGGGGTGTAAACATCGGTTTCGGGTAAAACCTGCTCCCCTTCATAGCGGTGTGCTCTGCCGTCACAGCACCAGTCGTGGGTGGCAGTGGTCAGAAACACGGGTACGGTTTTGTTCAGGTCTTCGAGTTTTGCAATGACTTCTTTGTGGGAAGCCGTTTCGCCGTCATCGGAAATGTCGCCTGCAATCAGCACGGCATCAAGTTTTTCTTCTTTGAAGCGTGCAAATGCCGCATCGATGATGGCACCGGTTTCTTTTAAGCATTTCTGGTCGCTGCCCTGTCGCAGGTCAAATGCTTTTCCTTCGTCACCGAGTGTTCGCGAATAATGATGCAAATCTGCAATAACAGCAATTTTCATGTCTCATTCCCCCAAACTATATCAATTTATAGTATATCATACTTATAAATAAAATGTAAAGAATAATTTCTGCAATAAAGAAAAAACACAACCGTCGTCACTCGGTTGTGCTTTTTCGGTAGGTGGTATGTAACTCCTTCAATAGGTGAGGGTATTGTAACAGAAAAAAAAGAAAAAAACAAGCAAGGCATGATGAATGGCAATGACAAAATACTTGACTTTTTTACGAAAACAGCAAAAAGTGTATTGCAATTTGTTGATAATGTCGATATAATAGAGATAATAAATCATTTGAGAGGGTAGTATTTTGCTGATTCAACGAATAAAACAAGTATGGACCATACTCGGTTGTTCCAACAAAGACATTGCTGCGTTGTATGATTGCTCCGAATCGCATATCAGTAAAATATGCAACGGAAAAAGGAAAGTGCGTGAAAACGGAAAAGCAGCACTGCGTTTTTCACAGGCTGTCATTGATTATGCACAGCAAGTGAACCGCACGCAGTACCTGTGCGGTGTGTGTGATATGCAGCAAGAAAATCTGCATGACCGTTCTTTGGCAGCGTGGTTTTTCGGCGAAGGCAATGTCATATCGCCTGCATTGGCAGACAATCCTTCCGTGCAGAGTTTCAGACTTCCGTCTTTCAGTGAGAAATTAAACAGCCTGATGGAGCTTATGGACGTCAGCAATGCAAGACTCAGCCGCAGCCTGAATGTGGATGCATCACTGGTCAGTCGTTACCGCAGCGGAAAAAGAGTACCGCAGGGAGATTCACAGCTTGTGGACCTGATGTGCACATTTTTTGTCAATCGTATGAACACGCTGCTCTGTTCAAGGGAAGTGGCGGAGCTTACGGAAATTGCTGAAGAGGTTCTGCTGACGGAGGATGCTGCAGGGGCACTGCATACATGGCTGACGGACAGCGTTTCAAAGAATGATTCCGCAACGCATACGGTTGACTATATGAGAATGTTTTTGCCTTTGACACAACAGCCGAGTGAAGAGCTGCTGTCAAGGATTGTGGAAAAAGCGGTTGAACAGCAGGAAGATACCTATTGGGGGACGGACGGAATGCGTGCTGCGGCGATCCGTTTGCTGTCGGAAGCTGCGGCAGAAGGCGGCGGAGAGATATATATGTATGCCGACCAGAGCATGCAATGGCTGCTGGAAGATGCGGATATATTGAAGATGTGGTATCTTTGCTGTGCCATGTGTATCAGCCGCAATGTGAAAATTATTGTCATTCATGACGTAAACCGCAAAGTGGATGACATGGCAACTGCCATGCAGGTCTGGGTGCCGTTGTTCATGACAGGTGTTGTCAGACCGTATTATTGTACACTCAACCGCGGCAGCCGATTCAGCCATATGCTGTTTTTGCGTCCCGGTGTTGCGGCCATTTCATCCGTACAGGTACACGGAACCGAAAACAATAACTTCTATGATTATATTACCGATGCCCGCAAACTCAATGCTTTGAACAGTGAGTTCAAAACGTTGCTTTCACACAGTGAAAAACTGATCAGAGTTTTTTCAGAGGACAGTATGTTCAATTATTATGACCGTTTGCTGGGCGGAATGAGGAGCACACGGCAAAGTGTTGCACTGCTGAGTGAACCGTCCACCGTCACAATGCCCGAACACGTGTTGCGTGCGATTCTTGCACGGGCGAATGTGGAGCCCGAAAAACAGGAACTGATTCTGCAATCGCGTGAATGCACAAGGAATGTGCTCAGCAGAGGCGGAAATGTCACCGAACTGTTTTCACTGCCACCCATACAAGCGGTACGCGACGGCACATTCAAAATTCGTTTTTCGGATTCACTGGAATCCAGTAATGTCTGTTATACGTATGAAGAATACTGTGAGCATATCCGCGAAATCATCCGCCTGTGCGAAACGCAGCCGAATTTCCATTGCTGCCTGATTGTCAAAAGTCCTTTTGAAGGGATGCGAATGATTATCATGGAAGACCGTGCCGTCGTTGTGCGTTTGCATGAACCGTATACGGCATTTGTTGTGGAAAATGAGTTTTTTGCAAGGGCGTTTGCAAAACATTTGCTGGATTATTACGAACAGAATGTGATTCCGAAAGAAAAAATCATTGCAATCTTAAAAAAACATCTTGAAGATTGACTTTTTGCTGCTGTCGGTTTACAATGACAGCAGCATTTTTTTCTTTCGGAGGTGATTTCGAGTGCTGTTTTTGCTTGTTTTTGTGTCATGCTGCATCGGTGCCGTGTGCGGATTCGGCGGCGGTGTGGTCATCAAACCCGTGCTTGATTTTGTGCAGTATGATTCCACACAGGTTGTCAATTTCCTGTCCGGCTGCACGGTGCTGAGCATGAGCCTGTATACCGTTGTGTCTTCGTTTGTCCGCAGAGAAAAAAGTGTCAAAACAGCCGTGTCAACCCCCTTGGCAGTCGGTGCAATTGCAGGCGGTATGCTCGGAAAAGAGATCTTCTCTTATCTGCTTGCACATGCAGTGCAACCGGGCATGGTCAGCGGTATACAGGCGGTTGTGCTTGTTGTGCTGACTTTATGCTGTCTGTTATATATTCTTTTAAAAAAACATATACATCCCTTGCATACAAAAAGTATATTGACCGCTTGCGGCATCGGGGTTTTCCTCGGCACGGTGTCGGGATTCTTAGGCATCGGCGGCGGACAGTTCAATCTTATTGTACTGTATTTCTTCTTCGGAATGGACACCAAAACGGCCGCAACCAACAGTCTTTATATTATTCTGCTGAGCAAAATCTCCAATCTTGTGATGCAGATTTGCACACACAGCATTCCCGAATTTGAGTATTCCTCTTTGGCTGTAATGATCCTTGCAGGTATTCTCGGCGGTATCATCGGCAGATTCGTCAACAGGAAGGTGGCCGACAAAACTGTGGACAGATTGCTGGTCGGCGTGTTGTGTATTGTCATTGTCATTTGCTGCTGTAATATGATAAGCGGTTTCACGGGGAGGTAAAAAATGAAGCTTCCGAAACGTATTTTTTCAGGCTATCACGGCGGCTGCCATTGTCAGGGTATTGCCGTTGACCTGCAGAAGGCATTTATTTATTACTCTTTCACCACAAAGCTGATAAAAGCCGATTTCAGGGGTAATATCCTCGGTACGGTCGAGAATCTGACAGGGCATCTGGGCTGTATTGATTTTCACGAAGCCGACGGCAGAGTCTACGGCTCACTTGAATACAAAAACGATTGCATCGGCAAGGGAATTCATTCCGTACTCGGTGTTGAACACGAAAACGAAGAAGGCTTTTATTGTGCCGTTTTTGATGCAGACCGCATTGACCGCATCGGTATGGATGCGGAAAAAGACGGTGTTATGAAAGCTGTCTACCTGTCCGAAGTGGTGAACGATTACTTGCATCCGGGGCATAAATACGGTTGTTCAGGCATTGACGGTACTGCCTGGGGACCTGTCTGCGGCAGTACAGACAAAAAAGAGTATCTGCACATTGCTTACGGCATTTACGGCGATGTGAACCGTACCGACAACGACTGCCAGGTGATTCTGTGCTGCGATGCAGCCGACTGGTGGGATACTGTCGCACAGCCTTTGTCGCAGCTGCATCCCCATAAAAGCGGCCCCGAAAAGCCCTTGCATAAGTTCTTTCTGCAAACCGGCAACACCGAATGGGGCATTCAGAATCTTGAATATGACTCTCACAGCGGAGATTTTTACGCAGCCGTTTACAAAGGCAAAAAGCCGCAATACAAAAACTACGATCTGTTTGTGATTGACGGCAAAATACCGCCCGAACAAAGAACGCATCCCGTCAGCGGTGAAACGGTCGAATTTTTATCACTGAAAAAACAGGAAAACGGGGAAGACGGCATTTTCTTCCCTTACGGTTCAACGGGTATGTTTGCCGTCGGTGACGGAAGATTTTATTTTTCAAAGCCAACGAAAAGCAAAAAGCACGGCCACGGCACAAGCATTCACCTTTACCGTGCAACCGCCGATCCGCAAAAGCCGTTTAAAAAAATCTTAATCTGATCAGTATTCATGAATGCAAGATTCACTTGCAAGAAAATATTATATGTGGTACAATCTAAATATATAAGAAAGGTGGGCGCAAAATGAAATTATATCACGGCAGTAATGTTTCAGTATGTGAGCCTGCCATTATTCCGAGCAACAGAGCCTTGGATTTCGGTAGCGGATTTTATCTGACTTCGGATTTTGAGCAAGCTGCAAAATGGGCAAAGCTTACAGTGTTGCGCAGAAACTGCGGCGAAGCAACCGTAACCGTATATGATTTTTCTGACACGGATGCTTGTCTGCATACCTTGTGTTTTTCATCTGCTGATTCTGATTGGTTGCGTTTTGTTGCAGCAAACCGAACAGAAAAGAATATTGCAGATTCTTACGATGTTATAACCGGACCTGTTGCAAATGACAATACAATGCCGGTGATCAATCTGTATCTGAACGGCGCTTACAGTGAAGAGGAAGCCTTGAAACGCTTGCTGCCGCAAAAGCTGAAAGATCAATACGTGTTCAAAACGGAAAAAGCGCTTTCATTTTTATTCTTGCGCGAGGTGATTACAATATGACAAGAACTTCCGCTGTTATTATGGATTATTACAACACAGAAGTCGTTAAAATGATCAGCCTGAAATACGGGTTTACGCCGATGCAGGCTTTTCGCAGTTTTGCCGATTCCGAAATTCACAAAATGCTGTCCGATAAAAAATATGAAATGTGGGAATTCGGAGCACCTGCTATTTTTGATATGTGGGAAAGTGAGAAAATTACCGGCGACCCGAGAAATTCTCTGTATCTCAGGGGGGATTTGTCGTGAGCCGTGAAATGGCTTTTTTTATGTATCTGACCGAGCGGTATGCCGAGTACAAAAACACAACCGCAGGCAATGTTCTTGAACAATGGGACAATGCAGGTATAACAGAGCGCATTTTCAATCTTTATGAATTGTATCATACCGAAGCGATTGAAAATGCCTTTGCCGATATTGATCGGTGTATGAAAAAAGAATAATCTGAAAAAAGAGCATCCCCGATCTGCAACTCGCAAATCGGGGATGTATTTCTTATTGTCCTTATTGTTTTTTCAGCAGATCGCGGATTTCTGCGAGCAGTTCAGCCTGCTTGAGGGTGCTTTCTTCGAGTGCATCCTGACGGGCCTTGAGAGCTGCGGCTTCTTCGTCGGCTTTTGCTTTGGCTTCGGCGGCTTCGGCTTCTGCTTTTGCAATTTTTTCACTTTCCAAACGCTTTTTGATGTTCATGATAATACGAAGAACAACGAAAATGCAGAATGCCGTAATCAGGAAATCAATGACTGTCTGCAGCCATGTGCCCCAGAGGATGGCAACTTCTTCCGCAATGACGGCACCGCTTGCATCGAGCTGTGCTTCTTTGACAATGATCTTCAGGCTGTCAAGGTTACCGCTTTGGACAAAAATGGCAACAAAGGGATTGATGATGTAATTGACAAGCCCCGTAACGATTTTACCGAACGAACCGCCGATGACCACACCGACTGCCATGTCGATGATATTGCCCTTGGTGATGAAATCCTTAAAATCCTTGAAAAATGTAATTTCTTTCATGCTTTTCATTACAAAAACCTCATTTTATGTTTTATTTTGTCGATTGAAAAAGTAAAATTTTATTCCGTTTCCCACAGCACCGGTCTTGTCAGAATGCCGACATCACGCAGTACATATTCATAACTCCATGTGCAGCCTCGTGTTCTCCAGGAGTCGGGACCGTGCCAGGAATGCTTGTTGTCGCTCAGATGCACCGCACCGAAGCTGTTGAAACGGTTGCCGAAGAGGGTGATGTCAATGTTGTGCATGCCGTCACCAAGGTCTTTGAGCAGCAGGGAATAAGGCGGATAAATGATTCTGCCCTTTTCTTCGCCGTCCACGGTCACTTTCATCAGCGTGCCTACATAGCGGGTGGCTTCCAGGGCGATGTTGTTGCCCTTTGCCTGCAAGTGATAGGTCACGTTGCCGCCGTAGAAGGGAAGCTGCTGATTTCTGAGTGCATCAAAGTACAGCTTTTCGGGCAGTGTGGTGATGGTTTTTCTTGTTCCCGCCACATTCACACCGAAGTTGCCGAGGATGTAGCACCATTCCGTGTTGGTTGTCGCACCGATGGGCCATGTGATAACAAGGGTGTTGACTCCTTTGTTGATTACGGGAAGTGCAACGGTTTTGATGTCCTTGTCAACATACCAGCCTGTGATGTCATTGGCAACTTTTTCACCGTTGAATACAATTTCTGCTTTTTCGGCATCTTCAAGAGCAAGCAATGCACCTTCGTATGTGATGTCGCTGTTGATTGTAAAACGCAGGGAAATGGTGTGGCAGAGTTCTTCTTTTTCGAGTACCCACG
>JAFSEF010000042.1 GCA_017435865.1 Clostridia bacterium
ACAATTGCTTCGAGGAGATATGCAAGGCCTTCTTCATAGCCGTTGCCGCCTGCAAGAACGATGAGGTCATCGATTGTGCCGTTGCCGTCAATATCCTGATTCTGGAAGAAGAATTCATAGGATTCGCCGAACAGCAACCAGTCGAGGATGCCTTCGATGGGAGCTACGATTGTCCACAGACCGTCTACGAACTTAGCCGTGTCGCTGCCTTCGTATGCGAAGTCTGCCATGGTTTCGTATGCGCTGATATCAAGGCCGAGGAAGCCGTCAACAGCAGTGATGATGCTCATGTAATCTTCAATATTCACAAGGAGATCCTGAAGGGCCTTCTTGATCATGTTCAGATTTTCGGCGGTGAAGAAGTCAAGGCTGAATTCAACGCCGAGAGCCTTCATGATATCGTTGATAGAAGCAGTTGCGGGATCAATGGTGACGGTGTCATCAATAATATGAAGAACGTCAGCAAGGATCTGCGGCAGGCCTGCGATGAGACCTTCTGCTGTATCTTCTGTCCAATCGTTATTGTAGGACAGATAGTTCTTGAATGCGGTGGTCGGAAGAGCGATAGCAGTGATGTTACCGTCTTCGTCGGTTGTTGCGGTGCCGCCCATGTAGTTCCAGACGAAGTCAAGATACTTGATGGGAAGACCGGCCTTCTTGAGAAGTTCAACTACAGTGACAATGGAGAAGTCTTCAAGACCGAGAAGTTCGTCAAGAGCGGCTGCATTGTTGCCGTAGAGAAGAATTTCAATCAGGAAGCTGAGGAGGATGGTCAGCATATCTGCCTCGTCTTCTGCGTCGGAGAACTGCATGAAGTAAGTCAGAACGCCGGAGCCGGAATCGGTGTTCTTAACGATTTCACCGATGCGGAATGTGTCGATCTTGCTGCCCTTGGTGCCGTCTTCGTTGGTTACTTCGAAGATATCGGTGATTTCAAGGCCGGTGAAGTATTCGACAATTCCGAATACCATAAGAAGGTCGATATGTTCAATGTCAACATACGGAGCTTCCTTGGTTTCGTCTGTGAACAGACCGCTGATGAGTTCATTGATGTCGAGGTCAACACCAAGATCCTTGATCGCATCGAGCAGGCTGTAAACTGCCTGAACGGTGTTGATGACGGATACGGAGAGACCTTCAGCATTGATGAAGTAGATCAGGTTCGGTATAAGAGCAACAACTTCGTTGATCGGATCTGCGAGGATTTCGTCAACTCTGTTGAACAGGGACATTACAAGGTCATCGATGAAGGCTTCGCAGTCATACTTGCCGGTTTCAGCATTGTAGTATTCTGCTCTGGTCTTCATGCCGGTAGCATCGGGATCATCCGGATCGGTGCAGCCGAGTGCTTCAAGAAGGAGCACAAGACCCTTGCTGTAGCCGTCAGCGCCGTTGATGATAAGGAGATCTTCAGTACCGGTTGCATTGTCATGGAAGAATGCAATTTCGTCGTCGAACAGCAACCATGCGAATACGGATGCAACGGACTTCAGCAGATAGGAGATACCTGCAACAAAGTCATTTCTTGCATCGGTTTCGTTTTCGCCGCCGATGATGAAGTACTTGACGGTTTCAATTTCGTTGGTACCGGTGTACTTGTCGTCCTTGTCTTCGCCCTGGTATTCGTAGTATTCGTCATACAGGACGGTTTCTTCCGTGGCAACCCATGTACCGGTTGCTTCGTCGAATGCATTGACGGTGTAGATTTCAAGAGTTACGGTAAATGCATCAAGTCCGCTTTCGGTATCAAGTGCGGGAATTACGGTTTCACCTGCAAAGGTGTAGGTATTTGTATCTGCATTGTAGATCTTAGCATAATCAATGAAGCCGATACCGCTGAATCTTGCAAGGTCAACGCCGAGAATCATGTCAATAAGATCGACAAGGATTTCGTCAAGCTGGCTGAGAAGACCCTGGAGAGCTTCTGCGATGGTAGCAAGAAGATCTGCATTGTAGATTGTGAAGGAGTTTGCAATAAGGTCAGCGACAGAAGTGTATTCGGAGCCGCTGAGTTCAAGAACGGTGGAGATGATAGCATCGAGACCGCTCATGATTGCATCGGCGGTTTCATACTGCCAATCGTTTTCGTACAGCAGGTAGTTGAGATCGCGTTCGATGAGCGTGATGTCACCGGTGGTAGCATCAAGCGTACCGCAGTAATCCCAATCAACAGGCAGGTAGTCAATGACGACGCCCTTCTGAGTGAGAAGGTTGACGATCTTCTGTACCATGCCTTCGGTGCCGAGCATTTCTTCAAGAACTGCTACGTTGTTGATAGCAACAGATTCTTTGTAGACATATCTCATTGCACCTGCTTCTGCAGTAGCAGCAGTTGCGCCGTTGATGTAGACGATTTCGCCGTCGAGTACCTTGGTCATGAAGCCGTTGACGGTAACAGGAGTTGCAACGCCTTCAACTTCTTCGGTAACTGCGGACCATGTGCCGTCTTCTGCGAGGGTTTCAAGAGTGTAGACATCCTGATAGCCGTTGTAAAGCAGAACTTCGAGAACGGTGCTCAGGAGGATGGTGATCATGTCGCCTCTGCCTTCATCCGTGGTGTAGCGCATCTTGTATGCAGCTTCCTGGGATGCGGAATCGTAAGCGTAGATTTCACCGACATAGAACTGTTCGATCTTGTTGTAGTCAAGGCCGTTCTTGTTGGCGTTGAATACGTTGGTGATTTCGAGACCGACGAACTGTTCCACGATCTGGAATACAGCCATGAGGTCAAGCTGTTCAATGTTGATGCCTTCGATACCAAGCAGGCCGCCGACAAGAACATTGATGTCAAGGGACATATCAACAATGCCTGCCTGATCAACATATTCAAGGACACCGTAAACAGCGCCGAGAAGGTTGATAACAGCAACGGAGAGACCGTTTGCATTGATGAAGTAGAGAAGTTCGGGAAGAAGGTCAAATACTTCTTCTACCGGGTTTGCAAGGATTTCGTCCACTCTGTCGAGAAGAGAAGTTGCAAGATCG
The DNA here is from genome assembly GCA_017435865.1 of Clostridia bacterium. Taxonomy (GTDB): domain Bacteria; phylum Bacillota; class Clostridia; order Oscillospirales; family Acutalibacteraceae; genus RUG806. Next base: position 2,986 of record JAFSEF010000042.1, read on the forward strand.
GTAATGAATTCGTCTACGTCGTAGGTATTGTCTGCCTGCAGGTAACGAGCCTTGGGCATCATACCGGTTGCGGTTGCGTTCTTGGGATCGGTACAGCCGAGAGCTTCAAGCAGGAGTGCAAGACCCTTGCTGTAGCCGTCTGCACCTGCAAGACGGATGATGTCAACGGGTTCGCCGTCAACATATTCGTGATAGTTGAAGAATGCGATATCGTCGCCGAAGAACAGGAATGCGATCAGGCTCTTCAGAGCACCGAGAATGTAAGCAATACCGGTGATGAAGTCTTCCTTAGCTTCGTTCTTTTCGGTTTCTGCATCATCTGCATCAACAATGTAGAAGGTGTAAGCGGTGTTGACGTTTTCTTTGTAAACGTACTTGACATTTGCATCTTCTGCATCAGCAAATTCTGCACCGTTTGCTGCCTGGGTGTATTCGCCGACTACAAATTCGCCGGTTGCATCCCATTCATTTGTTTCTGCATTGAGCTTGTAGATTTCATAGGATTCTTCAACAAGGGTGTAAGCGAAGCTGTCAAGAGCAAGGTCGGTGCCGGGAACAACAGTCACTGCAGTGCCGTTGTAGGTAGCAACGCCGTCAACATAGAGGTCAGCTTCGTCGATGAAGCGGATGCCTTCAAGTCTGGAGAGATCCAGATCGAGCATGAGGTCGATCAGTTCAACGAGGTCAGCATTGACGATGTCATAGAGCTGTTCGGTGAGACCGACGATCATGTCAAGGTATTCAGCGGTGTACAGCGTGAAGCTGTCGCCGATGAGAGCACTGAGAGAATCGTAATCGGAAACCATGCCGATCACGGTGTCAACGATGGTGGGAAGTTCTTCGTTCAGAGTATCTGCGATTTCTTCGGTCCAGTCGTTGTTGTAGCTCAGGTAGTTGAGGAAGCGGCCGTTGAGCTTGATGTCGCCGACGTTGTATTCGCCTGCTGCATCTTCAGTAGCCTTGTTTTCCTCGGTAATGGTCACACCTGCATAGTCCCAATCAACGGTGAGATAGGTGACATCGATGACACCGAGGCTCATCAGAAGGTCAACAATCATAGCAACCATGCCGTCTGTGCCGAGCATTTCGTCAAGAACTGCTGCGTTGGAGAAGGTCTTGGTTTCGCCGTTTTCGGTGTAGGTGTACTTATAGGTAGCAGCTTCAAGCAGGTAGGACAGAAGGATGGTGAGCATGTCGCCACGGTCTTCTGTGCGTACGGAAGCGTAGTCGGTGTCTGCATTGAAGACCATCTTGAATGCAGGCATACCGGAGCCGGATTCGTAGCGGACGATGGAGCCGACATAGAACTTAGCGATGAGTTCAATGCCATCCATCTTGTCGGTCGTTTCAACATAACCGTCACGGTCGTCATCGTTCAGGAAGGTGTGCAGGTCGAGACCAAGCAGTCCTTCAACAATAGCGATAACAACACCGATGTTGACGTTGTCAATATCGAACGGACCTTCAATTGCTTCGCCTTCAGCGGGTTCTTCGTCGCTCAGCAGGCCGTTGACAAGGTCATTGACAATCTGCTTGACGTCGAGGTCGATGCCGAGATCCATCTTGTTGACTTCTTCAAGAAGTGCAAGTACGGAAGCGAGAGCATTGGTAATAGCAACGGTGAGACCGTTAGCATTGATGAAGTACAGAAGTTCCGGAATGAGATCAATGATCTGATCGATCGGATCTGCAAGGATTTCATCGATGCGGTTTGCAACTGCGGTCAGAAGGTCTCTGAGAGCTGCAACGCTGTCGTAAGTGCCGTCAGCCTTGAGATAGGTGTCAGCGGTGTTCAGACCGTCCTTGCCTTCTGCATGGCAACCGAGTGCTTCGAACAGATATACGAAGCCTTCGCTGTAGCCGTTTGCACCGGGCAGCTTGATGAGATCCTGAGTACCGGTTGCGTTATCGGTGAAGAATGCGATGTCTTCGCCGAAGAGCAGCCAGGAGAGAATCGGATTCAGAGGAGCAAGGATTTCGCAAAGAGCATTTACGAAGCCTGCCTTGTCACCGTCTTCAAATGCAGTGTACTGACCGAGCTTGGAAACAGTTGCCTGCTTTGCATCCTTGATGTACTTGTAGGTTACAGTTACATCGTCTTCGGTTTCAGTAAATTCAGCACCGGGAGTGAATTCGAGTGCCTGACCGAGGTCAAGGACATATTCAGAGGTTTCTTCCCATTCGCCGGTTTCTGCATTGAGCTTGTAAAGGGTGTACTTGTCAACCTGCTTGGGTTCGAGGTCAGCCTGCAGGAGGTTACCGACGAGGTCGATCCACAGCGGCTCGATTTCGAACAGCAGTTCGGTGAGAAGTACGGAGATAGCTTCAATGTATTCTGCCTTGTAGAGTGTGAAGCCTTCGCCGAGAAGCATGTCGATCAGGTTAGCATCAGCTTCGCCTGTGACAAGGCTCATAACAGCTGCAATGATGTTGTCGAGGTCGTTGCCGAGTTTTTCAGCAAGATCTTCGCTCCAGTCGTTGCTGTAAGACAGATAAGTGATGTAGCGGTTGAGAGATGTAAGATCAATGGAGTTGATAACCTTTTCGCCATTGATTTCCTTTTCGGTGATGGTACCGCCCATGTAGTTCCAGTTGATGTCGGAATATTCAATATTCAGAACACCGCCGGTGAGCAGCTTGACGATCTTGCTGACAAGACCTTCCATACCGAGCATTTCATCAAGAACAGCAGCGTTGTCGATGTTGTTAGCTGCATCAGTGTAAGCAACAACTTCGAGGAGCATGTTGATGATAACGGTCAGCATATCAGCTCTGGACTGAGCGTCTTCTGTACCGTAACCCATCTTGAATGCAAGGTCGCCGTTGGAAGATGTGAATGCGGAGATCTTACCAAGGAAGAAGTTATCGAGTTTTTCGGGTGCAAGAGTGCCGTCTGCCTTCTTGAATACGTCGGTGATTTCAAGACCAACGAATGTTTCAACAAGGGTGAAGACTGCCATCAGGTCGAGAACGATGTTGCCGTTTTCATCGAACAAGGAGAAGCCTTCGGGAAGACCAGCTTCACCGAGTACCATGTCGAGAAGACCTGCAAGAGAGATATCGTCCTCAATAATGCCCATGCCGTTGACTGCATCAAGCAGACCAAGCAGACCGCCGACAAGATTCTGTACGGATGCTGCAAGACCGTTTGCGTTGATGAAGTAAATCAGGTTCGGGATGATTGCAAGAACCTTGTCAACAGGTGTGGTACCGTCGGCATCGGTCTTGAGCAGGGACATGACATAGTCAAGAACTGCTGCAATGACGTCGTCGAAGATATCTTCACACTTGTATTCAATAGCAGGATTGCTGATGTCGGGAAGAGATTCTGCGGGTACACCGAGAGCTTCGAGGATCGGAACGAGACCGTTTGCATAACCGTGAGCACCGTGCAGGTTGATGAGATCCTTTGTGCCGGTTGCATTGTCATGGAAGAATGCATAGGAAGCGCCGAACAGCAGCCAGTCAAGAAGCGGGAATGCAGGAGACAGAACCACGCTCAGAGCGGTTGCGAAGTCGTCAGTGCTGTAGTTGTCAACGATATAGTACTTGACAGCCTTATCGTTGGTAGTGATGGTGCCGTCTTCATTGAGGATGGAGTACGGTACGGTGTAGGTGAAGTAATCAAGGCCGTTTTCATCGGTTGCGATGATGACATCAGTGTCAGCAACGCTGAGTTCAACGGTGGTCTTGGTTGCTTCGTCGAAGATGACATTGCCTTCTTCGTCGGTGGTGGTTGCGGTATAGGTATCATAGGAAGTGTTCCATGCAGTGATACCGGTTTCAGCGTCGGTGACCATGTCAGCGAAGCCGATGCCTTCCCATACGGACAGGTCGATGCCGAGAAGGACATCAAGCAGATCCGTGATGGACTTGTCGATACCGCCGAGCAGACCGGAGAGAGTTTCGAACAGAGACTGTGCGGTTTCTGCGGAAAGCAGGCCTTCAAGAAGTCCGCCGAGCAGATCGTCAAGAGTCTGGGGTTCTTCGCCTTCCTTAGCGGTCATTTCGAGAACCGTATTGATGATGTTGCCAAGGTTCTGATCAAGAGAATCAGCAAAGCCTTCGCTCCACCAGTTGGGATAGTTGAGGTAGTTGATGGTGTTGTCTGCTCTGTATTCAACAGCAATTTCGTTGCCGTCGAAGTCAGCAGGCAGGTTTTCGAGGTCAACAGTCTTATCGAAGTAGAACCAGTCGATCGGAGCTTTCTTGGCTTCTGCATATTTGCCGGTGATGAAGTCAACGATCTTTGCCATGGTGCCTGCATCAAAGCTGAGAAGGCTGTCAAGAGCATTTGCGTTGACATATTCGCCGTCCTTTTCGTATTCGAGAACGTCAAGAAGGAAGCTGATGATGATGGTGATAAGAGCTGCACGGTCTTCGCTCGGAATCAGGTTGCCTTCAGCGTCAACCATGGGCTTGCCGTCCTGGGTGTCAAGAACCATTCTGTATGCAAGATAGTTTGCGAAGTAGGTCTTGCCGGTTTCTTCGTCGGTGATGTATTCGCCGCCTTCAGAAACATACTGTTCGATATGACCAAGGTAGAAGTAGTCAAGCTTGGTGCCGACGACTTCGTTGATCTTCATGCCGGTGATAGCTTCGACAAGAGCGAAGATATCCTTGAGCTTGAGATTCTTGATGTCGAACTTGTAGTCAGGATCTACGAGCATGTCTTCAAAGAGACCGGTGATGATGGAGTTGATATCAATCTTGGTATCGCCAAGCATGCCGGTTTCTTCGAGTGCTGCAAGAATGTTGAGGATGAAGCCTGCAATATTGTTGACAGCAGCACCCAGACCATTGGAGTTGATGAAGTAAATCAGGTTCGGAAGAACTTCGTCAAGAACAACATTGATGGGATCAGCAAGGATTTCATCAAGTCTTGCAAATACGGAGTTCAGCAGGTCGTAAACAGCCTGTTCAATGTTGATGGTACCGCTCTGTTCGTCGGTGTAGTATTCAACAGAGTGCAGGTTCTTACAGCCGATGGCTTCGAGCAGAAGGACAAGGCCTGTGCTGTAGCCGAGACCGCCGTGGATGGTAAGGAGAACGTCTGCGTTGACAACATACTTGGTGTTGCCGTCAACATATTCTTTACCGTACAGACGGTATGCCATGTCTTCAACACCGTTTACGGTTACGAATGCGTCACCTGCAAGGGTGGTACCGGTAGCGTTCCAGATTTCCTTGCCGTCTGCATCTACGCCGCCGCTGGTGTAGACATCATAATAGAAGTTGTCGTTGGTGGGATCATCGTCATAACCGTTGCCGTGGCCTACGAAGAATTCGTATTCCTGACCGAACAACAGCCAGCCGAGAACTCTGGAGATGGAGCCGACAAGCATGGACAGACCTGCTACGAAGTCTTCTCTGTCTTCAGCAACATCTTCAGTGGTTTCGTCGTCAGCACGTACAAAGAAGTACTTGACGCCGGTTTCTTCGGAGCCGGGTGTTACTTCGCCGGTCTTCTTATCAACTTCGTCATCGGAGTGATAAGTTGCGGTGAAGTAGTACAGCTTGGCTTCGTCGTCCCATACAAGAGCGTTGTTGACATCTTCTTCAGACATTTCAACAACATGTTCGGTTGCAACGAACTTGTATTCGGTCCAGTCGTCGGTGATGTCATCGGGAGTGCCGTTGTCATTGATGACGTAGGAGCCGTCTTCGTTCTGTGCATAACCGTCAGCCACATAGGTGGTGTAGGTATATCTGAATGCATTGTAGGTTTCAGCGACCATAACGGGTTTGCCGTCCTCACCGAGAACAGTATCACCGTTTTCGTCTTTCTGTTCGACGAGCTTTTCAACCATGACGGGTTCGCCGTTTTCGTCAACCTTGGGAGTGCCGTCTTCGTTGGTATCCTGAACCATTACGGGGATGGTATCAAGGGAAGCGAAGCGGAAGTCGTTCCATTCGGAGATGGAAACACCGAGGAGAGCGTCAACGAGGTTGAAGATAACTTCGTCAAGAGATTCCATCAGACCTGCAACAAGAGAACGGATGGATTCAAGAGAATTGCCGTTGTAGATGGTGAGCAGACCGCCGAGAAGCTCGGAAATTTCGGTTTCTTCTGCACCGGTCATGCCAAGGATGGTGGAAACAAGATCTTCAATACCGTATGCAAGGTAAGCAGCGGTATCATAGGTCCAATCGTTACCGTAGGTAAGGTAGTTGATGTCGCGTACGCCGACATATTCGGTCTTGGTGTCGCTGTCGATAGCATCGCCGGTGTCGGGAATGAGTTTGACATCTTCTTCAAAGTAGTACCAGTCAACATCCTTATAATCGGTGAACTGGGTGTCGAGCATACCGAGAACGGTTTCAACGATACCGGGCTTGCCTTCTTCTGCACCGATGAGCTTGTCGATCGCAGCTGCGTTGTTGTATTCGATGGTTTCGGTGGTAACATAGACATACTGATACCAGTCGCCTGTGGACCACTGACCGAATTCATCAGGAACAATGTTGCCGTCAACTTCGTGATCGTAGATGCCGACCTTGGTGTTGGTGGATGTGAAGTCATAGTAAGTAACTGCAACTTCTGTGTAAGCAAGACCATCGTAGTCAGCATAGTTGAAGGTTACTACTTCAGGTTCTGCATCACCTTCAACGATCTGTGTCAGAGTGATGGTGTTTGCAGAATTGCTGAGAGTCCATTCATTCTTATTGTAGCTGATCTTTTCGGTCGTGCCGCTGTTGTCATAAGAAACAACATAGTAGTTTTCAACTCTTTCAACAAGGTTGAAGCCGACATAGTCTGCAGAGTCAATGGTAACGGTGTCAAGCAGGGTTTCGCCTGTTTCTTCGTCTACCTTGACATTGCCGTCTTCGTCAAGCTGCGGCTTGGTGAGAGTGTAAACACCGTCAGCAACAGACAGAGTCCATTCGGAGCTGCTGTAAGTTTCGGTGGAGTTTACATCTTCCCAGGTTGCCTTGTCGTCATGAGATACCTGTACCTTATAGATATCCTGCGTGTAGGCACCTTCATCCATGAGAACTTCAATGATGATGCTCAGAAGGATGGTGATGACGTCAGCCTGATCTTCTTCGCTTGTGCAAGCCATTCTGTAAGCCGGGCTGCCGTTGTTGGACATGAAGTACTGCACTTCACCGACATACAGGCTTTCAAGGAACTTAACAAGAGATTCATTGATATGAAGACCTGTGAAGCTTTCGAGAACCTTGAAGATCGCACCAAGGGTGATGTTGTTGAGGTCGAGATCAATTGCACCTTCAACAAGTGCACTGATGTTGATCTGATCTTCGGGATCCATAACTGCGTTGATGGCATCCAGGAAGTCAGTGATGAAAACGATGATGTTGTTGATGTAAGCGGAGAATGCACCGCTGTTTGCATTGTAGATGAGGTTCGGGAGCTTGTCGATGAGCCAGTCAATGGTGTTGACAGTGGTGTCACCTTCTGCCATGTAGAACATATCGTCTGCAGTGGGTGCAAGAAGGGTATCGATGAGTTCCTGAAGAATATCAACAAAGTGTGCAAGGAATGCGTTGCAATCGATGTCTGTTACGGTCTTGCCGTCAGCATCGAATGTGTAGAAGGTTTCAACAGGCAGCGGATGCAGGCCGAATGCTTCGAAGATGGGAAGCAGACCGTACTTGTAGCCCATACCGCCGTTGAGGATGAGGGAGTCGTCGCCGAAGTCGTTCGGGTTGTCGCCGTCACCGTCAAGGTCACCGTCGGTATCAAAGATTACATCATAGGTGGTCTGGTCATACTTGATGCCTTCGCCCATGGTGAAGAAGAAACGGTAGTCAGCACCGATGAAGATCCAGCTGAGCAGATATGCTGCGGGCTGAAGGAGATCGGTGATGAAGTTGAAGAATGCTTCTTCCTTATCTTCTGCGGAATCAATGCCGAAGTTGTAGGTAGTGACATCTTCTGTGGTCACTTCGCCTGTTTCTTCATCGGTATTGGTTTCGGTTGTTGTGGTTGCATATTCGGAACCGACAACATATTCGTATGTTCTGATACCGTTGTCGTCAATAGCGGTAACGATATGGTCGAAATACTTGTACCAACCGTAGTTATCGTTGGTCTTGAGGATATCGTCGCCAAGCTGGTCGTCTTTGCTCTTTTCGTCGCTTTCAACGTCACCGGCAATGGTGGTGTTGATGAGACTGTCAACAAGCTGGAAGACAACGGACGGAAGCAGGTTGAGAACCATGGTAAGTGCATCCATGATGGTGCCTGCCATTTCGTCTGTGAACAGCATGTCGGACAGAAGTCCTTCAAGAAGTGCGGGGATGCTGTCATACTTCTTGCCGTCGATTTCGATGAGGCCGGCTACCATGTTAAGGATAGCATCAAAGCTGTCATAGATACCGTCAGCAGTTTCGTATGTCCAGTCAGTTACATAGGAGAGATAGTAAATGGAATGATACATGGTAAGATCAGTGTTCTTATCATAGATGTATTCCATTCTCTTGGTGTCGTCGTTCCATTCTTCGAGGTCGCCGTCACCGTCGAAGTCGCCCATCTTACCTTCCATGAGATAATCCCAATTGGGGCTCTTATACTCAAATACGGATTCGGTGAAGAGGAAGTCAAGAGCAGTGAAGAGACCTTCTGCGTTGATTTCGTCCATGTCGCTGAACAGGAGCTTATCAAGAGCAGTACGGTTTTCTTCGATGTGGAGAAGGTCAAGCAGTATGGACATAAGAAGGGTTACAGAGTCAGGTCCGTAGAAGTTGAGTCTGGTGGAAACAGGAGCAGATGCGGTGGAGGTCCAGCTTCTGCCTTCTGCATCAACAATGGTATCATCCTTCAGACCGTTTGCATTCACGTCAGTGAAGGAAACAGTGGACTTGGTGTTGTAAGCTTCAATACCGTATTTTTCACCGCCACGGGTGGTGGTCATTGCAATACCTTCAAGAGCATACTGAATGGGAGCGAACTTGAAGTCAAAGAATACCTGGAGAATTCTGAGAATGTTGGTGAGCGTCAGCTCTTCAACATCGAGGAATGCGATGTCGCTGTGCTTGATTTCGTTTTCATCCTTATTGGCATTATAGAATTCACCGCCGAAGGAATGAGCAGCCTTGTAAGCATCCCATACCTTGAGGTCTTCGGTATACTTCTTATAATCGTTGTTGAGCCAGTAGTTGTAGTCGCTCGGGTTGGTTTCCTGATCGGGAGCTTCGCTGAGAACGGGTTCGGTCGGAAGTCCGTTCGGATAATCGGCTGCGTTGTCGGGATCAGTCAGGTTCTTATTGAGAGCATCATCATAGTTGCCAAGCAGATCTACGAGCAGGTTGACAAGAATTGCGTTCAGGTCAAGGTCGAAGATGGGACGGATGGTATCAACAAGAACGATTGCAAAGTGGAGAAGGTTCAGAACAAGGTTGGAGATGAAGTTGGACTGGATGCCGTAGAACAGGTTGGGAAGCAGGTCAAAGACCTTCTGAACCATGTTCTTGCCGTGCTCATCGTTGGTTACGAGCCAGTCAATCCAAGTGAAGAGCTGTTCGGTCAGGAATGTGATACCGGCAACAGCACCTGCGTTGGAGTAGCCGTAGGTTGCGTTGTAGGTCGGGTCAGATGCGGAAGACTGAGAACGTACATAGCTAAGGTATTCAGCAGCACTCTTGAGGTCAGTCTGGCCTGCATTTGCCTGCAGTTCGGGGCTGCAGACTTCGAACAGTTCCCAAAGAGGAATAATAATAGCATCATAAACATTGAAGCCGACGAGAGTGAATGCGCCTTCGAACAACTTGGCATCTTCACCGAGAAGAAGCAGGTTGAACAGCGGAGCCAGGTCTTCCATCATATACATGGTATAGGAAACGAAGAGCTCACGGTCATAGGTATCAATGGTATCGCCGTCAAATATAACTTCATATTCAAATCTGTTATATGCGCGTTCGATGTTGGCAGCTTCTTCAGCCTGTGCATCGGGAATCACGTGACGGACGATTTCCACACGCGGGAAGTTATCAACCCACTTGGAAGCAGGCAACAGATTGCCTTTTTCTGCATGAGCCTGATAATAAGTGTTGGAAGGAATGTAGAACTTGACTTCTCTTTCTTCATCACCGATGTTGTCGATGGTGGTCCAGGAGCCGTCATAGGTGAGATAGTTACGGCCGATAACAATTTCGTTGCCGTTTTCATCGGTCGTCTTGACATCTTCATAGGAGATGTACTGCGTGGGAACCACAATTTCTTCTACTTCGATTTCGGTTGCGTAGTAAGTAATGATAAGACGCTTGCCGCAGTTCGAACAGGTGTACTGACGAAGAGTAGAAGGATCTGCGGGATAGGAGAAGGAATTGACATACTGCGGATAATGCTCAAGGAAGTTACCGGAAAGAGGCTTCTTACCGGCCTTGAGTTCACCGTTTTCATCACGGATGCCGGTCACAACAACTCTGCCGTCTTTATCTTCAACGTCAGTGTCGGAGCAGTACAGACATTCATAATGCGGAATAATTTCGTTGTTGACTCTGGTCAGGTGAGTGGTGCCTTCGGGCAGACCGTTGGCAGCATCAAACGGCTGGAAATAACCGTCTTCTGCGAAGTATTCACCGTAGAACATATAGCCGTAGGTTTCGAACCAGGAGTTAACATTGATGCCGAAGTTGTTTTCGAGCAGGCCGAGGACCTGTTCGGGAAGACCGCTCATGAGAGAGCCGAGGGTATAAGCCATCAGTTCCACAACGTTCCATGCACCGTCGGAGGAGAACATCTTTTCGATCATGTTGCGCAGGTAGTTGGCTGCAGAGCCTTCACCGACGACGTAGAAGTCCTGATATTCCTTGCTGGTTTCGTCGGTCAGAAGCAGACCGAGGATCGCATCAACAAGGCCGATGGAGTTGTTGTAGAAGAATTCAGCTTTGTCAAGAGTCCAGTTGTTTTCATGGTTGAGGTAAACGAAGTCAACAACAGAGATATCTTCAACAGACTGGAAGAATACGCTGTCTTCGGTCGGATACCACCAATTCCAGTTGTTCAGTGCATAGGGAGAAGTGCCGTCCGTGTACCGGCCGGCATAAGCGGTGTCACCACCGTTGGAAGAGGAGTTGGTTGTATTCGGATTGAACAATTCAACAAGAGCCGCAATAACATCTTCGGGGCTCATGTGGGTGAGAATCTTTTCAACGTCAAGACCGATCATGTCAACCTTGATGGAGCTCAGGTCGAGACCGAGAGCTGCAAGGCCGCCGCCGGAAGCGAAGTTGAGAACGAACTCAATGAGATAATAGAATACGTCAGCAATATCAGCCTGAACAGCCCAGAACTGACCTGCCTGCAGCTGCAGAGCCGGGTTGACGAAGGTTCTTGCAGAGCCGTTGCGTGTTACGAGCTGGCCGAGGGTTGCAATGGTATTCATATCAATGGTGGGAAGTGCGAGGTCGGGCAGGAACTTCTTGAGAATGCCGTTGATGTCGGTAAGAGGAGCACCAAGGAGTTCTTCAAGGTCAAGCATTCCGCCGAGGTTGATCGGGAAGCCGATCGGGAAGACCATACCGAGAACCCATTCAACCAGCCATTCCTGTGAGAGCGCCCATTCAGCAAGACCGCCGATACCGATGATACCGTAACTACCGTCGGTGACATTCAGGTCATCGACGTTGAAACGGCCGACTGCTTCGTCGATGGAAAGATTGATCACAAGACGCTGAATCAGAGGATTGATCTGGTCGGTGGTAAGGAAGAGCATGAGGTTCGGGAGAAGCTTCATAACTTCCTGCAGGGGAGCTGCAGTGAGCTTGTCGATAAGGCCATAAACGGGAGTAAACAAGCAGTCTGCAAACTGTGCGGGAGTTGCTGCACCGCCACTGACACCGAAGTTGTTGGAGAAGGGCTGTGCGGGCGTGGGATTGTAGCCGCTTACATAGTAAGGAGAAGTGGAGGTGGTATAATCATTATAGAACAGGGATTCAAACAGCCATACCCAGAGGTTGTTGTAAAGGTCAAGACCGGTGATTGTGATCTTGGCTTCATCAACACAAAGACCGGCAGGCTGTGCTTCCAGGGTCAGGTCGCCCTTGAAAATAGGGTCTACGTCGGGATAGAAAACATAAAGGTAAGTAGCGCGGATGTAAGCAAAACGTCCGGTAGCCTTTGTGTAGTTATAACCGCAGAACAAGCACTGCAGCAGCGGAACGATGCCGCGGAAAACGTCACCGATAACGGTAAGGAAGGCATTGAAGCGTGCTTCTCTGTCTTCAATTTCATCAAGCCCCCAGGTAAAGCCCTGGTATTCAAGTTCTTTACCGGAGATGGAGCCGTCCTTGTTCAGGTCGATTGCAGACCAATCTGTACCTGCAGAATTCAGAACACTTCTGGCAGTTGCATACTTGGATGCCTGTGAGCTGTTGCCGAGAGAAGCAGCCAACTGGTTCGGGAACAGACCGAGACCGAGATCATTGAATACGGTAGAAAGAGCAATGGGTCTGTAGGAATCCGAAACGCCGCCGGGCAGCATGCTGTCGGTATAAATATACAGAGTACCTACAAAGTCAAGGTCACCGTCATGTACGTCAAGATTCAGGGGTTCTACTGCAAAGTCATGCAGAAGTCCCACAAGCAGGTTGCAAAGCATCGGGAACAAGAGACCAACGATGGTGTTGACCATGCTGTCGGAGAAAACAAGTTCACCGAGCAGATCCTTGAGCCATTCGGTCAGATTGGCTGCATCTGCATCGGGAGCAATAAGGTCAATAAAGTCAGAAGAGGTGAGGAATCTGTCGAGTTTAGCAATGGTATCTTCCACGCGATCAACGGACAGAACATAGTCGTCCTCTTCACGTGCAGAGAGAGCATCGCTGAAATTGGAGCCTTCACGGGCAAGGTCAGCATAACCCTGTGCATGACGGATTACATAGTAACCGTCGCCGCCGTCGCCATCGCCGTCACCGTCGTCGTATTCAGTCGGGTTCTTCAGTTCGTCGATGAGTTTTGCATTGAAGGTGTCAAACAGGTTCTTACAATCGTCAATGTATTCATACATTGTTTTCAGATTGTTCTTGCGTTCGGTGGAGAATGCGCCTGCCTTGTTTGTATCTTCTTCGTAGCCTTCATAGTCTGCATCTGCCCATGCTACATAGCTGTTGGAGCTACGCACATAGACATTGTTACCGGTCAACCAATAATAGAGAGCATGGTCCATGGTGTTGATGCCGGCATTGACAAGAGAAGAATTACGCAGGTTGACAGAACCCGAACCGGAAACGGTCAGAGTGCCGTTGAGCTTGGTGATATCATCACCGGGCTTGACAACCGTGCCGCCGATCGTAACGGTGTAATTCGCATCGGTAAGAAGCTTAATCAGCTTCTGAGCCACGAGCATGTAAGCTGCGTCCTTGATATTCTGAACGGTAACATCAATAACAGCAGTGTCATAGTTGCCGAAGATCTGATTGATTTCGGTAGAAGTCAGCGCTTCGAATGTTTCGTTGGTGCCGTCACCGTCGATATCAGCAGAATAACCTGTGCCTGCCTTGCTCTTTGCGGTATCCCAATCACCTGCATAGGTAACAGCGGTGTTGTAGCTCGAAACGAGGTTGGCTGCATTGTAGGTCATCCAGCTTTCACTCTTGTGGAGTTCGTTCCAGTTGTAGGTTTGAGAAGCGAGGTAATCAACATGAACACCACGGTAAGAGATTTCGTGATTCAATGCAGTAACAAATGCGGACAGATCTGCATAACCGTTGGGGAACAGAAGATTGAAAGCATCGGTTCCGTTGTAGCCTGCAATTGCACTGAGTTTTCCGCGCATCTGGGTAACACCGGCAGCAAGTTCTGCGTCGGTGGTATACTGCAGCTTATTGAATCTATAGCTTTCGTATTCGGCAAGACCGTTGGTGGTATCATCACCGTATTTGTAGGTTGCGCTGTCATAAATCGCAGCGTCACCATTTTCCATACGGAAGGTGAAGTACTCGTAGTTTGCATACAGCTCGTAGTAGTCTTTGTAGAGCTTGAGCTCTTTCATGCGGGCTTCAACTTCTGCCGCATAGTCAAGACCGTACTGTGCTTCGAAAGCAGCAATGATTTCAGCCTTGTTGGAAAGACCGTTGAGGGTGTTGACATATGTAGTACCCTGGTTGTAAACTGCAACGACTCTGTCGTACTCAGCCTTCAGGGTTGCACCGTCACGGGGCATGAAGTTGTCGATGAAGGATTCATCATAATCCGTTACCCACAGACCGTTGCCGTTATCAACAGCATTCATGAACCAGGATGCGATGTACTTGTAGGAAGCAACATCCTTTGCAGCCTGCAGAACTCTGCGGAATTCTTCAGCGGACTGGTAAGCGTTTGCCTGCTTGCAATCGCCGTGTCTGTTAGCAGGATTGTAAGCAGAGAGAACTGCTTCGAGGGCATAGGAACCACCGGCACCGACAGCTGTTTCGGCAGGAGCGTTGACAGTGTCGTAGCCGTTCATGAGCGTATCAAGAACCGTGGCATCCAGGTTGTAAACATAGTTATTACCCTGTGCAAGCCAAGCTTTCCAATGCGTGTTGAAAGTGCCTGCGGTTACATAGTCACCGTAAGCCTTGATCTTTGCAGCAGCACCGGAGGTATCAGCCGTCAGGTTCTGGGTAGCAGCAGACAGGTAGTACCATTCCCAAGCTGTGGTGGTACGGACATAGTGAACATCTGTACCGCTGTTGTTATTACAACCGTCTTCGGTTGTCCAGTTGCTGTTGTAGGTGCTGTCCGCATTGGTCGTTGTGTAACCGACAGAGTTGGTGTAGGTGTACACAGCCTTCGTGTAAATGGTACCGATGTCCTCATAGTCCGTGAAGGAACTGATGTAAGAAGCAACGGATGCATTCAGAGTAACCGTCTTGGTTACAGCACTCAGACGACCGCTGTGGGTGATGGTCGGATTGGTATAACCGGTATTAATTGTATCCGTTGTACCCGAACCGACATTCTTTTTGTTGTTGACATTGTAGCCGCCGAGACCCGTACCGCTGGGATTCGTCAGGCGACGAACAGCTGCATTCTGCGTAAGACCACCGTACAGATTGTCAGTGTTATAAGAACTGTTCTGGCTGGTGTTCTTGTATGCATTCATAAATGCATACGCTTCGTTCGCAGCCGCGATGTCGGCAGCCGAGGCAGAACTCGTGGAATAGGCATTGCTGCCTTCCGAGCCACCGCCGCTGATGAAGGCACTGACCGTGCCGCCACCGACCTGGTGTGCCTGTGCCAGCATGTTGTCGATCGAAGTTCTATCCGCTGCCGAGGCAGAGATAGACAGACCGAGCTTGGCTGCGATGTTCGGGGCACTCATCTGGAAACCGCTGAATGCCATGATGATCGCCAGGAACACGCAAAGAGTGTTTCTGAGAACTCGTTTCATAGTCATTTCTCCTTTTCTGACTTGAAATTGAAGATGGTCTGAAGGTAGAAAATGTCTGATTTTGGACATAATTATACCTTTAGACACTATCATACGTTACTCATTATACACGATGCGCGTCAAGTTTTCAAGTTCTTTTCAGTAAAAAGATTGCACAAATATAGTCCGTTGATTTGTGCAAGTATACAATGGGTTTATAATTAGCACCATGATGCTGCATTGCGGGCTTTTTTCAACCACAAGACTGCAAACAAGAGTTTTTTACATTTGTTTTCGTGTATATATTATATAATGTAATGTTCATACCACGATAAATTCTTGACAATTTATTCTTTCTTTTATATAATATTCTTAATAGTAATTTGAGAAAGGATTTATTATGAGGAAAAAAACACCTTATCTGATCCTGTGGTACATTTCCTTTCTTTTTCTTGCCATAGCATTGCTGTTGTTCTGCATACTCATTGCCCTGCATTGGTCGCGCCTTGTGTACGGTTATTTTGCAGTCGGTTTTCTGACGGCTTTCGTGACATTGTTTCTGCTTTGCCGCAAACCGCTGCAATGTAACGACGGCTACAGTCTTCCGCAGGCAATCGCGTATTACAGAGCCTGTGCCGCTGCCGGTTGTGATTTGAACACATTGCAGCAGAATGATGATATTTTATTGCAGCAGGCAAAAAAAGAAAACATGGATGCATATACCGTCCAACAACTGCAAAAATGCTTCAAAACCGGTGCAAAAGCGGTTCGGGAAATCCAAAATCCTCTGCTGCAGCTGATCTGGAAGCAGAAAAAAAGCAAGTAAATACAAAAAGAGAGAGGAATTTTTATGTTATCTGAAATTATTTTTCCAAAAACATACACAATTTTCGGTTTTGAAATCGGTTATTATCTGACTTTCTTTGTTGTTGGTTTTTTGGGAATCTTTATTTTCAACACTTTTTACGGCAAAAAATTCAACATCAAACCTGCAAAGGGATTGCTGCTTTCAGTCTCATCGTATCTGCTGATCTTTGTATGGGCTTATATTCTGGCGTGGGTCGAAAGTCTGTTTTCCGATTGGGGACATCATAATGTCGTTCGCGTTTATATATGGATGCCCTTGCTGTTGTTCCTGCTTGCAAAGCCAATGAAGCTGAAATGGAAAGCCTGCGTAGACTTCATTGCACCGTCAACCTGTCTCGTTTTCGGTTTTGTAAAATTCGGATGTATGTTCCCCGGCTGCTGCTACGGCATTCCCTGTGATTGGGGTATTTATAGTCATCAGGCCGGCTACAACTGCTTCCCCGTGCAATTCTGCGAAGCGGTAACAGCATTGATTCTTGCTGCAATTACTTTGATTATGAATAAAAAGAAGAATTACGTCGGTGATTCAAGAACCTATTTCATCATGCTCATTCCCTACGGTCTGACCCGTTTCGTCTGGGAATTCTTCAGAGGAAACGAAAAGCTGTTCCTGAACATTTCCTCCCTCGCGCTGCACGCATTGCTCATGTCCGTAGTCGGGGCGATCATGCTCGTTGTTTTGCATTATGCAGACAAGAAAAAGGAAAGCCAACTGCAGCCGCAATAAAAACACAAAAGCAATCCGCACATCGCGGGTTGCTTTTTTTTGATGCGGGGAATTGACACGGAGATATTATATATATATAATGTAATATAGGAAGTGAAGTTGAATGACAACAAAAAGATTCAAAATGTGTGATATTATATTCCTCTTTTCACTGCTCGGTTGCGCGGTGTTGTTTTTGTTTTGCCTGAACGGCTTTGCAGGTTATGTGGATGAATCGTTTTATCCGACCGCAGCCTTGCGGCTGATAAACGGCGACAGTCTGGTGGCGGATGAATGGCATTTGTCGCAGTTTTCGTCCTTGTTTTTGTATTTGCCTGTCCGACTGTGGCTTGCAGTCAACGGCTCGGCAGACGGCATGGTGTTCTTTTTAAGGTGTTTATATGCCTGCATTCACCTGCTGTGCGCAAGCGGCATTTATCTGTTTTTCCGAAAACACGGCATGTGGGCTGTGGTTGCAGCACTTCTTTTCTGCACGCAAACCCCCATGCAGATCATCAACTTCAGCTACAATTCCCTGTTTGCGCTGTTTCTGACTGCCGGCTGCCTGCTGATTCTGACGATTTATGAAAAACAAAAACCGTTGCATTACATCCTTGCAGGTCTGGTTTATGCCTGCGCGTGTGTATGCAACCCGCTGTTCTGTGTTGTTTTTGTAATTTATTGCATCGCTTGGCCGATTATTAAATATCGAAACAGCAATTTTCACCGACAGAACATCATTCTTTCCAACAAAAGACGCAGAAAAGAAAACAAAAAAGAGCGTGCCTTACCGCAAAAATGCACTGTGCATGGCACCTTTTTCAGCAAAAAGGCATTCCTGCTGTTCGGCATCGGCATTGCTGCAATTGCCGTCGTTTGTCTTGTTTTCTTCTTTGCCACCGGCGGTACATTGTCTGCATTTGCCGCAAATTTCAAGCATCTTCTGACCGACTCCGAGCATTTTTCAGATAACTTACTCCTTGGATTTATCGGCAGGCTGGCAGACACAGCATCTGCTTTCAACACCATCAGCTTCAAGCTGTTCTTTTTGCCGATCCTGTTGTATGTCGCTTTGATTTTTGACAAAAAAAGACAACTGCCAAATCATATTGTTACATATCTTATTTGTGCATTCGCATTGGCTGTTTTTTACACCGCCGGTGTCGCCGTTGCCGTTATGAACGGTGATGGAAATGTACACTTTTTCTCTCTGCCGTTGCTGTTGATATCCACAGTCAGTTATATTCTGACGAAGAATAAAAATAAAAAATTGTTTTATTGCGTATGGATCCCCGGTGTCATTGCCGCATGTGCACAGTATCTGGCATCCAACCTTGCCTTACTCGCGATCGGATGGGTACTGACAATCAGTAATTTTGCCGGAATCTTTTTTATCAGAGATCTGCTTGTTGAACTGAAAGAAGAAAAAGAAGATTGTAAAAAGGCTCTTAAAAGCATTGCCTGCATTGTTCTTTGCTTTGGCATCGGTCTGCAAATCGCATTCCAGAGCATTTCGCTGTTCTGCAGATATTACCCCGAAAAAGACGAAATGCAGCAGATTAAAAACGGTCCGTATGAGAATCTTTACATCAGCCGTCGCTATTACGGCACCTACCAACTGAGCCTTGCCGACCTTGACGAAATCAAGGATAGAAGTTCCGAAGACGATCCCGTGCTGATTTTGTCGGATATGACGTGGCTGTATCTGTATATTGACCGTCCGTTCGGCACGTATTCCGCATGGCAATTAAGCTTTGAGCCGGAACGCCTGGAAGCGTATTACGAGCTGAATCCCGAAAAAGAACCGAAATACATTTACATCAGTGCCGTTGTGCCCCGTTCGGACTACGGCGTCAGCTTCAAAATGGCAGAGGATAAGGCCACCGTAATGAAAGAAATGTTCAACTGCACGGAACAAAAACTGTCAAGAGGCATCCTCCTGACAGTGCAAGGAATCAACGAATGAAAGAACACCCTCTCCGCAGCAAAACGGAGAGGGTGTATATATTATAATGTAATGTACGGTCAGGCACGTTTTTTTCTCATTACAAACAACCATACTCCTCCGACAAGGATGCTCAACACCGCGAACCACTGCCATACGGAGAGCTGCAAAAAGACATCGCCTTCAACGGAATAATCATAATGGCGCAGAAATTCAAGGAAAAATCGCGGCACGGAATAGGCAATCTGTGCGACGGGAAACAGCAATCCGCGCAATTTTCCCTTGTGCAGCAACCACATCAGAACCGCCGCAAGAACAAAACAAAACACTGCTTCGAGCAGCTGCACAGGCACAACGGTCAGACCCGTCAGCCGGTTCCGTATGCCGTGTGCACATTCAATTCCGTAGCAACAACCGTAACAAAAGCAGCCGATTTTTGCACAACCGAGTGCAAGAACCGTACCTGCGGCATACAAATCGAGGGGGGTATCCGCGTTTAATTTGCCGATGCTGTACAGAATTTTGACAATAAAAGGTGAAAATAACAACACACCGAACAACCGCAGTCGGCTTGCCGCCTGCACTTCCCCACCACTTGCAAACAAAATGATTTCGTTATAAAGCTGTGCCATCAGCACTGCACCGACAAGCGATGTGCACAATCCGAGCAATGAAAACTGCACTGCCTGTTTCAGAGAAATGCCGTGTTTTTTTTCGCACGGCAAAAAGATAAACTGCACCAAGCAAAAAACCGATACCGATGCAGGCATAATACAAAAGAAGATGTTTATCCATAAAAACTCCACAAAAACAAGATGCGTATATTGTACAAAAAAAATAAATTTCTGTCAACCGATTTGACAAATTGCATAAAATGTGTTATTTTATAATATAAATATTTAGCGGAGGAATCGCCATGGATATTACGGCTTTTATTGATATGTTCCACAGCCATTTCGGCGAATGGTGGGAACTGGTTATCCGACTTGCAGTTGCCTGTCTTTGCGGTGCTGTGATCGGTTATGAACGCAGTCTTCGTCAGAAAGAAGCAGGTCTTCGTACACACATTATTCTTGCACTCGGTTCTGCATTGGTCATGATCGTTTCAAAATACGGATTCACTGACATCGTGCAGGCATATGCGGACTACAAAATACAGGTCGATGTGTCGCGTGTTGCCTCCAACATCATGACCGGTGTCGGTTTTTTGGGTGCAGGTGTTATTTTCGTCCGTGGCGGCACCATCAAGGGACTGACCACCGCTGCAGGCATATGGGCTTGTGCCGGCATCGGTATTTGTATTGGTGCAGGTATGTATGCAATCGGCATCATTGCCACCCTGTTGCTGTTGTTGATTCAGATCATACTGCACAAATTCCTGCCCGTCAGCGAAACAATGGAGAACAACATCATCACCTTCACGGCAAGCAACCATGAAATACTCGCACAGATCAAAGACTTCCTGATTTCGAACAACATAAAGGTCATCACGCTGGAAACAAAACAAAAATCTGACAACTCCATCCATGTTGCAATGACCATCAAAATTTCAAAGAACATGTCACTGGAATCCATCCTGACCATGATGCACGACATTGACGGCATCAAAGAGTTTTCCATCAGCGTATAAAAAACCGATGCTAAAAAGGAACTGTATTTTTGTTTACAGTTCCTTTTTTGTTTGAAAATATAAAAATTTATGCACTCTGCTCCAAAGGATCCGCCACACAGGGTTGCTCAAACAGGACAAAGGGATCAATATCTATGCATTTACAAGGATCCCCGTCACCGGTCATATCCCATGCAACGGTATCGTTGATAATTGAAAGCCTGCCTTTGAAAAAATCAAGATCCGTCATAGGCTCAAATACCGTGCCTTTTTTCAGCAGCGGTTTTACATCAAAAAATCGCACGGATCCATCATTGAAATACACATAAATTCCGAATTCATCCGTCGGCACAACCTGTAAAACAACAGGCCAGAAGCGGCTGTAATCAAGATTTTCCATTGCAATTCTCCTTTACATCAACGGCGCAATACTGTTCATCGGTTGGCCGTTTGCAGAAAGCTCCCAATTCTGCATCAATTCGTCACGATGAATTTCACACCATGCCAAAACAAGCTTTAACTGTCGGCTCGGCAAAAATCCCTTATCAATTCTGCCCTGCTGAATTAAAACCGTAGCTTTATATCCCGCATACTCCACATGAAAATGCGGCAGATTGTGTTCATTCCAATTCATTGTTATACGAATACCAAAAAACAAGCTGATTTCAGGCATCTGTCATCACCTCATTTTTATTATACAACAAAAGCTGTTTTTCAGTCAATATTTTTCTGCATCTTTTGGCTTTCTTGTATATATGAAAAACCGCCATCCTTTCGGACAGCGGTTTTGTTATGCGAAAATTTCGCGGTCAAGCACTTACAGTTCTGCGAAGTACTTGATGGTGCGGACCATCTGGCTGGTGTAGGAGTTTTCGTTGTCGTACCAGGAAACAACCTGTACCTGATAGGTATCGTCGTCGATCTTGGCAACCATGGTCTGGGTAGCATCGAACAGGGAGCCGAAGCGGATGCCGATAACGTCGGAAGAAACGATCTGATCTTCGTTGTAACCGAAGGATTCGGAAGCAGCAGCCTTCATAGCAGCGTTGATGCCTTCCTTGGTGATGTCCTTGCCCTTAACAACAGCAACAAGAATGGTGGTGGAACCGGTGCAGGTGGGAACACGCTGTGCGGAACCGATGAGTTTGCCGTTGAGTTCGGGGATTACAAGGCCGATAGCCTTTGCAGCGCCGGTGGAGTTGGGAACGATGTTCTGTGCGCCTGCACGTGCACGGCGAAGGTCGCCCTTTCTGTGGGGGCCGTCAAGAATCATCTGGTCGCCGGTGTATGCATGAACGGTGGTCATGATACCGCTCTGGATTTCTGCATAATCGTTGAGAGCCTTTGCCATGGGAGCAAGGCAGTTGGTGGTGCAGGAAGCTGCGGAGATGATTTGATCATCAGCAGTAAGAGTTTTTTCGTTTACGGAGAAAACGATGGTCTTGAGATCGTTGCCTGCGGGAGCAGAGATAACAACTTTCTTTGCACCTGCGTTGATGTGAGCCATGCTCTTGTCCTTGGAGCAGTAGAAACCTGTGCATTCAAGAACAACGTCAACACCGATTTCGCCCCAGGGGAGTTCAGCAGCGTTTGCCATTGCATAAATTTTGATGGTCTTGCCGTCTACGGTGATGGTGCCGGCTTCGTCGTCTGCACAGACACAGTGACCGTCGTAACGACCCTGAGCGGTGTCATACTTAAGAAGATGTGCAAGCATAGAGGGCTTGGTAAGGTCGTTGATAGCGACTACTTCATAACCTTCTGCACCGAACATCTGACGGAATGCCAGACGGCCGATTCTGCCGAAACCGTTAATTGCTACTTTAACTGCCATTTTAAAATTCCTCCAATTGTTTTATTAAAATTTTAACCGTTTCTATTATACATTCTGCAAAAATTTTTGCAAGTGTTTTTATTGAAAAAGACGGTGTTTGACAAAACTTTGTCAAAATCGGATAAAAATTCAGAGAATGCAAATGCATTCTTTTACATATTTACAACATTTATCGGCTTGCCGGTGACAAATCCGCGGATATTATCCGTAAAAATATCCATAAGCCGCTGTCTTGTTTCTGTCGGTGCCCAGGCAATGTGCGGTGTGATAAGACAGTTTTTTGCAGTAAGCAAAGGATTGTCAGCCTTCGGCGGTTCATCCGAAAGCACATCCAGTCCTGCACCTGCAATACTGCCGTTGTCAAGGGCCTGTGCAAGTGCCTGTTCATCCACAACAGGTCCTCTTGAAGTATTGACAAGAAACGCAGACTTTTTCATTTTGCTCAAAAACTGTGCATTCACAAGTCCCGTTGTCTGCGGTGTCAGCGGACAGTGCAAAGAAATGTAATCACTTTCCCTTGCAAGTGTATCAGCATCTGTAAAAACAACCGTTTTTTCTGCATATTTATCAGGATGTGCCGTTGTTGCAATCACACGCATACCGAATGCCTGTGCGATGCAGGCGACTTTTTGTCCGATTTTACCGAAACCGACAATGCCGAGTGTTTTTCCCGCAAGTTCTGCAATGGGAACCACGCGGAATGTAAAGTCGGGACAACTTGTCCACTGTCCCTCATGCACGGCAGCGGAATGCTCGGCAACACGGGATGCATGGGCAAGAATAAAACTGAATACATATTGTGCAACACTGTCGGTGGAATAAGCAGGAATGTTGGATACGGGAATGCCGCGTTTTGCACAATACTCGGTATCAATAATATTAAAACCGGTTGCAAGAACGGCAATATAGCGGACATCCGGCAATTGTGCAAGTGTTTCTTCGCGCAGCGGTACTTTGTTGACAACAAGAATTTCCGCACCCTGTGCACGGGCAATTACATCTTCGGGTGCAGTACGGTCATATACGGTCAGCTCACACAATCCGGCGACATTGTCCCACGAAAGATCCCCCGGATTTTCACAAAAACCGTCAAGAATTACAGCTTTCATCAGCAGCCTCCTTTTCAGCCAATCAGAATGCTAACAGTATACCACTTTTTTCATGTAATAGAAAGAGTTTTTTGTAATTTACAAAGATTTTTAAAAATGATTGACCTAAGAAAGAAAATAATATATAATATAAGTTGGTGATTTTTTGAAGAAGAAATACAATGCTGATGTTATGGCAAGACGAATAACCAAAATTTACGGCGCGACTCTGCTGGTCGCTGCCGCGGTTTTGCTTGTCATCAGTTTCCTGATGTACCTGGATCCGGTGCAACAAAAATACAATCAGTGGCTTGTTTTTCTGAAAGATTTTGAATACCAGATCACAACCCTGCAGGACAAATGGATGATTGTGATCGTTCTGTTTCTGCTGTTTTTGCTGCGCAGCCTGCTGCCGTTTTATCCGCAAAGCATTGTTCTTGTTATCAGCGGTGTGGTATTCCACCCCCTTACGGCATTCCTGATCAACATGATCGGCATCGGCGGTACAATGGCACTGCGTTATTACACAGGCACGGAGATGGGTGAAGGATACACGCTGAAAATACTGCGTAAATATCCGGGTTTTGATGCCGTGCTTCGGAAAAACGGCCTGAGCAATGCTGTTTTACTGTTTTTGTTCCGTCTGTTCCCGGGTGTTCCCGTCAGCTCGGTCAGCCAGATTTACGGCTCGCTTGATTTTCCGTTTGTAAAGTATATGCTCATTTCACTCGGTGGCATTGCACCGCGTATTCTCACATACAGTTTCATCGGTCGCAGTGCAACCGATCCGCTGTCCCCGTCTTTCCTTGCACCGATCATTGTTCTGCTGATGCTTTCGGGCACTTCCCTGTTGGGATTCCACCTCATCATTGCACTTGCCATGCGTCTGCAGAATGCCCTGTCGCGTAAAAAAGAGCTGCCTGACAGCTCATCACAATAAAAATACAAAACCGAAAGGATGTTTATAATGAACGATCTTTGCACAATGAAAAAAAATATTGCCGAAGGCGACTTTGATGCAGCCCTCAAAAGACTGTATACAGAAAAAGAACTTGACGAACAACGTGCAAGATACCTTTCTCTGGCACAGACATTTGAAACCGTTTACGGTGAAGACCGTGCTGTCAGTTTTTACTCTGCACCCGGCAGAACGGAAGTCTGCGGTAACCATACCGATCACAACAAAGGTTGCGTTCTTGCAGCAGGTATCAACCTCGATGCCATTGCCTGTGCATCCGCAAACGATGAAAATATTGTCCGCCTGAAGAGCGTTGAATATCCCAAAACCGACATCATTGATCTGTCTGTTCTGACTCCCGTTGCAGAAGAAACCGAACGTTCTGCATCCCTCATCCGCGGTGTTGCTGCCCGTTTTGTACAACTCGGCTACAAAGTCGGCGGTTTTGATTGCGTCACCACCAACAAGGTCATTGCAGGTTCCGGCCTTTCTTCCTCTGCAGCATTCGAAGTGCTTGTCGGTACAATCTTCAACTATATGTACAATGACGGAAAAATCTCTGCTGTTGAAATCGCACAGATCGCTCAGTATGCCGAAAACGTCTTCTTCGGCAAACCCTGCGGACTGATGGATCAGATGGCATGCTCGGTCGGCGGTTTTGTGCAGATCGACTTTGCAGACACAAACAATCCCGTCATCACTCCCGTCGCATTTGATTTCTCTTCCTGTGCACACGCACTTGTCATCACCGATACCAGAGCCAGCCACGCGGACCTGACCGATGAATATGCAGCCATCCGCAAGGAAATGGAATCCGTTGCTGCTGTTTTCGGCAAGTCCTGTCTGCGTGAAACAGACGAAAAAGAAGTCATGGCAAACATGGCACTTGTGCGTGAAAAATGCGGTGAACGTGCCTGCCTGCGTGCAATGCATTTCTACAACGACAATCGCCGCGTGGAAAAAGAAGCAACCGCACTGCGTAACGGTGATTTCAACACCTTCAAGCAGCTCGTCATTGAAAGCGGCAACTCCTCTTATATGTACAACCAGAATGTGTTCGTAAAAATCAAGGATGCAGGTCAGCCTGTTTCCCTTGCACTCGCACTCAGCGACAGTGTCCTGAACGGTAAAGGTGCCTGGCGTGTTCACGGCGGCGGTTTTGCCGGAACCATTCAGGCATTTGTACCCGAAGAACTGCTTGATACATACATTGCAACACTTGAATCCGTTTACGGTGAAGGTGCCTGCCATGTGCTTTCCATCCGTGCCATCGGCGGTACGGAAGTAAAGTAACATTCCTTACATTCCAACGAAAGGCGAAGTAATTTCGCAAAAAAGAACCATGAAAGCCACAGATAACAGACATTACAAAGCCCTTGAGCTTGAAAAAGTGCTCGCACAACTTGCCGAACTGACCACCTGCGAGGATGCAAAATGGGAAGCGGAACGCATTATGCCGACCACAAGCATTGTTGAAGCACAGGCCCTGATGAATCAGACGGAAGCTGCATATTTGCTGCTTGCAAAATTCGGCGGTCCGTCTTTCGGCAGCATGAAAAATGTCAACAACGCACTCTATCGTGCCGGTGCAGGCGGTGCTCTGAACATGAAAGAGCTGCTTGACATTGCCGAAGACCTGCGTGTCATCCGTTCGGTTTCGGAATGGAGATTCCGCCAACCCGGTGCCGACAGTTGTCTTGACATCCTTTTCGGTGCCCTCATGCCGCAAAGACTGCTCGAAGAAAGCATTCTCAATGCCATTGTCAGCGAAGACGAAATGAGCGACCGTGCATCCCCTGCACTTGCAGACATCCGTCGCAAAATGCGTCAGCAGGCACAGAACATCCGCGACAAATTAGACGGCATGGTGCATTCCGCACATTACAAACAATATTTACAGGATGCCATCATCACCCAACGCAACGGCAGATTCGTTGTGCCTGTCAAAAATGAATTCCGCGGCAATGTGCCGGGTCTTGTGCACGACACATCGGGCAGCGGCTCCACCGTTTTCATCGAACCCATGGCCGTTGTGGAAGCCAACAACGAAATCCGTGTGCTGCAAGGTAAGGAACGGGAAGAAATTGACCGCATCCTTGCAGAGCTTTCAGCCCAAGCAGGTGAAGTGGCGGACACCGTCAAACACAGCTACGAGTGCCTTGTGGATCTCAATCTCATTTTCGCAAAAGCAAGACTTGCCTATCAGATGAACGCAAGCGTTCCCGAGCTCAACGAGGACGGCATCACCGTACTCAATAAGGCACGTCATCCGCTGCTTGACAAAAAAAAGGTCGTTCCCGTTGACATTTCTCTGGGTGACCGTTTTGATACACTTGTCATCACAGGTCCGAACACGGGCGGCAAGACCGTTTCCATCAAAACACTGGGCCTTCTGACCCTGATGGCTGCCTGCGGTCTGATGATTCCGTGTGCAGACGAAAGCAGAGTCTGCATTTTCCGCAAAGTATTTGCCGACATCGGTGACGAACAGAGCATTGAACAATCGCTCTCCACCTTCTCGGCACACATGACAAACATCATTTCTATTATTAAAGAAAGCGACACCGAAAGTCTTGTTCTCATTGACGAACTCGGTGCCGGTACCGACCCTGTTGAAGGTGCAGCCCTTGCCATGGCAATCCTTGAGAGATTGCACTTCAACGGCAGCAAGGTCGCAGCAACCACCCACTATGCCGAACTCAAGGCATACGCTTTGCAGACCGCAAGAGTGGAAAACGGCAGCTGCGAGTTTGACGTACAGTCCCTTCGTCCGACCTACCGCCTGCTCATCGGGGTTCCCGGACGCAGCAATGCCTTTGCCATCACCGAACGTCTGGGCATGGATATGGACGTCATCGTCCGTGCCAAAGAACTGGTCGAAAATGACGACCTGAAATTCGAAGATGTGGTCGATTCGCTCGAAGAAAGCCGTCTTCGCATGGAAGAAGAACGCGATGCCGTTGCACTTCGCAATGCCGAAACCGAAAAAGCACTCGCAGAAGCACAGAAAAAGCTTGCAGAAGCTGAAGATCTTCGCAAACGCGAGTACGAAAAAGCACAGTCCGAAGCCATGCGGATCACGGAAAATGCCCGCCGCGAAGCCAACGCACTTCTTATGGAAGTCGAACGCTTCCGCAAGGACATGAAAACCACAAAAGATGCCGCCGACCTTGCAGCAAAGGCACGTTCGGCAATGAAAAAAGATCTTTCCAACCTGGATCTTGCTGTCAATCCCGTCATCACATCGCTGTATGATGATGAGGATTACACCCTGCCGCGACCGCTTGTTGCAGGAGACCGTGTGCTGATTGCCGACATCGGCAGAGAAGCAGACGTTATTTCCCCCGTTGACCGCAAAGGCAACGTCGAAGTGCTGGCAGGCTCCATCAAAATGCGTGTGCAGCTGAACCGTCTTCGTCTGCTTGAAAAGAAAAAAGAAAAGAAAAAGACAGTATCCGCACCCACCGTTGCAAGAAGTGAGTCAAGACTCACCGCCAGAGCCGAAAACCGTGTGGACCTGCGTGGCATGAACAAGGAAGAAGCCCTGTTCACGCTCGATGCATTCATTGACAGTATGTTGCTGTCGGGACTGCAGGAATTCACCGTCATCCACGGCAAAGGAACGGGCGTATTGCGTGAAGCGGTACAGCATCACCTGAAAAACAACAAATTCGTCAAGACCCACCGTCCGGGACTTTACGGCGAAGGCGAAAACGGGGTTACAATCGTAACACTGAAATAATTTTTGCAGGGAGTCATTGCAATGGAACAAAATCCGACCAAAGAAGCTTCAAAAACCGATTCCGGCATGAAATACAGCGGCAAAACCCTGCTTATTATGCTGACTGCACTTGTTTTGTGCCTTGCGGCCGTGTTTTTGTACGGCCATTTCACCACCCTTCATACAACAGAGGAAATTCTGAAAAAAGCCGAAAAGGAATGCCACATCCCGATCGCAGAGGATTCTTCTCTTGCACTCTGCGGCAGTTGTGAAATTGGTGAAAATAAGCACCTATTCTGGTTTACGGCGGTGGACAACCAAGGAGAAAACCGCTATCAGCCGATGCGATTCACCGAAGTCGGAGAGAACGAATATAAATTCCGTCATGCCCCCAAATTATTCGTCTGTGAAAATGACATTGCATACGACCACTACAGCCACGGAATCGTGTATCTCGTCAACAACCCCGATTGTGCAACCATCGTTTTCAATGCCGGCACAGAGAACGAAACAAGCGTTTCGGTGGACAGTGTTCCGTTTATTTATAAATACGAATACACTACGCCCGACAACACCGAGTCGGAAGAAATCATTTCCGTACAATTCCTGGACAAAAACGGGAATGTTGTAATGTAACAAAAATGAGCTGGTCCGGTTTCCCCGAATCAGCTCTCTTTTTATATAATTTTTTCCAAATCTTCTTTCAGAACAGGCAAATCATTTTGAATAATTTCCCATACAAGCACCGGATTCACTCCGTCATAGTCATGCACAATTTTGTTACGAAGCCCCTTCATCTGCCGCCACGGAAGCCGCGGATGCTGACTTATGAAATTCTCATCCAATTTGCCAACCGCTTCACCCAACTGGCTGAGATTAAAAACACAAGCTTCCAAACACATCGGTGTTGCTGCAAAACAGTTATAATCCATATTTGCACAGTATGTTTCGATTTTTTCAACTATCTGCAACATTTTTGAAATAATTTCTTTATTTTTCATAAATCACCACTCCTGTCTGTGCAATTTCAGTTTCAACCGGTGAACCTTTTTCAATGTGTGCAACATCGATCAGATCGATCTGCATGCCGGCTGCCTGTTGCAGATCTTCAAGCAAACCGACAAAGTGAAGCCCTTTCAGACGGCTGTCAACCAGAATATCAATATCGCTTTTTTCTGTGTTCGTTCCCTTGGCAACAGAGCCGAACAACACCGCACGGCGCACATCATATTGCTTAAACACCGGCATCAGTTGTTCTCTGACCGAATAAACCGTTGCGACAGCCATAAAAGAAACTCCTTTCTTTTTTATTATATAGGAAACTGCTCGCGATTGTGAGCAGTTTGCATATAACAAAAAACACCTTTTCACCCCCAAGATTGGGGGACGGGGGGTTGATATAGAATATTTTTTTATAGTTCTATTATATCCCGATGCAAACAAAAAGTCAACAGAACCCTACCGCACACGCAACAAAACGAAAGCAGAATAATTTTCTCGTTACTACTTGATTCTGTACATTTTATGCATTAATATATAAATAGCAAATACAGAAAGGAACAACTGCTATGTTTCCAATACTGAAAAAAATCATTTCAATCATCATTGCCTTCTTTACACTGCTGTTCAGCGGTGCGGATCTCGGTGAAGAAATCCGTTATATCCCTTATGATCAGGACGTGACATTCGTCTCCCTGTCTGCGGATGAACTGCCCGTAACCGAAGAAGAAAAAACTGCCTGCCGCACATGGTATGAAGAAAACGTGCTGCATGCCGTACAGGACGGCAAAGCACCCGCTTATGATTTCTCTGTCAACGGTAAACCCCTTTCCATGCAGCTTTCTGACTGGCAGAGCAGCGTCTCCCCTGCTGCTGAAAACCGCAAAAACGGTGAAACCTCCATTATCACCCTGACAAATGAAAAAGCAGGTCTGCAGGCAACGGTGGAAGCCACTCTTTACATTGAAAAAGCAACCTGTGAATGGACCGTATCCTTGCAGAACATCGGCGAAAACCGTTCTGCCGTGATTTCCGGCTTCAAAGCAATCAACTGCACACTGCCGGTTGACGGCACGGATGTCTATTTCAGCCGCGGCAGTGCCAGCAACGCAGAAGATTTCACAATGCTGCACACCGATTGTTCGGTATTTCCGCTGAACGTTTCCGCACAGGACGGCCGTGCAACAACCGAATTTCTGCCTTACTTCAATCTGAACGGTGAATCGGGCGGTATTGTACTTGCATTCGGTTGGTCGGGTCTGTGGAAGGCTTCTTTCAAAGCCTGCAACAACGGCATAAGTGTTGTGTCCGGACAAAAAAACCTGATCGGCTATCTTGAAGCAGGCGAATCCGTACGCACTCCGCTGGTGTCCCTCACATTCTACAACAACGAAAACCCCGTCAAAGGTTTCAATGTATTCCGCAGCTGGATCATGGACTGTGTTTATCCCGACAATGTCCCCACCGTGCAGAACAATATGGACATCCTTTTTGTCAGCAATACCCGCACTGCAGCGGAAATTTTCTATGATCTTGACCACTTTGATAATTCAAAAGCCCCTTACATCGACAACTACTGGATGGATGCAGGCTGGTATGCAGGATGCGGAAATGACTGGGCAGACGGTGTCGGCAACTGGCAGACATCCGAAACACGATTCCCCGGCGGCATCAAAGCCATTGCGGACTATGCTGCCGAGTATGATAAAGGTATCGTTCTGTGGTATGAGCCCGAAAGACTCACTTCCAACAGCTATCTGTATTCCGTCGGATCGCAGCATGAAAACTGGATCGTGGATCTTGATCCCGAAGCAGATTTCAACCAGACCGTCATGTGGAACCTCGGCAACGAAGAAGCCTGTGCATTCCTGAGCGATTACATCAGCGCTTCCCTCATTGAAAACGGCGTTGCGATCTACCGTCAGGACTTCAACTTCAACCCGACCGAGTTCTGGCAACATCTGGACAAAAAAGCCTACGGCGGCAGAATCGGTTTTGCCGAAAACCATTATATTACAGGACTTTACAACTACCTCGATGCACTCTTTGATGCCGTTCCGGGACTTGTCATGGACAACTGTGCAAGCGGCGGCAGACGACTGGATCTTGAAATGACCCGTCGCAGTGTGCCCATGTGGAGAAGTGACTACAACTGCGACCAGACCCTTCCCGACCTGCTGGATGCCACCCAGGCACACACCTACGGCCTGTCCTTCTGGCTGCCCGTCAGCGGTACGTTCATCAATTTCGACACCGAATACGGTATGCGCAGCTCCATCATGCCCATTCTGCAGGTACCCATGGCAGCTCCCGAATCCGCACTCACCTCCTACCGTGCAGAGCGTGAAGCACAGATGCTTAACTTCTTCCCGCTTGCATTCGGCGGCACGGATCCCGAAAAGATCACCGCCATGCAGTACGGTGACGAAACGGCAGGCTGTGCACTGATCTACGCGCATGAAGAACATGAAGCAGATTCCTTTACCGTATACTTCAGCGGTCTGCAGACAGATGCAGTTTATAGCGTAACAGATGCAGACACACCCGATACAACTGTGCAGTTCACAGGTGAAGAGCTGATGGCTGGTGCATACGCTGTCAGCTTCCCCGAAGGCAGAAAAGCCGTTGTGCTCAATTACACACTTGCAGACTGAAATAACCGAGAAAGAGGCCGATAATCTGTTTATCTACTTAAATTACAGGTGAAAAAAAATGAAATATGCAGCCATCATTATCGTGTGCATCGTTCTTGCATTGATCATCACATTTTGTGTCATCAAATTCGGTCCGTCCCGATTCACAGGGCAGGATTACACCATTCCGACACTGGATCTGAGCGAATTGCCCGAAGAGCTCGCAGGTACACAATACGAATACCTCTATGAGCTTGCCGTGGTGGATGACTCCAACGACTACATGGCACATCCTGACAGTGTGCTGCTCAAAAACGGCAATATTCTGACCGTATATCCGAACGGACACGGCAAAGGTGCTGTTCTGAACAAAGTCAGTACCGACGGCGGCATCAGTTGGACAGACACAATTAAAAACACACCGTCTTCATGGGAAAACTCATTGGAAACACCCACCGTGTACCGTCTCACATTTTCCGCCGGCACGCCCGACAAGCTGATTCTCATTTCCGCAAACCCGAAATGGCCAGACATGGAAACACCCGGCGGCTTTGAGTGCTCCGTATCCGCTGATGAAGGACAGACATGGTCTGCATTTCAACGGTTTTTCAGCCTTGAGGATGAACATTCCGTGATTCCCATTGTTGCCATGGCAAGCCTGACAAGGCTCAAGGAAAACGGAGAGTTCGTTGACAAATGGATGGGATTTTTCCATGACAGCTCGTTTTACAACTACAAATCCGTTCTTTCCTTTGACGAAAACGGCAATGTGCAGTGGACCGCACCCGAAAAATTCCTTGCACCGCACCGTACAATCGAGGAAGCAGCACAGCTCTGCGAAATTGAAGTCATCCGTTCCGACAAAGGACAGGGTGATGAACTGTGCCTGATCACAAGAAGCCAGTCCAAAAACATCAACACCATGCTTGCATTTTCCACGGACGAAGGCAAAACCTGGAGCGAACCCAAAGAAGCACCCGCCGCACTCAACGGAGAACGTCACAAGGCCGAATACACCTCTGACGGCAGACTTGTCATCACTTTCCGTTCCATTGAACGCGGCAAAAAAGCACCGTTGCATGCCAAAAAAATCGACCGCAACCGCGGTTGGATCAGCGAAGGACTGATCCTTTGGGTCGGCACCTACGAGGATCTGAAAAACGGCACCGAGGGGCAATACCGCATCAAGCCGGCACATATTTACCTTGACAATCAGAAAAAACCGTCTTATTACGCAGGTTCCGACACGGGTTACTGCGGCAATGTGGTTCTGCCTGACGATACTGTTGTAATCACAGGCTACGGCAAATTCAGCCCCGATGAAAAAACTGCCGACGGAACAAGCCTTAAAACATACATCTGCTCCAAACGAATCAACCTGCATGACACAGATTCTCTTGTTGAAAAGCTCATTTCGGGCGGCAAATAACGCAGGATAACGGTTCATTTTCTTTAAAAATGAGCAAATGTAAAGTTTTTTGCCTTTACATTTGTAAACAATTCCGCTTTGTCAATTTTTCTCTTGACAAGGCGTTTTTTTTATACTATAATGCCCCCTGTAAAGTTTCACATCTTTACACTGAAGGAGCGTTTATTGTGGCCAAAAATCTGGACCTCATCCTGCTGCTTGATTTTTACGGCGATATGCTTACTCCCAAGCAGCGCGAATTTGTGGATTATTATTATAATGATGATCTGTCCCTTGCTGAGATTGCACAGAATGTCGGTATCACCCGCCAGGGCGTACGCGATGCAATCAAACGTGCCGAGGTGCAGCTCACCGAAATGGAAGATCGTCTGGGCTTGGTCAGCCGCTTCCAGAGTATGCAGTCGGGGCTCAATGAAATCATTGAATGTGCCGATGCGATCAACAAAGAAAATCTCAACTGCGGACTTTCACGCGAGATCAACGACCTGACCGTCCGTATTCAATCTATCGCACTGTCCCTTTCGGAATAAGGGCCGTGCTGTGCACCGTTCCGCTGCGGTACACATCCCTCTGCACAAATCAGCGGAAGAACGGAGGCACATATGGCTTTTGAAGGTCTTTCCGACAAGCTCGAAAATGCGTTTAAAAAACTGAAAAGCAAAGGTGCTCTGACCGAAAGCGACGTAAAGGACGCGATGCGTGAAGTGCGACTTGCACTTCTTGAAGCGGACGTAAGTTACAAAGTTGCCAAGGATTTCACCGCCAAGGTAACCGAAAAGGCAATCGGTGCCCGCGTTATGGAGAGTCTGACTCCTGCACAGATGGTCATCAAGATCGTCAACGAAGAACTCACCGCACTCATGGGCGGTACGCAGGCAAGACTGACCAACGCTTCTCATCCCCCCACAATCGTCATGCTTTGCGGTCTGCAGGGTTCCGGTAAAACCACCCATGCAGCAAAAATTGCAAAATT
Source organism: Clostridia bacterium (assembly GCA_017435865.1). Lineage (GTDB taxonomy): Bacteria > Bacillota > Clostridia > Oscillospirales > Acutalibacteraceae > RUG806. The sequence goes on from JAFSEF010000042.1 coordinate 37,065, forward strand.
CCTGAAAAAACAGGGACATCGTCCCTTGCTTGCAGCCTGTGATATTTACAGACCCGCTGCTATCAAGCAGTTGCAGGTTGTCGGTGAACAGGTCGGCGTGCCGGTCTTTGAGATGGGTAAGGAAAATCCCGTTACCATCGCAAAAGAAGCCGTAAAACTTGCAAAAGACCACGGTTATGACTATGTTTTCCTCGATACTGCAGGTCGTCTGCACATCGACGAAGCTCTTATGACAGAGCTGAAAAACATCAAGTCCGAGGTCAAACCCCACGAAATTCTTCTTGTTATCGACTCCATGCTCGGTCAGGATGCCGTTAACGTCGCTTCCACCTTCAACGAAGCACTCGGTATTGACGGTCTTGTGCTGACCAAGCTCGACGGTGACACCAGAGGCGGTGCGGCACTGTCCGCAAGAGCCGTCACGGGCAAACCCATCAAGTTTGTCGGTGTGGGCGAAAAGCTCGATGATCTGGATATTTTCCATCCCGACCGTATGGCAAGCCGAATCCTCGGCATGGGCGACGTGCTGTCGCTGATTGAAAAAGCCGAAACCGCACTCGACGAAAAGAAAGCAGAAGAGCTCGAAAAGAAGCTCATGCAAAATAAATTCGACCTCAATGACCTGATGGATCAGATGCTCGAACTCCGCAAAATGGGTTCGATGAAAGATCTGCTCTCCATGATTCCCGGGGTCGGCAAAAAACTGAAGGATCAGGATGTGGATGAAAGCGGCATCGACAAAACCCTTGCCATCATCCGTTCCATGACTCCGCAGGAACGCAAAAAACCCGAAATCATCAATCCGTCCCGTAAACGCAGAATTGCAGCCGGCTGCGGAATGCAGGTTGAAGACGTCAACCGCCTGCTGACCCAGTACAAGCAGATGCAGAAACTGTTCAAACAGATGAACGGCAAAGGCAGCAAAAAGAAAATGAAGCGTATGTTCCCCGGCGGTATGCCCGGCGGCGGAATGGGTGGCGGTATGCCCGGTATGCCCCCGATGGGCGGCTTTTAAAGCATAAGCATTTCATTACACCCGGTTTGAACGCAAATGCGTTTGGATAAATAAATTTGTTATTATATTTTTGGAGGTACTATAAAATGGCAGTAAAAATGAGACTTCGCCGCATGGGCGCAAAGAAGGCACCTTTCTATCGTATTGTTGTTGCTGATTCCCGTTATCCTCGTGACGGCAGATTCATCGAAGAAATCGGTTACTACAACCCCATGACCGAACCTTCCACCGTTAAGATCGACGCTGACAAGGCAAAGCAGTGGATCGCCAACGGCGCACAGCCCACCGACACCGTCAAGGGCCTGCTCAAGAAGAACGGCATCATCGACTAAGCCTGACCGGAAGGACTGACACAGCATGAAAGAATTGCTCACCACCATCGCCAAGGGTCTTGTTGAATCTCCAGATGCAGTCACCGTGACCGAAGACGAGATCAACGAAGAAGGCGTTGTTGTTTTCCATCTTCACGTTGCTGAAGACGACATGGGCAGAGTCATCGGCAAGCAGGGTTGCATTGCAAAGGCAATCCGCACCGTTATGCGCTCCACCGCAAACCGCCGCAACATGAAGATCCAGGTCGAAATCGACTAAGAAACACACAAAACGAACCCGTATCGGATTTTTCCGGTACGGGTTTTGTTTTTTCATTCCATTTACCAGTTTTCTTGCAACAGAAAATCTGCAATGTGCATAATCGATATTCCATTTTCGTTGCCGACAGCAAGCGGATCTCTGCAAACGACATACTTGTGATAATGGTCTTTGATTTCTGCAAGATTATCGGTTTCTCTTGTTGATTCATCCGGCAGTTGCACACAAACCTGCACATATATTTTCTCATCCCTGCGAACACCTACAAAGTCAATCTCTTTTGTATCGTTTTTGCCGATATAGACATCATATCCTCTGCGTTTCATTTCAAGAAATACAATATTTTCAAACATGGCAGACAGCATTTTTCTGTCAAAGCCCATCAGACTGTATTTGATTGAAATATCTGAAAGATAATATTTTTCCTGCGTTTTCAGAACGGACTTGCCTTGCAGATCATATCGCTTACAGGGATAAATAATAAATGCTTCGCTGAGCCATTTGAGGTAGTTGTAAATGGTTTCAACTGAAAGACTTCTGTTTTCGTTTTTAAGAAATTTCACAATGGAAGATGCAGAAAATGTTTTGCCGACATTTTCAACAATGTAGCGCACAACACGATCAAACAGTTCTTTGTTTCTTATTTTGTGCCGTTTGGAAATATCTCTTGTGATAACCGAAGCATAAATACCATCCACAACCTGGTAAGCAGACCTTGTATCGAAATTGCTGATGCCGACAATCGGAAAGCCGCCGAACTGCACATACTCGTCAAAAACTTCCCTTGCTGCGGCAATATCCTTGTTTTTGAATGTAAGATATTCACGGAATGAAAGCGTGTAAACAGGAATCTGCACATACCGTCCTGTCAGATACGTTGCAATTTCACCTGCCATCAGTTTTGAATTCGAGCCGGTGACATAAATATCAACATCCGCTCTCTCCATAAGCGAATTGACAACCTTTTCCCAGCCGTTGATTTCCTGCAATTCGTCTAAAAACAGATAGCATCTGCCTTTGCCGCAGATTGCAGACAGCAGATCGGCATACATTTCCTTTGCCGAAAAATCCTCATATTCGGGGCTGTTATATCTTCGCTCAATGATATTTTCCGGTGCAATACCCTTTTCCTGCAATTGATGCACAAGCATTTCAAAAATGGTTGATTTACCGCAACGTCGTACACCTGCAAGAATTTTCACAAGCGGTGCATCAATATAGGGAGTGACAGCATTGATATAATCGGGTCTTATAATCATTCTGACCACCTCTTTCATACTTATAATATCGAAAAACTTCCCGAAAGTCAATAGTTTTTACCTCTATAGAAGTAAAAACTACCCTTATTTTACCCACTTTTTCGGTTTTAAGGAGAAAAAACAGTGTTTTTCATTGCTTTTTTATTATCTGCCGTTCACGGTTTTGTCCTCATGCATTGGACTCGGCTTGTGCATTTTCCTTGACATATCCCTCAAAAAAATGTACACTGTAAAAAAATACTTTTTTAAAGGCGGTAAAAATTATGCTCAACGGAATTCCGAAAATCATATCCCCCGAACTTCTCAAAATCTTGTGTGAAATGGGTCACGGTGACGAAATCGTCATCGGTGACGGCAACTTCCCTGCAGCCAGCAATGCACAGCGTCTTGTCCGTTGCGACGGCCACAATGTGCCCGAGCTTCTCGATGCCATTCTGCAGCTGATGCCTCTTGACACCTATGTTGAAAGCCCTGCCATGCTCATGGCGACCACACAGGGCGACCCCACACCCGAAATCTGGGCGGTTTACAAGGACATTGCCGACAAATACGGCGACTACAAATTCAGCGAAATCGAACGCTTTGCTTTCTATGAACGCACCCGCAGTGCCTATGCCGTCATTGCCACGGGCGAAAGTGCACTGTATGCCAACATCATTCTCAAAAAAGGCGTTATCAAATAAAAAACGGAGGACCTTATCATGAAAAGAGTTCTTGCCTTTGACTTCGGCGCATCCAGCGGCAGAGCCATTTTGGGCAAATTCGACGGAAAGACCATTCAGCTTGAAGAGGTCCACCGTTTCACAAACGACCCCGTCACCGTCAACGGCACGGTGTTCTGGGATGTGCTTCGCTTGTTCCACGAGGTCAAGCAGGGCATTCTCAAGGCCAAGCAGGCAGGCGGTTTCGACAGCATCGGTGTTGACACCTGGGGTGTTGACTTCGGGCTCATCGACAAAAACGGTTACCTGCTTGAAAACCCCATCCATTACCGTGACAAGCGAACCGACGGCATGATCGAGCTTGCTTGTCAGAAAATGGACAGAGACAAAATTTACGACATCACGGGCATTCAGTTCATTTATTTCAATACCCTTTTCCAACTGCTGTCGCTGCGTGAAAACAGACCGGAGCTTCTTGAACGTGCCGACAAAATGCTGTTCATGCCCGACCTTTTCAACTACCTGTTGACGGGCAACATGGCAGCGGAATATTCCATTGCCACCACCAGTCAGCTCGTAGACCTTGCCGCCCACGAATGGAGCGACGAGATTTTTGAAAAAATGCGTTTTCCGCGTGACATCGTCTGTTCGCTTGTCAAACCCGGCACGGTCGTCGGCAAGCTGTCGCCTGCTCTCTGCGAAGAACTCGGCGTTCCCGCAGTGGATGTTATTGCCGTTTGCGGACATGACACACAGAGTGCCGTTACCGCTGTTCCCACCGACAAAAAGGACTTTGCCTTCATCAGCTGCGGAACATGGAGTCTGTTCGGCACCGAGCTTGAAACACCCATTCTCAATGACAAGGCACGTGCTTTGAACGTCACAAACGAAGGCGGTTATGACTATTCCACCGCTTTCCTCAAGAATATCTGCGGACTGTGGCTCATTCAGGAAAGCCGCCGTCAGTGGATGCGTGAAGGACAGGAGTATTCCTACGCCCAGCTTGAAGAGATGGCACTGCAGTGCGAACCGTTCAAGTGCTTCATCGACCCCGATGCGGACGATTTTGCACCCATGGGCAATATGCCGGAGCGTATCCGTGACTTCTGCCGCAGAACAGGGCAGTATGTGCCTGAAACCGTGGGCGAAGTGGTACGCTGCATCTATGAAAGCCTGGCACTCAAATACCGCCACATTTTCCGCGGTATCGAAGACTGCACCGAAAAGAAATATCCGCACATCAACGTGGTCGGCGGCGGCACAAAGGACAAGCTGCTTTGCCGTATGACCGCAGACAGCTGCAACACAACCGTGTATGCAGGTCCCATTGAAGCAACGGTGCTCGGCAACATCGCCGTGCAGTTGCTTGCAAGCGGTGAAATCAAAGACATTGCTGAAGCAAGAAACATCATCGCGGAGGGTGAAAAGCTGATTTGCTACAAGCCCGAAAACACCGCCGTGTGGGATGCGGCTTACGAAGAATTCAAAAAATATCTTGCATAAAAAGGTGACAAAATGCACGATCTTTCCGATATCAACACCATAAAAAGCCTGCTCGGACGGCACGGTTTCACATTTTCCAAGTCGATGGGGCAAAACTTTCTCATCGACCCGACCGTCTGCCCCCGCATGGCGGACAGCTGCGGCATTGACAAGGAGTCTGCCGTCATTGAGATCGGCACAGGTGTCGGAGTGCTTACAAAAGAACTGTCCTTGCGTGCTGCAAAGGTGGCAGGGGTGGAACTGGATACCCGTCTTCTGCCCGTGCTTGCCGAAACGCTGACGGACTGCCGCAATGTGGAGATCATCAACGAAGACGTGCTCAAGACCGACCTGCACAAGCTCATTGCAGAAAAGTTTGAGGGCAGAAAGACATATGTTTGTGCCAATCTGCCCTATTATATCACCTCTCCTGTCATCATGTACCTGCTCGAAAACAGACTTCCCATTGAAGCAATCACGGTCATGGTGCAAAAGGAAGCAGCGGACCGTCTGTGTGCCCCCGTCGGAAGCAGAGATTCTGGTGCCATCACGGTTGCAGTGAACTATTACGCCACCGCAAAGCGGCTTTTCGACGTACCGAGAACGGCATTTCTGCCGTCTCCGAATGTGGACAGTGCCGTGTTGCGGCTTGATTTAAGAAAAACACCGCCCGTGGATGTGCCGAGCGAAGAATTCTTTTTCAAAGTGGTGCGTGCTGCTTTCTCTATGCGCAGAAAAACCGCACAGAACGGACTTTCAAGCGGTCTTTCCATTTCAAAACAGATCGCAGCCGAGGCACTTGAAGCCGCAGGCTTGTCTGCAACGGTGCGTGCAGAAAGTCTGACACTTGAAGAACTTGCAGAGCTTGCAAGACAATTACACAAACGGATCGGGTGAACATTATGGCAGGAAAATTCATTGTTTTTGAAGGCCTTGACGGCACAGGCAAAACCACGCAGCTGCAGTGTGTTGCCGCTGCTTTGCGTGCAAAAGGATATTCTGTTTTTACCACCGCCGAACCCACCGGCACGGCAACGGGTAAGCTGCTGCGAGCATTTCTGGGCGGCAGAGAAAGAAGCACTCCGTGGGCGGCAGCAAGTCTGTTTTTAGCCGACCGCATCAACCACAACGCCGACCCCGAAGACGGCATCATAAAGCATCTTTCGGACGGTGATATCGTGCTGTGCGACCGCTATTACTACTCGACCTTTGCCTATCAGGGCACCGATACCGACCTGCAGTGGATCTTCGACAGCCACTTCAACTGTCCCGAAGTCACAAAGCCCGATGCCTGCGTGTTCTTAACCATGGACATCGGAAAATGTCTTGCCCGCATTCATGCAAACAGAGATTCATCCGCGGTTGAAATCTTTGAAAACACAGAGAGCCTGACCCGCATCAGAAACCGCTTTGCGGACGTATTCGACATGCTCAAAAATCGTGACAACATTGTCAGCATCGATGCCGACGGAACGATCGAAGAGGTAACGAACCGCATTATGACGGTGCTGACCCCGATTCTGGAGGACTGAAATGAAATTCACAGCCGCCGTTTTTGACGTAGACGGCACTTTGATAGACAATTCCGAGGGCATTTACAACTGCATCCGCCATGCGCTGCAGAAAATGGACCTGCCCGACATGACCGATGAACAGCTGCGTCCGTTTATAGGGCCGCCGTTGTTTGAAAGCGGAAAAAAGATATTAATGCTTGATGACGAAAATGCAGAACGCTTTGTGACCCTCTACCGTGAGCGTTTTTCCGTCAAAGGCTACGCAGAAACAAGGGTGTATGACGGGGTGAAGGAAATGCTTGACCGTCTGCAGGAAAACGGCATAAAAATGGCCATTGCAACAGGCAAACCCCTGCAGTTCATTGAAAAAATTCTGCCCTTGTTTGACCTTGACAAATATTTCTGCGGTGTGCACGGCATCACCTTCACCGACCACGAAAGCGACAAGGTCACATTCATAAAAAGAAGCCTTACAGACTGCAATTCGACCGAAGAGAAGACCCTGATGATCGGTGACCGTCACAACGACATGGAAGCCGCAAAAACCGCAGGTGTGTTTGCAGCCGGTGTGCAATGGGGCTTCGGCACGGACGAAGAACTGCTCAATGCAGGTGCAGACAAGTTGTTTGCAACACCTGTTGAATTGGCTGAATATATTTTGAATTGAGGAATTTTATGAAGACCGCTGTTATTTTCGGAGCAGGAGAACAGAATATTAAGCAGCTCACCCTGCCCGAAAATGCCCTTGTATGGGCAGCCGACGGCGGGCTTTCTTACTGCGAAAAACTCGGCATCACACCCGATTTTCTGATCGGAGATTATGATTCGTTGGGCTTTGTGCCCGCAAAAGCCGAGGTTTTGCCCGTGCAGAAGGATGTAACCGACATGGCGGCAGCCGTTGCAAAGGCAGCAGAAGAGGGTTGCGACACTTTTTACATCTACGGCGGTACCGGCAATCGGCTTGACCACACTCTTGCCAATATTTCTCTGCTGATTGACCTTGCCAAAAAGGGCAAAAAAGCGTATCTTTGCGACCGTGATTACACCGTCACAGCCGTCAGCAACGGTGAAATCTGTTTTGACGAAACCGAAAAGGGTGTCATTTCCGTTTTTGCGGCCGATACCGAGGTGCACGGTGTATGCATTGAAGGGCTTTTGTATGAAGTGCAGGATATGACATTTGAAAACCGCTTTGCACTGGGTGTCAGCAATGAATTCACGGGCAAAAAAAGCCGCATCAGCGTAAAAAACGGAACGCTGGTCATTGTAAAAAACCACTTTTCCTCTTGACATTCTTTTTTCACAGATGTAAAATACAAGCAATTGAATACCTGTCAGGGGTGCTGTCAAAAGCTGAGATGAAGTTTTTCTTCAAACCCTTTATACCTGTTCGGATAATGCCGTCGTAGGAAGACGTTTTCGGTCTGCGTGTCGGCGCAGGCTGTTTTTTTTCTTCCTTTTCGGAGATGAAAGGAAAATCCATATGAAAAAAAGTAAAAACTTGCGTGTTCCCGCCGAGTGTGCGGTGTTGCTTGCCATGGCGATTGTGTTCAGTTTCATAAAACTCTGGCAGATGCCCATGGGCGGTGAAATCACATTTGTGAGTATGCTGCCCGTGATGCTCGCAGGCTTTCGGAATGGCCCGAAGGCAGGCTTGCTGACCGCATTCGTCTATTCCCTTTTTCAACTTGCAAGTGCTTTTGTATCGGGTAACGTCTTTGTGTACTGCACAACCGCGTTTACGTTCATCGTCTGTGTTTTGTTTGACTACATCGTCCCCTTTACGGGACTGAGCATTGCTGCTTTGTTTAAAAATATACATATTCATTCAGTTCGATTTAAGAATATAAATATATATTTGGGAATAACATGCGGTATTGTGCTGCGTTTTATCTGCCACTACATCACGGGTGTTGTCATCTGGAAACAGTGGGCAGGCGAAGAAGGCCCTTACATTTATTCCTTGCTGTACAACGGCACATTCCTGTTGCCTGAGCTGATTCTGACACTGCTTGTCTGCGTGCTTCTGTTCAAGCCTCAGCGCACAAGAAAATTGCTTTTGAATGAATAAAAATATTGCCTTTTGAAATAACGCGTGGTATAATATTTTTTTACTAAGCGTATTTCAAAAGGTTTTTGTTTTACGCAACGACGGAGGTAATCAGTATGAGCGAAGAAAAAAAAGAAACCCTGCAGGATGAACTCGAAAATCTTGCCGAAACATTCCAGACTGAATATGACAAAACGGCTGCTGAAGAAGAGGCTGCTGCAGAACCTGTTTTTGATCAGCCTGAACCCGCAGACGAAGTACTGACGGAAGAAAAGGAAGTCAAAAAAGTACCGAAGAAAAAAGGAAGCATTCTTTCCAACCTTGTTACCTTTGTTCTGTTGATCGCTCTTTTGCTTGTAACGGCAGGTGTATCGTTCTATGCTTCCGCTTTTACGGAAATCGACAGCTATATTTACAACATGAAATGTGCTGAAAGTGCCGAAAACACTGCCGACAAAATCAGTTTTTACACCGAAGCTCTCAACCTTTTGCAGGATGAAACCGCCGGTAAAGAAAAGGTTTCGTCCCTCTACCGCGGCCTGATGCAAAAAGCCAATGAACAGATCACCGTCTGCACCGCTGATACGGAAGGCTATGCTGCCGCCATGAGCTATATGCATGAAAATCTGACCGAAGACGAAATTGCTGCTCCGAAGACAGCTGAATTCAAGGCATTTCTGAAAATTGCAGGCGTGTTTGAAAACCTTGCTGATGATTGTGTTGAAAAAGTGACAGCAGTCATCGGTGACGGTGTTGCCGAAGTCGATTATGCAACCCTTGCTACAAGCTACACCACCAACGAAACCCTTGCTGCCGACATCGAAAAGATTCTTACCTCTGTCGGTGAAGCTGTTACGGCTGAAAAAAATGCTGACATTGCAACCGCTTGTGAAGCTTATGCAGCAGCAAACGAAGTCTTTGCAGAATACAGCACCACCAGCCGCATCCTGATTGAAAAATATGCCGTTTGTCTTGCACAGACCGAAGGTTATGCAGCTGCTCTGAAGTATGTCAATGAAAACATTGATGCAGAAGACGAAACAGCTCCCCTGACCACAGAGTTTGCTGATTTTGCAGGCATTGAAGACATTCTTGCAAAACTTGCAGACAGCATTTATGACGAAGTGAAACCGCTTGTCGGCACCGATGTCAACGCTCCCGCAAACTTCGACGAACTTGTTGCCGCACTGAACGCTCCTGCTTATGTGGAAGCTGAAATTGCAGGTCTTTATGCAGACACCGCCAACGGTTTTGCAAAGATCAATGCAGGCAGCTATGCAACGGCTGTTGAAGCCTTCACCGCTGTTGCTGACAGCTTTACTTCTTACGGCACCGAATCCAAGGCTCTGAATGAGTGTGTTGTCATCGCCACTGCCTATGCAAACGGCTATGCAGCTGCTCTTGCCGCAGCAGAAGAAATCACCGCTGAAGACTACGAAGCCGCAACAGAAGAATTTGCCGCATTCCTCGCTGCCGGCGATGTTTTTGAAACACTCGATGAAACACAGTATGCTGCCGTTGCAGCTGCTGTTGCCGACATCACCGATGCACAGAACACGGTCATTGACCTCTCTGCATTGGTTGATAATCTTGACATTCCCGCTTGCCTGCGTGCAGATGCACAGGTGCTTCTGACCGACATTGCCCGCGGTGTCATCAGCGAAAATGCCGACAAAAAGGCGGAAGCTCTTGCTTATTACAAAACAACCGATGAAGCATTCAAGGCAATCGGAGCCACCGCAACGCTTGTGCTTGAAAAGATGGCAGTTCTCACCTACGAAACCGAAGACCTTCACGCTGCTTATACTTTCGTCCATTCCAACGAAACCGCACTCGCTTCTGATGCAGATGCTGCCATCACCGAAGAGTTTGCAACACTTCTTACTACACTGAGCAACGCATTCAGCCCCGAACTTGTTGCTGCATTCATCACCAATGCACAGGCAGCACTCGTCGAAGCCGGCTACGGCGACATTGATGTTGCAGCCGTTGTTGAAGAAAGCGGCATTGACAGCTCGGTTGCTGATTTCTACGAAGCTTATTACACCCCGCTTGCTGGTGCTCTCAAAGCAGAAAACGACAAGAACCTGACACTGGCTATTGCCGAATACAAAGCACTGGCTGAACTTCTCAAGGCTGACAATGTGATCCTTCCCGAAGCATTGCTCAACAACATCATCTCCACTGCATTCATCTCCGGTGACCTTGCCGTTGCAGTGGAATACAGCAACGAAATTGCTTCCGCAGACGACATCACCGACGAAGAATTCAAGGCTGTATACGAAAAAGTCAAACAGTGTGATGCTGCTATGCAGAGTGCTTACGAAGTCTTCTATGAAGCTTACTATGCAAGCTACTATGGCTCTGTTCCTGCAAGAAACGAACTGACCGAAAAGTTTGAAGCACTTCTGACTGAAGACTCCACCAATTATGACCGTGCATTCAACCTGTACTATCGTTTCATCTGCGAAATGTACTTCTTTGCCGAAGAAGCCGATTCCAAAGAACAGCAGAGCAAACTGCTTGCTGAAATCAGCGAACTGATCCCCGACATGATCTTCTACTACGGTTACGAAGTGCTCAACTCTCACTTTGAAAACAAAGAATACGAACAGGCAAAAGAACTGGTCAACAAGATGCTCGCAATCAACGCTTATGATGACACGGCTCTTGCAGCTCTTGCACAGATTTCCCGTATCGAAGGCGACCTGACAACGGCTCTTGAATATGCAAAGAAAGGTATTGCTTCCAAGAACGAACAGTACAACAGTGAACTGGAATACATCATTCTGTGCATGCTCAACAACACCTTCACAGATGCCTATGACAGCGTGGTTGCCATTTACGACAAGGGTCTTTCTTCCATGCAGGAATGTGAACTGATTGCCGTTTACGCAGCATTGTTCACCGATGCAACCGAAGAACAGAAAACCAAGCTCAGCGAAATCGTGACATACATTGAAAACGATCTCTACGGTTCCTACAGCTACACCTACACCGAAAACGCCAAGGCTCTCATCGACGGAACCAAAACTCTCAACGATGTATTCATGAGCGAACCCTACGGCTTGTTCTGAAACACAAACCTCTGATACCACAGGAAGCAGTCCTCACGGGCTGCTTCTTTTTTGCTTTTGCGGTCACAAAAATATGAACAAATTGTAAATAATTATTAAATTTGAATTTAACAAAACATAAATCATTGACAATTCTTCCGTAGCAATGTATAATTTCTATGATTGCATGTGCAATTAAAAAAGGCATAAAAAGGAGCATTCTCCATGAAAAAACTGATTGCTGTTCTGTTGAGCGTTGTACTTGCTTTTTCTGCTGTTGTCGGCGTTTCTGCTGTCACAGTCAAAGACAACCAGGGCAATTCTCTTGTTGGTGCAGATGCTTTGTTTGCAGATTTTGATCCTACAACACTGACAGATCTTTTTGCGGATTTTGACATGACAGTGCTGTTTGCAGGTTTCGATCTCGGCAAACTTCTTGCAACCTTTGATCTTGCATCTTTCCTGCAGGGGCTGAATATCTCTTCTGCTCTTGACAATCTGTTCTCGGGCTCCACAATGGTCAGCTCCAACCGAGTCGGCGTATCAAGCCTTGGTGAATTTGATCTTTCCGAAAAGCTTGCAGATACCGATCTTTCCGCACTGAGCCTGCCCACTTTTGACCTTGAAACACCCGACATCGTGAGTGTTGCTGATTTTGATCTCGGCGGCATCACCGAAATGCTCGGCAGCTTCGATCTCGGCGGCATTACCGATATGGTCGGCGGTCTCTTCGGCGGCGGAAAAGGTGAAGAAGCAACTCCTGTTGCAGCAGATGCAGACAGCTCCGAAACACAGGCTCCCGCAGAAGAAACCACTGCTCCTGCAGAAACAGAAGAAAAGATTGAAAATGTCGCAACCGGCGGCTATTGATTAAAAAAAACAAGACACAAAGGGTGATTATCTGTACCGATAATCACCCTTTTCTTTTATGCTCATATGATTATTTTTTGATCTTGTCCCAGTATTCTGCTGCTGCCTGCTCGGTACGGTTTTCACCGAACTGATAGTAAGTTTTGTTTTTCAGCACATCAGGCAGATACTGCTGACGGCACCAATGATTCGGATATGCATGAGGATAGTCATAAAACTGCCCCTTGACCTCTGCATCCTCACCGTCAAAATGCTTATTCTGCAGATTACGCGGCACAGGTCCCGTCCTGCCGGAACGGATATCCGTCAATGCTGCATCATAGGCAAGGTAGGCAGAATTTGATTTGGGGCTTGTTGCAACAAGAATGGCCGCATCTGCAAGCGGAAGTCTGGCTTCAGGCATGCCCACCTGCAATGCCATATCAACTGCAGCTTTGACAATGGGAATGATCATCGGATAAGCAAGTCCCACATCTTCCGCAGCACAGACCATTAACCGACGGCAGGCAGAAGGCATATCCCCTGCTTCCAGAATCCTTGCAAGGTAATGCACCGCTGCGTTGGGGTCGGATCCGCGCATGGACTTCTGAAAAGCAGACAGCAGATCATAATGTTCATCCCCTTCACGGTCATAGCGGATTGCGGTTTTTTGCGTGACAGCACGTGCAATTTCAAGTGAAATAAACCTTTTTTCATTATCGGAAGGAATCGCGGAAGACAGCACACACAACTCAACCGAATTCAGTGCCTTACGGACATCACCGCCGCAACCGCGGGCAATGTGCATCAGCACACCGTCCTCAATTTCAAATTCTTCACCGAACTGTGCTGCCATTTCGTCAAAACCGCGTTCAAGTGCAGGCAATACTTCTTCCGGTTTGACATATTTGAATTCAAACACGGTGCAACGGCTGAGCACGGCACTGTAAATATAAAAATACGGATTTTCCGTTGTGGCGGCAATGAGAGTAATGGTGCCGTTTTCAATGTATTCCAGCAAAGCCTGTTGCTGTTTTTTGTTGAAGTACTGAATTTCATCCAGATACAGCAAAACACCGTTGGGAGCTGCGAGTGTATTGACTTCCCCGATAACAGCACGCACATCCGCAATGGAAGCATTGGTTCCGTTGAGGATATGCAGACGGCGATTTGTTGCCGCAGCAAGAATCTGTGCCAATGTGGTTTTTCCCGTCCCCGAAGGTCCGTAAAAAATCATGTTCGGCAAATGACCCGAACGGATGACATTACGCAATGGTGCATTTTCTCCGATCAGGTGCTTTTGTCCGACCACATCGTCAATACTCGTCGGCCGCATTCTCTGTGCAAGGGGTTGTGCCATGATTTTTTCACACTCCCGAAAAAAAGTAGCTACAGTATAGCACATTTGTCCGTCCATGGCAACAAAATCTTCAAAAACAGCAACTTCCCTGCCGGCATTGCGTCCGACAGGGTATTTTCAGCGGTAACCGTATGTCAGCGGCTGTTCAAAGGGCGAATGATCGCACCGCCGTGCATTGCCGCTTATTTTTCATCCTCAGCTACACTATATGCAATACATTGTGTTTTTGTCCATTCATAGAATAAATTTTACTCAATTTCTTATTTACTATTTACTATATAAAAATAAAGTGTTATAATAATTATAATTGTGTGCTGAATTATACGGAGGTGCAATGCTGATGGTTTTTCCTTGTGTTATTCCAAAACCGAACCGCTGCCGTCTGACAGGTGAATATTACGCGGGTTCCGCTGCGGAGATTCGCAAAACAATCGACACTGAATTGCCTGACAACGGTGCGTATCGCCTTGTGATCAGCAAAGACGGTATTGAAGTTTCCGCCGCTGACGACAAAGGTTTTTTCTATGCACAGCAGACTTTGAAACAGCTTGCATTTGTTTACGGCAATCCGCTTCCCACAATGGAAATTGATGATGCACCTGTATTTATGCATCGCGGTTTTATGGTGGACAGTGTCCGTCATATGCAAACGGTTGATGAATTGAAAAAGCTTATTGATACCGCCTCCATGTTCAAATTCAACGTGTTTCACTGGCATCTGAGTGATGACCAGGGTTTCCGTTTTGAAAGCGAAACCTACCCCGAACTGACACAGATTGCTTGCGTACGTCCGTCCTCGGATTTCGGTAAGGTGCATGACAACACCCCTTACGGCGGTTATTATACAAAACAGCAGATGCGTGAAATCATAGACTTCTGTCATGCACGTTTCATTACCGTCATCCCCGAAATTGATATGCCCGGTCACACCTGTGCCATTCTGCACGCAAAACCGGAACTTTCCTGCAAAGGGGAAGAGGTCAGCATCAAAACCACAGCCGGTATTTTTGAAGAGATACTGTGCTGCGGCAAAGAAGAAACATTCGATTTTATTTTCGGACTTCTTGACGAACTCTGTGAAGTGTTCCCCGACCCGTTTATTCATATCGGCGGTGACGAAGCTCCGAAAAATAACTGGAAAATCTGTCCTGCCTGTCAGGGAAGAATGCTGCAGGAAGGACTTGCAAACGAAGAACAACTGCAGGGGTACATGACCACACGCATTTCTGAACACCTCGCAAAAAAAGGCAGACAGTGTATTTGCTGGAACGAAACACTGGCAAGCGACATTCTGCCCGAAGGTCTGATCATTCAGAACTGGATGGACAAAAAGAAACAGGTGCCTGCCTTTGCTGCCGCAGGCGGACGGGTCATTTACTCGGATTATTACCACTACTACACGGATTATCCCTATGCCATGACCCCTGTAAAGAAAACATATACGGCAGATCCTGTTCCGAAAAATCTGCCTGCAGAGATGCTGCAGAACTGCATCGGTGTGGAAACCCCGATCTGGACCGAACACGTTCGTGATTTTTCCCGCCTTTGTTACATGACATGGCCGCGTTTTGCAGCTGTGAGCGAAACGGGATGGACCAAAAAAGAACGCAAAAAATATGACGATTTCAAAGAACGTATGGTCACATTGCTGCCTTTGCTGGAAGAAAACGGCATTTACGCTGCCGACCCGAAGGAATGGGATCCGATTTCTGTCAGCCGTCTGCCCCGTACACTCGGACACTTTGCAGATACCGTTTCAGCTGAAATGGTCACCAACTTTTTCAAAGACACTTTCAAAAAAGACTGAGGAGACGCTATGGACTATCAGAATTTATCAAAAAAAGCAAGACCTGTTTTGTTTATAACAGCCGCGTTGCAGAGTATTCTGTTCTGTGCCGTCCTTCTTTGTGGTGTTTATTTTATTGCCATCCCTTCTTATTACCTGACTGAAGCCGTTTTTGCTATGATTGCAGGTGTGATTGTACTTTTGGCGGTCATATGGATGATTGTGTCGCCGCTTGTACGCTTTCGCCGCTACCGCTACAGAATTGCAGAAGATCGAATTGAAATCACAGAGGGAATCTTTTTCATCCGCAACACCATGGTTCCCATTGACCGCATTCATCAGATTGACATTGTCCGCGGTCCCGTTGACCGTCACTTCGGACTTGCAAAAGTAACCGTTACCACAGCCGGTGCCACCGCAACCATGCGATTCCTTGAAATTGAAAAAGCCCAATGCATCAGCGATACCCTCAACAGCATCATCACGACCCGACTCCGCAGCCGCCGAGGTGATGACAATGTTTGACACTCCGCACCGCAACCACCCGAGCATCATTGCAGAACGAATCGGATCGTATTTTGTGCTCATCCTTTTTCTGTTTTACAACACCCTGACGGCAGGATCAAACGACCTGACCGATCTTGTAAAGCTTTCTTACTGGCAAATGGTGGCTAAACAGCTCACCGCAGGCAATTTTTCCGTACTGTTGTCTGCTGCAGGAGTTGTGATTGTTCTTGTTTTCGTTCTCGGTTTTTCCGTTCTGCGTTGGAGCCGCACCTACTTTCATATCACGGACGGTATTCTTTTTTCGGAACGCAGAACACTGATGCGAAAGCTTTCCAAACTGCCCGTCAACAGCATCACCACTGTCAATGTGGAGCAGAATATTTTTGAAAAGCTCATCGGAACGGCAAAGGTAAAAATCGACATCAACTCTGCCGTGACCGCCAACAAAACCGATTTTATTTTTATTCTTAAAAAAGAAGAAGCCCTGTTGCTGAAAGAAACACTTCTTGCAGCCCGCAATGAAAATGAACCGACCCGTCAGGCTGAAAGCGAAAAAACACTGATCGCAGCCTTTTCGACAGCCGATGCCGTCCGCCACAAACTGCTGAGTGTCCCGTTTGTTGAAATCATCATGACAGCCGTTGTACTGATTCCCATGTTTTTCGGTGCCAATGCCGTGGATATACAGGAAGCACTTCCGCTGCTCGGCATATCACTGCTGCTGTACATCGGTTCGCTGATTCTCGGTGTACTCAACTATTCAAAGTTCCGTCTGGAAGCAGACGAAAAACGCATTTACATCTCCCACGGAATGCTGCAGACCCATGCCTATGCATTTGAAAAAAAGCGGGTCAAAGCGGTCTTTTTTAAACAAAGTCTGCTTGCAAGACTCTTCGGCCTCTGTAGCGTAGAACTTGCAGTTGTGGGACTCGGCAATGAAAAAAACGAGTCACCCCGTCTGTGCCTGCTTGTTCCCAAACAAAGAGCCGAGTCGCTTATCTGCACACTGCTGCCTGATTTTGCAGCAGCAAAAGAACCGCTTGTATCCGAAAAAGCAGCACTCATTCCGTCTTTGTTCTTTGCTGTTGCAGCCACGGCAATTTCATCTCTGCTGATGGCCTTTTATCCGCTGTACGGTGCAATCGTCACCGCTGTTGTGTTTGCGGCAGGCATACTCGCAAGTGTGCTTTCACAAAGAACCCGCACAGTGAGCATGGAAGACTCTCTGTTCTGCTGCGCAGCCGGCATTCTCAACAAATCCGCTGTCCGCATCCGCTATTGTGACATGCAGGAAGTTCGTTTCTACACCAATCCTGTTATGAAAAAAGGTACAATCGGCAGAATCGGATTCAGTATTCTGGCAGCAAGAAACATTGCTGTACGAAAAACAGGATGGTTTGACCTATCCGTTTTCAAAGAACTCGTCACCAACGTCGCAGATGCACCCGATGCATCCGATCTTTAAATAAACAAGAAGGTTTCCGCTATGAAAAAAGCCTGCATTCTCATTGTTCTTACAATATTGCTTTCCTGTTGTGCCTGCACACAGCAGACTCCGGTGTATGAAAAATCGGGGTTTGCCATGGGGTCCGTTGTCAATGTCCGTATTTACGGCTCTGAAAATGCATCCATGACGGCCATGAATGTTATGGAAAGCATCAACGAAACAGACACACTGCTGTCGGCAAACCTTGAAAATGCAGAACTTTACAAACTTAACGAATCCGCTACGGGAATCGCCGTCGACAAAAAACTGTTTCAGCTTCTCGGTGATTGCCTGTCCGTATGCAACACAACCGGCAGAGTGCTCGACATTACAATCGGTGCTGTCAGCGAACTATGGGGCTTTGATACCGATTCGCCTGCACTGCCCGATGAAAAAGCCTTGCAGCAGGCATTGCAGACAGTTGACATGGATAAACTGTTGTTGGACGAAGAAAAACTGACTGTCGCAAAACAGGAAGGACAAAAAATCGACCTCGGTGCATTCGGCAAAGGAATTGCCTGCTCGGCTGCTCTCAGGGAATTGCGCGGTGAATTTGCACCTGCCATACTTTCGGTCGGCGGCACAATTCTGCTGTACGGCAATCATCCGGATGAAGACCACTGGACGGTCGGCATCCGCAATCCCGACGGCACGGCAAATGACTATTGTGCCACCCTTGCCCTGTCTGTGGAAAACAGCGACGATGCACTCTTTGTTTCCACTTCCGGTAACTATGAAAAAACGTTTGAGAAGGACGCAAAAACCTATCATCATATTCTCGATGCAAAAACGGGAATGCCTGTCGAAAATGACATCGTCAGTGTGACGGTGGTTACCGATGGCGGTCTGATCAGCGATGCACTTTCGACGGTTCTTTTCATACATGGTCTCAGTGAAGAAACACTTACCATTCTTGAAAATTACAAAACAGAGGCCGTATTCATCTGCAAAGACGGCAGCGTGCTTGTCAGCGACGGACTTGCAGACCGGATCACCCTGACGGACAAAAACCGTACCCTCGGTGATCTTGAAGACACGATCGGAGCTGCAAAATGAAACGTATCATCGGCAAAACGGATGCAGTGATCATTCTTGTTCTGACCACAACAGCATTGCTGATTTTTCTTGCAGGAAAAACTTCACCACAGGCACAAACGGCCGATATTATCATCGACGATGCTCTTTTTTGCACCATTGACCTGCAGGATGTGCAAGAACCTTACCAAATGACGCTTCCGTCACAGGTTGTGGTCTCCGTAGACAAGGGCAGCATCCGTGTGGAATCTTCCGTTTGCAAAGACAAACTGTGTGTTCACAGCGGCACGCTCTCCAAAGACGGCGACATTTCCGCCTGTCTTCCGCAGAAAACACTGATCAAGGTTTCGGGCACAAAAAAAACCGACAGTCCCGATGCCATTACTTATTGATTATGAAAAAACAAAAAACCAGAATCACCCGCACGGTTGCCCTGACAGGTATCTTCGGTGCTGTTGCCCTGACTCTTTCCTTTTTTGAAAAGTTCATGCTGGCTGCACTGCCTCTGCCGCCGGGTGTCAAACCGGGATTGTCCAACATTGCTGTGCTGTTTACCCTCAGCAGCTTCGGCTTACCCTATGCCATGGGAATTGTGGCAATCAAATCCTTTTTTTCACTTCTCATTTCAGGTCCGACCGCAGCTTTGCTGAGTCTTTGCGGCGGCATATGCAGTTGTTTTGCCATGTTTTTGCTGCTGAAAATCAAAAAAAACGGGCTGTCCTATACGGGTATTTCGGTCGTGAGTGCGGTGCTGCACAACATCGGACAACTTGCAGCCGCATCTGCTGTTACAGGGACTTCCCTGTTCAGAGCCTACCTGCCCGTACTTCTGATTTCGGGGATTATTTTCGGTGCAGTCACAGGGATTCTGCTGAATGCCGTGTTGCCTGCACTTGAAAAATTAAATAATAAAATATTCTCAACACATTCAGGAACAGAAAGAGGTTGATTTATTTATGAAATCACAAGCCGGGGATGCCATTCTCAAGGCAATCGGCAAAGTGCGCGGCGGTGTAACTCCCGCCCACAACAAGCTGACAGCTGAAATGGAATCCGTACGAATTGCACCGCCTGCACAAGTGGTGCTCCCCATGCAACAGCATATCGGTGCACCTTGTGTACCGACCGTCAAAGTCGGCGACATTGTCAGCATCGGTCAGGTAATCGGTGACTCCGACAAATACGTCAGTGCTCCCATTCATGCCTCCGTTTCGGGCAAAGTGACCTCCCTTGCGGAAGTACGCCTTGCAAACGGCAGAATGGCACCCGCCGTCACCATTGAAAACGACGGTGAAAACCGTTTGTTTGAAGGCATTGCTCCGCCGAAAGTCACCAACCGTGACGAATTGCTGCAGGCAGTGCGTGCTTCGGGCCTTGTAGGTCTGGGCGGTGCAGGCTTCCCGACCCATGTCAAGCTCAACATTCCTGCCGACAAAAACGTGGACACCCTCGTTGTCAATGCGGCAGAATGTGAACCCTACATCACCGTTGACTACCGTGAATGCATGGAAAATGCCGAAAACATTCTCGGTGGTGTGTATCTTCTTGCAGATATGCTCAACCTCAAGCAGGTTGTCATCTGCGTAGAAGACAACAAACCCAAAGCCATTCAGGTTCTCAAAGAGATTGCCGACCATGACCTCGACAAGGGCAACAAAGTCCGCCTGATGACACTCAAATCCAAATATCCGCAGGGTGCGGAAAAAATGATGGTGCTTTCTGCAACAGGCAGAGTGGTACCTGCCGGGAAGCTGCCTGCTGATGCGGGATGCATTGTCATGAACGTCGGCAGTGTCGCGTTTGTCAATCGCTACATTCAGACCGGCAAACCGCTTACCAGCCGTACCGTCACCGTCAGCGGCGACTGCATTGCACAGCCGCAGAACATCCGCGTTCCCGTCGGCACATCCGTGCAGCAGATCATTGATGCCTGCGGCGGTTTCACAAAAGATCCCGTCAAAATCATCGCAGGCGGTCCGATGATGGGTACTGCCCTCATTGATACCGAAGTACCGCTGCTCAAGAGCAACAATGCCGTGCTTGCTTTCTCCGCTTCGTCTTCCGTCTGCAAGCCTGCCCGTGATTGCATCCGCTGCGGTCGCTGCCATGCAGCCTGCCCGATGGGACTCATTCCCACACAGATCGAAAAATTCGTACAGCTCAAAGATGCCGAAATGCTCGAAAAATGCGGCATCAATGTCTGCATGGAATGCGGAAGCTGTGCTTTCTCCTGCCCGTCCGCAAAACCGCTTGTACAGCATATGCGTCTTGCAAAGGAAATCGTCAGAGAGGCAGGAACCAAAAAATGAGTATGTTTTCACAACTGAAAGGAGTGACGGACCATGTCTGATACAAACAAGATCTTAACCGTCAGCGCATCCCCCCACGTAAAATCAAACGACACAACACAGCGTATTATGCTCGATGTTGTGCTCGCACTTGTACCGGCAGGGATTGCAGGCTGTGTCATTTTCGGAATGCGTGCATTGCTTGTGATTGCACTTTGCATCGGCTTTTCGGTACTGTTTGAATTCCTGAGCCGCAAAATCATGAAACGCTCCAACACATTGGGTGACCTGAGTGCGGTCGTGACAGGTCTTTTGCTCGCTTACAACATTCCCGTGCTTGATCTTGCAAAATTTGACGGCAAACTGTGGAAAGCCACCGTTATGACCGTGCTGCTGTGTGCGGTCGGTTCTTTCTTTGCCATCGTTGTTACAAAACAGTTCTTCGGCGGTCTGGGACAAAACTTTGCAAACCCTGCCATCGTCGGCAGAATCGTTCTTCTTGTCTCGTTCCCCTCTGCCATGACGGCATTCACGGCTCCCCGACAGGCAGTCGATGCCATCACAACGGCAACACCGCTCGGCATTCTCTCGGACGGCAGTCTGTTTGACCGTGCAGGTGACATCTCCGCACAGATATCTTCCCTTTCCGCAGACGGTTACCTGCCCGACCTGCTTTCCATGCTTGTCGGTGTCAAAGGCGGCTGTATCGGTGAAGTCAGCGGCATTCTGCTCATTCTCGGCGGTTGCTACCTTTTGATGCGTCGCGTGATTTCTCCTGCGATTCACGTTGCTTTTGTGGGCACGGTTGCGGTTTTCATGCTCATCGCAAGCCGCGGCAGCCTTCCCTTTGTTGCTTATGAAATTCTCGGCGGCGGTCTGCTTCTGGGTGCTATCTTCATGGCGACCGACTACACAACAAGCCCCATCACCCTCAAAGGTAAAATCATTTTCGGCATCGGCTGCGGTATTGTCTGTTCGGTCATCCGCCTGTTCTGCAGCATGGCAGAAGGTGTTTCGTATGCAATTCTGCTGATGAACATCGCCTGCCCGCTGATTGAAATGGCAACCAAACCGCGTCCCTTCGGTGTTGAAAAAGAAAAGAAAGCAAAGAAGGAGGAGAAAACAGCATGAAAAAAGATATTATTATCCCCGTTGTTTCCCTTCTTGTGATCTGCCTTGTTTGCTCGGCATTGCTCGGCGGTGTCAACGCTCTGACAAAAGACACCATTGAACAGCGTGCTGCACAGGACATCATTGATGCACAGGGTGTTCTGATTCCTGCCGACAGCTACAAAGAAGAAAACATTGACGGCACAGCCTACAGCACAGCCCTTGATGCAGACGGAAACGTCATCGGTTACATATTCACGACCTCATCCAACGGCTACGGCGGTGCAATCAAACTGATGACAGGCATCTCCGCTGACGGAGAAGTCACAGGTATTTCGCTCCTCGAAATCAACGAAACGCCCGGTCTCGGCATGAAAGCCAAAAATGAAAGCTTTCTGCAGCAGTTTGTCGGTGCTGACGACACAATCAACGTCGTAAAAGAAGCCGTCACGGCAGACAATACCGTGCAGGCAATCACCAGTGCCACCATCACAACCAAAGCCGTCACGGCGGCTGTCAACAAGGCCATCGGCCTTTATAATGCAGTAAAGGAGGCGAACGTCAATGGCTGAGAAAAAATCCTGCATGAAGGAGTTTACAAAAGGTCTTCTGCGTGAAAACCCGACCATGCGTCTGGTACTCGGCACCTGTCCGACACTGGCTGTCACAACAAGCGTCGTCAATGCCATCGGCATGGGTCTTGCAGCAACGGTCGTTCTGATCTGCTCAAACGTTGCCATTTCCGCACTGCGTAAGGTCATTCCTTCCAAAGTCCGTATTCCTGCTTATATCGTTATCATCGCGTCCTTCGTTACCATTGTACAGATGATCGTCAAAGCCTTCCTTCCCGTACTTGACGAATCGCTCGGTATTTTCCTGCCGCTGATCGTTGTCAACTGTATCATCCTCGGCAGAGCTGAAGCATTCGCAAGCAAAAACCCCGTTCTGCTGAGTGCAGCAGACGGTCTGGGCATGGGACTCGGTTTTACCGCAGCCTTGTTCTGCATGGGTGCTGTGCGTGAAATCCTCGGTGCCGGCACATTCCTTGCAGGCATCAAAGACCTCGTCAATATCGGCGGATTCAACGGTTTTGATTTCAGCGACACACTCGCAAACATCGGACTGGCTCCGATCACCATTTTCATTCTTCCCGCAGGCGGTTTCTTCTTCTTCGGCATCATCATGGCGTTGACCAACAAGATCGCAAGCGGCAAAGGTCTGCCCAAGGCAGAACTGCACGGCTGTGAACACTGCCCGATGGCAGCAAGCTGTTCAAGAAGCACACTCAAGGAGGATGCACAATGAAAGTTTTTCTTGCTTTGCTCATCATGGGCATTCTGACACAGAACTTTGTTCTTTCCAAGTTTTTGGGCATCTGTCCGTTCCTGGGTGTTTCCAAAAAACTCAACACTGCGGTCGGCATGAGTGTGGCAGTTATTTTTGTCATGTGCCTTGCAACCGCCGTATGCTACCCCATCAACACACTGCTCGAAAAAAATGATCTTGCATATCTGCAGACCATCGTTTTCATTCTTGTTATTGCAGCTCTTGTACAGCTGGTCGAAATTGTACTGCGTAAGTACATTCCCTCCCTGTACAAAGCACTCGGCATTTATCTGCCGCTGATCACCACCAACTGTGCCGTTCTGGGTGTTGTTGTGCTCAACGTCAGCAATGTTGCCACATTCGCGGAAAGCTATGCCGTCAACTACGGTTTTGCACATTCCATGATCAATTCCGTTGCAGCCGGTGTCGGTTTCCTGCTTGCCATGGTACTGTTCGCAGGCGTGCGTTCCCGTCTGGAAGCAGCCGACATTCCGAAATTCCTGCAGGGACTTCCCATCACACTGATCGCAGCATCCATTGTATCCGTCAGCTTTTTAGGCTTCGGCGGCCTTGTGGAAGGTCTGGGTCTGCTGGCTGCGGCTTAAGTCGGGAAAGGAGAATACTATGAGTGAAATTCTTATGGCGGTTGCCATTGTCAGCATCATCGGTCTCATCGGCGGCGTTGCACTTGCCGTTGCCTCCAAAATCATGGCAGTGGAAACCGATGAAAAAGCAGAAGCAATCAACGAAATTCTTCCCGGTGCAAACTGCGGCAGCTGCGGTTTTTCAGGCTGTGCAGGGTATGCCGCAGCTCTGAGTGAAGGTAAAACCACCGATACCGCCCTTTGTAATCCCGGCGGCAATGAGGTTTCGCAGAAAATTGCCGAACTGCTCGGTCTGGCAGCCGGCAACATTGTTCCCACAGCAGCCGTCGTTATGTGTCAGGGAAACTGTGCAAATGCAAAACAGAAAATGAAATATGACGGCGTAGACAGCTGCCGCATGGCAACACAGTTGTTCGGCGGCGAAAAAGAATGCGTTTACGGCTGTCTGGGTCTCGGCGACTGCGAACGTGCCTGCCCCTACGGTGCCATTCACATCTGCGACGGTATTGCAAGAGTCAATCCCGCAGTGTGTCGCGGCTGTAAAGTCTGCGTGGCAGCCTGTCCGAAACATATCATCGAAATGGTACCGCTTGAAAAGGTCACCGCTGCTGTTCTGTGCAAGAGCACCGCAAAGGGTGCCGTCACCAGAAAAGCCTGTTCCGCAGGCTGCATCGGCTGCCAGAAATGCAAAAAAGTATGTCCCAACGATGCCGTCACTGTCGAAAACAACCTTGCTCATGTTGATTATGACAAGTGTGTCGCCTGTGGTGAATGTGCATCTGCCTGTCCGACAGGTGCCATTGAAATTATCACCGTGCAGGCAGGCATCATCAAACTCGCTGCAAAAAATACGGAAAAAGAGGGAGCAAACAGATGAAACCCTTTATGAACGAGGATTTTTTACTTTCAACTCCGACTGCAAAAGCTTTGTTTGAAGCCTGTAAGAACGAACCGATTTTCGATTGGCACTGCCACCTGCAGCCCAAAGAGATTTACGAAAACAAAACACCCGAACACATCACGCAGCTGTGGCTGGGTGCCGACCACTACAAGTGGAGAGGTATGCGCGGCTGCGGTATCAACGAAAAATACATCACCGGTGAAGCATCCGCATATGAAAAATTCAAAGCCTATGCATCCGCACTGCCGCAGATGCCCGGCAATCCGCTGTACCATTGGACACACCTTGAATTGCAGCGTTATTTCGGCATCACCGAACCGCTGAGTGCAAAAACCTGCGACATGATCTGGGAAAGCTGCAACGCACAGATCGCAGCCGGCGGATTCACTCCCAGAGAACTGATTGAAAAGAGCAATGTCGCCTGCGTTTGCACAACGGATGATCCTGCCGATACCCTTGAATACCATCATCTGATCGCAGCTGACAAGACCTTCAAGTGCAAGGTTCTGCCTGCATTCCGTCCTGACAAGGCTCTCGGCATTGACCTGCCGACTTTCCTGCCCTGGTTGCAGTCCCTTGAACAGACCGCACAGACCGAAATCAAGTCCTATGCAAAACTCAAGGAAGTGCTGCTTGCACGTATTGAAGTGTTCGCACAGGCAGGTTGCCGTGCAACAGACCATGCATTCACTTGGGTTCCCTATGAACGTGCAGACGAAGAAACACTCGAAGGCATTTTCGCAGCCGTCCTCAACGGCGAAACCCTGACAAGAAAACAGGCTGATGCATACCGCACCGAACTGTTCCGCTTCCTTGCAAAGGAATATGCAAGACGCGGTTGGGGATGCGAAATCCACATCGGTGCCATGCGAAACAACAATACACCGAAATTCAACACACTCGGTCCCGATACAGGCTATGACTCCATCGACGACTACAACATTGCCGAACCGCTGTCAAGACTGCTTGACTCTCTTGAAAGTGAAGGCTGCCTGCCGAAGACCGTCCTGTTCACCCTCAATCCGAAGGACAACTATGTATTGGGCACCATGCTCGGCAACTTCCAGTCCGATGAAGTCGGCTCCAAGGTGCAGTTCGGTACCGCATGGTGGTTCAACGACAACATCGACGGTATGCGTGAGCAGATCAAAGCCCTCGGAAACCTCGGTGTGCTCGGCAAATTCATCGGCATGGTCACGGACTCCCGTTCGTTCCTGAGCTATCCCAGACATGAATATTTCAGACGCATTGTCTGTGAATTCCTCGGAAATCTCGTGGAAAGCGGACAGTATCCTGCCGACATGGAAACTCTCACGCAAATCGTCAAAGCAATTTCTTTCGGTAATGCTGCAGTTTATTTCGGACTTTCAGCATAATTGAAGAAAAGATTGCTATATTTTAACAGGTGATTGATTTTGAATATTATGCGTTTTCTGACTCCGAAAGCGGAAGTCGAATATCTTGAATCTGATTTTACGCTTCGTCAGGGACTTGAAAAAATGAAGTACCACGGGTATTCCGAAATCCCCGTGATCGATGCAAAGGGACACTACTTCGGTTCGGTCACACTGGGTGATTTTTTGTGGGCATTGTACGATGACAACAATCCGAAACGCTCGGAACTTGAAAAATTGCCGCTGAAAAACATCATCCGTCCCGATTATAATCCCTGTATCACGGCAAACAAATCGATTGATGCCGTGCTGAACAAAGCCATTACACAGAACTTTGTTCCCGTTGTTGATGACCGCGGTGTGTTCATCGGGATCATCAAACGCAGCACCATCATCCGCTATCTTGCAACCGTAAAAACAAGTATCCCCACTGAAGCGGAAGTCGTATAAAGAGGATGTTATGAAAAATCCGGATCTGCTGTTCAAAAATAAAAAAACAAAAACAGATTCAAAGGTCGGGCTGCCTGCAAAAAGGCGGCTCGACCCGCTTTTCTGTTTACCCGAAAAGGGAAAATCTTTGCTCACAAAACAGAACATGACGGTCGGCTACCTGCTTGTACTGGTGTTTGACGGATTTTTGGCTGCAAGCATCAGCTCGGTGATGCTCGGTACGCATTTCAGCCTGCTGTCATTCACGGAAAGCATTTATCTGCCGCTTTACATTGCCGTTTTTGCCTGTACAAGTTTACTGTTGGCAGGACTGAGCCTGCTCATTAAAAGTATGCAGCCGGGACATTGGTCATTGCTGCTGCTGTCAATCATTTTCGCAGGTCAGATGTCTGCACAAAAAACCAACAACCTGAATTTCTGCATAGCCATCGGAATTGTTGTGTTTATCATTATGCGGTATCTGACCGTCGAAGACAGACTGCAACTGAGCACCATTCGTTTTTCGTGGAAAGCAAGCACCATCTGCCTTTCGGTCACCGTGCTTGTTTTCACGGGTCTGATCGGTGCCGCCTGCATTGCCCGTTACACCGATTTCGGCGGTGCCACTTTTGATGTGGGCATTTTCACACAGATGTTTGAATTCATGCGTACAACGGGTCTGCCCGACACCACGGTGGAACGCTATGAACTGACAAGCCATTTTTCGGTTCACTTTTCCCCGTTTTTCTATTTGCTGCTGCCCGGGTATGCAATCTGGCCGCATCCCTCGTCCCTGTTCATCATGCAGGCTGCTGCGGTTGCACTTTGCGCATTCCCGATTCGCCGCATCTGCAAAAATCTCGGGCTGTCTGCGTTTGCATCCACAGGCATTGCACTGATATGGATCTTTTTCCGTCCAATGCCTACGGTTGTTTCAACGATTTCCATGAAAACAAATTCCTGCCGTTGTGCCTGCTGTGCATGGTGAGCATGCTGCTTGAGAAAAATCGTTTCGTATTTATTCCCTTTGCGTTGCTTGCACTGTCCGTCAAAGAGGATGCCGCCATTTATGTCGCTTGCGTGGGACTTTACTGGCTGTTCACACAAAAAGATAAATGCAAGGGCATCCTGCTGATTGTCCTGTCCGTCGGCTGGTTCATTTTTGCAACACAGATGATTCAGTACCTCGGCGGTGAAGCCATGATGTCACGTTTTGCCGCTTATCAGGCAGACGGCGGCAATTCCCTGTTGGGTGTCATCAAAACCTGCTTCCTGAATGTCGGCTTCCTGCTGAAGAGCATTCTGGAAGAAAACCGCATCAACTTCATTCTGTGGATGCTGTTGCCCGTTCTGTTTGCACCCTTCCTGAACAAATCCATGTGGACACTCATTCTGCTTGTGCCGATGCTTGTGATCAACCTGATGCCCACATGGGAACCGCAACACGATATTCTGTACCAGTACACCTACGGTACCGCTGCGTTGCTGCTGTTTGCAAGCATTATGACAATCAAACAGATGAAACCCGACACAAGGCGATTTTTCATCACCACATCGCTGGCAATCAGTTTTGTATTCTGCATGGGCAACACGGTGCAAAAAGCAGGAAACTATTTCCAACGTGTTACCAACAATGCCGAAAAAATTGAACGCAGCGAAGAACTGCTGGACATGATTCCCGCCGATGCATCCGTTACTGCACGCGATTACGTGGTGCCGCATTTGTATGACCACAAAAATCTGTACACCGTGCCGTGTTTTTACGGTGACGACGTTGCAACAGATTATTACGTCATTGACAAGCGGCAGGACAGCTCGCAATACAACAAAGAAATGCACGAGTTTGTACGCACAAACGGCTATGAACTCATCTGCGACCAAGGCTACCTGCAGCTTTGGCAAAAGACAAATGAAGAAGCATCATAATCCAAAAGGAGCTGTACCGACACAGCTCCTTTTTTGATTCTGATTATATGCAGTTATTCGCCTTTGATGGCATTGTAAATATCGAGGTTGATTTTTTTGTCGGCAAGCATTTTTTCGACCCACAGCTGCAGCGATTCCACCGTGATGGAAAAACGCTCGAGTTCTTTCTGAATAAAGACGAAATCTTCGATTTCATCGTCCGCAATGACACCGTTGGCGGTGATCTCAATCAGGCGTTCCTGCTTGTTTTTCATGGCGTTCATGGACGATATCATTTCAAGCACAATCTGTGCAAGATCTTTGACCTTGACTTCGGGCACATACTTGCGGCCGATGGGGCATTCGCGTGAGCAATAGTGATTGCACAGGGTGGGATCGCCGTAAATTTCGGAAAGCAGCAGCACTTCCTCCGGCACGATGTCGTATTTTCCGTTTTCAATGCGTTCAAGCCGTTCCGGCTGCAAGGGTTGACCGAGGGCAACAGCCGCATCGCAGACTTCTTCTCGGGTCATGCCCATCCGTTTTCTCAGATCTTTGTAATAAGATGCAGTCTGTGCCATTGTTTTTCCTCCGTACAGCGATATTAAATGTATTCTACCACATCCGCACAGAAAAATAAAGACCCATTTGCAAATAATCTCCCGTTCACAAACGCAGCACCCCTGTGACAATCCACAGAGGTGCTGTTTTTTGATTGAAAGGTTTTGAAAGGTTGCAAGTTTTCCGAACACTTACAGCGTTCCCAAACCGACAGCGGCACGCAGAATCAGTCTTGCATCGGCAGCTTCGAGCTTGCCGTTCTTGTCGGCATCGGCAGCCTGTGTCTGTGCTTCGGTCAGTGTTTCCAGCTTGACCGCAGCACGCAAGGCAAGACGGGCATCCGCAGCTTCGATCTCACCATTGTTGTCCACATCACCGAGAGTGTAAGCAGGTGTTACATCTTGCTTGCAGATATCGCAGATACCGTCACCATCTGCATCGGTATGAGATGCTACGGGAATTGTTTCCGTATAAATGTCTCCGCAGGTACAGACATACACACGTGTTCCCTGTTTTGTGCAGGTTGCTTTTGTAACGGTGCAGGTATACGTGTGACCACCCGACAAGATGTATTCATCCTTGTCTGCATAGATTGTTTTTGCGTCTGTTGTCAGATTGTAGGAATCAGCCGATGCAAGGGTCTGTGTGTCAACGGTACCTGTAAATTCCTGTCCGTCATAGAGTGAAATATCATTGTACTCCACGGTGCGGATCTTTTCACCGTGTTCGCTGTATTCAAGCACCTTGTAATCCATGCTTCCGCCGTCCGTTGCGGTGATTACGATTTCGTATTCATCGGTATCGTGAACAAGAATGTATTTTTCGGTACCGTAGACGATCATATCAATGTCTTCCGCCTGTGAAACGATCGTATCGTTTGTGATCTGTGCGACGATCTCACCTTTTCTGTTGGTGACGAGCACATCCACTGGACACTGTATGCAAAGAACCTTGTACAGTCCGGGAAGAGTGAGAGTGCCGGGTGAAATACCGTATGCAACAAGCTGTGAGTAAACTGCATTCAAATGCATGTCATGACACCAGATTGCGTCAAGAAAGGGTTTTCTTGCAAGCAGTTCAGAAACAGCCAGTTCGTATCTGTTTGCAAAGAATTGACCGACAACCGAGGAAGCTTCCGCGTTCATAGCAGCTACCGTTTTTTCGTAGCTGATTTTTTCAATGATCTTGTATAATTCGAGAACGCGTTCAAGTTCCAATGCTTTATTATAAGCGGAATTTACATCTTCCTCCTCATTCAGTTTAATAAGATCTTCATGGATGTCTAAAATAGTATAAAAAAGGCTTTCGGAATAATATCCAGCAGCAACAACCATTGAAGCCGCTGCCGCATAGTCATTTGTGTTGCAAAGCAAACTGGACAACAGTCTGCCGCAATCAAAGCCGGCAACCACTCCACCGAACACACCGAGTATAGTCTCAGCCATTCCTGTTGCAATAAATTCACTCACTTTCAGGATCGCAAATTGAATCCCACTGCCGCCTCCGTTGGCAATGGTGGTTATGAGGAGTTCCACTGTACTCTTATCAGTGCTAATATGGTTAATATAGTTATCTAAAGCTTGTGCAAGTGCATCATTGTCCATTTCTGCTGCAATACCTTGAATTGTTTCAAGAATCTCTTTGTTTTCCCTCAGCAGTTCTTCGTAAGTTTCGCAAGCAGAACAGATGGTCAATGTTTTTTGAATACCGATAAATGTGTCCATACCTACGCCGATTAAATCCATTCCCCAACTCATTTTCTTGATGACATCCAGATTTTTCAGGGTAGCGGCAAGTTCATCATTTTTCAAAAACTGTTCAATGGCTCTTGCACATGGGCCGTCTGTTACATAACCGGCAAGAACATCAGTTACCGCTTCAAGTGTGAATCCGCCTTTGTTGCCTCCTAAACCCACAAATACTTCATCGATAAAGTTACTTCCTAACAGATCCACGCACACATTATAAAAAGAAGAAGCAAGATTCAGATACGCATTACCGAATGTTACCTCGGTTTTTTCAGTGTTGTCCCCGTTGAGTTTGCTCAGCATATCGGCGATTACAATTTCATAACCGTTGATTTCATCAAAATTGGTTGCAAGGGAAGCTAAATTATCCACAATGCCTTTGCTCATGATGTCAGCCCATATAAAATCTGCTGTGTCTTCAAGACCTTTCATCTTTCTTGCAAGACTGTCCATCAGAATCGTATTGTAGGTCCCGCCCGGAAGTATGGTTTCAATATGTTCATTTATAAATTTTCGTTTGTAAGAAAGAATCGTAAATTCAATGTTGTCCGTGCCCATTTCCATGTTTTCGCCCGTGGCAAGGTCATCATAATACACTGTATAGGTCAGTTTTGCCTGCATACCATCCTTTGCAACCCGTTTTACGGGATCGATGCAGACGACCGAGATGGGATCCTCTATTCTGTCGGAAAAAGCCAGACTTTCATATTCTCTCACCATTACGGTTTTCTCATTTTCGACAAAACCCAGACCGCAGTCATTCAGGGAAAACACAAAGCGGATGTTTTTGAATTTCAGATTATTAAGAATTTCCGGATCGGTGATCAACAAGTCTTCAACAAGCGAAAGCATGATCTTATTCGAGAATGAAAAATTCAATTTCAGCTCATTTTTTGCGGTATTGCCGTCTTCATCAAAGAAATAAATTTCCGTAGGGTATGCACTGTACAACGCAGGTACTTCTTGCAGATTAATGATCATTTCATTGGGCGGGAGAATTTCAATTTCGCAGTTCGTGGTTGTTCCGTCCGGCAGGGTTGCCGTCAGTATGGTCTTACCCGGCTTCAATGCCTGCAGTTCGCAGGTCATGGTCATGGTTTTGCCATCATCCGACACAACAGAGTCCCGAATATCGTTTATTTTTAAAAGAGAATCGTTTGCTGCGGTGAATACAATATCCGAGGGATTGAAATCTTTCAGATCCTCGGCATCAAAAACCGAATAATCAAGCAAAAATTCAGTATCGTTTGTTGTTTTCTGTGCACCGGCATATATGCTGTATTCTGTTTTTTGGAAATCAAATGCTTTAAAATGAATATTTGCATTTGTAAGAGGAGTGTTATAGGAGCCGATTGAAATCTTTACCCACTGTTCTTCAGTTCCGGAGTAATACACATCCTTCAGCGAGGTGCAGTAGTAGAACGCATACTTCCCGATGCTCGTCACGCTGTCCGGGATGGTGACCGAGGTCAGCGAGGTGCAGCTATAGAACGCAAAATCCCCGATGCTCGTCACGCTGTCCGGGATAGTCAGTGTAGTCACAAGTGTTCCGTTCAGATACAAATTATGTGCATAATACAGAGGGTTAGCAGAAGAACCATCAAAATCAATATTGCACCATGCCGCGATATCGGAAATATGAACAGCAGTCAGCGATTTGCAGTAGTAGAACGCATCCTCCCCGATGCTCGTCACGCTGTCCGGGATGGTGACCGAGGTCAGTGAGGTGCAGTCGTAGAACGCCAAATCCCCGATGCTCGTCACGCTGTTGCCGATGGTGACCAAGGTCAGCGAGGTGCATTCCCGGAACGCATCATCCCCGATGCTCGTCACTCCGTTTTCAATGATCACTGTTTTGATTGCACTACGGTTGGAATACCACGGAGAATGATTATTCCAAGCATTATAATTCTCCATTTCCCCTGTACCCGCAATGGTCAGTAAACCATTCTGATATAAAATCCACGTTATGTTATCACCATCAGCACCGCAAGATCCGGAAGCAACCATCAATGTTGTTTCACAGACGTCACATTTATTGTCAGAATTGCTGTCTGTACACCCGACCGTCGGTTGCAGAGCGGGAATTACTTCATGTCCGTCCAGCCATTCTTTGCAAAGGTTGCATTGTTTGCCTGCACTAATGCCATTTTTCGTGCAGGTGGGCAATGTTGCATCATACTGAGTGGTTTTTTCATGTGTACAACTCAATTTTTCAAATGTGCGATTGTATTCTTCGGCATAACTCTGTGCAGTGGAACCGGCATATCCTTTGATAATCGCACCGGATGGAATGGTATAGCGGCTATCATAAATAACACAATCAGGATTCTTAATCGTAATATCTTTCAGCGAGGTGCAGCTATAGAACGCATCATCCCCGATGCTCGTCACGCTGCCCGGGATGGTGACCGAGGTCAGAGAGGTGCAGTAGTGGAACGCAGAATACCCGATGCTCGTCACGCTGTCCGGGATGGTAACCGAGGTAAGCGAGTCGCAGTCGCAGAACGCATACTCCCCGATGCTCGTCACGCTGTCCGGGATGGTATAACTCGTTCTCGCATTGCCAATAGGATACTGAATGAGTTCTGTTTTGCTTTTGTTAAACAGAACCCCATCCTCTGAGCAGTATGCTGTATTATCCGCATCCACTGTAATATCGGTCAGCGAGGTGCAGTTGAAGAACGCCCAATACC
>JAFSEF010000043.1 GCA_017435865.1 Clostridia bacterium
AGCTTGCGGGGTCAAGGGGCAGAGCCCATTGTCGCCCGTCGCAACGGGCGAAATCCTTTTCCTTACAAAAGCGCAGGAAAGTTGTTAAGAAAACCCTCGCCGGGGGTTTTCTTAAGTGCGAAGCACTATTTCAATCTCCCTGATAAACCGCAATTTGTTTTTACATTCCCCAACCTTCCGTAAAGAACCGTTTTTTTTCTGCAGCAAAATGAGACTGCCGCAATGTAATGTGCCGTTGCTTGTTTTTAAGAAAATTGATTTTCAGACTTTTCAAGTGCAACAGCGTGTGTTATAATGAAAAACATGCACAATATAATTTTTCATTATACTCAATCCTATAACAAAAAACGATCGGAGGTTTGCATATGATTCCCGAACCGCTTCGTACCGTACTGACTCCCGGCTTCAAAGCCCTTTCTTTTGTCACCAAACCTGTCTGCGGTGATTTCGCAGCTCCTCTTCGTGCCGAAGATCCCCAAAAAATTCGCCTGAATTTTGCGGCTCTTGCGGATGTTCACGTGGACTGGAGAGCCTTCCGCTGGAGAAGACTTCACGCGGCACTGCGTGACATGGATCATTCCTACACACCCATAGATGCACTTGTCACCCTCGGTGACACAACCGATCACGGTGAACCCGATCACTGGGAAATGGCTGAATGGATTTTCATGCAGCACAAACCTGCCAAAAATCTCATTTTCGCCATCGGTAACCATGACACATGGTCAAACACGGAAAACCACGGCAGAGAATTCAAGGATATGTTCATTGAATACTCCAAAAAAATCTGCAACCGTGATCTCGACAAGGTCTATTTTTATACCGAAGTCAAGGGCTATCCCTTCATTGCACTCGGCAGCGAAAGCGATTGTCTGAACGCTGACATCTCCGACGAGCAGCTCAGATGGTTTGAAGAGACCATGGAAAAAGCTGCCGCCACAGGCAAACCCATTTTTGTGCTGTGTCATCAGGCACTCAATCAGACCCACGGTCTGCCGCGGACCTTTGACCGCAAAGAGGATTACAAAACCATGGACGAAGGCGGCATCGGTGATGCATCCGACAAGGTCAAAGCGATCATGAAAAAATACAAGAATGTATTTTACATGAGCGGACATTCTCACATGGGACTCAACGGCAAATACACGCAGAAAAAAGAAGGTTATTGCTCCATCGAGCATGACGGCAGCCTGCACCTGTTCAATCTGCCCTGCTTCATGTTCTGGAATCACCACGGTATCAAATGGTGCGGTCTGGGATTCCAGTTTGAAGTGTATGATGAAAAAGTTGTCGTACGTCCGCGAAGCTATGCAAGCAGATTGTGGTACTCCATGTACCGTCAGGAAATCGCACTCGAAAAATAAAACATAAACCAAAAGGGTTATTGCACGCAGTCACGCAATGCAATAACCCTTTGTTTATATCTTCATTATGCCTGCAGACAGTGCAGCAGATATGCATATGCATCCGCCCAGCGGTGATTTGGTTTGTACTGAAACAGGTCTTTCGGCAAAAAGTAAACACGTCCCTTGGCAACAGCGGTCAGTTGCTGCCATGCATCCGTCTGCAAAACGGTCTGCATATAGCTGCGTGCCGCGGTTTCATCCCCCATGGTACAGATAAAAATGCGGTCGGGATCACGCAGAAGAATTTCTTCGGCACTGAGTGTTTCCGTAAGAATACCGGCTTCTTCTGCAATGTTGCGCGTTCCGAGTTCCTTGAGCATGGCGGCTGCAAAGTGGGTCTGTGCGGTTTTTGCCTTGGCTGACGAAGCGGACGAACCCGAACGGATAAACAGAATATCCTGCGGTTCCCCTGTATTCTCCGCAAGCAGGTCCTCTGTCTGCTCACGGACGTTCGTTCCGTAGGTTTCGTAAGCGGAGGGATTTTCAAGAATATCGGTGCAAACCTGCAATACAGTCAGGTAATCCGCAAAGCTTTCCACGGAAAACAACGCACAGGCAATCCCCTGTTTACGCAAAAAAGAGACGACCTGCACCTGTGCGGGAATGTCAGCAGAGGCAATCACAAAATCGACCTGCGAGGTCAACAGCATTTCCGTGTCCACGCTTTTTCCGGCACCGAGGTCGGCAAGCAATGTTCCCTGTTCGGCAAAACCGCGTTCGACCGTTTCGCCCACAGTAACGGCAATCTCACCGCCTGCAAGCGTCCATATTTCCGCGAACGAAGAAAACAGGACGGCACAGTTCTGCGGTTTGTTATGCAGCGTGACGGCAACCCCCGTGCTGTCGGTAAAGGTATAATAAGCGTTTTTGTCTGCAGTAGATTCAGTCGGTGCAGCACAGGCAGCACACAACAGCAAGCAGCACAAAACGCAAAGAACAACATTCTTTTTCATCATCCGCCGAATGTTGTCAGGATTTCTTCTTTTTTGGCAAGCAATGTATCACCAAGCAGTTCCTGCTGTGCTTTTTCAAAGCCGATGCGGTTGATGGTATCCGCAAAGCGTTCTCCCTGTTCGCCGTACAAACGGAAGAAAAGAATGCATTTTTCGAGGAAAAGCAGAACCTCTTCGGCATCCCTGAACAGGAATTGTACCCTTTGTCCTCTTGCAACCTGTTTTCCCCATCTGCCGCCGATGTAAACAGCATAGCCGTCCGTATGCTGCACGCTGACTCCGAACGGACACTTTGCAACACAGCGGCCGCAGTTGTTGCAGCTTTTTTCATCACGAACAGGCACACCGTCAACGAGTTTTACCGCCTTGACGGGACAGTTCTTTTCAAGCTGACAGATTTTGCAGGAGCGACATTGCTGCTTATCATACACGGGTACACGCTGTCCGATGATGCCGACATCATTGAGGTCGGGTTTGACACAGTTGTTCGGACAACCGCCGACCGCAATTTTAAACTTATGCGGCAACTTCAGTGATCGGTAGCCTTTGTAAAAACGCTCATGTATTTCCGCTGACAAGGCAAATGTATCAATCAGACCGAACACGCAGGTGGTGCCTTTGCAGGACACAACGGGACGCACCTTCGGTCCCGTGCCGCCTGTTTCCAGTCCGTGCTGTGCAAGAAACGCACAGAACGGCTCAATGTTTGCAAAGGGGATTTTCTGCACTTCTACGGTCTGCCGCGAGGTAAATGCCACTTCACCGCTTCCGTACTGTTCGGCAGCCTGTGCAACGGCATTCAGTTTTGCAGCGGTCAGTTTGCCGTTCACGGTGATGACACGTGCATTGAAGCAATCTTCTGTCGTCTTGTCTCGCAAAAAACCTCTGCCTTTGACAGCAGCAATATCGGCAGCGGTCGGAATGATTTTGTCCATACAGTTCTACCTTTCAGGATCGTAAATATTATATGTAGTATGCGTTCATTATACAGCAGTTTGTTCCTGTTTACAAGTCAAGATTGTGTTCTTCGGACAAAAGACAGAAAAAAATGTCCGATTCGCTTGACATTACAGTCTGCAGATGGTATTTTTAAATTGCACATTTTTTACACCGAAAGGAGTTTTTACCATGAGTGCACCCGAAAAAGTAATTCTTTTCAACGGCAAAGATCTTGATAACTGGACAACCCGTGACGGCAATGCCGCAGGTTGGGTTGTTGAAGACGGCATCACAACCGTCACCGCAGGCAAAGGCGATATCATGACAAAAGAAGTCTTTGGTGACTGCCTGCTGCACGTTGAATTCCGCGTTCCCGATATGCCCGAAGAAGAAGGTCAGGGCAAAGGCAACTCCGGTGTTTACATTCACGGTCGTTATGAAGTACAGGTCCTTGACAGCTACGGTCTTGAACCCGGTAAGGGCGATTGCTCCGCTGTTTACGACTGTCATGCTCCCCTGTTCAATGCCTGCAAACCCGCTATGGAATGGCAGTGCTACGACATTATTTTCCGTACCGCACGTTTTGATGAGGCCGGCAATCTGACCGAAAAACCGCGTCTTACACTGCTGCACAACGGTATGCCCGTACACAACAACATCATTCTTGAAAACGTAACAGGCGGCGCCATGGGCGACATCTGCAAGGAAGGTCCGCTGCTTCTGCAGGATCACGGCAACGCAGTTTCCTACCGCAACATTTACGTTTATCGTCTGCCCGAAAAGGGTCTCGACAGATATTAAGATACAAAACACAAAAAAGGAGCTGTCAGGCAATCAGACAGCTCCTTTTGATATGCTTTTTTATGCTTTGTTTGCAGCCTCAATGGCTTCGTTTTCCTGATGACGTTGGGCACGCATAACTTCGAGGTCACGGTACATCTGCTCTTTGCGTTCACCCTCAATATCGTACATGGTTTTGAGGATGATGGATTTCAGCAGGTTACTGATCGCATAACCGAACAGCAGGAAGGCAAGCAGCCACAGACAGGTCTTGAGGTATGTCGGCTGCGCCTGCATGGTAGCAACGAGGTCACCTTCATTGGAAGACATATAACCGATTGCTGCGATCATGA
This sequence comes from Clostridia bacterium, assembly GCA_017435865.1. Classification (GTDB taxonomy): domain Bacteria; phylum Bacillota; class Clostridia; order Oscillospirales; family Acutalibacteraceae; genus RUG806. The sequence goes on from JAFSEF010000043.1 coordinate 4,432, forward strand.
AGGGGATTGCAAGCTCTTTGAGATAGTTGATGGCGGTGTTGATCCAGCCGGGGATAATGCCCTGAATGGCTTCGATGCGTTCGCCTGTTTCCCATTCAAGATAGTCGTAGTATTCGACGTTGAAGTGGGAGTTGGAAAGTTCCTGTACACCGATGCCTACACCGAACAGGAAGTAGAATGCATAGAAGAAAATACTATTCCATCCTTCGAAGAAATAGACATCAAATTTTGCTTCAATCGCACAGATTGCAAACAGAATACCTGCGGAGACCATGGAATACGGGCCGCAGAATTTCAGAAGCTTGGTGGGTTCGTATTTCTTGGAAAGCTTGGTGGTGATGAGGTTGCCGACAACCGTTCCGATCGCTGTGGGAAGGGTCAGCAGCAGGTTCTTGGAAGAACCGACGGTGATGGCGGCAAGGAAAGTGGACATTTTACCGAGCATAGCAAAGTTGTTGACCCATGCCATGAGCTGATAAGCACGGTAATTTTTGAGCTTGAACAGGGAGAACAGGGTCTTGGAGATCTTGACTTTTTCCTTTTTGGGAAGTTCAATACGTTCTTTGCAGAACAGACCGCACATCAGGTTACCGAACAGGGTAACAACGGCTGCAAGTGTGCCGAGGATCATGTACATCTTGTTCTTGTCGTCGCTGAACATACCGTAAACAAAGGTGGACAGGTAAGCTCCGCCATAACCGAGGTAATAGGACAGCTGCCAGATGGTGGCAACGGTTTTCTTTTCTTTGGGGTTGGGAGAAATAACCTGGGCAACATTCTGACCGAGGTTGTTGAATGCATTGAACATGGTCTGGCAGCAAGCAATGCCGTAACGCAGCATGGTCATCTGCTGTACCGTCCAGCCTGTGGGAACATAGAAATAGAAAACAGTCAGGAAGAATACAGGCAACAGGCAGATGATGTACCAATGACGATAACGGCCCCATTTGGTTTTCCATTTCTGCACAACAATGGCAGAAACAAAACCTGACAGAAGACCGAGAACGGTTGTAAGTGTTGTCTGTACGGCAAGAATGCTTGCAATTTCTTCCGATCCGACACCGGCAGGACCATAATACAGTTCGTGCAGGAACGCGGTTGCCAATGTTCCCGTGAGGGTTGTGCCGAACATCCCGCCGACACGAGCAAGCATCAGACAAAAATACTCAAATTTCCCGATGTGTTTTGCCTGTTCGGGGGACAGGGCATTCGACGGTGCGATGTTTGCAGGGTTTATTTTCTCTTTCGCCATGATAACATCTCCTGTTGTTATATTTTTTTCAATATAACACAAATCAACAAAAATTACAAGTGATATCATTTTATTTTTGTACAAAGCACAAATTCAGTCATTGCAATCCGGAAAAAAATTTTATATAATGAAAAAAAAGCTACGGAGGCGATCCAATGGCATTTCGTTTCGGATTTGCACAACGTGACATTACACCCGCTGTCGGCGGCAACCTGTACGGCTACCATGACAAGATCTTTTCGACCGCCGTCAATGATCCGCTGCACACAACCGCCATGTGTTTTTCGGATGAAAAGCAGAAAGTGCTGCTCATCAGCAATGATGTCTGCCTGATTCATAACGATCTTTCTGATGCAATCCGTCGGCAGATTTCGGAACGCGAAAACATTCCGTTTGAAAATATTCTTCTGCACGCAACCCATACACACACGGGTCCGAACACCGCAGGCGAAGAAGGTTGGGGAAAAATCGACACCGCCTATTGCGAATCCGTCTTTGTACCGCGTATTCTTGCGGCGGCAAATGAAGCGTGTTCCAATCTGCAGGCTGCAAAAATGGGATACGCAACCACAGACAGCTTTGTCGGCATCAACCGCCGTGAGCTGCGTACCGACGGCAGCATTGATTTCGGACAGAATCCGTGGGGTACATTCGACCCGACCATGACGGTGGTACAGTTCGCAACGCCCGACAAAAAGACACTGCTCAATCTCATTCACTACGGTGCACACAACACCGCCTGCGGTGCAGACACCCTCATCTCACGCGACTGGAGCGGTGTTGCCATTGACCGTCTTGCGGCCGAAAGCGGTGCAATGACCTGTTTTGTCAACGGTTGCGAGGGCGACACGGGACCAAGACTACCAAACGGGCAGACCGTCGGCAACACAAAGTATGCCATGGAGCTCGGCGGACTTGCTGCACTGGATGCGGTGCGTTGTGCAAAACGCATCAGCGTTTTCAGCGAACCCGATATCAGGGTGCATACCATGACCGCAAAGCTGCCGTTGAAAGAACGCATCAGCAAAGAAGAAGCACAAAAAGGATACGATGCCTATAAGCATTTCGAGATCAATATTGAACGGCAAACGGCACACTATTATGAAAAGGTGCTCGCTGCATGGGAAAACAATGTTGCTCAACAGACCGAACGTGAAGTTCCGATCACACTTGTGCAGCTCGGCAATCTTGTCATCATCCCCTTTGCATATGAGATGTTCACCGAAATTTCCCTGCGGATCAAGGCCGCTTATCCCGATAAACACATTCTGTGTATGAGCAACACAGGCGGCAACAACAGCTATTTTCCGTCAGCGGATCAGATCATCCGCGGCGGTTATGAAATCAAAATGTTCAGAACGGGCAACGGCACACAGTCACCCGTGGATAACGCCGACGATTATCTTGTACAGGCAATCGTCAAAGAAATGGAGGCACTGTAAATGTACAGAATCGGAAATGAAGAAATCAATGCCGTCAAAGAGGTCATTGAAAAGAAGGATTTTTTCAAAGTCAACGGCTCCTGCAAAGCCGTATGGGGTTTTGAAGAAGATATGAAAGCGTATTTCGGGACATCCCATGCCGCATTCACGACAAGCGGTACAGGTGCTTTGGTGTCGGCTCTGGTAGCTCTCGGCATCGGCCCCGGGGATGAAGTGCTTGTCCCTGCTTACACCTACATCGCAACCGCCATGGCGGTCATTGCCGTGGGTGCGATTCCCGTTGTAACGGAAGTGGATGCAACACTTTCCATTGATCCCGATGACATCGAACGCAAAATCACACCTGCCGTACGCTGCATCATTCCCGTACATATGAACGGCAGACCCTGCAACATGGGCAGAATCAAAGAAATTGCCGACAAACACGGCATTTACATTCTCGAAGATGCCTGTCAGGGGGTCGGCAGCAGTTACAAAGGACAATACAGCGGCACCATCGGTGATATCGGTACTTTCAGCTTCAACTTTTTCAAAATCATTTCCTGTGGCGAAGGCGGTGCCATTCTCACCAACAACCAGAAACTGTATGAACGCTCCTGCATTTATCACGATGCTTCCGCCATTGCCTTTTTCGGTGAGCAGATGAAGGATTTTTCAGAACAGGGATTCTGTGGCACGGAATACCGCGGCAACGAAATTCTGGCAGCCATCATGCGTTGTCAGATCAAAAAGCTCGACAGCATTGTGCATGATCTTCGTGCAAACAGACAGGCTCTGATCGATAAACTCGGCGGCAAATTCACATTCGCACCCGACAATGATGCCAACGGTGATACCGGCAATGTACTTGCATTCCGCTTTGATACCATTGAAGAAGCAAAAACATTTGCAGAAAAAACAGATTCCATGTACCCCATCAACACCGATCGCCATGTTTATGTCAACTGGACTCCCCTTGTAGAAAAACGCGGTGCAGTGCATCCGCTGATGGATCCGTTCAAAATGCCTGCGAACGCAAACCTGCGTCACAATTACACCGCAGATGCGTGTCCCGTTTCGCTTGAACACCTTGCAAAAACGGTTTGCTGCTTCATCAGTCCCGACTGGACAGAAGAAGACATTGAAAAGAAAGCAGCCTGCATGCTTGCTGCTTGCAATTCTTAATATTATATGGTATACTTTTTTTATTCTATTTGAAAGGAACGAACAGACATGAAAAAAAGAGTTTTCTGCCTTATCCTGTCCCTTGTAATGCTGCTTTGCGGCAGTATGCTGCCTGCTGCAGCCATGACCGATGTTTTTGAAGAAGAAGCCGAAGAAATGCTTGAAGCTGTCGAAGTCGCCGTCGGTGCTTATGAAACACCTTATGAAGACAGCCGTTTCCTTGCTTACGGTGATTATCTGATTCACTTCCGTGTCAAGGAAGCTGCCAATCCTGTCGGTCAGATCATGATGATCCACGGTTTTGCACTTTCCGGCTATTGCTGGGAAAACCTTGCAACCATCCTTGCCGAAAACGGTTACACCTGTGTTCTGATTGACCTGCCCGGTTACGGTTACTCCACAAGAGAAACCGCTGCAACCAACTTCATTGAAAGAGAAGAACTCATTTACACCCTCATGACATACCTGAGCGATGATCAGTGGATTGTTGCAGGTCATTCCATGGGCGGCTTCTATGCACAGGGCATTATGCAGAACTATCCCGATGCAGTATCCTCTCTGCTTCTGTACGGCACTGCCGGCAACGAAGGTATGGGTGAAGGATTCAAGAGCATGATGACTTTCAAACCCATCAACGTGGTCATGGGAGCGATTATGGAACTGTTCGTAAAGGTTGATTTCATTTTCAACATGGCTCTGCAGATGGGTCTGCAGGATGACGAATTCTACGCAGCTTACGATGCTGCAAAAGTCAGAGATCCGCTGCTCATCAAGGGTACCGGTTCGGGTGCGATCTACTGCTTCGTGGATGTCCCCGAAACTGATTTCCTTGCACTGCGTACCTGCGGCAAACCGATCTTCTATTGCAACGGTTCGCTTGACAACGTCATTTCCGTGGATGCCCGTGTAAAATTCGCTGCTCATCTTCCTTCCGATGCTGTCAATGTAACAGTAGAAGGCGGTGCACATATGTTTATTGAAAACTATGCACAGGAAGTTGCCGATTACACACTTGATTTCCTGAAATAAGGGGAAACTGCAATGAATTTTCTGAACAAACTGATCACAATGATTCTTGTGCCTCTGTTCATGAGTCCCCTGATGCCGTTTTTGCCCATTGCAAAAATTGTGTACAAGGAAAAGGAAGTCATTTCCCTTTCCGAAAACGGTATCGGCTCTGCTGAGGATCCCGTATACCTCACCGCACACAGAGGAATTACTGCCGTCGCTCCCGAAAACACCATTCCCGCTTATGAAAAAGCGGTTGAACTCGGTTTCTACACTGCAGAATGTGACATCCTGCAGACAGCTGACGGTTACTGGGTGCTCAACCACAACTCCGACACTGACAATATGTTCTGCCAGTATGCGGAAATCTCCGAAACAACGCTGGAAGAACTGCGTACATTCTCTTACAAAAAGGGCTGCAACTTCTGGGCATACGAAGACCTGAAGATTGCAACGCTTGACGAGTATCTCGATGTTTTTGTCGGTACGTCCACCCGTCCGCAGATCGAAATCAAGGCAGACGGTTACGATCAGCTGTACACCATCGTCGATGCCGTTTATGAAAAAGGTCTTGAGGACAGTGCCATTATCATTTCTTTCGATTACAAGCAGCTGCAGACCATCCGTGAATACGATGCGGATATCGAACTGTGGTACCTTGTTGATACCATCACGGAAGAAATCATTGCCGAAGCCAAAGCACTCGGCGGCGAAGTATGGCTCTCCCCCAACTTTGAGGCCAACACACCCGACACCATTCAGCTTGCCATTGATGCCGGCATACCGGCTTCTTACTGGACGGTTAACGATCTGAACGATGCAAAAATGCTTTACGACATGGGCATCCGCTACATCGAAACCGACATCTTCTGCAACTGATCGGCAAAATATTAAGGAGCTGTAAAAACAGCTCCTTTTTTGTATCCGGACAGATATCTTTTCTTGCAAAAAAAGGCAGCAGACACAAAGATCGGATCTTTGTGCCTGCTGTTTCATTTTATACTATTATATATCTTATTCGATAACCGGCTTTTCCCATGCTTCGTAGGGTTCGATGCCGAAAATCTTTGCAACCGTGGGAGCGACATTGGCAAGGCCGTATTCACCCTCAACGATCTTGTATTCCTTATCGGAAACAATGATGAACGGAACAGGGTTCAGGGAGTGGGCGGTACGAACGGCAACAACACCCTTCTTGTTCTTTTCAAGCATTTCGTCTGCATTGCCGTGGTCAGCGGTGATGAGAACGGTGAAGCCTGTTTCCTTTGCAACCTTCAGAACACGTGCAAGAGCAAGGTCAACCGCTTCGCAGGCGATGATGGTAGCTTCCAGACTGCCGGTGTGGCCGACCATGTCGCCGTTGGGATAGTTGCAGCGGATAAAGTCATATTCGCCGCTGTTCATAGCCTCAATGACAGCATCGGTCACTTCTGCGGATTTCATCCACGGACGCTCGTCAAAGCTGACCTTATCGGACGGGATTTCAAGGTAGGTTTCAAGCTCTTCGCTGAACTTACCGCTGCGGTTGCCGTTCCAGAAATAAGTCACATGGCCGTATTTCTGGGTTTCGGAAACTGCAAACTGACGAAGTCCCTTGGACACAAGCAGCTCGGAAAGAGTGTACTTGATTTCGGGCGGGCTTACAAGGTAACGGGCAGGCATATTCAGGTCGCCGTCATACTGCAGCATACCTGCATAAACGACGTCGGGCTTTGCACCGCGGTCAAAATAAGTAAATTCGTCGCAGTCAAATGCCATGCTCAGTTCGATCGCACGGTCACCGCGGAAGTTGAACAGAACAACGCTGTCACCGTCAATGATCTTACCGACAGCTTCGCCGCTTTCGGCAATGACAAATGCAGGAAGATCCTGGTCGATGATGCCTTCGTTTTCGGCACGGAAGGTTTCAATGGCTTCGGTAGCAGAAGCGAACTGTCTGCCTTCACCCTTTACATGGGTGTTCCAGCCGCGTTCGACCATTGCCCAGTCAGCCTGGTAACGGTCCATGGTGATCTTCATTCTGCCGCCGCCGGAAGCGATCTTGCCGCAGAATGTGTCATCATTGAGGGCCTTGAGTTCGTTCTCAAGTGCCTCAACATAGGTCAGAGCACTGGTTGCGGGAACGTCTCTGCCGTCGAGCAGAATGTGCACAAAAGCCTTTTTGACACCTTCTGCCTTTGCCTGCTTGAGAAGCAGGAAGAGGTGGTCGATATTGGAATGCACATTGCCGTCGGACAGAAGGCCGATGAAATGCAATGCACTGTTTTTGGCTACACAGTTGCCTGCAACTTCTTTCCATGCGGTGTGGGCATACAGAGAGCCGCTTTCGATGGATTCGTTGACAAGCTTTGCACCCTGCGAATAGACCTGACCGCAGCCGAGTGCGTTGTGGCCGACTTCGCTGTTACCCATGTCGTCGTCAGAGGGCAGACCGACAGCTTCGCCGTGTGCCTTCAGGCGGGTGTTGGGGCATTCTGCAAGGAGCTTATCAAGTACAGGGGTGTTTGCAAGGGTGACGGCATCACCGAGACCGGTTTTGGAAAAGCCGACGCCGTCCATGACAACAAGAAGAACTTTTTCGCTCATGTCAAATCCTCACTTATCTGGAAGCAGCCTTGACGATGACGGAAAAATCCTCAGCCTTCAGAGAAGCGCCGCCGATAAGACCACCGTCGATGTCTTCTTTGTCAAGAAGGTTTGCAGCGTTTGCAGCATTCATGGAACCGCCGTACTGAATAACGAACTTGTCTGCAGCTGCCTTGTTGTAGAGTTCACCGACAAGAGCACGGATGTCTGCACAGACTTCCTGAGCCTCTTCGGGAGTAGCGGTAAGGCCGGTACCGATTGCCCATACGGGTTCGTAAGCAAGGATGATGCTGTCGAGTTCAGCTTCGCTGACACCGCCGAGAGCGACCTTGGTCTGCTTGCGGACGACTTCGGAAGTAACACCCTGCAGACGTTCTTCTTTAATTTCACCGACGCAAAGAATAACGGTCAGACCTGCATCGAGAGCAGCACGGACACGCTTGTTGACGGTTTCGTCGGTTTCACCGAAGTACTGTCTTCTTTCGGAGTGGCCGATGATAACATAAGGAACACCGATTGCCTTGAGCATTTCAGCAGAAACTTCGCCTGTGAATGCACCGGAAACAGCCCAGTGGCAGTTTTCGGCACCGATTTTGATGTTGGAGCCTGCGGTAGCTTCAAGAGCTGCAGGGATGTCGATGTAAGGTACGCAGAGGACGACATCACAGTCAGCATCTGCTACGAGGGGTTTCATAGCTTCGATGGTAGCCTTGGTGGTGTCGGGTGTGTTGTTCATTTTCCAGTTGCCGGCAATAACAGCCTTGCGAAGAGCTTTATTCATAATTTTTATCCTCCGTAAAATAAGGGGAACGGGATATGTTCCCGTACCCCGAAAAATTTTAAAATCTTATTTCTCGCTGATGCAAGCGATACCGGGAAGTTCTTTGCCTTCCAGGAATTCAAGGGATGCACCGCCGCCGGTGGAGATGTGAGTCATCTTGTCAGCAAAGCCGAGCTTCTTGATAGCAGCTGCGGAGTCGCCGCCGCCGATGATGGAGATGGAACCGGAATCAGCAATAGCCTGTGCAACTGCTGTGGTACCTGCTGCAAAGTTTTCCCATTCGGAAACACCCATCGGGCCGTTCCAGATAACGGTGCCTGCACCCTGGATGGACTTTGCAAAGAGTTCCTGTGTGGTCTTGCCGATATCCAGACCCATCCAACCGTCAGGAATGGAATCGGAGTAAATACGCATGAAGGGAGTATCGCACTTGTATTCCTTACCGATCACGTTGTCAACGGGAAGAAGGAAGTTGACGCCCTTTGCACGTGCTTTTGCCATGAGTTCACGGGCAAGATCAAGCTTGTCATTTTCGCAGATGGAAGTACCGACTTCGTTGCCGAGAGCCTTGAAGAAGGTGTAAGCCATACCGCCGCCGATGATGATGGTATCGCACTTTTCGATGAGGTTTTCAATAACGCCGATCTTGTCGGAAACCTTTGCGCCGCCGAGAACAGCAACAAGGGGACGAACGGGATTTTCAAGAGCACCGCCCATGACTTCGAGTTCCTTCTGAATGAGGAAACCGACAGCAGAGGGAAGGTAAGCAGCTACGCCTGCGGTGGAAGCGTGTGCTCTGTGCACGGTGCCGAATGCATCGCTGACGAAGAGTTCTGCAAGAGAAGCAAACTTCTTGCTCAGTTCGGGGCAGTTCTTGGTTTCGCCTGCTTCGAAACGTACGTTTTCAAGAAGCATGACTTCGCCGTCCTTGAGTTCAGCAGCAAGTGCCTGTGCACTTTCGCCGACAACGTCAGCAGCAAGCTTGACTTCCTGGCCGAGATAGCCTGCAAGGCATTCTGCAACGGGCTTCATGGAGAATTCGGGATTGAATTCACCCTTCGGTCTGCCAAGGTGAGAGCAAAGAATAACCTTTGCACCGTTTTCGATGAGGTACTTGATGGTGGGAAGAGCTGCAACGATACGCTTGTCACTGGTGATGACACCGTTTTCCATTTTGACGTTGAAGTCGCAGCGTACGAGAACCTTCTTGCCTTTTACGTCAAGATTCTCTACAGTCTTTTTGTTGAGATTTCCCATAGTTTTTCAAACTCCTTTATAAATAAGATTCATTATAAGACAGTATAATCGGCAAATTGCCGTTTATTACATAAAACCGATATTTTTGTTGCCGCCCCAGAACAGATAATCTTCCAAAAGAACGGCTCGACAGGGAGCAGCCTCCACACCCGCAATTTTCAGCGGCTGTGCCATGAGGAAATACTTCCCCGTGCTGACCGCGGACAGGTCAAGATTTTCAAGAATGGCTGTACCGCAGCGTAAAAAACCTTTGTGTGCAGCCGCTTCATTGTCGGTACTGCCGACGGATGCCGCATCCGTACCGATAAGCCGCAGTCCCATAAATCCGAGTTCTTCGGCTGCGGTGACATCGAACCATGCATTGCCGTTGCTTTTGACAAGAATGCGTTGTGCATCCTGCGGAAAATACTGATTGACGGTTCTGCCCGTGATTCGTCCGGGCCCCATTTCCACAACGTAGCATTCGCCGATGAACACATCAAGCGGATAGCGGTTGACGGTGTTGCCGCCGTCAAGATAATGCAGCGGTGCATCCACGTGAGTACCCGTGTGCAGGCAGGTTGATAGCAACGCGACATTGCAGTCATCCCCCTGAGCAATCCCCGAAAGCAAAGAAAGCTGCGGTGCGGGATCGCCCGGGTACGGCGGTGTTTTCATGATATCACGGGAGATGTCGATGAGTTTCAGTTCCAAAACTTACTTCCCCTCCTGTGCAAAACAGAATCAATCCACGTTGACCTTTCTGTCAATGAGCAGTGCCGTTACAAGGAACACTGCAATGGACATGATGACGGTACAGTAGATGGTTGTGATCGGGAATGCACCCAGACCTTTGCTCCAGGCAAGGTTGGCTTCACTTTCATAAATGGTGAAGGTGAATGCATAACGTGTGTCGATCAGCAGATAGACGTTGATGAGCTTGCTCATCAGACGGGAGAAACCTTCAACAATAGCGAAGCTGCCGAAGAAATAGACAATGGGTCCGAGCTTTTTGAGCTTGTCGAACGGATAAACATGTGCAAGCGTGACGGCAAAGAAAACCAGAAGCACGAAGATGCACACACGCACACCGCCTTCAAAGGCATAAAGATTGACGACGGTGAAGATGATGCTTTCGTCGGGAATGATCTTACCCGAAGCCTGAATGGCATAGGTGATGAACTGCCATGCAATTGCGTAGACGTTGTAAGAAGCAGCATCGCCTGCGTTGATGTAGCCGCTGAGGTCTGTCAGTACCGAGAAAGAACAGAACACAAGGCTCAGATAGAATACAAGATAACTGATGATTACACAAACAGCACCCGAAAGCCATTTTGCAAGCAACAGTGCGGAACCTCTGACAGGCAGTGCCATGGTCAGGTGCCCCTGCTGCCCGTACATACTGCGTGCAAAGTCACCGAACACGGCAACGAGCGTAAGTATGACCGAAATAATGGCGGTGATACACAGTGCAACGGACACAACGAGTTTGGATACAAGTGCTGCAACCGCACCGTTTGTGCCGACGGATGTAAAGTCGAACATGATGAGTGCACCGAGTACAACACTCAGAACAAGCATCGTGATGTAAATGGTATACGTTGCGGAGAGATTGGATTTGAAACCGTTTTTAATCAACTTCCCAAGCATCGCCGATGACCTCCTTAAAGATTTCTTCAACGGATTTACCGGTCTGACGCAGGTTGTCGATACCGGTATTGACAAGCACCGAGCCCTTACCGAGCATCAGAACATGGTCAAAGCTTGTTTCAAGGTCGTTGACAAGATGCGTCGAAAGCAGCACCGTGGCATCTTCCTTATAGTTGTTCATGATGATGTCAAGAATAACGCTTCTTGCAGCAGGGTCAACACCACCGAGCGGTTCGTCAAGCAGATAGATGTCTGCTTCTCTTGCCATAATCGTCAGAAGCTGCAGTTTTTCCTGCATACCTTTGGACATGGTATTCACGCGCTGTGAGCGTTCAATACCGAAGCGATCCATGAAATCGAGTGCTTTTTCACGGTTGAAGTCCGTGAAGAAGTCCTGAAAATAATCAACACAGTCAATGGTACGGAAACGATCAGGGAAGAAAGTCTTGTCGGGCAGATATGCCGTGTGGGACTTTGATGCAATACCGATGCGTTTGCCGTCCACCTTGACGATGCCGGAATAGTCATTGATCAGACCTGCAAGAATTTTGATGAGTGTTGTCTTACCGCAGCCGTTGGGGCCGAGCAGACCGACAATGCGTCCTGCGGGGATATCGAACGAGATATTATCAAGCACAAGGTTATCGCCGTAAGCCTTACTGAGGTTGCGGACTTTGAATGCAAAAGTGTTGCGTGTGTAAATAACAACATCTTCCATAGGACCGCCACCGGGGGCTGCATACGGATGCGGAGGAACATTTGCAGAATAACCGGGATACTGGCGGTCAGCTGCAGAATAGGCATCTTCGGGTCTGTAATCCATTCTATCGTCTCCTTTGAGAATATCGAAAAAGTTTGTATATAAAGTCCTTTACGGAGGATCAATCCTGCAACAACAATTTTACAAGCATTTCCTTGACAGCAGGTGTGTGCATCGCTTTCATGTGCACCACACCGGGGAAATAATAAGTGTCCCCTGCAAGAACACCGGCTGCAGCATCGACAACCGCATTGACGGGATCTGCGATTTCGGCTATGGATTCGTTGAGTGCCGCTGAGGACGTGTTGACAAGTGTATCACTGACAACATCCTGCGACTGCGTAAGAGGAATAAAGCGATTTGCACTGCCGCACAGCAGACTTACTTTTACACCGCTGTCACGCAGTTTCACAAGCGTGGACGGAAGTGCTTCACGCAGGACAGCAAACGCATCCGTTTTTTCGCGGAGAGTTCCGTTTGCGGACAAAAACTCCTCAGCAAGGTCAGCGTAATCATCCGACGGACACAAAGCCCATGCGGCAGGCTGTGTCATAAACAGATCGCGTACTGCGGTAAAAATCTTTTCGGCTGCATTTTCGAGCAGACCGGGAATCATATCATCCAGCTGTGCAAACATCTGTGCATCTTCTTTTTTCAGCATCCACGACAGGAATTGACGCGATGCGGTATAATCAAAACTGTCAAGAAACAGGTCACTTGCAAGCAGCGTACCGTTGAGAGGAGAGAAACAGAACACAAGCCTGTCCAGCCTACGTGCAGCTTCGGGTTGGGCGAGATATGCCGTGACAACCGTGCTGCCGCAACCGATGCACAGCAGACGCACCTTGTCGCTGCCGGTGC
>JAFSEF010000044.1 GCA_017435865.1 Clostridia bacterium
CGGAAGCAAGAACGTGGTCAACGCCACCGAAACCGATGTCGTATGCCCAACCGTCGCCGCCGAAGATCCATACGGACTTCTTGCCGAGGTAATCCTTGTCAGCAAGGATGTCTTTCTTGAGCTGGCAGTCACAGTCACATGCTTCAAGAGCAGCAACAAGTTCTGCAGCAGCAGCGTTGTTCTTTTCACCGTCGTTGAGAGATGCAAGATATGCGTCAGCCGCAGCCTTGACTTCTGCCTTGGTGCCTTCGCCTGCAGCGAGAGCCTCAACCTTGGCAATCAGAGCGTTGCGCAGAGCGCCCTGGCCGAGGAACATGCCGAAGCCGTGTTCTGCGTTGTCTTCAAACAGGGAGTTAGCCCATGCAGGACCCTGTCCCTTCTTGTTGACGGTGTAGGGAGATGTAGCAGCCGGGCCACCCCAGATGGAGGAACAACCGGTAGCATTGGAGATGTACATTCTGTCACCGAACAGCTGGGTGATCAGACGAGCGTAAGAGGTTTCTGCACAACCTGCGCAGGAGCCGGAGAACTCAAGAAGCGGCTGCTTGTACTGGCTGGAGATAACAGTAGCAGCAGTAGCAACTTCTTTCTTTTCTTCGACATTGGCAACACAGTAGTTGAAAACTTCCTGCTGTGCTTCCTGGCTGTCTTTTGCGACCATCTTCAGGGAGTTGGTCGGGCAAACGCCGATACATACGCCGCAACCCATACAATCAAGGGGAGATACTGCAAGGGTGTACTTGTAGTCGGTCTTGACAATGGGCTTGGGAGCGATCTTGGTTGCAGCGGGAGCAGCGGCAACTTCTGCATCGGTCATTGCGAAGGGACGGATGGTAGCGTGCGGGCAAACGAATGCGCACTTGTTACATTTTGCACAAGTGGTGGGCTCCCATTCGGGAACCATAACAGCAACGCCTCTCTTTTCGTAAGCGGCTGCACCGTGTTCAAATGTACCGTCAGCATGATCCATGAATACGGAAACAGGCAGGCTGTCACCATCCATGAGAGCAACGGGCTTCATGATATTGTCAACCATCTTGACGAGCTTTGCGGGACCTTCGGAAGCAGCAGCGGCTGCATCGTCGGAAGCGGTTGCCCAGTCAGCAGGAATTTCAACCTGCACATAAGCGGTTGCACCTGCATCAATGGCCTTGTGGTTCATATCAACGATATCCTGGCCCTTCTTGAGGTAGGACTTCGTTGCGGCATCCTTCATGTACCGGATTGCCTCAGCCTGCGGCAGAACTGCTGCAAGGGAGAAGAATGCGGACTGCAGGATGGTGTTGGTTCTCTTGCCCATACCGATTTCAACAGCAAGGTCGATTGCGTTGATGGTGTAGAGCTTGATGTTGTTGTTTGCGATGTAACGCTTTGCTTCAGCGGGCATCTGTGCATTGAGCTCTTCGGGAGTCCACTGGCAGTTGATCAGGAAGATACCGCCGGGCTTGACGTCGTTGACCATCTTGTAACCCTTGGTAACATAGGACGGGTTGTGGCAAGCGACGAAGTCAGCCTTGTTGATGTAATAGGGGCTCTTGATCGGGCTGTCACCGAAACGAAGGTGGGAAATGGTGATACCGCCGGTCTTCTTGGAGTCATACTGGAAATATGCCTGCACATATTTATCGGTATGGTCACCGATGATCTTGATGGAGTTCTTGTTTGCGCCGACAGTGCCGTCGCCGCCCAGACCCCAGAACTTGCACTCGATGGTGCCTGCTGCTGCAGTGTTGGGAGAGGGCTTTTCTTCAAGAGAAAGGTAGGTAACATCGTCGTTGATGCCGAGGGTGAAGTGCTTCTTAGGAGCATCTTTATCCATTTCTTCATATACTGCAAATACGCTTGAAGGAGGTGTATCCTTGGAACCCAGACCGTAACGGCCGCCGAGCACTTCGATACCGGTTCTGCCTTCAGCGTTGAGAGCAGCGATAACGTCAAGGAACAGAGGTTCGCCGATGGAGCCGGGTTCCTTGGTTCTGTCAAGAACAGCAATTCTTTTGCAGGTTGCGGGGATAGCTGCAACGAACTTGTCGGTTGCGAAGGGTCTGTAAAGACGTACTTTGATAAGACCAACCTTTTCGCCCTTTGCGGTCAGGTAGTCGATGACTTCTTCTGCGACGTCGCAAAGAGAACCCATAGCTACGATAACCTTTTCAGCATCGGGAGCACCGTAGTAGTTGAACAGTTTGTAGTCGGTGCCGAGCTTGACATTGACTTTATCCATATATTCTTCAACAATACCGGGAACTGCATCATAATACTTGTTGCAGGCTTCTCTGTGCTGGAAGAAGATGTCGCCGTTTTCGTGGGAACCACGCATGACGGGGCGTTCGGGATTGAGTGCGTTCTTGCGGAAAGCAGCAACTGCATCCATGTCGCACATTTCTTTGAGATCTTCGTAATCCCAGCAAGCAACCTTCTGGATTTCGTGAGAAGTACGGAAACCGTCGAAGAAGTTGATGAAGGGAACACGGCTCTTGATGGAAGCAAGGTGAGCAACTGCACCGAGATCCATAACTTCCTGCGTGTTGGTTTCTGCAAGCATTGCAAAACCGGTCTGACGGCAGGCATAAACGTCGGAATGGTCACCGAAGATGTTCAGAGCGTGGGAAGCAACTGTTCTTGCCGATACGTGGAAAACGGAAGGAAGCAGTTCACCTGCGATCTTGTACATGTTGGGGATCATAAGAAGAAGACCCTGAGAAGCGGTGTAGGTGGTGGTAAGAGCACCTGCTGCAAGGGAACCGTGAACGGTACCTGCTGCACCTGCTTCGGACTGCATTTCAGCAACCTTGACGGTGGTGCCGAAAATGTTCTTCACACCCTGTGCGGACCACTGGTCAACATAGTCAGCCATCGGGCTGGAAGGTGTGATGGGGTAGATACCGGCAACTTCAGTAAAAGCATAAGAGACATATGCTGCTGCATTGTTGCCGTCCATGGATTTGAACTTTCTTGCCATTTTTATTCCTCCATAAAATATTAGCGTGTTGAAAATTAATACACCGTTTCTTATTATAATACTGTTGAAAGAAAAAGTAAACAAGAAAAAAGACAATTTTTTTGAAAAATTATAATGCAATTTTTTTTAATATTTGTATACATTGTTAAAAGATGAACAATGCAGTCTGTACAACTTGTCAGATTGTCTATGTGTTTGCTGTGCTAAAGTGCTAAAATTGTGCAAAATGGAAAAAATGCAAAAAAGAATAAATTTTTTCTTGCAATGGGCTTTTTCATGTTTTATTATATGAACCATAATTTTTTAATTTGGCAAAAAGGAGTGAATCCGGAGATGAATGCCTATATGACAAAGATTCTCGAACAGGTAAAAAAAGTAAATGCGACGGAGCCTGAATTCATTCAGACCGTCCAGGAAGTGTTCAATTCGATCGCACCCGTGATTGAAGCTGAACCCAAGTACGAAAAGGCCAATATTCTCGGCAGAATGGTTGAGCCTGAACGTCAGATCATGTTCCGTGTTCCTTGGGTGGATGACAACGGTGAAGTGCAGGTGAACCGCGGCTTCCGCGTGCAGTTTAACAGTGCCATCGGTCCTTACAAGGGCGGTCTGCGTTTCCATCCTTCCGTATATATCGGTATTATGAAGTTCCTTGCTTTTGAACAGACTTTCAAAAACAGTCTGACAGGTCTGCCCATGGGTGGCGGTAAGGGCGGCTCCGATTTTGATCCCATCGGCAAGTCTGATGCAGAGGTCATGCGTTTCTGCCAGTCCTTCATGACGGAACTGTATCGTCACATCGGTCCCGACGTTGACGTTCCCGCAGGCGACATCGGTGTCGGCGGACGTGAAATCGGCTACCTGTTCGGTCAGTACAAACGAATCAAAAACGCTTACGAAAACGGTGTTCTTACCGGTAAGGGTCTTTCATTCGGCGGTTCACTGATCCGTCCGGAAGCAACCGGTTTCGGTGCTGTTTATTATGTACAGTGCATGCTTGAACATTTCAATGATGCAATCGAAGGCAAAACCGTTGCCATTTCCGGTTTCGGTAACGTTGCATGGGGTGTTGCCACAAAGCTTTCGCAACTCGGTGCAAAGGTTGTCACACTTTCCGGTCCCGACGGTTATATTTATGATCCCGACGGTGTTTCCACACCCGAAAAGATCGCTTTCATGCTTGAAATGCGTGCAGGCGAAGGCAAGGTACAGGCTTATGCCGATCAATTCGGCGTTGCATTCTTCCCCGGCCAGAAGCCGTGGAATGTCAAGTGCGACATCTGCATGCCCTGTGCAACCCAGAACGAAGTCGGCATGAAAGAAGCCGAACAGATGGTCAACAACGGCGTTTCTTATTATGTCGAAGTTTCCAATATGCCCACCACCAACGAAGCTCTTGCATACCTGCAGGACAAAATGCGTTGCGTAGCTCCGTCGAAGGCTGTCAACGCAGGCGGTGTTGCGGTATCGGGTCTTGAAATGTCCCAGAACTCCATGCGTATTGCATGGACGGCTGAAGAAGTGGACGAAAAGCTCAAGAATATCATGAAGAACATTCATGATTCTTCCGTGGCTGCTGCCGATAAATACGGCTTCGGCTATGACCTTGTTGCAGGTGCCAACATCGCAGGCTTCCTGAAAGTTGCCGATGCTATGCTTGCACAGGGTATTGTATAAGTATTTTTTGTGCAAATCGGCAAAAAATAAAAAAACACTTTACAAATACACTTGTTTGTGTTATACTCTTTCACTGTCCGGGTTCTCGGTCTTTGGAATAAACCGCCAAGCGGTGTTTACCTGCCTTTGGCTGGGGCCTTGAGATAAATATTTAATGAGGTGAAAAAATCATGACTGCTGCAGAAAAAACCGCAATCATCCAAGAGTATGCTCTCCACGAAGGCGACACAGGTTCTCCCGAAGTTCAGATCGCTGTTCTCACCAAGAGAATCAACGACCTTACCGAGCACCTGAAGGTCAACAAGAAGGACCACCATTCCAGACGCGGCCTTCTCAAGATGGTCGGTCACAGAAGAAACCTCCTTGCTTACCTGCAGAAGGTTGACATTGAAAGATACCGTTCCATCATCGCAAGACTCGGCATCCGTAAATAATCGATTCCAAAAGAGGCGGCAGGCTCCCTGCCGCCTTGTTTTGCAAAATGCAACGCAGAAACTAAGGTATTGTTTGGCGGGTTTTAGCAGTGAATAGAGTGTTTTTTTCTGCAAAGAATGCTGTATTTATTGTTAAAACACGCATCCGGTGCCATAGAAATATTATTAATTGTGAGGTAAAAGAAATGTTCGAAGGCTTCAAGAAGTATGAAACCACTCTTGCCGGCCGTCCTTTTGTTGTTGAGGTCGGTAAAATGGCACAGCTTGCCGGCGGCAGCTGCCTTGTCCGTTACGGCGAAACCGAAATCCTTTGCACCGCAACCATGGCTGACAAGCCCCGTGAAGGTGTGGATTTCTTCCCGATGTCCATTGACTTTGAAGAAAAACTCTATTCCGTCGGTAAAATCCCCGGCTCTTTCCAGAGACGTGAAGGCAAAGCAAGCGACAAAGCTGTTCTTTGCGGCCGTGTCATCGACAGACCCATCCGTCCTCTGTTCCCCAAGGATATGAGAAACGATGTGGGTATCGTTGCAACCGTTATGTCCGTTGACCCCGATTGCCTTCCCGAAATCACCGCTATGATCGGTGTTTCCATCGCTCTTTCCATTTCCGAAATTCCGTGGGCAGGTCCCATCTCCGGTGTTTCCGTCGGTCTGATTGACGGTGAATACATCATGAATCCCACCGCAGAACAGCGTGAAAAGAGTGAAATGGCTGTCACTGTCGCTTCCACCGAAGATCTGATCGCCATGATCGAAGCCGGTGCAAACGAAATCGACAACGAAACCATGTTCAACGGCATCATGGCTGCTCACGAAGTCAACAAGGAAATGGTTGAATTCATCAAGGGCATCCAGGCTGAAATCGGTAAGGAAAAAGTTTCCTTCCCGTCCAACGATCCTTCCGCAGAACTCTACGAAGCTGTCAAGGAATTTGCTATCGAAGATGTCAAGGTTGCTCTTGACACCGACGACAAGAGAATCCGTGACGAAAGACTTCGTCCCATCTATGCAGCTGTTCACGAAAAGTTCGACGAACTCTTCCCCGAAGAAGTTGCAAAGATTGACGACTGCCTGTACAAGCTGCAGAAATACATCGTCCGTCGCTGGCTTCTTGATGAAGGCAAGCGTGTTGACGGCAGAGGCATCAACGATATGCGTCCTCTGAACGCAGAAATCGACCTTCTCACCCGTGTACACGGTTCCGGTATGTTCACCCGCGGTCAGACCCAGGTTCTCACCGTGACCACACTGGGCACCATCGGTGAAGCACAGCTTCTTGACGGTATTGACGAAGAAGAAACCAAGAGATACATTCACCATTACAACTTCCCGGCATACTCTGTCGGTGAAACCAAGCCTTCCAGAGGCCCCGGCAGACGTGAAATCGGTCACGGTGCACTTGCCGAAAGAGCACTCATCCCCGTGCTTCCCTCTGTTGAAGAATTCCCCTACACCATCCGCCTTGTTTCCGAAGTTCTGTCCTCCAACGGCTCCACTTCGCAGGCTTCCATCTGCGGCTCCACACTTTCTCTGATGGCAGCAGGTGTTCCCATCAAGGCTCCCGTTGCCGGTATCTCCTGCGGTCTTGTTACCGAAGGTGACCGCTTCATGACCATGGTTGACATTCAGGGTCTTGAGGACTTCTACGGCGATATGGACTTCAAGGTTGCAGGTACTAAGAAGGGTATCACAGCTATTCAGGTTGATATGAAGGTACAGGGTCTAAGCTACGATATTATAAGACGTGCGCTAGAGC
>JAFSEF010000045.1 GCA_017435865.1 Clostridia bacterium
ACGCACTCCAAAAGGAGAGATTTTTTCGAAAGACAATGCAAAAAACCATGGCAAGGCTGACGCCTGCCATGGTTTTTTAAAGCAGTATTTCGGAAAAATATCCGTTTTGGAGCGTATAAATCCCTATGTGAGACCGCCTTTTCGGGCTGTCCGTGCGAGGGTGATATATGGAGTGTGTGTCAGGTGATGTTTCTTAGCTGAACAAGGACTTGAACCAATCGATGATGCTCCGGAAGAAATCAATGATCTTATCAAAGAAGCTCTTTTCGGGCTGTTCAAGAGCTGCACCGCAGGTGTCGCAGACATAGTCGGTGTTGCCGTCGGTAAGACTCAAGCATGGAAAAAACGGTTCCGTTGGCGATGAATCTTGCAAAGTAGGATGCTTTCTGAGAATCAATGCCGGCCTGCACCGCAAGAGGAACGGTGGCCTGCTGAAAACGGTCGATGAGCTGCTTGAGAAGGCGGATATTGTTGGTGCGGAACAGATACTGCATCAGTATTGTATCCTTGGGCAGCAGATGAAACTGTCTGAAAATTTCCGATGCCGGCATGAGGGTCTTTTTTTCGGTCAGCACCTGCGGCACATCCTTGAACAGGAAAAGTCTTGTCATGATAACAAGGCAACGATCGCAGAAATCGCAGAACAGATAGTCAAACACCTCATAGATGTCCGAAAAGGTGCGGTAAAACGTGCTTTTTCCGATCTGCGCTTTTTCGGTCAGCTGCGTAACGGTGATGTTTTCCACCGTATTGTCCTGCATCAGCTCGATCAGTGCATCCGCAATGCGGTTTTTGTTCATGCTTGTTTTGTCCATTTATTATCAATACCTATTATAATTGCCGTGTTTTATTCCATGACCGTCTCTGCGTTTGCGGCACCGCTGACAAGCTGCTCGCGGCGGGCAGCAAGATCCTTGTACATCTGATTGCGTTTTTCCTTGGTCAGCGGCCACAGGAATTTCGGGATGATTCCCAGAGAGCCCGTAATAACCGGGACAGCGGAACAAAGGGCAAACAGCCAGAATTTTGTACGGTTGTCCTGCGTACCGATTTCAAGACCCTGTACGTAACCGATCTTCTTGAGAACAAGGCTGCGTACCGAATTCATCAGAGACCCCTGAATTTTCAGAACCATGCTCTTGGCAACGCTTGTGGTGGCTTCCATGCGGTAGCCGTTTTTCCATTCGCAGTAGTCCATAGCTTCGTTCCACAGGTCGGCATTGATGACCTTGTTGACACCGAAGGTCCATTTGCCCATGAACTCACGCACACCGACCGCCACGACCATGGGGATCATCTTGGTGTAGTTGCGATTGATCATACCGAACAGGAAGTAACCGATGTTGAGAATATCACCGTAAAGATCCGAACCGACCCAAATGGCTTTTGAGGAGAATCTGCGACGAAGCGGACCGACAAATCCGTAGCTGATGGAGCCGTTGAACGAGGACGGAATGTTTGCAATGGTGATGAGTGAATAGGAACCGAACACGTCAATGAAATAGTTCGTCTCACTTGTTCCCACACTGAAACCGCCCAGGAAATCCGACAGGCACATCAGCAGAACGGGATAGTTCGTCACGATGGCGTGCAAGCCTTCTTTGATGTTGGGTTTTTCGATGGACTGCGGCACACGTTCCTTGGAGACAAGGAAGAAATACAGTGTCATAACGGACGACACAAGACTTGTACCGATACCGAATGACATGAACGCGGAACTTAATTTCCAGTTGATCATCTTGTTGACGATCAGGTCATACAATGCACCGAAAATATAACGCGGCAGATCTTCACCGAGATAGCCCGAGAGCAGTTCGACAAGGGTGATGAGTCGCACACGTTCATTCGGGTTGGGGGTGATGGTGGAATGATAACCGCCTTTGGCAAGGGAGATGGCGGTGCTTGCGGTTTCATTGATGATGCTGAATGCAAAATAGAAAATGAGCTTCGGCACATAGGTAGCCGAGGTATTCGGGAAGAATATGGGCAGCATCCAATACAGTGCACCGAGCAAGGTCAACGGAATCTGCAAACCGAGCAGGTACGGACGGAATTTGCCGAGTCGTGTGCGGGTGCTGTCAACAACGGTGGCAAGGATGATATCGTTGAAAATATCCCATGCACTCGTGAAGATGTTGACAATGGCGGAAATGGTAAAGTCGATTTTGACAACGTCCCAGATGTAACGCTCCTGAAACGAGTTGATGTTGAAGGTGTTGGAAACGTCATTGAGAAGATAAGCAACACTTTCCTTGGTGGAAACGTAGTTGTAGTTTTCATAGACGTTGGTGCTCTTTGCACCTGCGGAAGTATGTACGTTCACTTTGTTTTCTTCCATTATTCGGCACCTCCTTCAACGGTAATATTGCAGCCTGCCATGTATGTACCGATTTCACTGACGGCAATGATCTGCACTTTGCCCTCACCGACTGCCGTCACAACTCCGTTTTCGTCCACAGTGGCAACGGATTCATCGGGTGAGAACCAGATCATTGTTTTTATGCTTGCTTTTTCGGGTTGTACCGAAGCGGAAAGCTGTGTTGTTTCTCCGATTTGCAGTGTCTGTGCTTTGGATTCCATTTTTACGCTTTCGGGCGGAACAATAACGAGCACTTCGCAGGAATCGGTATAGGTTTTGCCGAGGTATTCGAGTGTTGCGGTGACGGTGACGGGTTTGTCACTCAGAGCAACCGCTTCAACAAGACCTTTTTCGTCCACGGTGGCAACATTCTCATCCGAGGATGTGAAGGTAAGTTTGTAGCTGTCTTCGGGTGCATCTTCCGCTTTGTTGACGGTCAGATCCAATGCCTGATACCCGCTTTTATCAAGCGAAATGCGGTTCTGTCTGATGGCAATACCGGCCCATGTGATATTGTAACGGCTTGTGAGCGTGCAATCAAAGGAAAGTGCTTTGGTGCCAAGGTCTGCAAGCTCACCCGTGAATGTGACAGTGTATTCCATATGGTACGTACGTGTGAAAGTGACGTTCTGCAAGCGATCAGCGACAGGGTCAAGAACCAGTTCGGTTTTGCTTTCGGTCAGATCGATCTGTTTGCTGTCAACCGTCAGCACGCTTGCAAAGGTTTCTTCTGCCTGTGCGAACAATTTGTTATCCTGCTGCTCAAATGCGTTTTCGGTTTCGGCATTATAATAAAACGCATTGCTTTCCTGTGTCAGCTCCACAGCATCCGCAACAAGCGGTGCAAACAGGTCAGCGGTTTCACCATAGGCGAATCCTTTGTTTTCTGCCATAGCTGCCATACCGCTTTCGATGGAGCCTGCCGCAAACACAAGCAGATTCTGCTGTGCTTCACTGAGGTCACTTGTAAGATCGTGCAGGTCAACCGCAGTTTCAGCCGTGATCTGTGTTTCTCCGCTTTTCTGCACAGCGGTAAGCAGGACATTTGCAGCCTGCAGGCGGTCTTCGTTGCTTTCGGGGGCAACACTCAGGTACACAAGTTCTTCTTCGGACGGTGTATAAACACCCTCTTCGACGAGATTCCCTGCATACAGAATAATCGTGCCCGAGCAAAGGGCAATAATCAGAAGCGGACACAATGCAAGCAGGGCAATTTTAACCTTCATCGGCAATGCGTTGATGCCTTTGTTTTCAGCCATTGTTGTCGCCGCCTTTCTTCTTTTTCTTATCTTTTTTCTTGCTTGCACCGATGAACTGTGTACGTGCAAGCTCTTCTTCCTCACTGTAACAAACGGGCAACGGAAGATCATCCAATGACACTTCGCCGTTTTTTACCTTTTTGAGGATTTCAATTCGTTCAAGATCAATTTCTTTGATCTGTGGCTGCGGATTCTTGCGGTACAAAAGCACATTGACTGCAATGAGTGCACCCAACAGGGCGATCATGCCGAAATAACCGGCTCCGACAGATGCCGTAAACAGGCTGCTGTCGGCAACGCTGCCTTTGAGGACAAAAGCAAGCACAATGCCTGCAAGACAAAGCACCGCAGCAGCAATGCTCAGTCCTGTCATCACACGGCTGCTTTTGCGGAGATTCAAAAAACCGAGCAGCAGTGTCACAAAAACACCAAGAAGCACCAGCACCGTAACAACAAACAATGCAATGTTTGCAAACAGCAGCACGGCAGTTTCTTTGGCGATATCCGCATTGAGAATGTTCAGCAGCTGCATGAGAATCCCGTCAGAGAACATCTGATAGGCACCCCAACCGCTGATCGTGATTTTCTGCGACCAGAACGGAAGCTGTGCAGATATGCTTGCATAAGGCAGGAACAGAAAACCTGCACCGATGAGAATGATGATCATTCTTGCAAGAGCGAGCTTTTCCTTGACAAAACCGAGTTTGATTTTTTCGGTAAAGCTACGCATTTTTGCAAACTCAAGCTCGCATTTTTTTGCATCCCTTGCAAGGTCTTCTTCCTGGGTATAATACAGGATGTGAACGCCGCATTTTTTACAGTTCGGGGCAAGATCAAAACGCTTGATCTCTACGCCGCATTTCGGACAGACCATAATACTATGCACTCCTCACAAAAAAAAGTTATAACAGCAGGATATATTTATTTTATTTTAACATAAGTAAATCACGTCTGTCAATTCATATCTTTTACAAATGAGACACTTCTTTTTTGAAATGTAATGATTGATACAAATGTGCTTGCTTGCTTTTTTGCACAGCGTATGCTATACTGACTAAGAACATACCTGAGGAGAAATATAAAATGAAAATCCGCCCCTATACCGAAAAAGACAGAGATGATGTACGTTACATCTGCCTGAACAGTGACGGTCCTTGTGATGCCGACGAAGAGGGGCAGCACTTTCTGCTGACCACCTACTGCGACTATTACATTGAACGTGAGCAGGAAAACTGTTTTGTCTGTACCGATGATGATGACCGTGCAGTGGGTTACATCCTTTGCGCACAGGATTTTGACCGTTTCTGGAATACATTTCTGTCTGACTTTTATCCGCGGCTTGACGAAACAACAATGAGCCGTCAATATGCCATAGAAAGCACCGTGATGCACAAAAAACACAAGGACGAGTATCCCGCACACCTGCACATTGACATTCTTCCCGCCTACCAACGCAAAGGCATGGGCAGAAAGATGACCGACACGCTTCTCAACCATCTGAAAAACAAGGGTGTCAAAGGTCTGATGCTGTGCGTATGGAAACACAACAAGGACGGACAGCGATTCTATGAAAATTACGGTTTCGACCATCTTGATGAAAACGAAAGCAATATTGCCTTTTGTATAAATCTGCAACTTGAAAAATCCGAATAAAGTGAGGAAAACACCATGATCAAACATCTTACACAACACGTCCTGCCGTTCTGGCTTGAAAACGCAATCGACGAACAGGAAGGCGGCATTTTTACACAGCTTGACCGCAAAGGCACTGTGTACGGTACCGAAAAAAGCGTATGGTTCCAGGGCAGAGCCCTTTACATTTTCGCAAGTGCACACAACTACGGCCTGACCGAATACGGCTACCTGGATGCTGCAAAGAAGATCTATGACTTTTTGCCGAAGTGCACACAGGAATCCGGCAGAATGCCCTTTACCGTGACCCGTGAGGGCAAAGAAATTCAGATGCGTCGCTACTATTTCAGCGAAACCTTTGCTGCCATCGGTTGTGCGGAATACTACCTTGCAACAGGTGATGAAGAAGCAAAGCAGAAAGCAGAAATGTATTTCGACGTGGCTTACCGCCTTTTCACAGGCGTTGACAAGACCGAACCCAAATTCAATCCCGAAAATCACCCCTACAAGGGTCTGTCCCCTGCCATGATCATGCTTGCAACCTCGCAGGTGCTTCGCAAGCTCAACAAGGAAAAATACGATGCCTGTGCAAAAGCAGCCGTTAAAGAGATTTACACCCACTGGACCGAAAAGGGACTGCTTGAAAACATCGGTCTTGACAATCAGTTCATGGATACTCCCACGGGCAGACTTGTCAACCCGGGTCATTCCCTGGAAGCTGCATGGTTCCTGATGACAGAAGGTGTGTATCAGAATGATGAAACACTCAAGCAGTTCGGTAAGGACATCATTGACATCTCCATGAAACACGGTCTGTATGACGGCGGCATCATCTCGTTCTGCGACTGTGACGGACATCCTGCAACGGCACTCGAATGGGATATGAAGCTCTGGTGGCCGCAGTGCGAAGCCATGATCGCAAACCTGCTTGCATACAAGCTTTACAGTGAAGAAAAATACCTCAACTGGTACAACACCGTCAAGGAATATACCTTCGATAAGTTCGTAGACAAGGAATACGGCGAATGGTACGGTTACCTGCATTATGACGGCACGGTTGCCAACGAGCTCAAGGGCAACATCTTCAAAGGCCCGTTCCACATTCCGAGAATGCTTATGCTCATCGACAAGATCGAAAAAGGCGAATACCAACTGTTCTGATTGCATAAAATTCCGCAAAACCGCCAATGAATGTATCAGTTGCGCTGTTTTGCAAAGCAAAATAATAAAAAACGGAGGTTCTGTTATGTCCGACACCATTGATTATTCCGCACTCAAAGAAGAACTTTTCTATAATCCGCAACATGCCTGCAAGGTGCTTTCTGCCGACGATGTCGCAGCTGCCGATGCTTACTGCGAAGGTTACAAAAAGTTCCTTGATGCTGCCAAGACCGAACGTGAAGCCGTAAACGAAGCTGTTGCTGCCGCACAGGCAAACGGTTTTGTTCCCTATGAATTCGGCAAAAAATATGCTCCCGGCAGCAAAGTATACTACAACAACCGCGGCAAGAGCATCATCCTTGCCGTCATCGGCACCGAATCGCTTGCAAAAGGTGTACGCATTGCCGCTGCACACATCGATTCTCCCCGTCTTGACCTCAAACCCAACCCCCTGTATGAGGACAACGACATTGCTCTGCTGAAAACCCACTACTACGGCGGCATCAAAAAATACCAGTGGACCGCCATGCCGCTTGCACTGCACGGTGTGATCATTCGCAAAGACGGCACTTCCGTCAACGTCTGCATCGGTGAAGAAGACAATGAACCCAAACTTGTCATTTCCGACCTGCTTCCGCATCTTGCACAGGAACAGAGCAAACGCACCCTCTCTGACGGTATCCGCGGCGAAGAACTCAACATCATCATCGGCAGCCGTCCGCTTGCAGATTGCAGCGAAAGCGAAGCCGTCAAGCTGCACATTCTGAAACTGCTCAACGAAAAATACGGTGTGACGGAAGCTGATTTCCTGTCTGCTGAACTCGAAGCCGTACCCGCATTCAAAGCTTGCGACATCGGTCTTGACAGAGGTCTCATCGGTTCTTACGGCCACGATGACCGCGTCTGTGCCTACCCTGCACTGACCGCTGTTTTCACTGTCGAAAATCCCGCATACACCGTGCTGTCCGTTCTCACCGACAAGGAAGAAACCGGTTCTGACGGCAACACAGGTCTCAACTCTTCTTATATGGCTGACTTCATCACCGACCTTGCCGAATCGCAGGGTGTTTCGGGCAGACTGTGCATGATGAACTCACAGTGCTTGTCGGCTGACGTCAACGCTGCTTTCGACCCGACTTTCTCGGATGTTCTTGAACGCAGAAACGCAGCCTACCTCAACAAGGGTATTGTCATCACCAAGTACACAGGTGCACGCGGCAAAAGCGGCACAAGTGATGCTTCTGCAGAATTTATGGGCAGTGTCCGTCGCCTGCTTGACAAACACGGTGTTGTATGGCAGATCGGCGAACTCGGCAAAGTGGATCTCGGTGGCGGCGGTACGGTTGCAAAGTACGTGGCAGCACACAACATTGACGTCATTGATGCAGGTGTTCCCGTGCTTTCCATGCACGCTCCCTTTGAAGTGGTCAGCAAAATTGACGTCTATATGGCACACAGAGCATTTGAGGTCTTTTTCAACGACTGATTATTGCCGACTTCGTAACATTTTTGTCACAAATGTCGAATAAAAAGCAAGTAATATCACTAAAATGCACCCGATTTGTGCATATTTGCATTGTATTTTCATCATTATTTTCCGATATGGAAATAAAATATGTTGCAATTATGTTCTTTGTGTGAAACTTTTCGCGGATTCAAAAATCCTCTTGCAACTATATATAAAACGTGTTATTATTATTGTGTGGATTTAATCTGCATTTCTATTCTATTTCGGGAGGTGACCGTATGAGAGTCGGAATTACTGAAGATGATGCCAACTCTGCTGTTTCTTCACTTGCAAAGTGGGCAGCCATGTTGGTTGAAATCATTACAGCGCTTCGCAATTTCCTTGCTTCCATCGGCCTCTTGAAAGATGAAGAAAAGGAAGAAAACGCGGAAGTTGTTTCCTGATTCATTTGGTTGTAATTTTTTTACAATATAACTATTTTAAGAAAAGAGGTCAGAAAAATGGAAGACATCCTCGGCATGTTTGGTAGCATCGGTGAAACTGAAAGCATTCCTGACATCATCAATCAGTTCGCTCAGATCCTCACTCAGCTCATCAACCTTATCGTCAAGTTCCTCGGTGGCGACTTCTCCCTGGGCACCAATCCCGAAGAAGAAACCACAGGTGCTGCTGAAGCATAAAAACTTGTGATTAAAAAAACCGATGCATCTGCATCGGTTTTTTTTTGAATATAACTCTTTTGATTCATTACACCCAAAAGAACCGCCTTTTTACAAGAAAACGGCTTCGCCGTAACGCGGCGACTGTTTTCGATTCGTCCATCTCCGAGCACGTGAAGCGTGCGTTCGGAGGGACATACAATATTTTTTTTCTTTATAGAAAACGCAGTTTCCTATAAAGAAAAAAAACAGGGCCGCACGGGTGAGGTGCGGTCCTGTGGGATGGTTCAGATTACATGCTTTCTTTCAGGGAGGCTGCGAGGCCTGCGATGCCCTGGATTTCGGAGGGGATGATGATCTTGGTTGCCTGACCGTCGGCTGCCTTTGCGAATGCTTCGAGGCTCTTGATGGTCAGCACTGCCTGCCCGGGGTTGGCTGCGTTGATGAGCTCAATACCCTTGGCGGTTGCTTCCTGCACACGCAGGATGGCTTCGGCTTCACCTTCTGCTTCGCGGATCTTGGCTTCGCGGACAGCTTCGGCCTTGAGGATGGCTGCCTGTTTTGCAGCTTCGGCTTCGAGGATAAGTGCATCCTTTGCACCTTCTGCAACGAGGACGGCACTTGCCTTTTCACCTTCTGCCTTGAGGATGGCTTCACGGCGTTCGCGTTCTGCCTTCATCTGCTTTTCCATGGCATCCTGAATTTCCTTGGGCGGGAAGATGTTCTTCAGTTCCACACGGTTGACTTTGATGCCCCAGGGATCGGTTGCTTCGTCAAGAATAACGCGGATCTTGGAGTTGATGGTGTCACGGGAAGTGAGGGTGTGGTCAAGTTCGAGTTCACCGATGATGTTACGCAGCGTGGTTGCGGTAAGGTTTTCAATAGCGGACACGGGATTTTCAACACCGTATGCAAAGAGTTTGGGGTCGGTGATCTGATAGAACACAACCGTGTCGATCTGCATGGTTACGTTATCGCGGGTGATAACGGGCTGCGGTGCAAAGTCGGAAACGAGTTCCTTGAGGTTGACAATTTTTGCAACGCGTTCAATGAACGGGATTTTGATGTGAAAACCTGTCTGCCAGGTGGTGTGGTAAGCACCCAGACGTTCAATGACGTAGGCTTTGGACTGCGGTACGATCTTGATGTTGCGGATGATGACCGCTGCAAGTACAAGAATAACGACTACAATGGGGATAATGATTTCGGGCATGAAATAACCTCCTTAAAATATATATTTTTTTACCCTTTTCTGATTTTGACGGTGTCCTTTATTTTGGTCGGACAATGGCCTTGACACCCTCGATTTTTTCGACTGTCACAACACAGTCTTTTTCAATGCACATTCCGTCGATGCTGCGTGCGGTCCATTCGGTGCCGCTGAGTTTCACACTGCCTGTGCCTGCGAGGTTGTCAATGCGTTCGGTTACCACGGCATCGGTACCGATATAACGGTCCGCGTTGGTAGGTTCTTTCTTTTTGTTGATGACCTTTTTTACAAATGGCCGCGTTGCAATCAGCACAATCACAGAAACCGCAGTGAACACAAGAAGCTGTATTCCGATGTTTTCGACGCCTGCAAGTTCAAGAATCAGAGCCACCAGTGCACCGCAGGCAAACCAGATGGTTGTCAGCTGTGCGGTCAGCGCTTCCAGTGCAAGGAACAAAACAAAAAGTCCGATCCAGATCCACAACATATATTCCTGCATAAACGCATCCCTCCTTTTTTTGTTTTCAATGATATTATACAACAGTTTCACACAAATGAAAAGAGCAAAAACTGAAAAATCAAACTGCTTTTTTTGCACAAACTGCAAATTCATAATTTTTGAAAGTGAAGCCGTTTGTTCTTTTTCCGGCAATCTCTTTTCATCTATGTATACACGAAACTGCGGTAAGTATTACACTTTTTCACAAGCAGGTTTTTTCTCCAAATGCGATCTGTTGTTACAAAAATCCCCCCGGCCTGCCGCAAAAAAAGCGGAGTCAGGGGGGTGACCTGTTTTGTTATTTTGTTTTCGTAAACAGAGATACGTAGGTTTTTTTGAGAGCATGCTGAAGTTTTTTGCCAACCGGTAGCGAATCTGCGACAAAAGCAATATTATTTCCGTTGATTTCACTGATTTTACCGTCTTCAGAAAGGGTAAAAATCATATACTGCAAATGATCCGGAAGATCCTCATACAGCAAAGCAAAACTACCGTCCCTGCGCTGTGTCAGACAGGAGTAAGCATAAAACCCTTTATTAACGTGGTATGCCGGCAACCATCGGACAGAAAAATCCTCCTGTACCAGACCTACACGCAGAACCCCGTCTGCGCGGGCGGTCACGCTGCCGCCTGCAGAACTGAGAATGACCTGCCTGCCGTCGATTTTGCGGTCGGTTGCAAGGAAACTGACCATGCAATTGCGTGTTCCCTCAAGGGCCATATCGGCACAAAAGGGTGTCCAGGTTTCGCCGCCGTCGGTGCTGTCTGCAAAAGCAATGAAGTTGCTGTTGTTGCGTGCATACATACGCAGCACCTGCCTGCCGTTGCTTTCAAGCACAACCACCTGCGATTCGCTGGTTTTTGTAAGCCCATGACTGATCGCAATTTTTTTACTTCTCTTCCATGTAATTCCGTTGTCATCAGAATAAATCGCACAGGCATTTTCAAAAACAGGATCAAAGAAAAGACCTTTGTTGTTATATACACAAAACAAAATACGCTGTTTGCCGTTGTGCATAAAGACTGTGCCTCTGCCGGGGCAAAGACCCAAAAAGCTTTCTGCGTCAGATTTGATCTGATCGGACAAAATCTGCGGTGCACTCCAGGTTTTACCGTTGTCATCGGAAGTGCGAAGCCACAAATAGACCGTACGATAAGCATGGAACGCGGCAGCACTGTAAAACACATTCTGCTGCACCTGTACTCCGGACGCACCTTTCTGTTCACAGTATATCGGTTCTCCGTTTTTATAAAGACGATATTCCCTGTCAACGGCAAATTCGGTTTTTGTGTTATCGGAACGCACACATACGGGTGCAAGCTCACCATCGAAGTCACCGATATAAAAACCGAAATCGGCAAGATCTTCATCATGACTGCGATCAGAAAGCAACATTCTCTTTTTGCCGTTTACGGATGCAAATCCTGTTCCTTTTTTTGCCTGCAAATATCCTCCCTGAGAAGGAAACACATCTGTAAGGAGAAAAATTCTGCCGTCAGCAGACTGTGCAATTGCGGGGTCAATAAAAGAAGCACTGTCTTTGTCCGTCACACCGTCGGCATAATCATCAAAGTGATTCACAACAGCATACTGCCATTCAGATTGACCGTCAGCTGATACCGCAACAACAGTGTCGATATTGTTCGGGGAATCCGAACCGTGCGAATAACGGGCATCCGCAGCAACCATAACCCTGCCGTCATTGAGCGTGTAAAGAGCAGGAATACGATAACGCTCCGAACCGAGCGTACCGGCATCAAAAGGTTGTGAATAGTTGATTTTCGTAGCCATAAACATCTCCGATCTCCGTTTTTACGGATTATAATTAGAAATCTGTTTTATTATACCATGCCCCATACAATAACGCAACCGCGTCTTTGTGTATCATTTTATTCATCCCAGTTATAAACAACACTTTGACCATCAATTTCCCAACGGGACGGGGTTTTGTTTTCATAAATGTCTGTCGGACGGATGGTGTGTTCCTGTTGAAAAACCTTGTAGGCCTGTGAAAGGTCTTTTTTCTGCTCGTCGGTGATTCTTTCGGAACAGGATACAAACAAGGGGGTATTACTGTAAGACAACAGATGCAGCCATTGCTTATTCAGTTCCCACGGAATGTTGTCATCAAGAATGCCCACACAGTCGGCATCACACATATAGAACGCTTCATTCTGTGCCAGGCGGAAAGCAAGTGTGTTGACACCCATTTTCCGCGTTCTGCTCCACTCCCTGCCGCTTGTGTCGTCTCCGATTCGGTTGAGCTCAACAAGACCTGCACAAAGGTGCGAAATGGTGTTGCAGCCGATCAGATACATATCTCCGGCGGCTTCCCTGATGAGACGGTAAAAATCCAGAACGATTTCGGCATTGGTTTTGCTTTGGTCATAAAAATGCCAGTCTTCGACCTTGGTGATCGTTTCATTCAGGCTGTTTCCGAAATTGCCGAACAGATCAACGGTGGTAAAATCATGCTTGAGCATTTCGTAGCCCCAGGATCTGACTCTTTCAATATCAGCTCTGATGTGTTTTTGTACGGCAGGGTGGGTCGGGTCAAGATACTGCCGTTTTCCGCCACGCAGAATCCGCATTTCATCCGTCATTGTTTCGTCTTTTGTGTTAAGCAGACGAATCCAGATACCGGGTCTGGCACCTGCCTGACGGATTTCATCGGCAAGTTTTTTCATATCGCCGAATTTTTCGTTTGCAATCCACGGACCGCAACAGGAATGAATCTGCCAACCGTCATCAATAACCTGAAACGGTTTGTTTTCGATGCCGTCAGCAAGGGCAACCTGCACACGGGCATCCGACAGAATCTCACCGTAGCTGCTTTTGCCGTAGGCATAATACCAGTTGTTGCCGCCGTAGATCTTCTCTTTCGGCAGAATGGGGTCGGGACAAAGTTTTTTACAATATGCATGCAGACAGGCAGTGACATCGTCGGATGCATACTGTTCATACACGAATGTTGCAAGGTGGAGTTTTCTGCCGTCAAGACACACGCCGCTTGCACCGTTGCGACAATCGACCAGAGCCGTGATGCCATCTGTGGTGTAACGAAAGCTGACAAATGCATTGGGACGGGTCCTGACACCGAAACAGAAGCAGCTCTTTTTATCCGTTGCGATAAAATACCACGGAAAATGCCGTGTGCAATCGGCAAGCTTTGCAAATTCAAGTTCACCGTAACTGCGTTCCCACACGTCTCCGAGCACATACAAACCGGGATCACTTGCAAATTGCCAGTGCAATTCAATGAACTTTACCTTGTCCTTCACTGCGGTGAGATACAGAGAAAGTCCGTTGTTTTCAACAACCGTTTCGACAAGTGCATCGGAACGCTGTTCTTCACAAAGAATATTGACAGTACACTTCTGAATATCAAAAACCATAACTTCAACCTCCGCATAGAATCTGTTTTCATTATACCGAACAAGACCGTGCTTTGCAAGAAAATTTATACAACAAACAAAAAGGAGCTGTTTTCACAGCTCCTTTGGGGGGGTCCATTCTTATTTTGCCTTTTTCTGTACGGGTGCCTTGTTTTCCTTCTTATCGAAGATGGTCTTGACAACAAACAGAGTTGCGATCATAAGAACAATTGCGATCGGAAGGGCAATGTACCACTGCGGGACAAAACCTGCAATAATATAAGCAACGGCAGAAACGCCTGCAACGGTGAGTGCATAAGGCAGCTGTGTGGAAACGTGGTTGACGTGGTCACACTGTGCACCTGCAGATGCCATGATGGTGGTATCGGAAATGGGGGAGCAGTGGTCGCCGCAAACAGCACCTGCCATACAAGCAGAGATGGAAACGATGGTAAGCGGATCTGCTGCACCGAATACGGAAAGAACGATCGGAATGAGGATACCGAAAGTACCCCAGGAAGTACCGGTTGCAAAAGACAGACCGACAGCGATCAGGAAGATGATAGCCGGCAGAAGAGCCTGCAAACCTGCTGCGGAACCTTCGATCAGCTGAGAAACGAAGATCTTTGCACCCAGAGAGTCGGTCATGGCCTTCAGAGTCCATGCACAACCGAGGATGAGGATTGCGGGAGTCATGCTCTTGAGACCTTCAGGCAGGCAAGCCATGAGATCCTTGAAGCCGACAACACGTCTGATGAGCATGTAGATCACGGTCAGGATGATAGCAACACCGGAACCGTATACAAGACCGACAGAAGCATCGGAGTTGGTGAATGCATCGATGAAATCGTGGCTGCCTTCAGCACCGAAGAAGCCGCCGGAATAGATCATGCCGATAACGCAGGCAATGACAAGCACAACAACGGGGAGAATCAGGTCGATGACCTTGCCCTTGGGGTTGGCTTTCATGTCTTCTACAACTGCAACCTGACCGGAAGTGAACAGGTCACCGTTCTTTGCGTTTTCTTCATGCTTCTTCATCTTGCCGAAATCAAGACCGGTGACGGCAAGGAAGATCATCATAACGACGGTCAGAAGTGCATAGAAGTTAAACGGAATGGCTTGAATGAACAGTGCGATACCGCTTTCGGCACCTGCTGCATTTGCAAAACCTGCAACAGCTGCTGCCCAGGAAGAAATGGGAGCAATGATGCAAACGGGAGCTGCGGTAGCATCAATGAGATAAGAAAGCTTTGCACGGGAAACTTTGTGAGCATCAGCAACGGGACGCATAACCGAACCGACGGTCAGACAATTGAAATAGTCGTCGATGAAAATCAGAACACCGAGAGCGATGGTGGCAAGCTGTGCACCGACACGAGACTTGATATGTTTGATTGCCCATCTGCCGAATGCAGCGGAGCCGCCTGCCTTGTTCATCATGGCAACGAGTGAACCGAGAAGAACAAGGAAGATGATGATACCCATGTTGTAGCTGTCTGCAAAGGATGCAACGAAACCGTCGCTCAGAACATGAACAACCGTGGTTTCAAAGTTACCGCCTGCATACAGAACACCACCGAGCAGAATACCGAGAATCAGGGAAGAATAAACTTCCTTGGTGATCAGAGCCAGAACAATTGCAAAAACAGCAGGAAGCAGTGCCCAGAATGTAGCATACATCGGAATGTCTTCCTGTACGCGGTCGATAGCAGCTGCTATGTGGCCTTCAAAGTTTTCGTCCAGTTCAAGATTGTCAGCATAGCTGTCAACATAAGCGTGTGCAGAATCGAAATCGGACAGATCATAGTCAACGAATTCGTCTTCGCCGACCTGCAGTGCAAACACTGTATCACTTGCTGCAGCTTCTTCTTCAATTTCAACGTCAGCAACAGTGTCCTCTGCAATCATACCGTCAACAACAGGGCCTTCGCCTTCTGCTGCAGGCACATTGATGTCTTCTTCAGACAAAACAGCATCTTCGTCGGGAGCAACTGCTTCTTCGTCAGCAGCAGGTGCCATCAGAAGCACAGCTTCGTCTTCAACAATAACTTCTTCTTCGCCTTCTGCTGCGGGAGCCATCAGAAGAACAGCATCCTCAGCGGCAACATCTTCCGTTTCGGTCATACCTGCGGTCAGGGTACCGAATGTGAAGGTGATGATACACATCATCAGAACGACGAAAAATCTGCGGGAACCGGTGATTTTTCTCATTTTTCATAGCCTCTCTTTCATAAGGTATAAAAACATTATAAACGTAATTCCTACATTAGTCAACAAAAAAATAAAAATTTCCACAATTCAGGTACAGTCTTACAGCAGCTCGTAAGTTGTATCCTTTTGTGTTTCAAAGCAAACTGCATCGCCGTATTTTGTGAATGCAACGGGTTGCTTGTCCTCTGCCCTTACGATGCGGCTGAAACCGAAGTCCTGTACCTTGCAGGAATTTCCTTGCAAACTGCAGATGCTGACACAGGAAATGCGTTTGTTCTGCAGTTTGGCAGACACAAGGAATGCACCGTCTGCACGCAGATTTTCAAACGAAGCGTCACTGGTTTTGTCCCAGCACGGAAACAAACGAATAATACCCTCATAGCTCTGCAAAAGCATTTCGTTGATGGTGGCAGGGACCGTCGTCAGGTGTTCAATACCGCCGCCATGGTGACGGAACAGTTTGTTCGGCATAGCAAACTCTTTGATGTTGCTGCGG
Source organism: Clostridia bacterium (assembly GCA_017435865.1). Taxonomy (GTDB): domain Bacteria; phylum Bacillota; class Clostridia; order Oscillospirales; family Acutalibacteraceae; genus RUG806. Next base: position 16,333 of record JAFSEF010000045.1, read on the forward strand.
ATACCCTCCATAATGAACGCAGGATCAACACCGATTCTTGCACCTGCAGGCAGGTAAGAGTTGGAGCCGTTGTCATCAAGTCTGCGGTCATTGATAAAATAGGAGTTTCTTGCAATCTTCAGAAGCTTGTCACCCGAATTAAAACCGATCTGTGAAGCAGGGTAAATATGCTGCAGACCGACGGTATTTTCATCACGCCAGCGGATTCCCATTCTTGAATAGCGGAAACACAGCTTGCCGTTCTTGATGAATAACGGGAAATCACTCAGATTGCGGTTGATATCTTCCCACAAGGCATATTTTTCACTGTTCAGGCCGAGTTCTTTTGCCATGTCGTACACACCTTTGAACAGCATTTTCACAAGTCCGAGTGAGTTGATGGCATTGACGGTATGAATCTGCCCGATGTGGGTGAGTGCATTGAACTTTTTGCCGCGGTAATAAGGAATTTCATGTGCCGCATCGTTGCGAATAACATATTTTCCGTGTTCTTTTACAAGGTACTCTTCCCAGAAAGCAGCAGTGCCGAATACAAAATCATAGTAGTTCTCTTTTGCGTAGTCCTTGTCGCGTGTCGAATACCAGTGCATCAGGGGAATCACACACGCATAAGCAGCATTGCTTTTCTGTCCGAGGAACAAAATACCGTGCTCCTTGCAATCGGGTTGGCTGTAAACGTCCATAGCCATGGGGCCGAAGCTGACAGGCAGTGCATAACCGTTACAACCGAAGAGATTTGCAAATCTTTTCGCATCTTCACGCATTTCGTTGATGGGGGTCATATAACCGTCAAACAGTTCGGGATGGTTGGAGGTGAAAATGCAGTAATAGGGTGCTTCGTAATTGTAGTTCATGTGGTAGTCGCCTGCCCACGGGAAAAAGTCATCCGTGATGAAATTGCCGAACAAACCGGGCGGAAAACCTTTGTTACCCATGCATCCGGCAAGATGATACAGACTCGCGTTGTAGAAGGTTTCGATCTGCTTGTCCTGTATGGTGACTTTTGAAGCGGAAAAGAATGTTTTCCACTTTTCTGCCGTACGGTTTTTGTCACGGTCATAATCACAGGACAGCACCATATCGTGTGCTTTGGCGGTGTAATTTTCATCGTCAAAATTCGTAACAACAGAAACGCAATACCGTGTGCGGACAACACCGTCGGCGGTATGGGATTCTGTCTGACGCAAACAGACGGCAACCGCAGACATTGTTGTCACTTCTTTACCGTCAAATTTGCGTGTGCAGCAGACAACACCGTCTGTTTCGGAATGTGTATTGATCGATTGACAGGTGTCGGGTGCCGTAACACTGACCGTCGGCAGCGGTGCTCCGGCAGGATTTGCAATTTCTAAATAAATTCTGTTTTCGGGTGCAACAAACAGCTGCATATCGACATCTCTGAAACTACAATCCAGCAGACCTGCGTCAAAATACTGTTGTATGCGATAGTCCTGCAGGTTTACATTGCCGATGCGGATTTCGCCGACGGTTTTGATACCGCCGTCACTGTGTGCACCTGCTGTGAATTTCCAGAAATCGCACTTTGAAAGGTGAATGACAAGACCGTTTTCATCATTGTCAAACACAACAGCGAGATCCCCGTTGGCACACATGGCACCTGCAGGAATTTTATAGAGTATTTTTCCGTCAGCGATATTGACGGGCTTTGCGGTTATTTCATTATAATATGTATTCATCCTTTATCACCGTACATCATTATACATTTTTATTTACACAAACTCAAGTAGATTCTGCAGTTCAAAAAAAGAGCTGCAAAAAGCAGCTCCTGATTACAATGTCCATGTCAGCCAGAATTCCGTACCGTCACGCTTGTACTGAATATCCGACATGGCAACGGAACGCAAACCTTTTTCAAACGAATTGGCCATAAAGGGAGTTTCCCAATCGAAATAGATCACCATGCTCAGCTGTGTCGGGACGGCAACGTCCAGAATACGGAAGCCAGTCAGCCACCAGTGCTTTTCGGGACCGCGTTCAAGATAAGGTTTGTCGTTCTTGCAGAGCTGGAACCCCATCATGACAAGATCCTCGTCGGCAACCGCTTCAAAGTGCTTGACAAAATTTCCTGCATCGCGGTAATAAATACCGACTTCACCGCCGACAGTCACACCGTACTGCCCTTTCCAGAGCTGCACCATCCACTCTTTGCCCTCGTGTTCAAAGCGGATACGGTGGGTCAGGAAATACATTCCGAACGGAGATGCACCCGAATCATACAGGGTGTTGTAACCGAAAATACGCTGAATGGGATATTTGGTTGAATAGAAAATATCCTGCTCGGCATCATAAGCAAAACCGAAAATGTCAATATAAGGACCTATCAGCTCCATGATGTCTGCCATCTGCGGATTCTGCTCAACCATTTTTTCGAGTTCTTCCTTGGTGAGCACATTGGGGTCACTTTTCTGACTCGTCAGATTGTCCCAGTCAATGATAACTTCTTCCGGTGTTTCCGCTTCAGTGTTATCTGTTTCGGTTGCCTGCACGGCAGGTACGGAAGTCGGTGCCGTAACAACCGGCGGCACCGTGGTCGGGACAGCAGGCATCTGCATATCAGGATATGTCAGTGTGTCCTGCGTTGGTTCATAATACGGCTCGCTTTCGAACAGAGCACTTGTCGGCCCGTTGTCCACCGTAACGGTAATGCAGCCGCCTGCCAGCACAATGCTCATAAGCAACAGCAGTGCCGTCATGGTACGGACAGCTTTCGGATTGAAAAAAGAAAACATATTTTTTCACCTTTTTTTAAAACTGGTGTATATAAGGCAGGTATGCAGCCACTTTTCTGAACAGTTCGAGAATGGTTGCAAACATATCTTTGAGGATGGGTTTGTTGTAATCGTTGAGTTCGTTGGGATCCTGATCGGTCCACTGTGCATACAGGGTGGTGCCGATCGAACGCAGCAACATTTTGCTGCCTTCTTTGTACGCTTTACCCGTACCGTCGGGTTTTGTGTTCCACTCTTTGAAGAACATACCTTCGTTTGTGAACTTGCTTGCAGGCAGTGTATAATTTTCACCGAGGTGCAATGCGGTGGTGTTGAATTGTGCACCTGTTCCGCCGTTGGGATCAAAGAACACACGCACACCGTCATCGGTAAGTGCATCATCCATGAAGGCTTTGCGGTCTTTCATGAATTTGATCACGGTCGAGGACATATAGTTCAATGCTCTGGTTCTGCATTTTGCGAAATCGGTGGTGGAGTAGGTATTCCAGTATACGCAGTTCATGGCAACGGCATCTGCCATGGTTTCGGCAAACGCATAGATGTTGTCGGTATACTCTTTCGTCAGCAAAGGAGAATATTCGGTCTGCCACATCTTCTTTGCACTTTCAAAGAAGCCGTCCTGTCTGAAAAGGGCATTGAGAATGGTACTCTGATACAGATTGATGCTTTCCTCATTTGACTGATACAGCACCGATGCCCACCATCCGCTTGCCGTGGCAAGATTCATGCCGTAAGCATTGTAAGACTTTCCCAAAGAATGGTCGAAGTCCCACACGGGGGCTGCCACAAAGACATCACTGTTGCGGTCCTTGCAGATATAAAAGGATGTAAAGCCGGCATCGAGGTTCTTGACATATTCCTGGAACAGGTACATACGCACAAAAGACTCCATGTCGATGTATTCGGAATAATGCTTTCCTTTGTCATTGAAACCTGTTGCGGAAAATACGGCATCTTCAAATTCCTGGTAGAGGGCTGCAATGTATTTTGCCTGTGCTTCGGAAGCACATTCGGGTTCCTTGATAACAATAGGCTGGCCGCGATCTGTGACAAAACCGCTGATTTCGAAAGGATAACGGGAGGGCATTTCAAATTCAAGCAGATAACCGCCCGTGATATCATCAGGGTCATTGGGAATTTCAACCCATTTCTGCGTACCGGGTTTCTGCTTGGTGTAATCCGCCGTATGATCACCGCCCCAAGGCAGCTCATCAAGCTCAACCCCTTCGTTTACATCTTCCGTATCGCCTGCAAGGTCGGCAATGTCAACACGGGTTTCACCGATTTCAACACTTTCGGTCAGACAGTAGTTTCCGTAGTATTCGTTGTTAACATACAGGTCAACATAAACATGTGAAGAAGTATAAGGAATGCCGACATCCTGTGCAAGAGAAAGTGCAATGTGGTTGCGAAGCAAGCTTCTGTCCACATGGTTTGCAAGCAGACTCCATTTTTTTGCTTTTCCCATGCCGAACAGGTCGGTCTTTTTGTCGAACTTGATGTTATAAGGCTTTTTGGCAAGGCTCCAGGTGGAGTTGCCTCTGCCTTTGATGTATTCGAGTTCTTTTTCGAGTACCACTTTGTCATCGGCAAAAATGGTGAGCTGTGCAGGCTCTTTGTGATCTTTGCTTGCATGAACAGCTTCCATAGAACCGGATTCGGTTGCAATGTGCAAAGACGGAATCGCAGAACTCTGCAATACCGTCAGGTCATAGCTGACACCGCCGCAGGTAAGGGTTGTTTTTTGACCGACAGGCAGCACCGACAAAGAACTGCCGTCTGCAATCACTTTGTCGTCTGCTTCCACCGTCGCGGAAGCTTCCACCTGCAACACTGCATCCTCAAGGGACACATCACCGGGCAAAAACAGAAAATACTCGTCTGCGATGCTTGTCCAACGTATCGTTTGTGAAGAAGTGCCCACTGTGAGCACAACAGAAAGCTCCTGCAGTGTCTGCGTAACAGCATTTGCGGCAAACGCAAAGCTGCAAAGCATAAGCAAACACAACACAAGGCTGATTATTTTTTTACAATAAAGCATTTTCTCACCACCAAGATATATATAATTTATAATATCATATATATACAGGTGTTGTCAACTGACAGAAATACACAGCAGGCAAATGCGTAAAAAATACATCGCATTTGCCTGCTTGTGTTGTTTTCTGTATTCAAAAAAAGAAGCTACAATTGGTATTTATGCAAAGCAGTCCAGCACCTGTGCACCTTTTCTGACAAAGGCAATGAACTCGTCAATCTGTGCCGTGATTTCATATGTCCCTTTTGTGTAGACTTTTTTGTCCTTTGTCAGCACCCATTCACCGTCGGGAATATACACGGTTTTTACGGTCTGCCCCTGTTTTGTAATGGGAGCAAAGATGATGTCATCCCCGAACATATACTGGCTGTCGAGTGTATAGCAGATTGCATCCGCAGGATATTCAAAGAACATCGGCCGCATAACGGGATAGCCCTTTGTGCTTGCGGTGTGCATTTGCTGCTGAATATAAGGTCTTAATTTTTCGCGGACAAAAATGAGCTTTTTGAGGATTTCAAAGTTTTCATCCCCGAAACTCCAGATTTCATTCGGGTCGCCGCTTGGTTCTTTGAGTCCCGGTGTGGGTTCAAAGTGGCGGATGCGGGATCCGTGCAGACGCATGACAGGGCTGAACAGCCCGAACTGGAACCAACGAACAATGAGTTCTTTGAAATAGTCGCTTCTGATATCCGCACCGTAGAAACCGCCGATGTCGGTGTTCCACCAGGGAATACCGCACATGGCCATGTTCAGACCTGCTTTGATCTGATGACCGAGGCTTTCAAAGGTGGAGGGAATGTCACCCGACCACACAAGAGAGCCGAACTTCTGACTGCCGAGGTAGGCACAGCGGGTCAGTGTGATGATGTCATCGCGGCCGATGGAACGGAATCCGTCGTATGCCATTTTGGAGTAATAATAAGGATACAGCAGTGCCACCATGTCGGCTCTGCCTTTATACCAGACGAGGTTGTCAAAATGCTCGGGGTGGATTTCGGGTTCAGCTTCGTCAAACCAGAGAGCATCCACACCGTTGTCGATGTAATTTTGTTTGATTCTGCTCCACACATACTCCCTTGTAGCAGGGTTGGTGACATCAATTTCAGCCTGCCAGCCGTAAAAATCGAACACACGGTCAGCACCGCGGGTGGTGTGCATGAGCATATTGTTACTGCGCATATGGTGATAGTTTTCGCTGCCGCCGTTGACAGTCGGCCAAACGGACACAATGAGCTTTGTGTTCATCTCATGCAGCTCATCACTCATAGCCTTTACATCGGGCCAGTAGCGGGGATCAAATTTGTAGTCCCCCTGTTCTGTCCAGTGAAAATAATCAGCGATGATGGCAGAAAGCGGAATGCCGAGTGCTTTGTATCTTCTTGCGACCGAAAGCAGCTCTTCCTGTGTTTCATAACGCAGTCTGCACTGCCAGAATCCTGTTGCCCATGCAGGCATTTCAGGTGCATAGCCGGTCAGATCCGCAAGTGTGGTGCAGACCTCTTTGGGGGAACCTGCCATAACAACAAAATCCATAAAACGACAGCAATCACAACTCCAGCGTGTGCGGTTATTGGAAAGCTCACAAAGACCCGTTGACGGATTGTTCCACAAAAAGCCGTAGCCCAAAGAAGAATACACATAGGGAATGGTGCATTTTGCGTTCACATTGCGGATATCCACGGACGACCCCTTGAGATCAAATTCGTTGTCCCAGCTGTGACCGAGTCCGAAAAAATGCTCGTTTTCATTCGGTTCAAACATCACCCTTGCCGACCACAAACCGCTGCCCTTGTTGTCGAAGTGGCGGTAGTTACTCTCGAACGTGAGTTCGGGTTTTTCTTCGAGAATTTTTTTGCCGTCCGCAAAGAAAGTCAGCTTTCCGCTCGGCTCCAGCTTTACCTGCAAAGTACCGTTTGTCAGGGTAACATGGTGCTCGTATTCTTCGATTTTTGCAGGAAGTGTCTGCGGCATAAGGGTATAATTTTCGTCATTCACCTGACAATCGGGGAACGACTGAAAACGGATGGCATTGTGTGAGCAGGCCGTGATGCGGATCAGTTCGGTATAACGCATCAAAAGGATTTCATTGTCTTTTACCGTAAGATTGTACATATGCTCTTCTCCTGTCGGCTTGTTGCTGTGTTTTGTTACGCATCCGGCTGCTGACCGTCATGTGCAAGCCATTTGCAATCGGTAAGCTGCAGGTCGGTAAAGGTTGCACGGAAAGACGAATCTTCAGGGCTGCAGGCATAAATGCCGAAACGGATGGTACCGCCGCCGTTGAAAACATGGCACACACGCATCTGCCTGTACACAACGCCGTCTTCGGAACATTCGATGCAGTAATCATCTTCCCTGCGGCTGAATCTGTACCACATGGATTTGATGTCGGCACTGATTTCGGTGGTTGCCCAGTCGGAATAACCGTGGTTGGTCACGACGGAACCGAGGTGCTGAAAACGCTCGTTTTCATATTCGACGGATGCTTTGAGCCAGTTTTCACTGTCAAGATACATGACAATGCCGCACTGATCAAAACGGTGTTTGCTTTCAAAAGCGGTTCTGACAACAAAAGAAAAATATTTTTCATCGGTCTGCATCTGCAACACGGGGGCATTGTCATTGCGGAAATGATAATAGGTTCTCTGCCACAGGTCCGTATGCGGATCGGTGATGATTTCAATTCTGTCGTCAGCAAGCGTGTAATTGGCAGGTTCTCTTGTCCATTGCAAAGCGTTTGTTTCAAAAATCATAACTTTCTCCTTTTTATCGCAGTTGTGCGTTGACCTGTGCCCAGACAAGAATGCTGTCTGCCTTGACAATTTCTTTTGCATTCATAAAACCGCTGTCTGCAAAGGTGTTTTCCGCATAGCGTACATTTGCACAGAATTTTCCGAAACGGATTCTGCCCTGTGCCGAGCTTTCATCGAAGAAATCTCCTGTATTAATTGTATTGTTACAGAATGCAAAAGCGTTGACATTGTTGACCTGCAGCAGCATGGAGGGAATGTCTGTGAAACGGTTGTCGCTGATTTCGACATTGGTAAAAACAGCGGTCTGTGCACTGCTGCCTGCGATGTTGGTACCGACTTCAATGACCGAACCCCAGTCGCTGTAATTGCATTTTTGGAAGGTGTTGTTGCGGATAACAAGATTGTCAACCCCTGTACCCTCCTGCCAGAGGGAAGGTTCAATGTCCATAACAACCTTGATTGCCTGTGCCATGGTTTTGTAAAAACGGTTGTTTTCGCACAGACCGTTGGAAGATTGCAGCAGCAGACCTCTTGCACGGTTTTCGTGGAAATAATTATTGCGGATAACATAATTGCCGCTGTTGCATGCGGTATTGTAAGCGACAAAACCTTTGGTCACTTCTGCAGGCAGGTTTTCAACCTCAACCTCTTGGGTGAGCCAATCAAGTGTCTTGACGGAAACGATTTTGGCGGTCAGCTCCGTGTTTTCAAACTTTTCGTTTTTGAACGCAAGCACATCCCCTGCCTGCAAACGCATGGCAGATGCCGTCAGGGTCAGCGTATTGGCGTTGACAGCCGTAACATAGCCCAGACCGTCATGCACATTGATGCAGTCATCTCCCATACCGCTGATATCACAGCCTGCAATATTGAAGCAACCGTTCGTATTTACAATGTGAATGGCATCCGCGGTCATGGAAACGCATCTTGTGTCTTTGTGATCGGGATGCACACCGATAAAGCTGTTGATGATCTGAAAATGTGAGCAGTTGTCCTCACAGATATATGCCATGCCGGCACTGCCGTAAATATGTACATTGTCGAAGGTGACATTTTTGCTGCTTTCGCGGATGCTGAAAACGGTGCCGTCATAGACATAGTGCCTGAGAATATAGGTTTCGCCGTTTTCAAAGGAATCCATGCAGCCGTTGTGGGTCACACGCAGTGTGTTTTCCGAGATCTTGTTCACGGACTGTACGGTAGTCGGATCCTGATAGAGATAATGCTCCTTGGAAGAATGTTTTGCACCGAAAGTAAATGTTTCGGGGTCACACTGTGTAATGGCAGCAAAGCGGATGGTTTCGTCACAGTTGCGTGCATTCCGGAACACAAGATCCACAGTGTCAGCATCAGGGTTGCTGTTTGCAATGGTAACCACGGATGCAAGAGGACTCTCGTCCCAATTCCAGTCCACATTCAGGTTTCTGATTTCAATGCAATCGCTGTTTCTGATGAAAAACTTGTAGCCGGTGGAAGAAAAAACGAAAGTTGCATCGTTGCCGTCAATGAGAAGATCCGTACAGCCGTTGGCATCCAGACCGTTTTCGCTTCTGAAATAATAAGTACCCTTCTCGATAACGAGTTTTGTCTGCGGATGCTGTGCACAGTAGTCAAGTGCACTCTGCAAAGCAGCAAAGTTATCGTCATTGCTTTCGGCAAGACCGAACGAAGCAGCGTTCACCACCGACAGGCTGCCGTCGGCAGGACGCTGAATATAAAACTTTGTTTCTCCGACACCGTCAATTACCTCTGCCGTTCTGAAAGCGGAATCGGAAACAGGGGCTTCGATGCGCTCTGCGGGTGCAGAAGGCATGGCTGTTGCAGGTGCAAACAGCAAAATGATGGCTGCAAGAAACGAAACAAATTTCAAAAACATAAATATTCTTCCTCTCTGCGTTATCAAAACAATGATCAGTACACAAGATAAACGGGTGTATTGCTGACGGTTATCCTGTTTCCTGTCTGCATTTGGTTGCCGTACATATCGTATGCGGTGTATGTGCCTGCAGGTGCATCGACGGTTGTTTTGTCACCGAGGCTGTAATACACTTCAATTTTTTTGCCGTTTGCGGCGTATTCGTCGATCACAAGATTCTTTTCATCCTTTTTGTTGCCGACAAACCGTGCATTGCCGAGGAAGCGGATCACCGTTGCGTATGTGATCACGGCTTCGGTCGGTTGCAGGTATTCATCGAAAAAGGCAAAGTTATTGACATCGTTTTCGGGAGTGACCGTCTTTCGGAACGAAAACGAAACAAAACCTTTTGCCCCTTTGGAACGGGTGTAAAGTGCTTTGCACGCAATGGTTGCCGCATCCGTACCGCCGACACCGCTTTCGCTGTTGATGCCGCCCGTTGTGAGGCCTGCAGATTGTATGAGAGAGTACATCTGCTTCATGTTGTCATAGTATTTGTCAAGTCCGTCGTGGTTGTGATAAGCAAAATTATCAAGCAGATTCTGCTGCATCAGCTCTGCGGATTTCTGATAAAAAGCAAGGTTGCTTTCGCGTTCGGCAACGGCAAGACCACCCGTAAAAACATAGGCGGACGGGTTTGCGGCCTTGAGGACGGATGCCGTGTTTTCAAGCAGTGCAAAATATTCTTCGGGCGTGCCTGCAAAAAACGGCCAGTTCGGTTCGTTCCAGATTTCCCACAGAATGTCGGTATTGTCGGCATAGTGTGCCGCGACCTTGCCTGCAAAATCTGCCCACAGATTCTCTTCGGGCGGATAGGTCCAACCGATGGCTTCATCGTAATTCTTTTTGTACTTCTCCGCGGCTGACCATTTGCCTGCGTTGAAACCGAGAATCCAGTTGTATTTCATGCCGTATTCGTTGACTTTGCCGACAAGATAATCCTGTTCAGTGAAATTGACTTCCCCATTGGCTTCACTTTGCATGGCTGCCCAGCCGACACTGTCCTCACGCACAAGATTCACACCGAGGTACTGTGCGGTTCTGAGGATTCTGTCCACAGAGCTTTCGGCGGTTTCGTACGGAACCTGAAATCCTTCGCCCCATGTGTATGCACGGGTGACATAAGGCTGTATGCCGTAATAAAAATCATCACCTGCCTGTTCATTGGACGGTACAACACCGACATTGAACGATGCGGCACTGCTGCCGGGCAGTTCGATCTTCACCGTGAAAATGCCGTTCGCAGAAGATGAAAACGAGAATGTATTATACGGTTTTGCAGCACTGAGAACCACATAACCGCGTTTGTTGAATCCCGTCTGCTTTCCCGCGACCGTTACTTTCATTCTTGTGCCGTCGAGTGCTTTGTCGAGGCATTCAACAACGACACCGATCTTTTCATCGGGTGCAAACAAATTGCCGTCCCCGACAACACCAAACCGCAGCTGTTCGTTTTCGCCGTTTATACAGTATGCATCGGTTTGAGACAATTGTGTGATAACAATCTGTTTTTCAGGGGTCATTCCGATGAAAAACATTTCAAGTGCAAAGAGCAGTGACATAAAAAAAGAAATGATTTTTGCCATAACAATTTCTCCTTTTGCATCTTTTTGTTGTTTTCTTTATTGTAGCACATTCCCTGTTCCGAACACAACACATTTTTGCACTCAAAACCGTCCGTTCTTACTTTTTACAAAACCTGAAAAAAGAAACAGATGAATTGTATTTGCATAATAAATATGATATAATCGCTCCGACAAACAAAACATCCGCAGTTTGAAAAAAGGAAGGCAGCAACATGGAAAAACACGATTCCCTGCAAATTATTTTCATCAGACATGCCGAAACAAATTACACAGACATAGCAGACCGTGATCCGAGCGACGGCGAGCTGACCGAACAAGGCGAACAACAGTGCCTTGCTTTGGGTCAAAAGCTCAAGGAACTGCCGATCGATGCATACTTCACAAGCTCTCTGCTGCGCAGTTTCAAAACAGCGGTCGGTGTGTGCAATGCAAAACCTGACAAACCTGTCCTTGCAATCTGTCCCGAACTTGTGGAATGCGGCTGCACACCGGGTTATTACGGCTGCAGCGAGGAATACCTCAAAAAATACTACCAAAACACAAAAATGTGTGAAAAGCTTTTCGGTACTGCGGACTATGCATTCGGCTGCGAAGCTTTTGAAGACAATGTTCTGCGGGCAGAAAAAGTGATCTCTTACATCAGAAACCATTTTTCTTACGGGCAGCGTGTTGCAGTGTTCAGCCATCACGGTTTTCTTGAATATCTGATTCCGACGGCATTGGGTGTCAGACCGCATCAGTTCCGTTTTGCGTTGGACAATGTTTCAATGACGGTGATCGACTATTGTCCTGACGGCAATGTTGTGCTTCGCTGTGTCAATGAAAAAGGCAACTGAACCTTCAACAAAAAAGAATCGGTGAATGATATGATCGGTATTATGGATGTCGGCGGCGGTATGCGCGGAAATTATGTCAGCGGCATACTCGATTATCTTCTTGACAATTCCATTGACATTGAATACTGTCTGGGGATTTCCGCAGGAAGTGCAAACCTCATTACCTACATAGCAGGTCAACGCGGAAGGCTGCAGAGTTTTTATGAGGAGTATGCCTTTGAAAAACAATACATGAGCATCGGCAACTACTTCAGAAAAGGAATGTACATCAATCTCGATTACATTTATTCCGGCATTACCAACAGCGACGGAAAAAATCCGCTGGACTATGCGTCAATTATGCGTTCGTCCAAACAGTTTTTTGCCGCCGTAACGGATGCCAAAACCGCAGAGCAGAGATTTTTTGACAAATCCGCTTTTGCGTTTGACGATTTTACCCTGTTCAAAGCAAGCTGTGCCATTCCCGTTGCAACGCGGAACCCAGTTTGTTTCATGGGCAAAGAATATTTTGACGGCGGCATTGCAGACCCCATCCCTTACCAAAAAGCGTTTGATGACGGCTGCGACAAACTGATTGTCTGCCTGACACTTCCCGTTCAGCATAAGAAAACGGCATTTCCTGCATGGCTTGTAAACCTGCTGCTTTGCAGATATCCGCAGATTGCAAAAGCCGTAGTGCAGTCACACGAAATGTACAACAACAGAATCAAAGAACTTCTTGCACTCGAAAAACAGGGCAAAGTGTTGCTGTTGTATCCGTCCGACTGTTTCGGCATCAGCACCGCAACAAGAAACAAGGACGGGCTGCACAAATTATACAGGCTCGGATATGCGGATGCTCAGAGAATTGAAAAGTTTTTGCAAGAATAACCTTTTTTAACTTTAAAACACAAAGAAACCTATCTGAGGAAAAAAATGAATCTTCTCACAGACAATCCAAAAAAAGTATTTTTCAGATTTCTTGTGCCTGCCGTCAGTTCAGCGGTGGCAGTAGCCATTTACAGTTTTGTTGACACCATTGTCATCGGGCAGGACAAGGGCCCCAACGGCACTGCTGCATGTGCGGTTCTGCTGCCGGTGTTTACACTGGCAAGTTTTATAGCATTGCTTTTCGGTGTCGGCGGTGCGGTGCTCATGAGTAAAGCCCGCGGTGAAGGAAACCGCGAAAAAGGGGATGCATACTTTACCGCATCTCTTGTAGCGGCAGGAATCATCACCCTTGTTTTGTGGATCGCAGGAATGATTTTTCAGAAACCGCTTTACCGTTTGTGCGGTGCGGATGATGTTCTTTTGCCCTATGTCTATGAATACGGCAGGTGGATTTTTGCCACCTATCCGACCTTTGTTTTTGTTACCCTGCTCGGCTCATTTGTGAGAACCGACGGTGCACCGCGGTTTGTCATGATTGTTACGCTCATCGGCGGTATTTTTAACATCATCGGCGATATTGTATTTGTTTTTCCCTGCAAAATGGGGATGAACGGTGCAGCCCTTGCAACTGCAGGCGGTTCGGTTTTACAGACCGTTCTTCTTCTGGTTTATATCCTGCTCGGAAAAACCTCATTGCACCTTGCAAAACCGCACCAATGGTTGCAAGCAATCAAAAAAATCACCGTTGTCGGTTTCGGTGCGGGCTTCTCACAGATCGCAATGGCGGTGGTCGCCTTTGTGATTAACAATCAGATCATGAAATACGCAGGGGCTTCAGCTCTTGCGGTATACGGATTCCTCGGTACGGTGTCGGCTCTTTTTCTGAGTGTTTTTGCAGGCATCGGACAGGCAGCACAACCCCTTGTATCCGAAAATTACGGTGCAGGACAGCACAAGCGTTGCTTTGAAGTCGGCAAACTCGGCATAATCACGGCGGTGGTGTTCGGCATTGTCAGCTTCGCTCTTTGTGCACTGTTCCCCTCACAGATGGTAAACATATTCATGCAACCGACTCCCGAAGTCGAAAACATTGCTCCTTTTATCATCCGAGTCTGTGCACTGTCATTTCTGCCCATGGCAATCAATATGTTCGTGATGGCATACCTGCAATCCGTCGGCAAAGCCAACAGTGCAACGCTCATTTCCACACTGCGTGGTATGGTACTGCCGATCATTCTGCTGTATCTGATGCCGTATCTTTGGGGCAGCAACGGTATATGGTGGGCTGTAACTGCCGCAGATGCACTGGCGGCTGTTCCTGCAGCGGCATTGATTGTCGGACAACTGCGAAAAAAGAAGACAGGTGAAAAACAATGCCAATTACAATAAACATTTACTGCACAGACACAGCCGGCATCCCCGACAGCGACAAAGAGTTTATAAAAGAATAATCCTTTTTCGGAGAGTATACAATGAAGACAACGGAAATGAACAAGCTGATCCGACATTTTGACACTTATTTTGAACAAAACGATTCCACTATCATACATCCTATTGTGGATAACGGTCTGCATATTGATGTTCTTTTGTACAGCCCCAATGAAAAATATTCATTCTGGAAACTGGTAACCATGGGAGCATCGGACTATAAAATGCCGCCGTGCCGACAGACTGTCGGCAGCTACAATGAATACATAATGTTTGTGGATGCCGCTGTTGACCTGACGGACAAAAATGTGTTCATGTGGTATTATGAAAAATTGCTGACGGTGTCCACTTTTGCATATTACAATCAGACACATATTACATATGCTCATAGCTTTGAATGGCAAAATGAAGACCCCACAGATGAAATGATTGCCGCTTTCATAGAATTTCCGCAAATTATGGGCACAACCGCGATTCTCAAATGCAAGCTCGGTGTACTGAAAACCGTTGCCTGCCTGCAGGTTGTACTGCTCACAAAAGAAGAACTTGAAAAGCTCATGGCAATCGGACCGCTCGCATTCAGTGATTATCTGTATCCGGAAGACGGAACAATGCCGCATTTTCTGACAGAACAACACAGAAGCGAAAAGTTCTGACACAAAAATCTCAAAAAAAGAAAACAAACGACCGCCTGATACATGATGTTCAAGCGGTCTTTTGTTATCTTTTTTTGTATACAACCAGCTCCGGGTTTGCTCCGTTTGCTTCATACGTACACACAAGCAGAAAGTCCATATTGGCGGCAATTCCGAAGCAACGCTCTCCACCGAATTCACATTCCAGCTGATTGCCGAGATAGGTTGCGTTATCGTCAAGAAATTTCACATTCTGTCCGTTGGGCAGTCGGTATTCAAGGTTGATGTAGCCGCCCACAAGTGCGTTCAGCTTTTCGACCCTGGGCATTCCTTCAATCTGCAGTGCGTTGAATTCACTGATCAGCTGTTGCTTGAATTCTTCAAACTTCTCCGCACCACCGAGATTTTTATACGATTTCCAGTAATCAAGTTGCGGGAGCAGCTCCTGCATATACGCACGGGCCTGTTCTGCGGAAAAATGCTCACCGACCATATTTTTTACGCAGACTTCGATCAGGTCGTCCATATCATGGTACATATATTCACCGTCGGCATAACACCATTTGCAGTATTCTTCGTTGAAAAATCCGTCCGTTTCGCGGCTTATATTGGTGTCTTCAAGCGGCATTCCGCAGCATTGACAGACAAGCTTGCGCGGTGAACCGAGAAGCGTGTTGATGGAGACATCAAACACCTTGGAAAGCAGTTTCAGCGTTTCCGTATTCGGTATGGTTTCGCCGTTTTCCCACCGTGATACCGCCTGCCGGGTCACAAAAATCTTTTCGGCAAGTGCATCCTGCGAAAATCCTTTTTTGGTTCTCAATGCAAGAAGAATATCTTTTGTTTCCATTCAAATTCACCTCAGAATGATTATACCACCGCGTGCATTGTCACACAAGCAACCGGCAGTTGCTGCTGCAGCTTGCATTATGCTTTTGCGTATTTTGACAGCAATGCATGGTCGTTCATCGGTTTGCAGCATTTTTCGGTGCCGACGGCTGACCATTTGCGTTCAATGTCCGCAATGGAATCGTTGTTGATGTCCACAACAAGCTCTTCATCATCCGATCCCATCATAAACCATTCGCTTGTTTTTCCCTTGGGACAGTGCCCCTTGTAGGTCCATGTCTGCCAGTGATATTCACATTCATTGAACAAGTTCAGAATATAATCCCATGTTGCCGTACCGCGGCAGGGTGAAAACTCACCTGCCAACACGGGCACTCCGAAATTGCGGCTTGCATGGTGCTCGGTGACCTGCTTGTAGCTTTCATTTGAATCGTCATACAGGTGATACTGATACATCACGTTTTCCCAGTTGCGTTCTGCGGGATGCGGTATGTCATCGGGTGTCCAGATCGCCTCAAGAGTGATGATATGATCGGGATCAACCGCCCTGACAGCATCATAAAGCAGAGAATAGACATCATGGTATTTGCTGTTGACCTTGTCATCACCCTCGTAATCGCACATCGGCTCGTTCATCAGATCGTACGCTGCAACCGTTCCGTTGCCTGCAAAATGACGGGCAATTTCAGTCCACAGCGCACAGGCAAGTGCACGGAAATGTGCACCTTCTTCGGTTTCATCATACAGTTTGCAATGGTTCACACGACAGCTGTGGTGGGCAATGCTCTGATGTCCCGGCACACCGTGCATATCAAGAATCACATACATTCCCCTTTTTTCACATTCCGCAACGACCCAATCCAAACGGGAAAAATCGATCTCACCGTTTTCCTTGCGTTTCCATGTGCCGTTGTCATCGGTCTGGAAATTGCGATACCAGAACGGCACACGCAAACAGGTAAACCCAAGTGACTGCAGATAGTCAAGGTCATGGCAGGTTATGTAATTGTCCTCGCGGATTTGAATCAGACGGTCGGCTTCTTCTTTGCCGAAGCGGTTTTCGAGTGCGGTCACGATATCCCACTGTGCTTCGCCACCCTTGAAAAAACCCTGCCAAAGCTCATCAAGCAGCCATCCGCCGAGGTTCGTTCCACGCAAAAAGATTTGTTTACCGTCAGCATTAAATATTCTTTCTCCGTCACAATGCAGCATACGCAGGCTCATTTTTTCTTCCTCCCGTTTATTCAAGATAACTTTTTTAAGCATTACTCCGCATATTGTTCTGTTGTAACATATTCATCTTATGTTTTTCCTTGTCTTTTGTCAAGAAAATTACATTCTTTCTGCATTTCAAAGGATTGCTTTCTTTTTTTTAATTCATACAAAACAAAAACATATGACAAGTATTGTGTTCCGTTGCAGCTTCGACACAATACAAAACAATGGAAACCTATAAAATACGGATGCAAACATCCGCAAAACATAATTTTCCCATAATAAAACAGGTATTCTGAGCAATCAATTCGCTCAAAATACCTGTTTTTTCGTTTTACCCGTTCATTCCATATTCATTCTTGTTATTTTGACATATTCGGATGGGGTCATGTTGTAAAATCTTTTGAACGCGGTTACAAAATAAGCCTGTGAGGAAAAGCCGACTTCTGTGCAGATGTCTTTTGAAGAATATCCGTTGAGCAGCATGGTTTTTGCCTTTTCGAGTTTTTGCCGCAGAATATATGTGCTCAGATTTTCGCCGATTTCTTTTTTGAAAATCTGTGATAAGTAATCGGCGGATATGCCGCAGTGCCCGGCAAGCACAGCTACGCTGATTTTCTGCGAGAGGTTTTCATTGATGTATTGCATGCATTTTCTGATGTGCGGTGAAAAGGCAGGCTGTTTTTTGTTCTTTTGCACAGCCTCCGTCAGCTTGATAATTTCAAGTCCCAGCCGCACAAGAATCTCGTTTTTATCGGTCAGTCTGTCGATTGCGTTGATCACCCTGTCCGAAAATGCATAAGCCGCAGTTTCGCTGAGTCCGCCCTGCATGGCGTAGCGTGTTGCGAGGGTGATTGTGCTGACTGCCATATATTTGTACTGCATCAGCTCATCCTCGGACATTCGCCCCATCACAATAATGGAATCAAGATTTTTAAGCATGGCAATCAGCGATTCCATATCTCCCTGCTGTACGCAGGACAACAAGCGGATTTCGGCACTGTAGGGAGTATGCTTTTCGTCGAATGCATCCTTGTTTTTGATTGTTTTTACGGTAACAAGCTCGCCTATGTTCATGATATCACATCATTTCTTTCAACTTTTTCATCTCTTTTTTCAGCCGAGCAAAATTAAGATCTTCCCACAAAGGGACAATGTGACCGCCCTTGAGTCGCATAGCTGCCTCATGCATAGCCCCGTAATACGCAACCCTGAAATCGGCAAAACCAGACAACGCACATTTTTGTTTGTATGTTTCATACAGTCCGAACGCATCGCCCCACATATTGCGAAGCTGATAAAGATCATATTCGCGGTCTGCCCAGATGCTGTCGCAAGGGTCAATGAACGCAAGCAATTTCATATCTTTCGGGTCAACCATGATGTTCATAATATTAAGATCGGCATGAATCAGCACGGGTTTTGACGTTTCCTGCGGCAGTGCATTGAACAGTACGGTTGCTTCCTGCAGAAGATCGAGTTTTTTCTTGGCAAATTTTCCGTTTTCGGACAATTCTTTCAGACCGCTGAGCCACGGAATCTGCTTTTCAGCCTTGTAAAACGCATGCCATGTGTCATAGGTCGGGTCAGTCAGAGAACCGAATTTTTCATTTTCAACACTGTGCCATTCGAGCATCCCTTCAATGACCGCATCTGCAAAATTCTGCCTGACGGCCTTGCTTTTTAATAAAAATGCAGGATCCAAAGCGTTCTTGCCTTCAACGAAGGACATGGCAAGAACCGCAGTGGTTTCATCTTCATACGTAAAAAGCACCTCGGGCATCCTGACACTTGTGTGTTCGGATAAAATTTTCAGCTGCATGGCTTCTTCATGCTGCATCCCCTGCAGCTTATATCCCTTGACAGCAATACGGATACCATCTGTCAGCACAACGCTGTAAACCTTTCCGTAGCTGCCGCCGCCGATCAATCTGATGTGTTCAACCTTTTGGTTCAGATTTTCTTTTATCACATCCGGCAAAATCGTGAATAAATGCTTGTCACTGTTATCGGAAATCTTCATTTTGTCCTCCGTCAAGCAGTTTTTTGTAGCAATGGAGTATCTGATTAAAATTTTATCACAAGAAATCTGCAAATTCAATCATCTCAGCATTTTCACCTCTGCAAATTGAAACAATCAAAGAAAATTGAAAACAGACCGCCTGAAAAGTCAAGCGGTCATTTTTCATTATTGTGACTCGTTGTTTGCACTTTCACTGAGTTCATTTACGATTGCTTTGAACGCTTCCGTTTCACGCACAGGGTCAAGTTCATCATGTATGAGCCATTTGTCGCGCAGGATTTCGCACAGCGGTCGCGTATCGGAGGTTTCAAAATCGAGTTTTCGTTCCGTAATTTCGCCTACCAATACGGCTGTGTATTTCTGCTCATCGGGTCGGTTGTCAAAATCTTTTGCTGCACAGACAGCCAGGTGCAGATACCTGAATGTATTATCAAAATCTTTCAACAGCGCATAACGTTTTGCGATGTCAAAATTGAGCCACACATCACCCCATGCGTTTTGCGGACGGTTCCCGTCAAGAATCAGTTTTTCGAGTTCAAATATTTTGGTAATTGCAATCAGCTCTGTTTCGGCATCCACCACATCCGCATCGGCAAGCTGCCAGATGAATGACTTCAGAAACTCATAGCTTTGTTTAATTGCATTTTGCAGAAACGGCAATTCTTCATCTTTTTCCAATGCCCACCACATCTGTCTTTCCTTGCAAAACTCCATTGGCGGAAATTTGTCATAAATCTGTTTGCCGAGTTCCTTTCTGCCGTGCAAAATGTGGTGAAAAGCAAGTCGCGAAGCTGCATCAAGCCTTATGTTTATATCGGGACAGTATTTCATAATTCTTTCGCCCAAAGCCGTAATTTCCGCATCATATTTTTCCATATTTGCTTTCCAGTCGGGGATGTTGCCGTCATCGTCCCCGGAACCGAACAGTGCATACATCAGCTTATTCAAAAGCACGTAGTTATTCGGAAACTCTGCCACCCCTTTTCGGGCGATCGTTATGCATTCATCCAGATTTCCTTTGTTCACGGCAATTTGAAATGCATCCAGATACTTATTCACAGCTTGTGTTTCTTTTGTTTCATCAATCCCCATGAGCCTGTCGGTGGAAATGCCGAAAAATGCGGCAATATGAGGAATCAGTTCAATGTCGGGATAACAACTGCCGTTCTCCCAACGCGACACCGATTGACATGACACCCCGAGCACCTCCGCAAATTCTTCCTGCGTGATCTCACGTTCTTTTCGTAATCTTTTAATTGTTTCGCCTATATTTAATTTCATTTCAGAACCCTCTTTTTGTAAATTAAAAGCGACGTCTCTTTCTGCTTCTATTCTGACACAGAAAAACAGAAATTACAAGGTCACGCAAAGAGAGTTTTTTTCACGAGGAGAGTGAAAAACAGACAATGTTGACCATTTTTAGTTCTGTTTTGTTGCATCAGCGTGATAAAACTGTAGAAATACGCAATTTATTAAAGTGACTTTGTTGACTTTGTTAATAATGTATGCTAAAATACAAATAATAAAACTGTGGAAATACGCAATTTGTTAAAATGAGGGGCGCATTATGATTGAAAGACCAAAATATCTCAACAAGCTGATAAGCAGAAAACAGAACGGACTTGTAAAGGTAATTACAGGCATCAGACGATGCGGCAAGTCATATCTGCTTTTTAACATTTATAAAGACTATCTGAAATCAATCGGCGTTAAAGAGGAGTGTATTATCTGCCTTGCCCTTGATGATGACGAAAACATCAGATACAGAAACCCTTTGGAATTGGGTAAATATATCCGCAGCCTGACCGATGATGTCAGCAAGCAATACTATGTGTTTCTTGATGAAATTCAGAAGGTTGTTACCATTCAGAACCCTTATATCGAGGGCGCAGAGGATAAAATCAGTTTTGTTGATGTTGTTCTCGGTCTTATGAAGCATGAAAATATTGATGTGTATGTAACCGGCAGCAACTCAAAAATGCTGTCAAGCGATATTCTGACTGAATTCCGTGGCAGAGGTGACGAAATCCGTGTCAACCCCTTGTCCTTTTCAGAGTTTTATAATGCATTTGAGGGTGACAAGCGAAATGCCTGGCAGGAATATTACACCTATGGCGGTCTGCCTTTGGTTCTCGCCAAAAAAGGGCACGAGGAGAAAGCGAGATATCTTCAGACCTTGTTTGATACAATTTACCTGAGCGACATTATGGACAGAAACAGTCTTGCTCACGAAAAGAATCTGCTTGATGATATTTTGAATTTGATTTCATCATCCATCGGGTCACTTACAAACGCAAACAAGATTGCAAACACATTCAAAAGCGAGCGACAGATTTCCGTCAGCCACGCAACTGTTTCAAAATATCTTGATTATTTAGTAGACTCCTTCCTTATTTACAGTGCGTCCCGCTATGATGTAAAGGGCAGAAAATATATCGGTTCGCCGTTCAAATACTATTTCAGCGATGTCGGTCTTCGCAATGCCCGTCTTAATTTCCGTCAGCAGGAAGAAAACCACATTATGGAAAACATTATTTATAATGAGCTTTGCGTTCGTGATTTTAATGTTGATGTCGGTATAGTTGAATACTGCTATAAGGATGCCGAAAAGAAAAGCAAACGGGCTTATCTTGAAATCGACTTTATTGCCAACAAGGGCAGTAAAAAGTATTATATTCAGTCAGCATTGACTGTTGCGGACGAAGAAAAGCGTGAGCAGGAAATACGCTCATTGAAGCGTGTCGGCGATTCATTCAAGAAAATTGTTGTTGTCAAGGACAACATTATCCCCTGGCACGACAATGACGGCATCTTCTATATCGGCATAGAGCAGTTTCTGCTTGATGAAAATGCAATGGATTTGTGATACCGTGAACAATGTTATTTGAATAATGCAGATGTGCATATTTTTCACCGCCGATGATTCGACTAAGCGGATGCAGAAACCGAGCGATAGCAAACACAACGAATGCCAGATTAAAACAGACCGCCTGATATGAAAATCAAGCGGTCTTCATTTGTATTCTATTGTAAAACGATATATGTTGTCGGCAAATGGCCGTCGCCGTTATACGGAAACAGGATTTTGTTCTGTGCAAGTGTGCCGACCGGAACAGAAATCGCCTCCTCGAAAATTCTGAAATATGCCATCATGTCCGCCTGTTTTTTCAGGTGTACGGGAATATAATTTCTGATAACCTTTGCCGCTTCGCACATGATTTTTTCTGCATTTTCTTCAACCGTCTGAACAGCCGAATGATACCGACCCATGAATTGCACAAACTCCTCTTGTGTAAACACCGGCACATTTACCGAAAGCTGTCCGTTCTCGTGCAGCACATATCCTTTTTTGACAAGCTCTGCAGCAACCGCCTTTTCAAGCTCATTTTCAAAATGATTTTTGCCCTTTGCAATCGCAACAAAAACATTAGTCAGGCTTTCGGATGCATAAAAGCTGTGATGCACCATCTCGCCGTTCACGGAAAAATCAAAAAACTGCACCCGGTCGCCGTCTGCACTTTCCGTGTTGGAAACACCGAATTCAAAGCCCTTGTTGCGCATGGAATCCACACTCTTTTCAACTGCCCATATCATGCAATTCTCGCCGAATTTGTTTTCGGGAAGCTCCATATTGACTTTTTCCTGCAAATTTTCAAAAACTGCCTTATACAAAATGCAACAAACCGTCAGCCATGCTTCACAATTGCAAAGTGCACCATCGGTTATAATCCCTGACAGGGTATCTGTTATTTTGTTTCGGTATTCCCTTGTTCTGTTTGTCACTTCCACTGCACAGTCAGCCGTAAAAATAACAATATTTGTGTAATATTTTCTTCCCTCGGACCTGAGCACATCACAGTCAACCAACTGTTTGAGAATATCCTCGATATAAGGCAATGCAATCCCCAGCTCAAGGCTGATTTCCTCTGCTGTCAGCTTGTCGTTATAACACGCAAAGAGAATGTTCTGACTGATTTTGTTTTCATACAAATCATTATACGTATTTTTGCCGTTCCCCCAATAAAGAACGGACAATTCTTTGGGATAGTAGCTTAAATTCCCGTATCTTCGTTCCATGCTCATACCTTCTTTCAGAATTTGTCTTGACTTGAAAAGCAGATATTTCACCATGCTTTCACTGATACCGAGGTGTTCGGATATTTGTGAACAGGACATATTTTCGATGTAATACAGGATGGTTGCCTTTCGCTTTTTCTCCGACAGCAACGAAAGCTCCCGCCGTAAAAGAAAAACAAAGTCCTGCTCGTCTGCCTCATCCGTTTCATAAAACAAATTTTCAGGCAATTCACATTCCTGTATTTTCAACCTTTTTCGGCACCATTGCTTGTACACATTGCCTGCTACTGCCCACATGAAGCCGTAAAATGCATCCGGGTTGCGGATTTTTCCGACAGATCTGTAAATTTCCGACAAAATATCCTGCGCCAGATCTTCCGCATCAAAATGATTGGCTGTGCGAACCGTGCAATACGATAATACCGCTTTTGCAACATCCGCTGTTTTTATGTCAAGCTCCTTTTTATCCAATTCAACACCTCCTTTGGAGTGAAATGACCGGTCATTTCACTTATATAGTGGAACGAAACTGCTTTTGGTTAGGATTTTATTAAAAATATTGTAACCGAATTCCGCAATCGGGTCAACAGCATAAAAAACGGTATTTTTTATAAAAAACATCAGAAACATTGCGATAAATTATGGTTTATCGAACTTGATGATAACAGAAGCATGGACAGAGATACAGCTTATAAAATTGTCGTCAACGGCAAATATATCATCTGTTTCAACAACGATTTTACGCAGTTGTGGCTGGATGACACACAGCACATCGATATTGAATATAACGGAAATGAATGGCAGTCCGAAGCTGACGAAGGTATTTTGCCGTCCTTTACCTATTCTGTCGAAAATCCGGAATTGCTGACAGAGCTTTTTACACAACACAGTCAGCACATAAATTAAAAAATAAACAGGGATGCTCCGAAGCGGATTTGCAGGTGAGCATCCCTGTTCTTTATTACACAGCAAGCACAATACCTGCTGCCTGTAATGTTATTGAAAAAAAGACCGCCTGAACAAATTGATGTGCCCCCTGTCAAGTAGACAGACGAAATAACAAAAATCGTAGTTAATCCATCCATTCCCCATCCCTCCTGTACAGGAGGGATGGGGAATTCTCATGCGGCGTATGCTGTATGGTATTCCATTGGTGTCATACAATGTAGTTTTAATTGGTATCTTTTTGTATTGTAAAATTCTATGTAATTCTCAATAGATTCTGTAAGTTCTTTCTCTGAATAAAACTTTTTAAGGTAATACATTTCTGATTTTAGCAGTCCCCAATAACCTTCCATTGGTCCGTTATCTATGCACTTTCCTACTCTTGACATACTTTGCCGCATTCCGGCTTCCATTAACTTGTTATGGAAGGTTTTGTTTGTATACTGAAATCCTCTGTCACTGTGAAACAGCGGATGTGCATCAGGGTTCTTTTGTACAGCTTCATCAAATGTTTCAAATACTAACGGATTGTTGTTGCTTGTTCCTATCTTGTACGCTACTATTCTTCTGTCATAAAGGTCAAGTATTGCACTCAGGTACACTTTTTTAACCTCTGTTCCTACATAGTATTTGAATTCCGTTACATCTGTAAGCCATTTCTCATTCGGTGCATCTGCATAGAATTCTCTGTTTAATACATTCTCTGCAACCATTTCAGGCTTTGAATATATGTAATTGTATTTCTTCTTTCTGCATACTGATTTCAGATGTAATATCTGCATTAATCTTCGTATTCTTTTCTTGTTGTAGTGTGTTTCTTTCTCTCTGTTAAGAGTTATTGTCATCTGTCTGTATCCGAGAATACCGTTCTGTTCCTCATAAAGCTCTTTTATCCACTCAATTATCTGTTCATTTTCTAATTGTTTTGAGCTCGGTTCTCTTCTTAACCATTTGTAGTATGATGAACGGTTTATGTGAAGCTTTGCACACAATTTCTCTATCGGATATTTCTCTGTTTTATTCAGATATTGTATTGCATTGTATTCATCCTCTTGTCTTACTCCGCTTACCAACCGCCTCCTCTCAATTCCCTCAATTTTTTTAACAGGGCTATCTCCATTTCCTGATCCTTTATCTTTGCCTGTAATATCTTGTTTTCCTGACGAAGACGGTCTTCTTCTGTAAGCTCACTTTCAGGCTTTGCTTTTCCTCGTCTGTCTGTTAAGCCTTCTACTCCTTTTTCCTCGTATTTTCTTACCCAGGCATATATCTGTTGATATGAAACATTGTATGTTTCTACTGTTAACCCATAATCTTTTCCGTGTTCTATACAGAATGCTACTATCTCTGCTCGTTCTTCCTGTGTGGTCTTTCTTCCTTTGGTCATATATATTTCTCCTTTGGCGGAACTGCGTTCCCTGAATTCTTTATGACCATTATACCACATTATCCAGTTTCTGAGTTGTCGATCGCTTAAAATATTATATTTTTTGCAGATTGCTTGCAAACTTCCTTTTCCTGCAAGGTAATCTTGTACGGCTTGCATTTTTAACTCTTTTGAATATTTCTTGTTCTTGTGACTTGTTCTTGGCATAGAATAATCCCCCTAAAGTAATCTTGAAATTTTTTGTTATTTCAAGTGTCTACTTTAAGGGGATTATATCAA
>JAFSEF010000046.1 GCA_017435865.1 Clostridia bacterium
CGGAACAAGCGACAGCTTCCTTCATATTTGTGAAACAAATATATCATCCGCGAAGCGGATATCATCACACCGCAGGTGTGATATCATGCGCCCCAACGGGGCGTATATCATTATTACGGTTTGCCCGACAAACCGTAATTTACCCCAAAAAAAGAGATTGCCGGGCAGCAATCTCTTTTTTCATCATATGAACTTAAATTCAAAACGGGTGTAGTCCCCTGTTACGGGTGTGCCGGTGAGGAAGTTACGGGCTATGAACACAATGCGATCGTCATACACTTCACCGTAATAGCCGATGCCTGCGTCCGTAATGCCGAAGTTATTGGGTTTTCTGTAGCCGGGAATGCTCAGCGACACCACATTGTTCTTTTCATTGAGCACTTCGAGGGTCTTGTCGAACACGCCGCCGTGCAGGTGACCGTTGATGAAGAACACGTTTCTGTATTTTTCCATAACGGCTCTGACTTCGTCGTTCTGTTCACCCATGTCCCCTGTTTTCCACACTTCGGGCAGACCGTGGGTTTCGGCAAACGGCTGATGGCACATCACGAACACGGGCTTGCCGTCTTTTGTACCTCTTGCCAGCTCTTGATCAAGAAAAGCGATCTGCTCTTTGGTGATGTGTGCCTTTTCGAGAACACGTTTTTCGGTGGCAATGACAACAAAAGTATAGCCCTTGATGTCATACGAATAATAGCTCTTGCCTTTGGTGTTGATGCCGAGGTATTCTTCGACTTTTTTCATCACAATAGCGGTATTGCGTTTATAAATCGCTCTTGCATCGTGATTGCCGATGGTGACGAGCATATTTTTAATCACGTTCTGCTTGTCGAGTGCACGGAAAAAGCGGTTGTATTCTTTTTTGAAACCGTAGTCGGCAATGTCGCCTGCCATGAGTGCGGCATCAAAGGGCACTTCACTCTGTGCAAGGTCTTCAAAGAAATTGCCGAGATTCTTTTCGGCACTTTCACGGTTGGGAAGATGCGTATCGGCCATGCAGGCAAAGGACAGTCTGAGATTTTCGGCATCCTCAAAGCGGACGGGATTTTCTTTGGAAACCTCGTAAATGACATCATATTTCGGATTCATTGCCTTGAACTGTGCGATATATTTGGTAATAAAAATCTTGAAAGACATCTGATAACAACCTCCCGTTTTTTGTTTTACGGCAAAAAATTATACCATATTCCGACACAGCTTGTCAATTGAACAAATCCACGAAAAACTTCTTTATTTACGCCGATAAATGTGGTATAGTAATTACAAACACGGCAAGGAGAAAAAACGATGACTCAAAAAGAAATGATGCACGCAGGCGTGATTTACGATCCCGCTGACGAAGATATCATGACCGAGCAGCTGCAATGCCTTGACAGGCTGTATGATTTCAATCAGACCCGACCGACAGAGCTTGACAAACGTGCTTCCATGCTCAAAGAAATGTTTGCCGAGATCGGTGAAAACTGCTACATTGAACCTCCCTTTCATGCCAACTGGGGCGGCAAGCACTGCCATTTCGGCAACAATGTGTATGCCAATTTCAACCTTACCATGGTGGACGACACGCACATTTATGTGGGTGATTACACCATGTTCGGTCCGAACTGCGTGATTGCAACCGCAGGTCATCCCATTCTGCCCGAACTCAGAGAAAAAGCGTATCAGTACAATATGCCCGTTCACATCGGCAGAAATTGCTGGCTGGGTGCAGGGGTGCTTGTGATGCCGGGCATCACCATCGGTGACAATTCCGTTATCGGTGCCGGCAGCGTGGTGACAAAGGACATTCCCGCCAATGTGATCGCCGTCGGAAATCCCTGTAAAGTGCTTCGTGAAATCAATGAGCATGACAGAGAATACTATTTCAAAGACAAAAAAATCAATTGGGACGAGGTCTGAGCCTCATCCCAATTTTTTATGCTTTACCGATATTGCATTTTCTTTTTTTCGATTCTTCACGGAAAATTGGGGGATATAAAACAAATTACGGTTTGTCGGGCTGATATCAAAGTAAATTTTCCTCTCAAACACTTGTCGCCCCTGAAAGGGGAGATGTCACGAAGTGACAGAGGGGTTAACCAAATCTGCATGAAGTGGTAAACTAAAATTGGACACAGAGGGGGTATTTTTTGGACAGATGGTGTATAATGAAAGAACAAGATAAAAGACACCACTGGACATGAATACCATCATAGAGAACAG
>JAFSEF010000047.1 GCA_017435865.1 Clostridia bacterium
CGCCCGTTGCGACGGGCGACAATGGGCTCTGCCCCTTGACCCCGCAAGCTTTTGTGAAAAGCTTGACCAAAACTTTTAATAACTGACGACAGTCAAAAGTCAGCGATAAACTCCAATTTTCTTGACAAATCCAAAAAAGAATTATATTCTTTGTAAAGAGGTGATGTGCAATGCTCCAAAAACTGAAAAAACTGCCAAAAAACCGACCGATTGAAAAATTACCCTTCGGTGGAATCACCGCCAATATGCTGCGGCTGATTGCCATTCTGCTGATGATTTCCGACCATGTGTGGGCAACATTCATGTCGTTCGGGAATTGGATGACCTACCTTGGCAGACTTGCATTTCCCATTTTTGCTTTTCAGTTTGCAGAAGGCTTTGTGCACACGAAAAATGTAAAAAAATACGCCCTGCGGCTCGGTGTTTTTGCCCTTGTTTCGGAGCTGCCGTTCAATCTGTTCTATTCAAGCCGTTGGTTTAACCCCTATCATCAGAATGTGTTGTTCACATTCCTGTTGGGGCTTGCCGCCATGGTGGTCATCGACAAGATGAAGAAAGAAAAAACGGCCAAGACCATCGGCATCGGTGTGTTGCTGCTTGTGCTGCTTACTGCGGCATCGGTCATAACTTTCCCCGATTACGGTTTTTCAGGGCTTGCCATGGTTGTTCTCTTTTATGTCTGCCGTGATTTCCCCTTTGCATGGCTTGCACAGCTTGTCGGCATGGTGCTGATCAATATTGTGTTCTTTGAAGGACTTGTTGTTCCCGTCGAACTGTTCGGTCATACCTTTGAATTCCCGACACAGGGTTTTGCCGTGTTCGCACTTCTGCCTGTCTGGGCATACGGCGGTAAGAAGGGAAGAACGAACAAGTTTATCCAATACGGTTCCTACGGTTTTTATCCCGTGCACATGATTATTCTCTATCTTATCCGCTATTTTGCATAACACAAAAAAGACCTGCATCTTTTGGTAAGATGTAGGTTTTTTTCTTGACAAATATCACGATACCGTGATATAATAAAACTGAAAACAGAAATAGGGAGTTGTATGTATGCCTGTTTTATCGAGATTTTACGGAATTGTTATAAGAATGTATTTTTTACAACATGAGCATAATCCGCCGCATATCCATGCAATATATAATGACGATGTTGCTGCTGTGGATTTTATGACCGGGGAAGTGTTGGACGGTTTTCTGCCGCCAAAAGCACTCGCAATGGTGCACGAATGGATTGAAATGAACAAACAGGATTTAAAAGAAATTTGGGACACGCAGGAATTTAAAAAATTGCCGCCGTTGGAATGAGGTAAAAAAATGTTTCATAAAGTAAAAAATGTTTTTCCGTTACCCGACTATAAGCTCAGTGTACAGTTTTGTGAAGGGGTTACTAAGATTTATGACACAAAACCTTTGTTTGAATCATTGCCTGTTTTTAAGACTTTTCTTGAAAATCCTGATTTGTTTTATTGTGTTGAAACGGATGTTGGCGGATACGGCATTATCTGGGGCGATGAATTGGATCTGTCCTGTGACGAGCTGTGGGCAAACGGAACACAGATTGCAACTCCGTTTGACGGGTTGATGGCATTCAGCGATGCAAGCAGTCTGTGGGGATTGCATGAAAGCACTTTACGAAAAGCTGTCGCCTACGGTAAACTTGTCAACGGTGTGGATGTCTGCAAGTTCGGTAAACAATGGGTGGTTTCCGTTCGAGCCATGCAACGCGAATATGGCAATACACAAGAACAATAAGCACAAAAAAGACCTGCATCTTCCGCGATGCAGGTCTTTGATCCTTAAATGAGGTCTGCGATTTCGAGAATGAGCTGTTCGCTCTTTGCCCAACCGAGGCAGGGGTCGGTGATGGACTTGCCGTAGATTTCGTCGGGACCGATCTTCTGATTGCCGTCTTCGAGGTAACTTTCGATCATGAAGCCTTTGATGAGCTTTGCGATGTCGTTGTTGTGGCGGCAGGAGTGCAGCACTTCCTTGCAGATACGCGGCTGTTCTGCCCACTTTTTGTTGGAGTTTGCGTGGTTGCAGTCAATGATGGCGGCAGGATTTGCAATGCCCGAATTTGCATACATTTCGCACAGCAGTTCAAGGTCTTCGTAGTGGTAGTTCGGAAGCGACTGACCGTGTTTGTTGACAAAGCCTCTCAAGATGGAGTGTGCCAGGGGATTGCCGCTTGTTTCCACATCCCATCCTCTGTAAATAAAGGAATGGCTTGCCTGCGCGGCTTTGACGGAATTGAGCATGACGGAAAGGTCGCCTGCGGTGGGATTTTTCATACCCACGGGAACGGTGATACCGCTGGCAACCAGTCTGTGTTCCTGATTTTCGCTTGAACGTGCACCGACTGCAACATAGCTCATCAGGTCACTTAAGTAACGGTAGTTGGCAGGGTAGAGCATTTCGTCTGCGGTGGACATACCCAGTTCCGTCAGCACTTTTGTATGCAGCTCACGGATGGCAAGAATGCCCTGGAAGGTGTCGGGTTTGCTGTTGGGGTCAGGCTGATGCAGCATACCCTTGTAGCCTTCGCCCGTGGTACGGGGCTTGTTGGTGTAAATACGGGGGATGAGGATGAGCTTGTCCTTGACTTTCTCCTGCACACCCTTGAGGCGTTCGCAGTATTCAAAAACAGCATCCGCACGGTCTGCAGAGCACGGACCGATGATGAGAATCTTTTTATCGGATACACCCTTGAAGACATCGGCAACTTCTGCATCGATGGCTTCTTTTTTTTGTGTTGCTTTGAACGAAACAGGGAATTTTTCCTTGACCTCCATCGGAATGGGGAGTTTACGTTTGAAATCCATAGACATTATTTATTACCTTACTTTCCGTATTTTTCTGTTAAATATTGAATGGCCTGTGCATAGCCGTCAAAGCCTTTGCCCTTGATTTGTTTTTCCGCATACAGCGAAACGAAAGAGTGCTGACGGAATGCTTCGCGTTGGGAAATGTCCGTCAGGTGCACTTCAACGGTGGGAATGCCGACCGCTTTGAGTGCATCTAAAATCGCAACCGAGGTGTGCGTGTACGCGGCAGGATTGATAACGATGCCGTCAAAACATTTGTAAGCGGATTGGATTTTATCCACGATCACACCCTCATGGTTGTGTTGAAACAGCTCCACTTCGTTGCCGAGGCTGTTCTGCATTATAAATTCGCAAAGTGCCTTGTAATCCTGCTTGCCGTAAAGGGCAGGCTCGCGAAGTCCCAACAAATTGAGGTTCGGACCGTTGATAACAAGAATTTTCATTGTCTTTCCTCCTTGAATGCGGCTGTGAATGCAGAAAGAATATTCTGTGCGGTCAGGGTCGCTTCTGCTTCGCACTGTGCAACAGCATCGCAAAAGCGTTCATACAGCGGTTTGCGTTGCGCAAAAAGCTTCACAATGCCCTCTTGCTGCGACAGCGGTCTGCCGTCGGACGGCAAAAGCTGTAAATCCCTTTGCAGCCAAATGACTTTGCCGTTCTGATGCAGGGCATCGAAGTTGCTTTCTGTCTTGATTACACCGCCGCCTGTGGCAATCACAAACCCGCTTTTCTTTGCACATTCGCAGACTGCTTCGTGTTCGAGTCTGCGGAAATGTGCTTCACCGTATTTTGCAAAAATGTCGGGAATGGACATCCCTGCTTTCTGCACAATGACTTCGTCGGTGTCCGCAAACTGTCTGCCTGTCTGTTCGGCAAGCAGTTTCCCTGCGGTGGATTTTCCGCAGCCGGGCATACCGATGAGGATGATGTTTTCACTGTCTTGGGCAATTTTTGCGGTGATGCGGTCGATTTCGCTGTCGTCAATGCGGGTGTCCAAAAACAGTTCGCAGGCTTTTTTTGCCTGTGCGGTCAGCATGGTAAGGCCGTTGATGCAGGGAATGTGCAGCTTTTGTGCATCAAGCAGCAGCTGCGTTCTTGCGGGGTTATATATGAGATCAAGCACACCCGAAAGAGCCGGAAATAAGCTGAGGTCAACGGGGGATTCACCGTTGTTCGGATACATTCCGACGGGTGTCGTGTTCACAATGACGGCTGCATCCTTGTGGCGGTCGAGGTTTTCGTAATTGTTTTCGCCCGTGCGGGAAATGACGATCACTTCTGCACCCATGTCTTCGAGTACGGCACAAACCGTGACCGATGCACCGCCTGAGCCGAGCACAAGGCACTTTTTGTTCTTTACGGCAATGCCGCTTTTTTGCAGCATATACGAAAAACCGAAGTAGTCGGTGTTGTCGCCTCTTAAACCCTTTGCGGTACGGGTGATGGTGTTGACCGAGCCGATTTTTTGTGCTTCGTCGGAAATTTCCGCAAGATAGGGCATGACCGTTTTTTTGTAAGGAATTGTCACGTTGGTGGCATCGAAGCTGCCGTTTTGCAGGAATGTGCCGACGTCATCAGGCTCAAGTTCAAACAATGTATAGTTGTAATCGGCAAGCTCTGCGTGGATCTGCGGTGAAAAGCTGTGCGACAGCTTACGTCCGATCAGGCCTGCCTGAAAGTCTTTTCTGTGTATCATATGCTCACCCGATCTGCTCAATATAGCTGCCTAAATAACGGAACTGCTCGCTCTGTCTTTCAAGCTCTGCAAGTACCATACGCAGTTTCGGGGAATAAACCGAAACATCCAGGTCGAGGTAGAACAGGAACTCAAAATCACTTTCCGGCAACGGACGGCTTTCCAATTTTGAAATGTTGATGCCGTGTGCAAAGAAGTGTGACAACAGTACGTACAGTGCACCGGGTTTGTGCGGTGCGACCATCATCAGTGTGGTTTTGTCCGCACCGGGATAAATTTCGGGTTTGCGTGAGATGCAGATGAATCTTGTGTGGTTGTTTGCATTGTCCTGTACGTTGGCGGCAAGATTGCTCAGTCCGTACAGCAAAGCACAATCGCGTGAAGAAAGTGCCGCCACGTCATTGCGTTCGGTTTCGGCAGCCAGTCTTGCTGCCATGGCGGTGTTCGGGCAGGCGGTTACTTTGATCTGCGGATTGGCTTTCAAGAAAGCAGAGCACTGGCTGATTGCCTGCTCGTGGGAAAATACTTCCTTTATATCTTCGAGCTGCAAGCCTTTTTTTGCAAGCAGGTTGTGGTCGATTTTCAGACGGAATGAACGCACAATATAAAAGTTCTTCTTGAGCATCAGGTCATACACCTTGCCGACCGAACCTGCCGTGCTGTTTTCAAGCGGCAGCACACCGTATTCGCAGGTTCCGTTTTCAATGGCTTCAAACACACCCTCAAAGGACTTGAAATATTCAATCTGCGGCAGTTCAAACAATTTTTCCGCCGCAATCTGTGAATACGCTCCCTCAATACCCTGGCAAGCCACTTTTGCCGTGACGGGGAAAAGTTTAGGTGTTTCGTTGACCGCTTTTTCAATGAGCGAGTCCGTCAGTGACTGTGAACCGAGGATTTTTTCCTGGTAGGAACGTGAAAGTGACATGATCGTCGAATACAATACGCGGCTGTAATCGGCAAAATCTTCACCGGCCAATTGTGCAACACTTGCCAGTTTGCTGCGTTCACGGGCAGCATCAAAAACCTGCTTGCCGTTGGCTCTTTTGTATTCGGCAACAGCGGCAGAAATCTCCATGCGTTCCCTGAACAGAGATACCAGCTGTTTGTCCACTTCGTCAATGCGTTCTCTGATCGAATCAAGTGATTGAATGTTGTATTCCATATCCGTACCCTCAATCCAGCAGCATGTCACAGATTGCAATGGCGGCCACTGCTTCCGTAACGGGGACGGCTCTTTGTACGATGCAGGGGTCATGCCGTCCTTTGATGCGTAGCTTTGTGTTTTCTTTTTTTGACAGCGACACCGTGTCCTGTTCTTTTGCAATGGATGGTGTCGGCTTGAATGCGGCACGGAACACAAGGGGCATACCGTTTGTCATGCCGCCGAGGATTCCGCCGCAGTTGTTGGTTTTGGTGTAAATTCTTTCACCGTCCGTTGTGAACGGGTCATTGTTCTGTGAACCGAGTAGATCCGCACAGCCGAAACCGTTGCCGAATTCCACACCCTTGACGGCGGGAACCGAGAACATACAGGCGGCAATTCTGCCTTCCGCACCTGCAAACAGATGCTCACCCAGGCCGACGGGAAGTCCCGTGACGGCACATTCCACAACGCCGCCCACCGAGTCACCGTCTTCTTTTGCCGCAAGAATTTTTTCCTGCATTTTTTGTCCCTGTTGTTCGTCAAGAACGGGGAAGGGAGTCAGTGCCAGTGTTTCGCGTTCTGCATCTGCGACATTGCAAAGGTCAAAGGGCGTGTCCTTGATGCCGCCGATGCTGTAAATGTGTGCAAACACTTGAATCCCTTTTTCCTGCAGATACTGCTTGCACAACGCACCTGCCACACACAGCAAAGAAGTCAGCCTGCCCGAATAATGACCGCCGCCGCGAAGATCCGCATCGGGGCCGTATTTCTGAATCGCACAGAAATCCGCATGGGACGGACGCGGTGTTTCTTTTACAAAAGAATAATCCGACGAGTGCTGATTGCTGTTGTAAATGACGGCATGAATGCGGCTGCCGTCGGTTTTGCCGTCTGTGAGTCCCGACAGAAAAACAGGCTTGTCGGCTTCTTTGCGAGCCGTCGAAAAAGCATTCTGACCGGGTGCACGACGCAGCATGAATGCGGACAATGCCGCTTCATCGACCTGCATTCCCGACGGAAAACCGTCCATGACCAGTTCGATTTTCTCGTCATGCGAGCCGCCCTCTATATATATTTTCAGATTGTTTCCGTATGGGGTCAGCATGGTTGTTCCCCTTTCAGTTTTTCAAGATCTTCCCAGAATGCGGGGTATGATTTGGCCACCGCGTCAGCTCCGTCAAGTTTGAGTGTGCCGTCGCAAAGCTGTGCAATAACCGCTGCCGACATGGCAATGCGGTGATCGTTTGCACTGTCAACAAGTGCACCGTGCAGCGGTTTTTGTCCTTCAATCAGCAAACCGTCTTCGGTGATTGTTACCGCAGCACCGAGAGTGTTGAGCAGGTCGGCCGTTGTCTGCAGGCGGTCGCTTTCTTTGATACGCAGCCGTTGTGCGTTGTAAATGCGTGTGGTTCCTTTTGCGGCACACGCGGTGACTGCAAGAATCGGTACAAGGTCGGGAATCTGTGCGGCATCGATGTCCGTTGCCTGCAAAGCAGAGGGATACACCGTGATGCTGTTTTTGTCTGTTTTCATTTCTGCACCGAATTGTTTTAAAATGGCAATGATTTTTTTGTCGCCCTGTGCACAAGCAAGGTCAAGTCCCGTTACGGTGATCGGTTTTTTGCCGATGGCTGCCGCACAAAGGAAGAACGCGGCATTCGACCAGTCGCCTTCTGTCTGCAGGTTTGTTTCTGCTGTCAGCACTCCCTTTTGCACCGTAAAACGGTTGTCTTCTTGCTGCAGAGCGGCGTTGAATTTATGAAGAGCACGCACCGTCATGTCGATGTAAGCGGCACTTTCCACCGTGCCTGTCATGGTCAGCGTGCCGCCGTGCCGTGTGAGCATGAACAGCAGACCGC
Organism: Clostridia bacterium; assembly: GCA_017435865.1. Lineage (GTDB taxonomy): Bacteria > Bacillota > Clostridia > Oscillospirales > Acutalibacteraceae > RUG806. The sequence goes on from JAFSEF010000047.1 coordinate 7,531, forward strand.
TTATGAACTGTGAAGATACATTTGCTGCAATGCTGAAATCGTTTCCCTGCAGCTTGCCGCCCACAGAAAGGCGGTTGCCGTCTTTTTCAAAACGGATGCCGTGACTTTCGAGTTCTTCCTGCAACGGCGACAGCGGTCTTTCGGGGAGTCTGCCCTGCATTTCGAATACGGCACTGACACCCAGTCCGCACACAAGCGGAATCAGAAAACGCAATGTCGAACCCGATTCACCGCAGGGCAAAACGGCATTGTCAACGGGTGTCTGTATGGGGGTGACGGCATAAACGCCGTTTTGGTATGTGATGTCCGCACCCAGTGCACAAAGACAATCAGCGGTTGCCTGTATGTCCTTGCTTGTCTGCGGACAGGAAATATTCGTCTTTTTGTCGCCCAGTGCCGCACAGATGAGCAGCCTGTGGGCTTCGCTTTTGGACGCAATGGCGGCAATGCAACCGCCGATGGGAAGAGAGTTGATTTCTTTGATCATAATATCTCCCATGCACCGCTGACAAAGGCGGGCAAATCGTCTACGGGATATTTTTTCAGCTCCGAAGTGCCTGTTTTGGTCGGAATGACAAGGGTGATGGAGCCGCCCTTTCGTTTTTTATCTTCGAGTGCCGCTTCACACAGCTGCTCACAGGTGAACTGCGTTTGGGTCGGAAGATTGAATTTCGCAAGCAGGCCGAGCAGGGTTGCAAGCGTGTCTTTGTCGCAAAGACCTGCGTGAATGGCTGCTTTTGTAATCAGTACCATGCCGATTGCAACGGCACTGCCGTGAGAAATGGTGTAGCCCGAATGCAGTTCAATGCCGTGTGCAAGTGTATGTCCGAGGTTCAGAAGCTGCCTGCAACCGTTATCGCGTTCGTCGGCTTCCACAATGTCGCGTTTGTCTTCCACGCAAAGGGCGATGATATCGGCAATGTCATAGTCTTCCGTGAGCTTCTGCAACAGGGCAGGGTGGTTGATGAAACCGTATTTGATGACCTCTGCCATACCGTCTGCGAAGATGTCGGGTGTCAGGGTGTTGAGTGCATCCGGGTCGCACAGCACCAAAGACGGCTGACAGAACGCACCTGCAAGGTTTTTGCCGTGTGCAAGGTCAACGGCCGTTTTGCCGCCGACAGAGGAATCGACCATGGCAAGCAGTGTTGTCGGAATCTGCACATACGCAATGCCTCTTAAAAACGTAGCTGCCGCAAATCCGGTCAGATCCCCCACAACACCGCCGCCGAGTGCGATCAGCAGATCGCTGCGGGTGATCTTGTTTTCGGCAAGCGTTTCCCACAAAAGCACTAAGCTTTGGGTACTTTTGGAGCTTTCGCCGGGTTTTATGATGAAGGTATGCACCGCAAATCCTGCCGAGCTGAGGGATTCCTTTACGGTTTCGCCGTAAAGAGACCACACCGTTTCATCCGAAACGAGCATGCAGGTACAGGGAGCATGAACGGCAGCAATCTGCGGTCCTGCCGTTTGCAGCAAACCTCTTTCAATGCAGATGTCATACGTGCGAGATGCATGAACCCTTACTGTTTTCATTTTTTCAACCTTTCTGCACCGTTGCCGTCAATGTTTTCTTTTGCGATTCTGCCGTCGCGAAGCAGAGATTTCAGGCGGTCGGCATCCTGCCCGGCAATGGCATCGCGGTATTGTGTGAGTGCGTTGATGATGGTATCAAGTTCAAAATTGAGTGCTTCGCCGTTTTCGAGGAAAAGCTGTGTCCACATTTCTTCGTTCAGCCATGCAACTCTTGTCATATCTTTGTAGGAGCCTGCCGAGAATCCGCCGTGTTCGGCAGCTGTGGGACTTTTGATGTAGGCATTGGAAACCACGTGTGCAAGCTGCGAGGTGAACGCGATCATGCGGTCGTGATCCTTTGCCGTGGTAACGGAAAACTGACCGAAACCTGCGGGGGCAAGCATATTTTTTATGTTTTCAATCAGATTGTTGTCATCTGCAACGGGTGGCACAAGCACCATCGGAGCACCTTTGAACAGGTTGGAGCGGCTGTATTTGATGCCCGAAAACTGTGTGCCTGCCATGGGATGACCGCCGACAAATACAAACCCGTGTTCTTCGGCAATCGCAAAACCGACTTTGCACACACTTTCCTTGATGCCGCAAAGGTCAATGACAACGGTCGTTTTGTTGATTTTTGCCGCATTTTTGTTGAGCCAGCCGATCGTTGCCTGCGGATACAGAGCAATCATAAGAAGATCACATTTTGTAATGTTTTCATCCGTCAGTTCGTCGGAAATGATGTCGGCAAGCTTTGCATAACCGAGTGTGGTGGTGTCAAGGTCGGCACCGAGCACCGTCCAGCCTGCGGATCTGTAGGCACTTGCCATGGAACCGCCGATGAGTCCGAGGCCGACAATGCCGACGGTGTATTCTCTGTCTGCGGTGTTAAGAGCTGCTTGCATGCTTTTGAACGGATCGCTGACTCTTTGAACGGATTCCACCATTTCAAGGCTTTCAATCAGTTCAATGTCCACATTGCCCGTGTTGCCGATGAGTCCCACAATGGTCTGATAATTACCGCGGGAAACATGAATCCCCAAACCTTGTGCAGAGAGCCAGTCGGTTAAGTTTTTGAGTTGTTCATCGGTTGTGTTGTGTTTGAGTACAGCGATCATGGGAAGTGCCTCCGTAAAATAAAATCAGCCGCAGGTTTTTCACTGCGGCTGAAGAAAAGTAGTGTTAAAACTTGCCTTTGCGGTACAGCGAATAAACCTTTACTTTTTGTTGTTAAAGTAAAAGTAAAAGAAATATGCTGTTGCAAAGGATGTGTGTTTCATAAAAACTCCTGCTGTATTGATGAAAAAAATTATAGCACCGTGAAAAATGTTTGTCAAGATATTTCTGCAATTTAATGTGCTAAAATTTTATAATAATAATTGTTTATCAGGTCAGCAGCATTCTGTCGTTTGCAAATGTGCCGTCGCTTGCGAGTTCAAACTTTTTGAGAAGATCCGCAACGGTCAGTTTTTGCTTTTCTTCGCCTGCAACGTCAAAAATGATTTTGCCTGCGTGCATCATGATCAGACGGTTGCCCAGTCGTAGTGCATCCTTCATGTTGTGCGTGATCATGATGGTGGTCAGTTTGTTTTCGCTGACAATGTTTTCTGTGATATCAAGCACTTTTGCAGCGGTTTTCGGGTCAAGTGCTGCCGTGTGTTCATCCAGAAGCAGAAGTTCGGGCTGCATCATGGATGCCATCAAAAGGGTAACAGCCTGCCGCTGACCGCCCGAAAGCAAAGCCACTTTTGTCGAAAGACGGTCTTCAAGTCCGAGGTCAAGGCGAGCAAGCATTTCTCTGAATTTTTCGCGGTCTTTTTTTGTGATGGACCACGACAGACCTCTGCGTGTGCCTCTTTGTTGTGCGAGTGCCATGTTTTCTTCGATCCACATATCGGCGGCGGTGCCGATCATCGGATCCTGGAACACTCTGCCGATGTATTTTGCACGTTTGTATTCGGACATTTTTGTAACGTCTTTGCCGTCAATGAGAATATGTCCCGCGTCGGCTGTGTATGTGCCTGCCACAACGTTGAGCATGGTGGATTTGCCGGCTCCGTTGCCGCCGATGACGGTCACAAAATCGCCGTCATTGAGGGTCAGCGAAATGTCATCAAGGGCAATTTTTTCATTGATTGTGCCGGCATTGAATATTTTGGTTACGTTCTTCAGCTCTAACATTTACGCAGCCTCCTTGTTTTTTTTCATCGGATGTGAAAAGTATTTTTTCTTCAGGTAGGGTACTGCAAGGAAGATGGCAACCACAACGGCAGACAGCATCTTCAGCAGGTCGGTGTCAAGGCCGAGGAAAATGACGATCTGATAGACGATGTAATATACCACACCGCCAAGCACAACACCCAGCAGACGGATGATGAAATTGGGTCTGAAGCGTGATACAAGAGCATCACCGATGATAACGGCTGCAAGACCGATGACAATGGCACCTCTGCCGTCGTTAATGTCGGCTTTTCCTGAATACTGTGCAAGCAATGCACCCGAAAAAGCAACGATACCGTTGGACAGAATCAGACCGACGCACTTGTTGAAGTTGGTGTCAATACCCTGTGCACGTGCCATTTTTTCGTTGCAGCCCGTTGCACGGATGCCCGAACCGAACTTTGTGCCGAAAAACCAATACAAAACGGCAATCAGCACCACGCAGAACGCAACGAGAATAAGCAGTGCTTCGTATTTGCGAAGCTGGGTAATCAGCACGTCAAAGGTACGTGCAGGCAGAGCCTGGTTTGCTTTGCCCATAATCTTCAGGTTCACCGACCACAGCATCAGCTGTGTCAGAATGCCTGCAAGAATGGCGGGAATGCCCATGGCTGTGTGGAAAATGCCTGTCACAAGACCTGCAGCCATACCTGCAAGGAAAGCCATCAGCATGGCAGGCCACACATTCCAGCCGTTTGCCATCAGCATGGCACACACTGCCATGCCTGTGACCATGGAACCGTCCACTGTCAGGTCGGCAAGATCCAATACTTTGTAAGTGATGTATACACCGATTGCCATAATGCCCCATATAAGGCCCTGTGCAACGGCACCCGGTAACGCATTCAATAATGCTGTCATAATATCCTCCTGTCAAAAAAGTGCCGCGTGTTTCAGCGGCACTGTATTCTGTTTTGTCAACGCTTATGCAAGGGGTTCGTAATCTTCGGGAACTGCAATGTTGAGTTCAGCGCAGTTAACAGCGTTGTATTTCTTGACGGGGTTGTTGTCGTATTCAATAGGCATTTCGGCAATGTCTGCTTCACCCTTGAGGATCTTTGCAGCCATAGCACCCGTGGTCTTGCCGAGTTCATAGTAGCTGATGGAAAGGGTAGCAATACCGCAGCCGCCGCAGATACCGGCTTCACCTGCGATGATGGGAGTGCCTGTGGGAAGAACAACATTGTTGATGGTTTCGGTGCAGGAAGCTGCGGTGTTGTCGGTGGGGATGTAAAGTGCATCACAAGCGGCAGCAGCTGCTTCGGCAACCTGTGCTACGTCGGAAGAAGCGGAGAATGCGAAATCTTCAACGGTCAGGCCTGCGTTTTCAAGGTATTCTCTGACAACCTTGACCTGATATTCGGAGTTGGGTTCAGCCGAGCAGTACAGCAGACCGACGGTCTGTGCATCGGGAACAAGGTCAATGACCATCTGAGCCTGTTCATCAAGGGGAGCAAGGTCGGATGTGCCGGAAATGTTGCCGCCGACAGTGCCGTTGAAATCAGCAATTTCAAGTGCAACACCGTATTCGGTGATGGATGTGCCGAGAATCGGAATGTCAAGTGTTGCGTTTGCAGCTGCCTGCAGGGCGGCTGTTGCGTTTGCCATAATCAAATCCACTTCTTTGGAAACGAAGTCATTGACGATGGTGACACAGGTGTTGGCTTCACCGGCAGCATTCTGTTCGATGAATTCAACGTTTTCTTCACCGAGTTCGGCAATGAGGGCATCCTTGAAGCCTTGTGTAGCGGCATCCAGTGCGTCGTGGGTGACGAGCTGGCAGATACCGACAACAAATTTGTCGTTTTCGGCAGGATCTGCAGCGGCATCGCCTGCGGTTGCTGCATTGGTTGCATCGTTAACGGATGCATCCGTCGGATCGGTGGTGTCGTTTGCACAACCTGCAAGCAGGCTCATGCAAAGAAGTGCACAAAGGAAAAGGGAAACAAACTTTTTCATGATGATTACCTCTCTTTATCGCGTTGGTGCTTTTAAGTTGTTACACTGTGCAGCTTTTAAGCGTCAACGCTTTTATGTGATGAAGTCATTATAGTCCCCTTTTTTTCGTTTGTCAAGAGAAATTTTGAAAAAACAAAAAAAATTACGGTTTATCTGCCCGAAGGAAGATAAACCGTAATTTGCCGAATAAAAAAACGGGGCTGCAAAAATGCAATCCCGGAGAAAAAAGCTATTTTACTATAAAAATAATTATTATAATCAATTTTTATCAGAAAGCCGTTTTGCGACATCCACAAGAGCACGAAGATCTTGTTCAGACATTGTTTTACAAACGGTCAGAAGTTCTTGCACGAGTGCCGGTTCGTTTTGTTCTGTATCAAAAAATGCTTTCGGGGTTACACCGAGATATTCGCAAATGTACAAAAATTCAGATAACGGTGGCAGTGAACGACCGGACGAGATGCTTTGCATATAACTTTTGCTGTGTCCGAGATCAAGGCTCATTTTGTATTCCGATACCCCTTTTTTGGTTCGCAACATTGAAATTCTGTCCCGAATAAAAGCTTCGTCCACTCAAATCACCTCCATCTATATTTTATACTATTTTTATCGGTATAAATATTGATAATTGTATCGAAATTAGTTGAAATATACCGAGAATATCGGTATAATATAGTGTCGATAGTATTTTATAAGTTGGAGGATTTTATGAGTATTGCTTGTTGCGGTTTCGGGCACAGAGTTTTGTACCGGGATATAAAAAATGAAATGCAGATGATTGTTGAGTATCTTGTTGAGAAAAAAGGTGTGACGGTTTTTTATACAGGCGGCATGGGGGAGTTTGATGATCTGTTTATCAAAGTGGTAAGGCAATGCAAAATAAAAAAAGGAATACAACTTATTCTTGTTATGCCTTATTTAACGCAAGAAATGCAAAATCGTAAAGAATATTACGAAGAACAGTTTGATGAAATTATTATTCCTGAAATTTGTTCAACTGCATACTATAAACAGGCAATCACATTAAGAAACAGGTGGATGATCGAGCAGTCTGAATTTGTTGTGGCGGGTGTTTGCAGGGATTTTGGCGGTGCATATTCGGCACTGCAATATGCCGAAAGAAAGGGAAAAGAAATTATTGATGCGTATAATTAAAACAATTAAAAAGCGGGGCTGCATGATGCAGCCCCGGAGTTTGTAAAAGGATTGTTTATTTTGCTCTCTGAATACGCACAACTGTTGCCGAGTAGCAGGGAACGGTGTAGTTGAATGCGTTGGAGATGTTCTCAAGTGTGATTTCTTCGATCTTCACATTTTCTTCCTGACCGAGATGGTTTTCAACATCCGGGTCGGTGTGGAACATCTGATATGCTTTTGCGGTGCCTGCCACGGCGGTGTCTTCGTCGATGCTGACGGCAAATGTGCGTGCAGACCCTGTGACATTGACAAGCTTTACGATGATATCGCCTGTTTCGTCGGTGCTGACGACCTGGTAGGCTTCGGCTTCGCAATCAGAACCTGTTGTGTAGTCAACATACAGTTCGCCGTCAATGTAGCACTGAATGTGTCTGCCGCTGACAACGACTTTCAGTTCATAGGTCTTGCCCGTTTCGGCGGTGAAATCACGGATGGTGCCGATGAGCTGACCTGTTTTTGCATCATTTGTAATCTGCTGCAGGCAGGAAACGGTGTTGCCCCAGCCACCGATGTTCCAGAAGAAGTTGTTCTTGGTGTCCTTGACGGCAAAGGGGATGATAAATCCTTCTTCGCCTTCGAGCTTGGTGGCTTCGACCGTGAAGGTGTAGTCTGCCCAGTCGGACGCACCGAAGTAGGCAACGGAACCTGTGTTGGAATAGTTCATTTCGGTGGTCTTCTGCACAAGGGCACCGTCTTCAACCTTGAATTTGCCGTCGGTTGCGGCATCCCAATCCCACCAGAATGTGTTCATGGTGAAATCATCCTGACCGAGCACCTTGCCGTCTGCGTTGGAAACGACTTTGACATTGTCAAATTTTGCACTTGTGTACCATGTGCCGACACCGACCTTGCCCGAAAGAGTGGGCTGTTCGATGTTTGCACCGTCGAGTGTGCTTTCAAGCAGCGTTGTGCCTGCGTTGGTGGAGAACAGCTTCTGTGCATAATAGCTTACAGAACCGATGCTGTCGGCGTTGTTGTACCAGATCAGGTTCGGTGTCCAGTGTCTTGCCGTGGTCGAGGAGAACAGCGGAGCATACGCTGCCATGCGTACGATGTCGCCGTTGCGTTCAAGACCTGTCATGTAAGCTGCTTCCGCAAGAGCAGCTTCGAGTCTGTTGGAACGGGCGGCATATTCACCGAGGAAAACCTGAATCGCACCGCCGTAGTTGGTGTCGGTCATGCCTTCCACGGTACGCGAATAATTCTTTTCATCATAATAATCCGTGTTCTGACGGAACCAGACGGGATCGTTGTAATAGTGCTGGTCGGTAGCACCTGCAAAGTCATTGACGGAAAGCTCCGGATGTGCTTCCAGATAGTCTTTTGCATATTTGTAAGAGCCGATGTAGTTGACACCGTGGGTGGCATCTGCCGCACCTGCGGAATAAATCAGCTCAATGCCTTCATAGAGTGCGGGGTTTTCTGCTTTGGCAGCAAGGAATGCTTCCAGGAAAGCGACATAGCGTTCGTAGTAATCCATACCTTCGTTTTCGTTGCCGATGCAGATGTATTGCAGGTCAAAGGGTTCTGCGTGACCCATTGCGATTCTTGCTTTACCCCAGGGGGTGGTTTCGTCACCGCGGCAGAATTCAATGAGGTCGAACATATCGTCAAGGTATTTTGCAAATTCCTCTGTGTTCATGTCCACGGGACCCATGCCGCGCATCTGGCAGTAAAGGCCGCAGTTGAGAACAGGCACGGCTACCGCACCGAGGTCTTCACACAGCAGGAAATATTCATAAAAACCAAGGCCGTAAGACATAAAGGACGGATACGGATCTTCGGTTGCGGAATGGTCGGTCCAGATGTTTTCACCCTGCAGACGGGCGGCAACATCACCGTAAGTACCGTTGAACAGCAGCGGATCGCCGTTTTCGTCCACACCGACACTGTCTTTCCAGTGGTAAGCGGTTTCCCATGTGTAGCCTTCAATGACACAGCCGCCGGGGAAACGCAGGAACTTCGGCTGCATATCTTCGAGCAGTTCGCAAAGGTCCTTGCGAAGACCGTTTTCTCTGCCTTTGTAGGTGTCAACGGGGAACAGGGAGACCATGTCAACAGCGACTGTGCCCTTGTCGGTGAGAATCTGTGCGGACACATTTTCGGTGGCTGTGACATCGCTTGCAAGGGTCAGTTTATACTGTGCCCAGTCAGCGGTGACAGCTTCGATCACGGCTTCGTCAATCACTTCTTCACCCACGCAGATGCGTGCATACAGCTTGCCTGCGTAGCCGTCAAGACCTTTTGCCCATACGGAGAATTTATATTCTGCATCTTTGTCGAGATTCATGCCTTCCATAAAACCGATGTTCTTTGCACCTGCAGGGGTGTCGGCTTCGTTGGTGATGACAAGATAATTTGTGTTGTTGCGGTTGAGGGAGTCGGGTGCATCAACGCGGACAGAAAGTCCCGCACCGTTTACGGCTGACCAGTGGAACAGCTCGTCATCGGTTGCAAGGGCGGTGAATTCAAACGAACGGTTTGCAATTTTTTCGGCATAAAGTCCTGCATCCGCCGCGAAGTTGATGTCTTCAAAGAACACACCGTACAGAATGTCGGAAATGTCATGTACTTCATATTCGGGCAGAATGTTCAGTTTGTAATCGGCGGTCTGTTCATCGTATGTTCCGACGGTGTTGTTGTCGGGATACACTTTTTCAGGCTCCTGTCCTGCAATGAGACCGCTGAAAAACATGAAGATCGTGGTGAAAAACGCAACAATCTTCTGCCATACATTTACCAAGGAATGTTTCATAGTCAATTTCCTTTCCGTTTTTTCTTTTACAATATCATTTTACAATAAAAATCTTTTTTGTCAATATTTAATATTAACAGTGGAAATGCCAAACAATAACTGATATAATAAAAACCGAAACGGGTGAAATGATGAAAGCAAAAGAAATGTTCTGCTTATTTTTGCAGCAAAATAACCTGCCGCTGACCGACTTTGAAGCGTTTTCGTTTGGTACGGATGCCGATTTGTTGGCAGACCTTGTTCTGCATGGCAAAAAAACAGCCTGCTCTTCAGCGTATGAATTGTATGTGCATGAAAACGCTCCTCTGCCTGCAGCAGGGCAATACAGCGTGGTGCTTGACAGCAACGAAGATGCGGTCTGCATCATCCGCACAACGGCTGTGTATGTGTGTGCCTTTGAAAAGGTTGCACCTTTCCATGCTGCAAAAGAGGGGGAAGGAGACGGTTCGCTTGCATATTGGCGTGCCGTGCATGAAGACTTTTTCAGCCGTGAATTGCAACAGATCGGTTTGTCTTTTTCCCGACAGACACCTGTTGTATGTGAAGAATTTGAATTTGTTTATCCGCAGAAAGGAGAAAACGTATGAATATTGTTCCCGCATTGATGCAATTTGCAGACGGAAGTCCCGTCAGCACAGCCGCAGACTGGACGAAAAGAAGAGAAGAACTGCTTGATCTTCTGTGTCGCGAAGAGTACGGTTATGCACCCGAAAAGTGTGCGGTGACCGCAGAAGTGACAGAAATCAATCCCAAGTGTGCGGGCGGCAGTGCAAAACTTGAATCGGTGCAGCTGACTTTTCATGCACCCAAAGGCGACCACACCGTCCCCATGCACCTGTTTATGCCGACCGACGGCAAAACGCATCCGCTGATTCTGCTCATCAATTTCCGTCCCGATCCTTATGATATGTACTGTCCGACAGAGGAAATCCTCGACAACGGATTCTGTTTTGCGGAACTGTGTTACAAGGACATCACCTCCGACGATGCCGATTTTGAAAACGGTCTTGCAGGCTGCTTTGACCGTCCGACCGACGGCACGGGATGGGGTAAAATTTCTCTGTGGGCGTATGCCATGCAGGGGGCACTTGACTATCTGCTGACCCGTCCCGAAATCGACAAAAACAATGTGGCCGTGGCAGGGCATTCGCGTCTGGGCAAAACCGCCATGTGGTGTGCCGCACAGGATGAGAGAATCCGTTTTGCACTCATCAACGGTTCGGGTTGCGGCGGTACGGCACTCGAACAGACCAAACATGCCGATGCCGAAACATACGAACATATTCATAAATATTTTGGCTATTGGTTCTGTGAAAATCATCATAAATATACCACGCAAACCATCAGCTCCGTACTCGATCAGCACATGGCACTTGCGTGCATCGCACCGCGTTTTGCGGCTGTGGGATGTGCAAAGGATGACCTGTGGGCCGATCCGTGGAGTGAAAAAATCTGTTGTACCGCTGCAGCACCCGCATGGGAAGTGCTCGGTGAAAAAGGATTTGACGGCGATGATACACAAGCGGAAATCGGCACCTTCCTTCACGGCGGTCATATTGCTTATCATCTGCGTGCAGGCATTCACTTTTTCAGCCGCAAAGACTGGCTGCCTTATATGGAGCATATCAAAAATAATTTGAAGTAATTGATTGCAATCTTTTGTTTTGCATGATAATATGAAAAAAAGCAAAAGGAGGATTTCTTTATGAAAGCATTGGTTTCTGTTCTGGTCAGCTTTTTTACGGTATTGATCAGTATTTTCGGCGGTTGGGTGTCAGTGGATGCTCCGAAGGATATTGAGGATGATTTTGTTCCCGTATTCCGTTTTGTTGCCGCAAGTGACACGCACGTGATGACCCTCGGCGACACAGGCTGCCGCCGTATTATGAAAATGGTGAAACAGGCATATGCCCTTGCCGACAAGGATGCGGACTATAACACGGTGGATGCCGTTGTTGTTTCGGGCGATATTACGGACGACGGTGCCATGATGTCCTATGCCGCGTATACTTCAACGTTTAATCATGTTCTGCGTGATGAAACGCAGCTTTTGTCTTTGGTTGCCGTGAACAGCCATGACGGTAATTTCTACGGTAAACAGGCTTCTCTTGATATGTTTGAGCATGTTTTGCAGCAGGATTCTGATTCCCACATTGTTGTGAACGGTTATCATTTTATCAGTCTTTCCGGTTCGGGTGAAGAGGACTATCATTACACCTCCGACCAGATCGAATGGCTCGACGAACAGCTGCACATTGCCGTTACCGAAGCACCGCAGCAGCCTGTTTTTGTATTTCAGCATGAACACATCACCGACACCGTCTTCGGCAGTCGTACCCACGAAGGTTGGGGTGTGCCTTATTTTACCGATGTGCTCAACAAATATCCGCAGGTCATTGACATTTCGGGTCATTCTCATTATCCTGCAAACGATCCGAGAAGTATCTGGCAGGACAGCTTCACCGCCATCGGTGACGGCGGTTTGTCGTATGCGGAATTCAGCGTGGACGGAGTGAATACCATTCATCCCCAGAACTACAAAACTGTTGCACAGGCTCTGATTCTTGAAATCGATGCCGACAACCGCGTTCTTGTCAAAGTGCTTGACATCACGGCAGGTGAAATTCTTTGTACATATCTTATTGACAATGTCACAGAGCCCGTAAAAACAAAATATTCACATGAAGCAAGAACCCTTGCAGCCAATGCACCCGTGTTTGCAGACGATGCCGCTCTGACTTTTAAAGACGGTCTCATCGGAGCTGCCGTTACCGTACCGCAGGCAAGCGTTGAAGACGGAAACGAGGTATTCGTTTATCGCATTTTCGTCAAAAACGAAGTCGGCGAAGTGCTTTACAGTGCATGGGAATTCTCGCAGTATTATTTTGCAGACCGTCCCGACAGCATCACCTTCAATTTTACAAAACCCATCGGTGCAGCTTATGCGGAGGTTGTGGCAGAAGATGTATGGGGACAGCAGAGTGAGGCACTTACATATACATTTTAATATCCTTTTTCACGCTCGGATATTTCTTTTCGGGCATGGTTTTTGTGTTGAATCAACAACAGGAGGAAGAATGTGATGGATAAGAAAAAGAAAATCATTGCAATTGTGCTCGGTTTTGTCGGTGCGGCACTGAGCTGTTTTGCATTGTACAGTTTTTATTATGAATATCTGCGTTGGTCAGACCTTGCACTGATCGGACTCTATGCAGCACTCGGATATCTCGGTGTGGGCTTGCTGGCAGGTGCAGGCAGAATGCTGCGGCCGACAGAGAAAAAAAGCAAACAGGCGGTGTTGCCTGTGCTTTGCATTCTTCTGTATGCAGCCTTGCAGTGGGGCATCACATTTTATATCAATGTGATCATCGGCCACGAACAGATGGCTCAGCAGGCCATTGCCGTTGCCACATCCGTGCAGCTTCTTTTTCTGCTTGTTCTTTTTGCTGTGTTTGTTTCAAAAATCGGCAAAAAGGCGGTGCAGATTCCGCTGACAATCGGCGGCAGCATTGCGGTTGCAGTGCTTGTTTATTCCCTTGCATTTCCCACGATCATATCTTTTATTTACCGTGATTACAAAGTGGCAGCCCCCGTTGCAAACCCTGTTTCAAAGGAGGAATTGCAGTTGCGTACAGGTGATTTTTATGTCAGTCCCAAGGGCAACGATGCCAATGAAGGTACGCTTGCCGCCCCGTTTGCCACCATCGAAAAAGCACAACAGGCTGTTCGTGCACTCGACAAAACCGACAAAGACGGTATCACCGTTTGTCTTATGGCAGGGGAATACCGTGTGTCTTCCGTGGTATTCACCGAAGAAGACAGCGGTACGCAGGATTGTCCCGTTACATATTGTGCCTACGGTGACGGTGAAGTCGTGCTCAACGGCGGACAGACCTTGAATCCGTCCGATTTTGCACCTGCTTCGCAGTACATGGAAATTGCAGACCGTCTTTCCGATGCGGCAAAAGAAAAGGTGGTTGTGATTGATCTTACCAAAGCACCCTATTCACTCTCATCGGACGATTGGGGAAAGCTGTATGCCATCGGTTCTTACAACACAGCCGCAAGCTATGACGGCGACTATGTCGGTCCGCTGTACTGTGAACTGTTTGTGGATGATATCCGTCAGACCATCGCCCGGTATCCGAATGAAGGTTTTCTGCATACGGAAGAAGTGGTTTCCACAGGACTCGGTCGTGAAAGTGACGGTGCTCTGACAGCGGTCGAAAACTGGGATTCCATCCGCAATCCCGAACCCGATGTCTACCGTGTAAACGAAGACCTTGCCGCAAGAATTGCCTCGTGGAAAGAGCTCGACAAAGCGTGGATGATGGGATATTGGAAGTACGACTGGGCGGATGCCTCGACTCTTATCGGTGATTTTGAAGCCGACACGGGTATTCTTTCTCCCATGTTTGTCAGTTCCTACGGCACCAAGGTCGGTGCTCCGTATTATTTCTATAACGTGCTTGAAGAACTTGATGCAGAAGGGGAATGGTATCTCGACCGCGAAAAAGGACTTCTTTGTCTGTATGCTCCCGAAAATCTGCAGGATGCAAGCATAGACATTTCACTGTCGCTTGAGAATATTCTCAAGGTGGAAGCAAGCCACCTGCGGTTTGAAAATCTGACAATCAAGGGCACACGCAGTGATGCCGTTTCCGTAAAGGGCGACGATGTGTTTGTGGACGGTTGCCTTGTGAAAAACGTGGCGGGCTATGCCATTTTGATGGACGGTTACAATAACAAGGCCGTCAACAATGAAATCACCCGTACCGGTAAGGGTGGCATTGTCATTACGGGCGGTGACCGCGAAACCCTCACCCCCGGCAACAGCATTGCCGACAATAACCACATCCACGACTGGTCGGAGATTTACCTGACCTATCAGCCTGCCGTTACGCTCAACGGTGTGGGCAATGTCTGTTCGCACAACGAAATGTACAATTCACCGCACGAAGCCATCACCTACAGCGGCAACAATCACATCATTGAATACAATCTCATCCATGATGTCTGTCTTTTATCCGACGATGCAGGTGCCATTTATTCGGGCAGACGGTGGGATTGGTACGGCAATGTGATCCGATATAACTGTATTTATAACATCGGCTCGGACGGTCACAGACCGGACGGCATTTATCTTGACGATGCACTTTCGGGACAGACCGTATACGGCAATCTGCTTATTAATATTCCAAAATATGCACTGCATCTCGGCGGTGGCAGAGATCTGGATGTCAGAAACAACATCATCATCAATGCAGGCGACCGTGCTGTCAGTTATGATGAACGTGCCCGTGAAGGTGTTGTCGGCAACGGTTGGTTCACGCATTCTTCTTCCAAAGACGGCGATATGTGGACAAACCTGTTCAATTCTCCGTGGCAGAACGCGGTATGGCAGGAAGCTTTCCCGCAATACAAAACATTCTCGGATGACTTTGACAATACCGACAGCCCCGATTTTGTTCCCAACCCTGCCAACAGTGTGGTAGAGAACAATCTCATTTTTGATGATGCCGCAAGCATCGGCAACATTTCGGAAGCTGCAGACCGTTTCAGCACCGTTTCAAGAGAGAATATTTATAACCTGATGAAGCTCGGTGATTTCTTCACCGATCCCGAAAACGGTGATTATACGTTGCTTGAAACTGCAGACCTGCCCGACGGCTTTGAAGAACTGCCGCTTGAAAAGATCGGAAGATATTAATGCGGTTTGACGGGGAGATTGAAATAGTGCTTCGCACTTAAGAAAACCCCCGGCGAGGGTTTTCTTAACAACTTTCCTGCGCTTTTGTAAGGAAAAGGATTTCGCCCGTTGCGACGGGCGACAATGGGCTCTGCCCCTTGA
>JAFSEF010000048.1 GCA_017435865.1 Clostridia bacterium
CCTTGACCCCGCAAGCTTTTGTGAAAAGCTTGACCAAAACTTTTAATAACTGACGACAGTCAAAAGTCAGCGATTAACTCCAATTTGATTTTTGCTTTATCAAAATCCCCAAACTTCCCGTGAAGAACTTTTTTTTGTGTGATTTTTAAAAAAGTCTTGCATTTGTTCAAAGCAAGTGATATAATAGCGGAAAATTAAATCTATGGTTGAAGTTTGCAGAAGAAGCAGATGCTGCCGAAGGAGTAACGCTCTCAGGCTTCCCGCAAGGGAAAGGGACTGCAAACGGACATGACTTTGGAGAAGCTCATTGAATTGAGTGCCGAAGGGGCAAAGCGAAAAGCGAATCTCTCAGGCAAAAGGACAAAGTTTTTATTTTCCTGTTTTGGGCAGGGATGTATTTTGTACTTTTGTCGGATTACGCTTTGTAATCCGACTTTTTTATTTTATTTTCCGGAGGGAATCAAATTATGGAAAGTTTTTTTACAAAAGTGGCAGAAATAAATAATTCTGTCAACGGTGTCGTGTGGGGCAGTTTCGGTCTGTTTTTGCTGATCGGTACAGGTGTCCTTATGACTGTCTGCACCAAGGTGTTTCAGGTAACGCATATCCGCCTGTGGTGGAAGAACACAATCGGCAGCCTGTTCAGCGGCAGTGTTATCAGACACTCTAAAGAAGAAGGTTCTATTTCACCTTTCCAGGCTCTTTGTACGGCTCTTGCCGCAACAGTCGGTACAGGTAATATCGCAGGTGTTGCTGCTGCTATCTGTATCGGTGGTGCCGGTGCGGTCTTCTGGATGTGGGTCGCTGCATTTTTCGGCATGATGACCAACTTCTCCGAAAATGTTCTGGGTATCTATTATCGTCGCCGCAATGAAAAAGGCGAATGGTCAGGCGGTGCGATGTATTATCTTCGTGACGGTCTGGGCAGCAAAAAAGGCTGCAGTGTCATCGGTAAAGTGCTTGCCGTTCTGTTCTGCATTTTCACAATGCTTGCATCCTTCGGCATCGGCAGCATGGGTCAGGTCAACAAAATCGTTGCCAATGTTGCCACGGCTTTTGATATTCAGGCACTTTCTTCCGTTCAGGTTATGGATGGCATTTCTCTTTACAATGTTGTTCTCGGCGTTGTGATTATGATTCTTGTGGCTCTGATCACACTCGGCGGTCTAAAGAGAATCGCAAGCGTTGCCGAAAAAATCGTTCCCGTTATGATCGTGTTCTTCATTCTGGGAAGTCTTGTGATCATCGGTGTGAATTATTCGCAGATTCTTCCTGCTTTCAAAGCCATTTTTGTCAATGCATTCAGTCCCGAAGCTTTTGTCGGTGGTACACTCGGTATGGCAATCAGCAAAGCCGTTACACAGGGCTTCAAGAGAGGTGTTTTCTCCAACGAAGCAGGTCTCGGTTCATCGGTTATGGTGCACTCCAACTCCAACGTCAGAGAACCCGTCAAGCAGGGTATGTGGGGTATCTTTGAAGTGTTTGCCGACACAATGATCGTTTGTACAATGACAGCTCTTGTTGTTCTTACTTCCGGTGTTTTCGATGCAAAGACAGGTGCCATTGCAGAAGGTCTTACCGATGCAACTCTTGTTGCAGGTGCATTCAACTCCGTATTCTCCTGGGGAAATATCGGCCAGAAATTCGTTGCGGTTGCCATGTTCCTCTTTGCGTTCACAACGGTTCTCGGCTGGTCTCACTACGGTTCCAAGGCATGGGAATATCTGTTCGGTGCAAAAACAACAATTGTTTTCAAAATCATCCATGTTATCACCGTTATTTTCGGTGCCGTCATGACATCGTCTCTTGCATGGGATATTTCCGATACATTCAACGGCCTTATGATGATACCCAACCTGATCGGTGTTGTCGTTCTGTTCCCGCTTGTTATGAAGATTACAAAGAACTATGTTGACCGTAAAGTCAAGAACAAAGACGAAACACCTGTTCTTTCTTATGATCCTGCAATTCAGGCTGAAGCAGAAGCCGCACTTGCTGACGAATAAGAAATGATATACTGATTTTGCTGCCATGATCTTCTTGTAACACAGAGGTCATGGCTTTTTTGTGCTGCAAAAATCGGTTTTTACAAAACGGATTGTATTTGTGTTATGCATCTTGCATTTTGCAGATATCAGTGATATTATTGTTATAATGAAAAAAGAAAGAGGTGTGATTATGAAAAAAATGAAAATGTTTCGTCAGTCGGCTGCCGTATTGCTCGCGTGTTTGCTGCTGTTTGCCTGCCTGACTCCGGCTTTTGCGGCACAGGAATCGGAAATGGGTTATATCATCATCAACAACACGGGTGAAGATATGGCAGATGCAATTCAGGCCGTCATTGATGCCAACCCCAACCGCACAATCTTTTTCCCCGACGGTGAGTATCTGCTCAGCCATCCCGTTTACACACCTGCCGAACCCACCAAAAGCGTTTCGCTGCGGTTGTCCGAATTTGCTGTTCTGAAAGCCGGCAATGACTGGCCTGCAGGGGAAGCGGTTGTGCAGCTCGGCGGCAAGGATCCTGCCAACAACACCCACACAAACGGCAGCAACTATTCGTTTGAAGGCGGCATCGTTGACGGCAGCGGTGTTGCAAACGGTATTTCTGTCAATTCGGGCAGAGAAACGGCTGTCCGCAATGTGTCAATCAAGAACACGGTTGTCGGTGTGCACATCATGCACGGTGCCAACAACGGCTCTTCGGATGCCGACATCACAGGTGTCAACATCATCGGTACGGGCAAAACCGATTCGGTCGGTGTTCTGTTGGAAGGTTTTGACAACACGCTGACCAATATGCGTATCGGCAATGTCTTTACGGGCGTGCACGTCAAATCCGCAGGCAATATACTGCGTAACATTCATCCGCTTTATTATTCGGATTACACCGATTATGAAAATTCCTGCGGCTTTTTGGTCGAACTCGGCAACAACTGGTTTGACTATTGCTACAGCGACCAGTTCGGCATCGGTTTCCGCACCACCTCGAACGATGCAAGCACATTCCATGATTGCTTTGTGTACTGGTATTCAGCAAACGGCGGCACCCACACCGCATTCAAGGCAGACAAGGAGTTCAACTCAACCGTTACCAATTTCAAAATCGGCTTCAACAGCGATGAGGTTGAGAATGTCGTTCTTGCTGTCGACACGATCGGCGGTGACGGAACGATTGAAAATCTCGATGTCAGCAGTTCCATGGCTGACAGCAAGGTGTATAAGGCATATCTGAAAGACGGCACGGTGTTCGACCGCCTGGTAGGCTTCTTTGCTTTGCTTTTTGCACATATCGTCAGTCTTGTCAAATAACAGGGAATACATCGGAGCTGTGACGGAGCTGTGAAAACAGCTCCTTTTTTTTGTGCAGCAAACTTCGATTGCTTTCTTTACCCGACTTTTCGTAAGAACTTTAATAAATTAAAATTGCGGTTTGTCGGGGAGTTGGGGGAGTCAATCATGGGGACGGCTACTGTGATTGACATAATCATTTTTCCAAAATGTCAATCGCAGTACTGTCCCCTGATTTACGACTGCACGCAATTTTAACAAAAATAATACAAAAAAATATCTAAAAATCACCGCCAATCAGGGGGACGGAACCATGATTGACTGTTAATGTTATATCGTAGAGTCAATCACGGACCCGTCCCCCGTGATTGGCTGCTTCCCCGCTAAACTCCAATTTGATTCTTGCTTAATCAAAATCCCCCAACTTTTCGTGAAGACCCAACTTTTTTTCGATTTGCACAAAATTTGGCATCAACAATTTGCGATAATAAACAAAAAATAAACAATAGTAAAGAAAATGATTGATTTTTCTGCTATGTGATAGTATAGTAGTATTATGATGTATTTTTTAAATATCGTTTTTTACAACCTGAGGAGGATCTGCTTATGAAAACTCTCAAAAAAGCTTTGTCCGTATTGCTTGTTGCTGTGATGCTTCTGACCGCAGCCCCGCTGTCAGGCTTTGTCGGACTCGAATTGCCGGAACTGAACTTGCCGGAATGGAATTTGCCCGACTTTGACTTCAATCTTTCGGCAGATGCAGCAGACGTTGTCAAGTCCGGTACCTGCGGTACCAATGTGACTTACACCCTCGACAGCGACGATGTGCTGACCATTGCAGGCACAGGAGCAATGAGGAATTATTCATCATTTTCTTCTGTTCCGTGGTATTCCAACCGCACATTTGTCAAAAAGATTGTCATTGAAAATGGTGTGACGAGCATCGGGAATTATGCGTTCTGCTGGTGCACCTCGCTGCCCTCGGTCACCATCCCGGACAGCGTGACGAGCATCGGGGATTATGCGTTCCGGGAATGCACCTCGCTGACCTCGGTCATCATCCCGGACAGCGTGACGAGCATCGGGAAATATGCGTTCTACAACTGCACAAAGCTTACCTCGGTCACCATCCCGGACAACGTGACGAGCATCGGGGATTGGGCGTTCTCCAACTGCACCTCGCTGCCCTCGGTCAC
>JAFSEF010000049.1 GCA_017435865.1 Clostridia bacterium
GATGGTGATGTCGTGGCCGTTCAGGTCAAGCACAACTTCAAAGTTGTACATATCGGGCTCAATGGTGATGTCATAGGTGGGGTTTGTAAGCGTGATGTCAGCTGTCAGCTGCAGCACCATGCCGTTGTAAGCCTGGCGCAGAAAATTATCGAGCTCAGTGTAGGAACTGATTTCAATAGGTGCAATGGTACAGGTGGGGGCTGTTTCCGCTTCTGCTTTCGGCATTTCAGGCAACAGTCCGACAGGCGCAAACACACCTGCTACAAGCACAAAAGCAAGCAAAATACTGAATAGTTTTTTCATTCTTGGTTCTCCTTTGGTCATATGAATTTGGTATAGACATACACTCTAATATAATAAAAAATATAATCCCATCTAACAACCTACATTTGTAGGGGGAGCAAAAAAAACAGGCACTCCGAAAAGAGTGCCTGAAGATCAAATATGCTTATGAAAAGATCTCAAGTCCGACGGCAGCACGAAGAATCAATCGCGCATCCGATGCAGATAAGCCGACTATACCGTCCACGTCTGCAGCAAGAGTCTGTTCTTCCGTAAGCGTTTCAAGACCGACAGCTGCACGAAGTGCAAGTCTTGCATCTGCTGCCTCAATTTTTCCGTTTCCATCCACATCACCGGGCAGATATTCCGCTTCACCGCAGTTGGTGCATTTTCCGTCCACGTAATTGTGACCGAGTGCAGGAACAGTGTGACTTACGCAGCTGAGCTCACCGTGACAGATCGTACAACGCAAAACCTCATCATAAGAGCCGTCCTGTGTACAGGTAGCTTCCACCTTGTTTTCAACGGAAATGTAATCATCGGGATGATACAGCGGTGCAACCGGGATGGTTTCCCTGCTTGCCTCTGCGTTGCAGACCGTGCAGTATGTGACCGAATCATAAGAACCGGCTGTTTCGCAATCGGGGGCAACTTCGTTTTCCTTTACGGCCGGACCCGGGGTGTGACCGAGTGCGGGAATCACCGCATCAATATAGGTGCTGCAGGATGCATCCGTGAAGGTTTCTCCGCAGTTCAGGCAAACATAATGCTCTTTATTACCGGGATTGACACAATCGGGGGCGACCGCATCACGGTACTGGCTCATGTGTCCTTTGGGTGCAATGTAAATGTCACTTTCTTCAAGTTCAACCGTTGCATCCGCATCTTCTGCAAGCAGACCGCAGTAGGAGCATTCGTAATGTGCTTCGGCTCCGGCCATCGTGCAGGAGGGCTCGGTTTTTTCAACAAATACCATTGTGTGACCGCCGAGAGAGGGGAAGAAAACCTCGGCTGCTGTCAATTCTTCGGTTGCTGCGGCATCCGAGAAATACTTTTCGCATTCTTCACACTGATAGTATTCCATGTGACCGCCGTCCACACAGGTTTCAGCCTTGTAGGTAAAGTGACGCAGCGGGAAGGTATGACCATTGGGGGCGATCAGAAAGCCTTCCTGCTTGCCGACCGTGTTGTCGGGTGCAAAATACTGATTGCAGTTGCGGCACCATTTGTGCTCAATAACACCGTAATCCTCACAAGTGGGATACTTGTTGGTGAAATATTCAAAATCATGCGCTCCGGTGAAGTAAACCTCAGCTTCCGTCAGCTCGGTTGTTCCGTTTTCATCAGCAAACATGCGTTCGCACTTGGAGCAGTGGTAGTGTGCAAGGATGCAGTTGTCTGTGCAGGACGGATATTCGGGACCTTCTGCAGGAACAAAATTCAACGTGTGCTTTACAGGGATGATAACATCTTCTTTTGCAACTTCAGTTGTACCTGCTGCATCAGCAAAATACTTGCCGCAGGTCACAACAATACATCTGTAATATCCTTCTTTTATACCGGTCTGTTCACAGGTAGGATTCTTAGCAGAGAGTGGTCTGATCGTATGTGCAACAACCTTTTCCTTGATTCCGCACTCGCATACAATCACCTCTCCCGTTGTGCAGGAGTCAACCTTGGTGTGTTCTGCAGTGTACGTGCGTCCGCACTTGTGGCAGCTTGCATAATGCGCTTCGGCATCACGCAACAGATATTCAAAACTTTTTGCATTATCATGTTCATTACAGTCAGCAAAGGTGCCGTAAGACAGAATTGAAACATTCTGACCTTTATAATGATTAACAAGTGCATCATCAATTTCAACAATGTTTTCTGCCAGTATGTAGCCTTTGTTTTCCTGTGTGGGCTTGTCATACCAGCCCTTGATGAGATTGCTCCATTTTACATCACTCTGGCTGTTGCACTGCATGGTTGCAATGTCGCTTCCTGCAGGCACATTAAAGGAGGCCATGCCGAGAGAGAAGTGATAAAATGTTTCCAAAGTAAATGCACCGGAACCGAAGGAGAAGCAGGAGTTGCCGCTTGTGATGGTAAGCTCGCAGGTATCCACAATTGATTTTTCATAAGCTTTTGCGGAGGTGTTGTCAAAATAAATGCCGTAGCCGTTAATGTTTTTGATTTCGCAATCATACATTCCGAGCTTTGCAAAATTTCTTGCAACGATAACAGCACTGTCGCTTTCGCCTGCGTCAGCAACTGTCAGATTCACACGCGGCAAGATGGTCAGAGAGCTCTTTTCGTTGTCGAGCTGAATCAGATTGCCGAGCATATTGACAAGAGTGCCCGTTTCGGAAGCCGAATTCATGATGACCAGATTTGCAAAGCCTGCATCGTTGGCGTAATTGTCCTCAAGCACAAGCAGGGCCTTGCTTTCTTCTGTTGTCGCACCAAGCGTGTGGCCGTTGAGGTCGATGATTACATTGCCGTAAGAAGCAATCACGATGGGCTCTGCTCTGTTAGCGGAAGACCAGCTTGTGTCGAAAATATCAGCCGTCAGACGAACGGTCACATTGCTGCGGTTGCTTCTGAGTGCGTCTCTGAATTGGGCAAAGGTGGCAACCTCAATCATGTTCTCTTCGTCAAGAACAGCCACATCGGGGGCATTCTGCAGCTTTGTAAGGCCGCATTTTGTGCAGGGAACCGTTGCGTCAGCCTCGTGGCCGCTTTTAAGCAGTGTAGCCTGACATTTCAGGCAAAGATCAAAATGACCGCCGACAAAGCTGAGCAGCTTGGTCTTGATTCCGTTGTGCGCACATTCCGCTTTGTTGACATTGAAATTAACAGCAGAACCGTCGGTGGTTTTGCCGTATGCATTGACAACGGTGGTTTCGGGAGCAATATCATCGCCATACAAGCCATATTTGAACTGACCGCCGTTGAGTGCAATATCCTGCATCAGCAGATCGCAATCATTGTCAATATACATTCTGGGGGCAGGATTGGTTACATCAAGCGAGCTCATCCATGCACCGATTTTAAAATTCTTGAATGCATCCTTTTTCAGGTAATCCACTCTGACACTGACACCTGTTGCATTGATGCTGCCCGAACGAAGGAAGACGGAAGAATCAACAAATGCAGTTTTATCATCTGTAGTATCCGCAAAAACGATTCCGTCGCTGTTTTCTTCCTCTGCGGAAATAACACCTGTGGTATCGTTCACATCGCCGTAAACATCAAGATGTGCAATATTGTAAATCAACAAGGCCGAAACGATTTTACTGATATCGACATTTGCATTGCGTTCAAGAACAATATGCACACCGTCAAGAATATACAGCCCGGCTTGCTTATTGTTCACTTCAATGGTGCTCTGCGAATAAAGCTTATGGATCTGTCCGCCAAAATCCACAGGACGGTAGCTCAGGAAGGAATCAATTTCATCATCCGAGTTCATAATGAACAGGTTTGTGGGACCTGTGATTCTGAAGCCGCACCATGCTTCACGGGAAGACAGTCTGATGCTGCAGCCGTTCATGTCCAACACGACCGTGCCGTCAACTGTGAATTCAAGGTTGCCGTAGGAATGATCAGGGTTAGCAGAAACACAGTCAATATCATTTCTGAGAACAATTGTCTGATTATCAACGGCATTCTTGACCGCCAGGCGCAGCTCTTCATAAGTGCTGACATACACGGTCGATGCAAAGGCGTTATACTGATAGTCAGTTGCTGCCTGCGCTTCGGCAGCAGGCAAAACAGCCCCCAAGGGCAACATTGAGCCGAAGACAAGAACAAAAGCCAGAATCAGACTTAAAATTTTCTTTTGCATACATTTAACTCCTTTTTTGCATAATTAATTAGTATTATAAATCAGGACATCTTTTTCATCTACCTACATTTGTAGGGGTAAAGAAACAGAAATGCAGCAAAAAAAGAAAAGAGGCTGTTTAGGCGGGCTCACATAGGGATTTACACGGTTTTGAAGGAATCTTTTCCCTCACAGAAACACCCGAAGGCTTTGAAAGACACAAAGTATTTCTGCATCCTTCGGTTGTCCCTGTGAGA
>JAFSEF010000050.1 GCA_017435865.1 Clostridia bacterium
GGCAGAGCCCATTGTCGCCCGTCGCAACGGGCGAAATCCTTTTCCTTACAAAAGCGCAGGAAAGTTGTTAAGAAAACCCTCGCCGGGGGTTTTCTTAAGTGCGAAGCACTATTTCAATCTCCCCGACAAACCGCAATTTATGAGTTCAGCATTCTCCATGTCTTCGTAAAGAACAAAAAAAGGTGCGGTTGTTACACCGCACCCTGTACTATGAATCTGTCATTATTGTATGATTCCCGTTACGCCGTCCACCACTTCGTTGAAGCCGTCTTTGACTTCCGTATCGAGTCTTTCAAGCGGATCGTAGCCGAGACCGAAGTACTTGAATGCCCAGATGACGGGGCTGAGTTTGAAGAAAATGAGGTCAACGACCGTCACAAGCTTTCTCAGGAAGTACGGCAGGTCATACACAACAGGAACATCCACGGGTTCAAATTCGACACCCTCTTCATGCAGCACCATGGGCTGTGCATAGTTGATGCCGTTGTCGCCCGAAATGTAGAAACGGACATACAGATATGCTTCGTCCAAAAGTTCATCGTTGTGCAGATCGAGTGTTGCGACGCCGTTTTCAATGCTTTCTCTCTTGATCACGTTGCCGTTGGAAACCCAGGTGATGATGTTTGCGTTTTCAGCTTCAACGGTGATGGTATCTCTGTTCTGATCGACCGTAATGCGGTTGACAGCAGGTGTATTGTCGAGCCAGTAGCTCTTGGTGTCATACACATCCTGTTCCACAAAACCGGGCATTTCTTCCATGCCGTTGAGTTCGACACCGTTGGAATAATGAGAAATTGCAAAGAACTGACCCTTTTCCTGGCATTCACGGAAGGCCTCAAGCGTCAGCTCGGGCATCCAGCACATGGTATAGGCATCATTGACTGCATTTTCATTGTGAGAATCGGCAAAGGTGTTGCCCCACGGCACGACACCGTTGGGGATGGTCTTCTGCAGAATCTGGTCATACAGAATACGGTCGCAACGGGTGTGTGCATCGGTAGCGGAGTTGATACCCATTCCGAGGGAAGAACCTGCGTAATCGAGGAACAGTCTTGCAAACTTGGTTGCATAGTAATCGTCAACAGGCTGACCGACATAATTTTCGGAATCCTTATCGGTGTATACATATTCACCGACGTGGGACAGATACGAGAAACCGCCTGCCTTCATAACGCCTGCGGAGGGAGTTTCGTAGTCACCGAACACACCTGCAAGACCCTGACCGTAGTCACTGAAATACCCTGTCAGGTGGCAGTCTGCCACGGGGGTAGCCATGTTCAGTTCAATCCCCTTGGGGACGTCGAGCATACCGTTTTCCTTGATACGGGTTAATGTGTAACCGTCCTTGGTCACATAGGTACGATTCTCATTGGTGCCGTCCAGATAAGCCTGATAGTCTTCCTCGGGAATGGGAATGATATCAGCCATCTTGGTGCGTTCTTTTTTGATCAGACGCATCAGCGGAACCGTTTCGGGAACCACATTCCAACCCCGGTTGATGGTACCGTGGTCGGTCAGGGCGACAATGTCAAAGTTGGCAGCATAGTGCATACGCACGAACTCGTCAATGGTCAAAAATCCGTCGGATGCGGTGGTGTGGCAATGCAGCTGCGTCTTGTATTCGCCCCATGCATCCCAGTCAATTTCTTCATAAGGATTGTCGATCATGTAGTTGACTCTGTTGGCATCCGCTGCAAAAGCAATCGGCTGCACGACGCAAAGCAGCATCAGCAGAGACATGAGAACCGACATCACTTTGACTGATCGTCTGAAAGCTATTTTCATAATAAGCCCTCCCAAAAATATACTGAATATAAATAAATATTAACATAAACAAAAAAGCAAGTCAACGAATTTTTCTTTTTCGTCAACCTGCATAAATATACGGGGGTTATTTTTTACGTCTGTCAAGCCGCCACATGGCAGTCAAAATGGAAATGAGTGCAAACACCTCGTTGCACATCCCCGCATAAGAGGAACTGTGGGCATTGTAAACGAACCACGAAGCAGCCACGGGAATGGTCAGGATGCGGATGTGCTTCGGATTCTGCTGCCACAACGCAACCGTGGAAATGATCATACCAACCAACGGCAGCACACTCCAGAGACTTTCCCACGTCAGCACGCCTGCCGTAAGACCTGCAAGCAGGAACAACACAAGCCAGACTGTATGCTGTGCCCATTTCTGCGTTTCCTTGAAATAATAAATCACACAACGCAAGGTCATAATGCCGTTGAGGGCACAACCCGTCATATTGCCAAGCACAAAGAAATGCAAGGACCAGAGTGCTGTGCAGATGAGCTGAAAGATCATGATATTCTTGCGTTTTTTCTGCTGAAAGCTGATGATTGCCGTTGCCATGGCACAAAAACCGATGATCTGTGCAATCACAAAACTGTGTTCTCTGAAAAACTCCATGTTTCCCACTCCTTTGCGTGGTATTGTACAGCACGCAGGCTGATTTGTCAACAAGAAAAAAATTATTGACAAACGATAATTTTTGTGATACATTGAAATTGGAAATTATAATAAAACGATAATTATGAGGTGCATCATGAAGAAAAACAAAGTGATCTTGTTTCTGGTTGCAGAGTTTGCGGTGCTGTGTGTGCTGCAGCTTCCGTCCGTAACAGACAGTGAAAGCCTTCTTTCGGGCATCTGTCTGCCGCTTTCGCTCATCGGTCTTTTGCTCGGCAAAACAGCAGCAAGCGGCACCGTCGGCAACGCATTTGCCGTGATGGGGTACGGTTTACTCTGCTTTCTTCCCCTTGCATTTGTACTCAGAAATTACCGCAACAAGGAACAACGTGCAGAAAACGCAACACTTACAGTACTTTCTGTGGTGACGGCGGTCGTTTTTCCGCTGCTGAGCAACCCTTCCCTTCTCATTGCAAAACTGCCGCAGCACACGGAAGAAATGCTGCAGGTTGTGCAGACAGGGCTTTGCCTGACGGTATACAGCGTGCTTGTCTGCTTTCTTATTCTGCGTCTTCTGCGGCTGTTCGGAAATGCCGACACACAAAAATTATACCGTTACGCTGACCGTATGCTCTGCGGTCTTGCGGCATTGTTTGCGGCATCCGCGGCAAGCATCTGCACACAGACACTTTTTACACAGCTGCCGAAAGCACAGTCTGTTGCCGACAGTTTTCTCGCAGTCATCCTTTTTGCAGGCGGTGTACTTCCCTATGCTGCAGACATTGCCGTCGTGTTGGCGGTGTCGGATGTGCTGCATTCCCGACAGGCTGAAACCGACGTTTTCATGCAGAAAGTCAACGCGGTCAGCCGTTTGTGCTGTCTTTCTCTTTCCGTGATGGTTGCGGTGCACACAGCCGTCAACATTCTGTACGTTGTGCTGCTGCAGAATGTATCCTCGTTTTCGGTTTCGCTCAGCATTCCGTTTGTCAGTCTTGCGTTTGTGCTGTGCGTGTTGCTGTTTGCACGTTTGCTGCTCGAAAACCGCAGGCTCAACGACGACAACGCCTTGTTTATATGAGGGAAAAATATGGCTATCGAAGTACATCTTGACGAAATCCTCAAAAAGAGGAACATGACATCCAAAGAACTGTGCTCGCTTGTCGGCATCACGGAAGCAAATCTTTCGATTCTCAGAAGCGGGAAAGCCAGAGGTGTGCGGTTCGGGACGATCAACAAAATCTGCTATCACCTTGACTGCGATGTCGGTGATATTCTGAAATTTGACGGAAAGGCGGAATCAGACGATGAAGAATAAACACATTGCAATTCTCGGCTGCTGCATTCTTGCAATCAGCTTTGTGCTCGGCATTACAAACACCATTGACCTCGGTTCTTCAGCGACCGCACAGGCAAAAACCGACGACAGACTCATCGGTATTATGATCACAAAAGAATCCTTGCAGCTGTTCGATTTTGAAAGCTATTTCAATGACCACGCAAAAGATATCATCAAAGGAGACAACGTCATTTCCGAAACAGACGGCTACACAAACCGCATTTATGCCGAATTGGTTGACAAATCAACCTTTGATGAAGCAACGGGACAGACCATACACACCAAAGAATATGTATTCCCCGACACAGACGGCTGGTATCTGTACTGTGCGACCGTTTATGATGCCCAAAACAGCTACGTGACCAACATTGAAGGAGACGGTCTGTGCGACATCAAAAGCAGCAATCACTACAAAGACAACGGCGAAGAACGCACCATGGAAGCAACGCTGTACACTGTCCGCGGCAGCGACCTGTATACGGTGTATGTCAATCCCATTTATCAGACTCCGACAGGCGAAGTGTATATCAC
This sequence comes from Clostridia bacterium, assembly GCA_017435865.1. Classification (GTDB taxonomy): domain Bacteria; phylum Bacillota; class Clostridia; order Oscillospirales; family Acutalibacteraceae; genus RUG806. Next base: position 4,287 of record JAFSEF010000050.1, read on the forward strand.
CGAAGGAACAGGCATCGGCGGTGCGGGAGGACTTACCAAAACCATCACCGAAACCGTGACCATTGAAAAAGACGGCGAAGAAGAATCCTACACGGGGACATTCATCATTCACCGTGAAGAAATTGCCCCACCCCAAAGCGTGACCCTGACACAGATGGACAAAAATAATACACCCCTGCTGACGGAATCCTTTGCAGCAGGCACGCTGCCCGAAACTTTTGAACCGGATGCAGACACGGCTTACATTCTTGTCACGCAGCAGAGCATCGACGAAAACGGCAACATCACCGAACACCGTTCCCTGTTGCAACCGTCGGATGAGAATATTGAAAGCTTTGTTGTAACCGAAAACGGAGTTTGTGAGAAGCAATATACCGCACTGCATTGGACAACGGAAAGTGAATTTGCGGTTTAAATAAAACAAATTGCGGTTTGGCGGGGAGTTGTCTTCGACAAAATGATATATCCGCTTGCAGCGGATATGATATATCTTCGATATGATGAATGATATATTTTCCTGTCGGAAAATATTGCGGGTCGCTTCGCTCCGAATTTTAGAATAATTATATAGAGCGAA
>JAFSEF010000051.1 GCA_017435865.1 Clostridia bacterium
CCTCAACACAAAATAAATAGCTTGTCAAGCACCTCAATCATAATTTTTGACAAGCCCAAATATTGTCAGACAACCAAGCAATTCCATAAGTCCGCCAAATCTTGAGTCGTCTTAAGACAAGTTCTGACGCTCCAGTCAGCACCATAAACTCCATATGATTACAATATTAAAACAACACAAATAAATAGAAGGGAGAACTGTAATGAGAGTTCTTTTATTACTTAGGGGAGCCCCTGGATGTGGAAAATCCACATGGATCGAACAACATGGGCTAAAAAACTACGCTATTTCTGCAGATGAAATCAGGATGCTTTTCTCGAGTCCGACGATGACTGTAGAAGGCAACGAGGTGATTAACCAAGATCGCGACAGAATTGTTTGGACGGAACTGTTCAGAATCTTGGAGACCCGCATGGCAAACGGCGAATTTACAGTTATCGACGCGACAAACTCCAAAACCGTTGAGATGAACAGGTATAAAGAACTGTGTGATAATTACAAATACAGAATTTACTGTGTTGATTTTACGGATGTACCCATTGAAATCGCAAAAGAGCGCAACAAAATGCGACCGTCGTTTAAGCATGTTCCTGATGAAGCAATTGAGAAAATGTACTCTCGCTTCAAAACACAAAAGATCCCGTCCGGCATTACCGTGCTTCGACCCGATGAGCTTGACAAGATTTGGTTGAGAAAAATCGATCTTTCTCACTACAAGAGAATACACCACATAGGTGATATCCACGGATGCAACACAGCGCTGCAGGAGTATCTCAATACAGAAGGCGGCATCAAAGACGATGAGTTCTATATCTTTTGCGGTGATTTGCTGGATCGTGGCATTGAAAACGCAGATGTACTGCGGTTTGTTCTGTCTGTTTATGAAAAACCCAACTGTTTCTTTATCGAGGGGAATCATGAGCGACATCTATGGGTTTGGGCGAACGAAGGGGTATGTGAGTCGAAGGAATTTGAACTGATTACCAAAACACAGCTTGATGATGCAGGTATTGATAAAAAAGAAGTTCGTCGCTTTTATCGGAAAATCGCACAGTGTGCTTATTATCAATACGGAGATAATACGTATCTTGTTACACATGGCGGACTTAGCGCAATTCCGTACTACCTGACGACAGTATCAACGGAGCAGATGATCAAGGGCGTCGGAAGATATAACGACGCAGAGGCTGTAGCTAACTCGTTTATAAAAAACACAGACCAAAATGTATATCAGATACACGGGCACCGCAACACAAAATCACTGCCGACACAGGTGAATGAACGTGTATTTAATCTGGAGGGGCGTGTTGAATTCGGAGGATGCTTGCGTTGCGTACAGATCTTACCGGGCGGTATACATAACATTGTGGAAATCCACAATACTGTCTATAAGGAGCAGGAAAGTCAGATTCCGGATGAAACGGTTAAAACAGAAAATTCAGTTGGCGATACAATCATTGCATTGCGCAAAAGCCGTTATATTCAGGAAAAACGATATGGGAACATATCTGCATTTAACTTTACGAAGCAGGCATTTTGTGACAAAATTTGGGACGAACAAACCATCAAGGCGAGAGGGTTATATATCAATATTCCGGAACAGAAGGTTGTTGCGAGAGCATACGATAAATTCTTCAATATCAACGAACGTCCTGAAACAAAATTCGCAATGCTCCAAAATAAGCTTGCATTCCCGGTTAGGGCATACGTGAAAGAAAACGGATTTCTTGGAATTGTTTCTTATAATACAGAAAATGACTCTCTGTTTGTTACAACAAAAACATGCCCGGATGGCGAGTATGCCGCTTGGTTTTATGACATGTTGAGGCAGGCAGTATCGGAAGACACTCTTGATGCCATCAAGGAATACACAAAAGAGCACAATGTGTCATTTGTGTTCGAATGTGTGGACATGAAAAACGATCCGCATATTATCGATTATGAAAACAGTGCAATTTATCTGCTTGATATTGTTTACAACGATATCAATTATCAAAAATATGATTTTGATAAACTGTGTGATATTGCGAATAAGTTTGGTTTCATCCATAAAGAGCACGCATTTACCATCGAAACATGGCAAGACTTTTTCGACTGGTATTACGAAGTAATGGATGAAGACTACAAGTATAATGGCAGGCACATCGAAGGGTTTGTGCTTGAAGATAATGACGGGTATATGGTCAAGCTTAAACTGCAATACTATAATTTCTGGAAGTTTATGAGATCTGTTGCTCACGAGGTTATCAGAACAGGACACTTGAACGGACGTAGGACGGCCGCATTAACGACACCGTGCGCGAATCAGTTCCACGGATGGATTAAAAGTCTGCGCGAAACAACAGAAGATATTGAGAGTATCCCGAGAGATATCTGCACGCTGCGAAAACTGTTCTTCATGCATCATGAAGATGAAAACGAATAAGGGGTGCGCTATGAATATCATAGGAATGAATATCGACAGACTCAAAGTGATGGAAGAAGATCACAATAAGCCAGGATATTTTATTTGTCAATGCCAGTGTGGTAACACCGTATCAATCAAGGCCTACAGTCTTACAAAGCGAAATCCGACGAGATCGTGCGGGTGTTTAAGAACTGAAACCGCAAGGATGATTGGGGTAAACAACCTAAACAAAGCGCACGAGTTGAATCGGAAATACAATACAAAGTTTCAAGTTATTGAATGTTCGCATAATCATAAGAATAATACAAGTGGCCACACGGGCGTGCATCTGAACCCGGTAACACACAAGTATATTGCGTACATTAATATACATGGCAAACGAATTAATCTCGGCAATTACAAAAAATTAGATGACGCAATTGCCGCTCGTCAAGAGGCCGAAGATAAATATTTTGCTCCGCTGATTGCGGCAAAAAACGAAATGCGTGCACAGAAAGGCGTGATCATATGATTTGCAAAGATTTTGATCTCATGTATCAAGACGTCGCACAATCGCGTGAATAGAGATGGATAAGTATTTTTATTCCATAGAGCCTGATAGCAAAGGGGATACATACATGCACTTGTATGCATATATGTATCATAATGACGCAGACGAGGACGACAAATGCATAACTCTCGTTTCGTGCACATTTTTATATATCAACATTGCAAAAGTCAAAGAGCTTGTCTCGACAGGCGCATTTAAAGAATATGTTGACACAAATGTTCAATATGTAGACACGATGACGAAAAAAGAGGCTTTGCTTATATCCCAGCAGTTTTTTGACGGGTACGCGGGATCGGAGTTAAGCATATTGGACGTAGCGGAAGACACACCGTACGGGAACTACTGGTCTCGCGGTGGATGTCTTGATAATATTAACACATTATAGGAGGATGTATGAATCTTAAGGAATCGTTCAGGTACCAGAATTTCATTGAATCGATGCTGACAACGGCAAGATGCAGTATTGGCATACCGTCACACTGTTTGAAAATCACAAAAACGCACAAGAAGCAGCAAGTAAACGCAGAGGCAGTCGACCTTGTTGAGGTAGTTGAGGCAGAGGACTTTCAGCCTAATGATGCGGTTATTGCTTTTATGGTGTGGCTGATTCAGCAACGAGAAGAGTTAACAAGGGCAATCGGCGTTGCGAAGTCCACAATTCCGTTCGATTTGGATGCGGAAATCAGCTGCAACAAATCCAGACAGGCCGTTGCCGAAGCCATCAGAGATATGCTTCGAATTGCACCATATAAGCGCACAGAACAGGGACGCGATTATAAGTTTAATATTGAGGGTAACCAGATGCCATATGTGTACGAAATCGAGGTTATCGGAGAAGAAGCTTATGATAAACAGTGCGCCAAAGATCTGATGAGGTCGATTATAGCTAAGGCGGATATTGTGTCTTCCAAAATTGATGAAGCGATGATAAACACACACGTTGACTATGAGCCATCAATCGATGTAAATGAAGATTTTGACGGAGCGGTAGAGTATTTTGTAGAAACACTTCTCAAAGATTCCGCACTCGAAGCTGTACGCGACGCGATCAAAAAAATATCTATGTCGTAATCGGCATGAACACAAGGCTCTCTGTTTCAAGCAGAGGCATACAACGTTACTTTCAAGACCAGATATGTCGGTCAGCGACGTATTATCAATAATCTCATTCGCCGGATCTCGGCTCAAATTATATAATAGTCTTATCTAAAAGATTGATAGAACTTGTCGAAATTGTGTCGACATACTTAATGCAGATACGCGATACATCCCAATAATCATACAACGCAATATTGCTATTCTTTATACATTAAGCGCATGTTCTATAAACATCAATCAATATTTAAACATCAATTCGCTACATATACCAACTGGTTGTGTGAATTAACAGCAGTGCTTAAACAAAATAATATTGTATATATTTAAGCATAATTTAATCAAGATTGTTGCCTCGGGTTTGAAAGTACCGCACCATGCTTCTGTTTGAAACAGAGAGCCTTAACTCATCTAAAAGGAGAGGATATAGTGTACAAATACTTAGCGTTTATTATAGCAGCTGTGCTGCTTGTAATGATTATTGGAGTTGTGGTTGTGTTGTTTCATTGTGTATGTAAATATAATTCATGCGAACTACAGGACTGTGATGAATGCCAATTTCCGAGATGCGGTGAAAAGTGTAAGGAGTGCACAGAATGATCTACATTACAGGTGATTGCCATGCAGATTGGAGCAGATTTTCGACACAAGCGTTTCCGGAGCAGTCGGAGATGAGTCGTGAGGACTATGTGATCGTATGCGGAGACTTTGGTATATGGCATGACACCCCTACAGAAAAATGGTGGCTTGAATGGTTGTCAAAAAAGAATTTCACCATTCTTTTTGTAGACGGGAACCATGAGAACTTTGATAGGCTCTATAATGAGTTTGAGATTGTCGACTTCCATGGAGGGAAAGCGCATAAAATCAGACATAATATTTATCACCTGATGCGTGGATATATTTTTGACCTATGTGGGAAAAGCATTTTTGCTTTCGGCGGGGCAAGCAGCCATGATATTCAGGACGGTATTCTTGACAGAAATAATTTTGAGGACGAGGCAATATTTCGCAACACAATCAGACGATGGAATGCTGACAATAAAATGTTCAGGGTTAATCATGAGTCGTGGTGGAAAGAAGAATTGCCGAGTCAGGCTGAAATACATACAGCTATCAGTAATCTCAGGGATCGGAATAACAGGGTTGATATAATTGTTAGTCATTGTTGTCCGCAAACGATTGCAAATATTATCATTGCAAACACTCCCTACGACACAGGTATACAGTCCGACAAGCTTACAGAGTTTTTTGATCAGCTGTGCGACACTGTTGAATTCGACAAGTGGTATTTTGGACACTATCATAATAACGCAGATATTACGCGGAGATTCACATTGTTATATAAGCAGATTGTGAGGGTAGTATAATGAATGTTAAAATTTCACCAGGTAATAGTAAACTTGGATCAATTCCAAGCGTATCACTTCCTGCGGGAATAACATGCAGAAACGACTGCGAATGTAAAAGTAAATGCTACGCAATGAAGATTGAAAGACTACGTCCGGTCGTTCGTCAGGCATATCAAAGCAACCTTGAGTTGCTGAATAATTCACCGGAAATATATTGGAGAGAAATCGAGGCATCAATTATGATGTCTCGATTTTTTAGATATCATGTTTCAGGCGACATACCCGACCGAGAATATTTTATGCATATGGTCGACATTGCTTTGCGCAATCAGCACTGTCAGATGCTTTGTTTTACAAAAAAGTATAATATTATCAACGAATTCTTGGACTCCGGCAAGGAACTGCCAAGGAATCTACATATTATCATGAGCGCATGGCGCGGGTTAAAAACAGAAAATCCATATGAACTTCCTGAGGCTCATGTTGCATATAGTGACGGGACAACCACTGCATGCGAAGATGCAAAAAAGTGTGGAGGTAACTGTTCTGAATGTGCAATTACAAATGATGGATGTTGGACGCTGAAAAACGGCGAACAGGTTGTTTTTGCAGAACATTAACAAAACAAAAGGAGCTGATAGTATGGCAAATAAACGAAAAAAAATAGGAATAGCCGAAAAGATTTCTGAATATTTTACATCTATTGCGGATGCAGAAAACGACGACTTGAAAAAAATCGACATCACAGAAGGCTGTCGGGTTATGTTGAATATCCCTAAGATTAAATCCAAAAAATCTTACGCACAGATGAATCCGAAGTATAAGGAGTTTATCGACTTAGCAGGAAATATGGTGTTTACAGCACATATCGAGAACTCAAAAATTGTTAGTTTGAAAGAAGATTCGAGATGGCTGTTCTGGAAGAGTGATCTGATTAAAATCAACGATGATTCAACGGAATTATGATGGATGGACATTATTTTAGAACAGGCCGACTGCATCATGATAGGGTATGCGTAAGACCAACGGAGCATCATTACGAAAACATCGGTGAGGAGCCGCGCATCAAATACGGCTGCCCGGTATGTGAGCAGTTTAATGCAAGGCATTCAATGGCAGAAGGTACACCGTCATGCCCTTTATGCGGCGTACATTTACTTTGGCAAAAAAAATAAATTTAGGTAGGTTAAGACAATGTTACATTCTTATCAAAAGCCTTTAAATGGAGAGAGAGTTGGTGTTGTGTTCGGTTCTTTTGCACCGCTACACCAAGGACATCTTGATGTAATTATGCGGGCAAAGAAAGAGAACGACGGTGGATGCATCGTTATTGTTTGCGGATTCGATGGCGATAAGGGTGAGCCGCTAATGCCGCATAAAAAGCGTTACAGATACGTCAGAGAGTTTTTTGCAGACGACGATTTGGTTGCGGTATATGCGATCAATGATACAGAAATCGACATCGACAATTATCCGAATGGATGGAACGGATGGATGGAGGAGTTTGAGAAAATATTCTCCAAGGCAATCGACTGCAAGACCCCTCCGAAAAGAGTGTGGTATGTGGGAGAAGAAGAGTATTACAATGATCTGCGCAATCGTTTTGGAGAGTCGGCCGTCTTGATTCCGAGAGATAACAATCTGATATCAGGAACTATGATCCGCAACAACCCAATTCTTCATTGGGACAAAATCACCTTCCCATTTCGCAGGGTGTTTAGCACAAACATTCTGATTTGCGGGACGGCATCCGAAGGTAAATCCGTAATGACTGCGGACTTAGGTAAGTATTTTAATGCGCCGTATAGCTGGGAATGGGCTCGTGACTATATGAAGGAAAGCTGTGTTGCTGACTGGGAGCTTGATGGGGCGGACTATATGTCGTTTTTAGACGGTCAGTACAATCTGAATAAGCGCCTAATTAACTCACCGGCCAACCACGGCGTATTTTTTGCAGACTCTGATGCGCTTGTAACTCGTATGTATGCTGAGTATTATGCAAAAGACGATAGCTGTGCTCTCACGCAGGAAGAGTTTGAGAAAATAGCTGTCGTGGCAGATGAGTTGGCTGCAAAGTCCAGGTGGGACAAGATTTACCTTCTGTGTCCACACGGCGTATTTGTTGACGATCATGAGAGATTTATGGCACACGCAGGAATGAAAGAAAGACAGGAGTTGTTTGACATTCTGTGTGACAATATCAAGCGTTCGGGCAACTGGGATAAAGTTACGATTCTTGACGGAGGCTATTGGAATAACTTCAAAAAGATTGTTGAAGATATAAAGGAGATCATAAATGATGGTTATTAAAAACTGGCTGCAGAAGCATTTCTGGAATGGTTATTCAACATTTGAAAAACTGTTTCTGGCGTTCATGTTGGCGCTACAGGTCGCTGTGTTTGTCATATATCCGGATAGCCCTCTGAATATTATTGCGGGACTTGCAGGTGTTGTATCGGTAGTAATGTGCGCAAAGGGCAGAACTATGTTCTACTTCATCGGCTTTATCCAGACCATTACATATCTTGTGCTTGCATGGCAAAACCGATTCTACGGAGAAGTACTTGAGAATTTGTTCTATTTCGTCACAATGATCTGGGGCATCTTTGTTTGGAAACGTAACTCCGTACAAAATGAAGACGGTACGGAAGAGGTTGCGGCAAAAAAATTCACACCGCTACAATGGGTGTTGTCTGTTTCGGGAACCGTCTTGCTAACAATTGTTGTGGGATTTCTTTTAGATAAAATGGGAAGTGCACAGGCATATACCGATGCGGCTACAAATGTTATGGCAATTTTTGCACAGCTTCTGATGGTACGCAGATACAGAGAACAATGGGTATGGTGGCTTGTTATAGACCTGTTCTGTATCAAATTATGGTTCGTAGCGGGCAATTGGTCGATGGTTGCTATGTATATTGCATGGACTGCCAATGCAATATACGGATGGTACAATTGGAGTAAACTCAATAAAATGCAAACAGCTTAACTTCAATACAAGCAGCTCATGTCCGTATGAGCTGCTCATAAGGGGCGGTAGAATAATCTGGTTAATTCACAGGAATCACACTGCGATGCTGGTTCAAGCCCAGTCCGCCAACCAAGAAAAGTGAGAATTAAAGTATGCAGAACAAAAGCGATGGCTTTCCGGGCGGTCAGCGCACGCGCTGACTCAAAGGTAGAGGTTTCAATGCCGAAGTACAAGGTGCATACGCCTCCAATTTAATAACGTAGGGGTTTTATAATGAGAAAATTCATCAAAGGGGCGTTTGAAATACAACAGAATGTCGCAAACGTTGATGCGTTTGCAGAACAACACCAGTCTGCATTCGACCAATGGGTCGCCTGGGCGGATAAGGTTGATGTCGGAATTAGCCTTGGTACGTCAGATGACAATACGTTTCTGTGCGAATACCATGTTGTAGGACAAACAGTGGCATACTGCAAGGGGCTCGTCGCAGAATTAAAACAGATGATTAAAACAGAATTTCCAAAAATGTCGTCTTTATGGCAGGGAAGTGGCGATACATTGTATTGAGGTGGGCGCTATGACAATTGAAAAAATTAAAGACATGATTGAAGGAGAGCAGTATGGCTTCCTTCGAACCAATCCGCACCTTAAGGGGCAACTTATGTTCCTAACACTTGGCGGTAGCTACGCTTACGGAACAAATGTAGAAACATCAGACGTGGATATTCGTGGATGCGCCCTCAACAGCAGCAAAGATCTGATAGGCTTGTCAAATTTTGAACAGGTTGTAGACACTCGCACAGATACAACCATTTACAGTTTTAATAAACTGATCAACCTGCTGCTTAATTGCAATCCCAACACAATAGAACTGCTTGGATGCAAGCCTGAACACTACTTTATGATTACAGAACCTGGCATGCAATTGATAAGCAATAAAAGGTTATTTCTTTCTCAGCGAGCCGCAGACTCTTTTGGCGGATATGCAACCCAGCAACTGCGGCGACTGCAAAACGCTCTTGCCAGAGATCGCCTTCCGCAAGCACAAGTCGAAGAGCATATAAAAGGGGCGTTAGAGCGCGCAATCAAGTCGTTTGGAGACCGATATGCATCATTTGGGAATGGTGGTATTGAATTGCTGACTGCGGAAAGCGAACGTGATAATCTCGATACAGAGGTGTTTTGTAATATACATCTTGATAAGTATCCTGCAAGAGAATTCCAGACACTCTTAAACACCTTATCGTCTGTGGTCAGCAATTACGAAAAACTTAACCATAGAAACCATAAAAAGGACGACAATCATCTGAATAAGCACGCAATGCACCTTATCAGGTTATACCTAATGTGTTTCGATATTCTTGAGAATGAAGAAATTCGAACATATCGGGATGCTGATAAGGATTTTTTATTAAGCATTCGTAATGGAGTTTTTCAAAACGAAGATGGCTCATACAGACCTGAGTTTTTTGAGCTCGTGTCCGGATTTGAGAAGCGGCTGCAATATGATAAAAAAAATACAAGTCTGCCGACTACCCCCAACATGAAGAGGGTTGAGGATTTCGTTATGACAATAAACAGGAGGGTTGTATGTGATTGAAATTAGTTTACCACATGGCGCTACGAAAATCATAAACCTGTTGACCAAACGCGGATTTGATGCTTATGTTGTGGGAGGATGTGTAAGAGACAGTCTGTATAACATCCCTCCAAAAGATTGGGACATTTGTACAAACGCAAAGCCAGAAGAAATGCTACGCTGTTTTAACGGCTTTAAGGTTATTGAAACCGGACTAAAACACGGAACCATCACAATTGTACTTGATGACGGGGCGTATGAAGTAACCACATTCCGCACAGACGGTGTGTATACAGACAACCGTCATCCTGATGAGGTCTGGTTTACAAACAACCTACAATCAGACCTGGAGCGTCGTGATTTTACTATCAATGCGATGGCGTATAACCCGACGGTCGGGCTCGTCGATCCGTTTGGAGGACAAGAAGATCTGAAAAACAGGCGGATAGCTTGTGTAGGAAACGCAGATGATCGATTCAACGAAGATGCCCTTAGGATCATGAGGGCGCTCAGATTTTCCTCATGCTATGGATTTGATATTGAAAAATCAACAGAAGAGTCTATACATAAGAACGTTGGTTTGTTAAACAACATTGCCGTCGAACGTATCACACAGGAACTTATAAAATTACTCGGTGGTATGGACGTTCTTCCCGTTTTGCTCAATTATAGTGATGTTATCACGACAATCATCCCGGAATTATCCCCGTGTGTTGGGTTTGATCAGAATAATAAATATCATCAATATACGGTGTATGATCATATTGCACACGCTGTGGATCACTATGTTTTTAGGGGCAATAATACTGTGGTAAAGATGGCTTTATTGCTCCATGATATTGGTAAGCCGTTCTGTTATTCAGAGGATGAGCGTGGTGGACATACATATGGGCATAACATAATAAGCCATAAAATCGCTCGACAGGTTGTTGAACGTTTAAGGTTTGATAAGCGTACGCAAAACGAAATCACAGAGCTGGTTTTATATCATGATGACAGAATTGAGCCTACACAAAAATCCATACGACGACTGTTGAACAGGATCGGGGAGCAACAGGCGCACAGGTTGTTACAGGTACGGATTTGCGATTGTTTGGCTCACAAAGCAGGAACGCAGAATGAATTTATTCGAAAATGTACAGAATCAATTGATATACTCTCTTGTATTATAGATGAGGCGCAATGTTTTAATTTGAAACATCTTGCAATCAATGGAACAGATTTAATCAACGCCGGCATCCCAGAGGGGAGACAAATTGGCAGGATCTTAAACAAATTATTAGATCTCGTCATAGAAGGGACAATCCAAAACCAGCGAGAGCCACTGCTTGAGTTGGCACTAAACGAAAGGACTGCAGTATAATGAGTACATTTTTCATTTCTGATTTGCATTTTGGGCATAAAAACTGTCTTGCATTTGACAACCGTAAGTTCATCAGCATCGAAGATCATGACGAAGCCCTAATTGAACGATGGAACTCTGTTGTTGAAGACCACGATGATGTATGGGTGCTTGGTGATATCAGTTGGCATTCGCCAACAAAAACGATTGAAATTTTCAAGCGCCTGAACGGTACCAAACACCTATGCATTGGGAATCATGATACAAAACTTCTTCGCAATCGAGAGGTACGAAATTTGTTTGCAGAGATCGTTGACTATAAGGAGTTAAGCATTGGCACCGACAGGGGGATTGTATTGTGTCATTACCCCATTCCGTGCTTCAAAAACCACTATTATGGTTGGATCCATTTGTACGGTCATGTACACAATAGTTTCGAATGGAATATCATGGAGCAGGTAAAATACGAAATGAGTGCGCTGTATGATAAGCCGTGCAGAATGTTTAATGTAGGATGCATGATTCCCGGAATGGATTTTACGCCAAAAACCATTGAAGAAATCCTCGAGCACTTTGAGACGAACAATACAAATGTATAAATATACATATAAGGTGGTGAGTATACATGTCTAAATTCAATTTAACTTGCAATAACTGTGAAGATCGCGACATCTGCACCGTGTTTGGTGGATTGTGCTGGCGATGGGGTGTGCGTGCTGTATGGAGAAGTTTATTGGGAAGGAGGCTGTTTAAATGATTTGCGGAGCAACAAGCAAATTGAGTACTAAAGAGCAGCTCGCAGCAGGAATTATTGAGCAGTTTTTAAAAACATCCAAGGATTCTAAAACAGGCTGTAATCTCGTTAGTGCGATCGCTGTTATATATGAAACATACCTGCGACAGAATCAAGAACTCTCGGTGCTACGAAACGACAACGCAACGAAGTCTGAAGAAATATCACTGTTGCGTAAAAGTCTGGCAGACGCATATGACGTTATTCAAGTTGTGGATTCCTTTCGTTTTGATTTGTTTCAATAAAATGTTACATATATGAGAAAAGTTGGAGCGATATGAAAAAGTATATTAAAGCAAACCTACCGGCTGTTGTGGTTTGGGCTGTACAGACTATAATTATTGTTTTACTTTGTGCGTTTATGTTAATACAAACAGCTGTCAAAAACACCCAAGAGAGACAGAAGAAGCAGATCCTCAGCACTATCCAGTATTGTTATGATTACGATAATGGTTTGATTTATGCTTGTTACGCCACCGAGCATGGCGTTATTCTTGAACAAGATCGAGAGGGTAACAACACCGTCGTTGGCGTCATTGATACTGAGCCACCACATGCGATTGGTTAAACAAGCTGCAGTAAAATAAAAATCAAGACGTCCGCAATCCGAAGACAGGCAACGGATTGCGGGCTGCTTGATGAAATACTATAATGCACATCATACGGGGTGATAAGGATGATTTATTTAGATAGTGCCGCGACGACACACGTACATCCAGAAGTTCTGGAAGCTATGATGCCGTACTTAACAAATATGTATGGGAATGCAGGGGCGCTGTATGGCCTTGGAAGGCAGGCCGCAGATGCAATAGCACTGGCAAGAGAACAAGTTGCCAATCTCGTTGGAGCTATGCCAAACCAAATTATATTTACGTCCGGCGGCAGCGAAGCAAACAGTTTAGTATTTAGCGGAACAAAAAAGTATCTTCAAGATAATCATAAGATGCATATACTAACATCCGCAACAGAACACCACTCTATCATCAGATCAGCGGAGTCCTTGCAAGAAGACGGTTTTAAAACAACATTCTTACAACCACACGCCAAAGGTGCAATATCCTACAATGTTTTAAAACATAAAGCCAACGAGTTCACTGGTATTATTTCCACCATGTATGTGAATAACGAGACCGGCGCTATTAATCCTGTACATGAGATAGGCGCATTTTGTAAGAAAAAGAATATATTATTTCACACAGACTGCGTGCAGGCAGCTGGAATAAAAGAGCTGCATGTGGATCATATAGGATGTGATTTTATGTCTCTATCAGCTCATAAAATTAACGCACCGAAGGGAGTTGGTGCGTTATATGTCAGAGATAAAGAGTTTCTCACTCCGGTCATCTACGGAGGGAAAGACCAAGAATTTGGATTACGTGGCGGCACAGAAAATGTTGCACATATTGTTGGTTATGGAAAGGCTTGTGAAATTCTAACAAGAGATTTTCAACAAAACTTGGAAAGAGTACTGTTTTTAAAAAACCTATTTTTAAAAAGCTTGATCGAAGCGATGAAGCGAAATGAAACGTTGCAATGTCTACACAATAACTCACATTTTACCGATAGTAAAATTCTAAGCCTAACATTCGACGGGGTTGACGGACAGACACTTCTACTCGCTTTGGACGCATCAGAAATCTATGTTTCAGTCGGCTCAGCCTGTCGTAGTCATGAAATACATCCGAGCCACGTTCTTCTTGCAATGGGAATGAGTGAAGAACAGGCACGAGACTCTATCCGTGTTTCATTTTCGCACACCTTACACCAAGAAGATGTAATTTATGCCGCATACAAAATTGCTGATCTGGTGCACGCCATGAAGTGTGGAATACAATAAGATGCGCTCAAAAATAAGATACAAATCAATGAATAAAACTTGCAAACCCATATAGTATATGATACAATTTATTTAATAAGGGAGGAATCGGTATGGATGAATATGATTATTTGTTTAATAATGAGTTCCTGACAGACGAAGAAGCGGAGGCGATGCTCGATAGCTTGCTGGACTCACTTACTGAAATGATTCAGGAAAGCGAAAGCAGAACGTCGCTTGTTGCACCCGCGAGATTGCAACAGTTTGCTGCGGCTCATAATATTCTGAAGCACCTGACAAAAGGCACAGGTGTTAAGCTTACATACGAGATGCATGAACCGTTTGCGAGCGTCGGAAGCATTACTGTCATTGGTAAAAACCCGAAGTTCCGCCGACCAGATTTGTTTGTTAAAGCGGCCCGGCTTGCGTCTAATGTTGACATTTATCCGAGAACGGACGGTACAATTCAGATCGACTTCACATTCCACGGCCTGACAAGGGCGGTTGAGTAAGGAGGGAGTAATATGGTAACTTGTTTTGATATCGTTTCTATGGTTGTTGAAGAGGCAACAGAGAAGTTCGCCTCTAAATATCGGCTTAATCACACCGATTACGAATATCTTGAAACATATTGTAAGATTATCGACAATCTGGCAGACGAGTTTGACGCAGACTCTTTTGCGGCTTGTATTGACGAGAATGACATGACTGTTGTTGTCTGTATTGAGTGCGAAGATCTTACCATACTTAACGCTGACCATGCGTTTTATGCACTTGCCGAAAATTCAATTTCTATCAACTTCTCCGCAACGCATGATGAGAATATGCAGGTAAAATTTGTATTCCCGAGCGTATGGCAGAGCATTTAATTTTATACGGAGGTTCTTATGAATAACAAGAGACGAGAGTTGCTCAGGCTGGCTTCCGGCCTGCTCAGCAAGGCTTCTGATTATGTATCTCAGGCTTTAGACGGAGAGCAGGATAGTCTCGACAATATGCCTGAGAACCTGCAGTATAGTGAAAAATGTGAGAAAATGGAGGCTGCGGTAGAAAACCTTGAGGGCGCGCTTGAGAACATTGATAACGCAAAGGATTATATTTCAAACGCAGTAGAATAAACCAAGGAGATGTTTGCATGCTTGAATTTTTACTTGCATTGTTTGGTGGGACATATTATGCCGGAAAATATCTAACAGAAAAATCTAAAGACCAGCAGTCTAACTCGTTAATCGAACAAAAACAGAGAATTCAGGAAGAGTATTTATCAAAATATGCCGCGTCATATGATTTGTCCCAGCAGGTAAAAAAAGACATTATCAGCGGGGAGTATTATGATGATATAATCAAGAAGTTTGAAAAAGATTTTCAGTTCGTGTTTGGCGAAGATTGGATGAATCAGTTGAATATTCCGACCGCTACATGCCCAGACAAAATAAGACGACAATACGAGCGATGTTTTTCAATAGGTGCATATCCGACTTCTCATATGGAATGGGTATACCACCTCATGCTTGCAAAACATGGAAAAATGGATGAATGGGCGATGAGGACAGGATACGGTATTGGTATCTTGGCACGCGAAAACACAAACATGTGTGTTAGATTTACTCAATGTATTGAACGTAGAATGCGGGAGTCAGGAGCAGATATCCACCTTGTTTTGGAACTTGAAAATATAACACCGAATCATAAACGAACGATTTGTGAGTTGACTGGCGGGCATGTAAAGGTTGACTGTTTTTGTAATTATGATACCGCCTGTCTTTGGTGATAAAATAGATTATATTGAGTGTTAGACCAATAGTTTGGACAATGTACCACAATAACTTTATTGACATTTGCTCTGTAATGTGCTATTATAAGAGCCGAACAAACGTTCGGTATATCTGCAAAAACGACTTGCAGAGTAGTATGTTCGTTTGTTAAATAAAAAAAACGGCAGCCCACCGACCAAAGCAGAGCTACCGTCTGAAGCACAAATATATAACTTGTGCTTCATTATGTAGAGTTGTGTACTACAACCCAGAGTAAGCATGACACAGACTAAAAGAACTTACTCCATATTGTAGTATACCATATTATAATATAAAAGTCAATATGGGGGTATACTATTTATGAAGTTGAATGAAACATTATCTGTTCGTGAGTTCAGAGATGTTTGTGACGAAAATGATTTCCGGGAATACATATTTTTATCAGAGAATCAAACCTGGGATAAGGTTGGCAGCACCATCAAGACCAAGTTGGTATTTAAAATTATGCTGATCGCTATGAATCCGAACGCAATTTGTTTTCGAAACGAAGAGAGTTATTTATGTTTGGAGAGAGTGAAACGAGTTGTTGTTAACGGCCAGTCCGCAATTGGTGCAGTATTTGCCGTTGTTTGTGGCAATTTATCTAACTCCGACGATGATATCACATATACAATTGTGGCAAAATAAAAATTTTCCATGTAAAACATAAAATTATCTTGACATTGCCAAAATATTATGCTATACTTATGCCGTAATAAGAAATTAACGGCGAAAGGAAGTGGCATAATGACTCTTCAGTATTGTACGGATAGACAGCCAAAAATCGGCGAAATATATCTTATGAACTTCGGGGGTTGCGGCAACGAACAAAAAGGCTGGCGTCCCGGGCTTGTTTTTCAGAACAATGTAGGAAATGCAAATAGCCCTAATATCATTGCGTTACCGTTAACCAGCTCTCTTAAAAAGGCAGGGCAACCAACCCACGTAGTTATCCCAGCAGACGGTACAGGTCTTGCCAAAGACAGCATGGTATTATGTGAGAATCCTGAAAGAATGTCTAAAGATAGAATAGGTAACTACCTCACAACCATCCCGGCTGAATATATGGCAAAGGTTGCTGTTGCGAACTTGCTTGCTACATCTGCGATTTCTTTTATAGATCCGGAGTTGTTGCTTGTTGTGTGGCAAAAGGCCTTGGCCTTGAATGCGACAGCGTGATACATAGTAGGAGGGATGAACTATGTACAATGAAGAGTTAAAAATAAAATTCATCAGACAATACACCTCAAGCAAAAACATGGAAGAAGTGTGCCGCAATACATTCAATGCGACTGAGCCATATGAGATCGCATGGGGAGCAGATATATGTACGAAAAGCAGCGAAGAGCTACAACCGATTGTCGAGGAACTTATAGGAGTCCGCATCCGTAGTACATGGACGAGGGTTGGTGTACTGAATGAATATGTTCGCTGGTGCATACGAACAGGCGTACCTGGTGCATGTGACGGCATGCTGAACGCACGGCCTGTTGGGCTGGATGCCGTACGGCACAGAATGGTCGCCAGTCCATTGCATTTGCAGGTTTATTTAGATAGTATATGCGCACCAGAAGAAATGGCAACAACAGATAATATCTACAGATGTTTTTATTGGCTTGCATATGGCGGTGTCGACGAAGAAGATATATTGAAAATTAAGTGTAAAGATGTTGATTTTCATAATATGGTTGTTCATTACGGAGAGGTAGAAATACCACTCTATCGTGAATCGCTTGCAGCATTCAAAAACTGTGTGTACTTAACGCAATTTGCATATGACCACCCAAACTATGACAAGATTTTATACAAGGACAGGGTGGACGGAGACACGGTTGTGCGAGGCATCCGTGGCGCAGCATCAACAAAGGCAATGCGCGTTGCTCTTTCAAGAAGATCAAAAGAAAAGATGGATGACGGGTCTACGGACTTGAAGCTGAGCTACTTCCGAGTATGGTTATCTGGTCTTTTTTACAGAATGTACGAGAGAGAGCGTGCAGGCATTCCGGTTAATTTCGCTCCTGCTGTAGAGCAGTTTATGGAAGGGAAGACATATAAGTTGGACAGCGGAAGAAATACAATTGATGCTAAAAAGAGACAATTTATCAAAGAGTACACCGACGACTATGAGCGCTGGAAGCTCGCATTTTCAATTTAAAAGTATGCCTGCTGCAAGCGGGCATCTTAATACATATATCATGATAATTAAATGATTTACAAATTTCACATTGGGGTGTAGCCAAGCGGAAAGGCACGGGACTTTGACTCCCGCATTCAGCGGTTCGAATCCGTTCGCCCCAGCCAGGGCACATGCCTGTATAAAAAATAAAACCCGAAAGGAGGTTTATATGGATGGCACGCTTGTATCTCTTGCGAAGCCCGCCGTGCGTCGGCCTACCCAGATAACAGTATAAAGTTAAAAAGGAGAGTATTTATGGCAAAAAGAAAAGATATTCTGGCAAAAAAACAGGAAGAATTAGCTGGGGTTGTCGCCATGTTTGAGACTGCGGTGTCCGTTGTATCTGGTGTGGTGAAAAATCTTTCAGATCTCAACACGCAAATTGACACAGAAATCCAGGAAATCGATGAGTATCAGAGAGAACTTTCGTCCACAAGAGACAGTCTCGCGAGCGCAAGAAGCAAAAATGAGCGAATTATGCAAAACTTCAGCAGTCTGTTGAGCGTAGAATGAGTGGTGGATTATGGCAGATGCAAAGTTAAATCTTATTCAAAAGCTCGCAAAAATTCGTGCAATCTCAGATGTCGTTACGAAGGATAAGAAGGGATACAATTATTCCTATGCAGATATCACGAATATTCTTGCCAATATCACAGCGGGCATGAAAAAACACGGCGTTTCACTTATTCCGTCTATTGTTCCAAACAGTACAAAGGTCGAACAAAATGTGGTTGTGAACACCAAGTTCGATAAAACAGGAAAGTCGTATGATAGCACAACAACAGAGATGCTTGTCACGGCCGATATGGTTTTCAAATGGGTTAATGACGACGATCCAGATGATTTCATTGAAGTTCCGTGGTTTGTAACTGGCTCTCAGGGGGATCCGTCACAGGCATTTGGCTCCGGACTTACCTATTGCACAAGATACTTTTTGTGCAGTTATTTTCAGATTGCCCAGGCAGACTCCGATGCTGATGCCTACAGAAGCAAACAAAAGGCTGCAGAAGAGTCAGAAGACAAAGCAATCGCAGCTGGGATTATTTCTCAGTTCGATACCATCCTGAAACAATTTCTTGCAGACAACCCGGACAAAACAGACGAGGTCAAGAAGTTTATTGCGAAGTTTGCCAAAAACGCAAACTATCTTGCCATCAAAGATCCATCCCTTGCAGCAAAATTACTGAATGATTTTAATAAAACATACATAAAAGGAGAATAACCTATGGGATTTCGAACAGGAAGCTACGCAAAGGTTTGGTCGATAGATCCAAAGACGGATACAAGTACCCTTGTGCGTCTTTCTATTAGCAGAAAAGACAAGCAGACGAATGAATATGTACAAGACTTTTCCGGCTTTGTTTCTTTTGTCGGCACGGTTGCTGCAAAAAAAGCAGCATGTCTTAAAGAAGGAGATCGTATCAAGCTTGTAGATGTTGATGTCACAAATAACTATAACAAAGAAAAAAACATCACATACACGAACTTCAAATGTTTCTCTTTTGAAACAATGAGTGACGATCAGCCAAAAAACGAGCCAACGGAATCACTTCCGGTGGTAGATGATGGCGAGGTCGACGACAGTGGATTGCCGTTCTGATGCTGTGACATATGCATGACATCAGCTACCGTCCACTGATTGAAGATATGACATGGAGCTATAGTCGTATTACATGTTTTGAAGACTGTCCTTATAAGTGGTTTTTAAAATATATCAAAGAGTATAATGAAGCTCCACGGTTTTACAGCACGTACGGAGCGTTTATGCACAAGATCATTGAGGGCTTTTACAGAGGAGAACTTAAACAGGAAGAAATGGTTACCAAATTCCTGTTTGATTTTCAAAAAGAGGTCCGAGGCGATCGACCGCAAGAAAGCACCGTAAACAAATATATACAGGCAGGAGTTTCATACCTACAGCAGTTTAAACCATTTCCATACAATATGGTCGACGTGGAAAAGAAAGTTGATTTTACAATCGACGGTATTCCGTTCAAAGGATTCATTGACTATCTCGGAGAAAAAGACGGAGAGCTCTACATTGTAGATAACAAGTCTCGAAACTTACAACCGAGACGTAAGTCCGGAAAGAAAACTGCCAAAGATATAGAACTTGATAACATGCTGAGACAATTATATTTGTATGCTGCAGCTGTAAAACAAGAATACGGAAAATTCCCCAAGGCATTATGTTTCAACTGTTTTCGTTCTGGGGTTTTTATTGAAGAACCGTTCTCGCTTGATGCATATACAGAATCCGTGAGTTGGGCAAAGGGGCTTGTTGAGTCTATTATGGATGAAGAGGATTTCAGCCCGAATATAGAGTACTTTGGGTGTTATTATATATGCGGAGTAAGCGAAGAATGTTGTTATTGGAATACACGGTAATCCATAACACAACACTCGCAAATACGACACCAAGCGAGTGCGATTATTATAAACTACCAAAGTTAATCCGAGGGTCGAGTAAGGTCCCTGATTGACAATGGTTTGATATAAAGGAGATTCTTATGGTATCGCATGGCTGGTATAATAATATGATTATTATCAGCAGAAAGGTCGGGTGAATGTAACTGACTGGTGAAAATATCAACAGTATCGACAGTGAAGCCGGAATAATTGCTTCACTCATACATAACCCGGAGCTTTCGTTTTATTCTGAACATCTGTTTCCTAATCATTTTACCAACAAGGAGAACAGATGTGTGTATGTTGCGGTGTGCGAACTTGCCAGACGCGGTATTATGACGGTCGACCCATATAATATCATCGAATGTCTGAACTCATCCGAGGCAACTCGCAGATATGCAGAAGTTTTAACTATCGAAAAACTGCAAGAACTTGTGGAAATGAGCGACGTCCTTGCCAGAAACAGTGTTGAGGAGTATAAGATGCTTGTTAATAACGTTCTGGACGCAGCTTTCCGACGAGATACATATCAGCGATTACGCGAATGTCAAGCTCTTTGTTGTGACAGATCAGAAGAAAATGTTGAGCAAAAAATCTATAACATCATAGATGATGTAATGACCGAATTCTCTACGACAACGGAAATCCCGCAATATAAAGACGTTGTTGATGATTGCTGGGAGGAGATTCAGTCAAGACAGAATAACGGGTTTGCCGGAATTCCATTCAAATTCCCAACCCTTAATGAGTTTGCGACGATTGAGCCAGGAGAACTGTTTGTCTTTTCAGCAGAAGCGAAGCAGGGTAAATCAATGATGTTATTAAACTGCGCTATCGATCTTTTAAAGCAAGATCTTGCGGTTCTTTATCTGGATAGTGAATTGAACACAAGGTTGTTTACAGCGAGAGTGTTGGCTCATCTGTCAGGCGTGGAATACAAAAGACTAACGTCAGGGCATTACACCGCCGAAGAGGCTGCGAAGATCGACGAGGTTAGAGAATGGATGAAAACAAGGAAATTTACGCATATTTACATTCCGATGTTCGACCAGCAAAGCATATATACCGCAGTCAAAAAGGTCAAGCATACACAAGGGCTTGACGTTCTGATCGTAGATTATTTCAAGAGTTCCGGAGAAGGAGACGCGTTCAACTCATACCAGGAGCTCGGCAGGTTTGTAGATATGGTTAAAAATCAAATCTGTGGAGAAATGGGAATTTGCGGAATCGGTGCCGCACAGGCTACTACAAACGGCAAGGTAGCAGATTCTGCTAAAATCGGACGCAACGCAAGTACAATTGCGATTATTCAAGACAAAACGCCAGAAGAAGTCGAGGCAGATGGTGCAGAATGCGGTAACAAGAAGCTACGAGTTATTCTGAACCGCAATGGTATGCAACATGCGTCCGGAGAATATATAGATTTGTTCTTTGACGGGAACAGAATCATGTACTCAGAGGCAAAACAACATATACCACAATCTCCTTTTTAAAACATCATGCTAATTAAATGATTTACACAAGGGGATGATGGTGTGGAACTCGAAGATCTTATTCTGTCGATCGATATCGTGGAGTTTATATCGCAGTTTATTGAGCTGACTGAAAAAAACGGAGAATGGTGGGGGTTAAGTTGCTTCAAGGAAGAAAAAACACCGTCATTTTCCGTTCGTGAAAGCCCTCCGGTCTTTTTTGACTACAGTTCCGGGATCGGAGGCAACGTTTTTACATTTGTTAAGCACTATTACGATTGTTCAAGCAGAGAAGCGGTAGAAATTCTTAAACAATATGCAGGTGTGAATGGCGCTATCGCACCAAGGCGAGAAAAAATGGCCGCTACAATAGCATGCAAGAGGTTTGCAAAGCCAAAACAAACACGCAAAGAGTCTGCGTCTGTTATCTTGCCGGAAGATTATATGAGTAGGTATGAAAAACGCGAAGAAAAACTTGCTGTTTGGGTCAATGAAGGAATTGCCCGAGCGTCACTTGACAAATATCAAGTTTACTACGATAGTTTTTCAGATCGGCTTGTATATCCGATCAGGAATATCGCAGGTCAAATCGTCAACATAGGCGGCAGAACGCTCGATCCTATGTGGAAAGAGAAAAAACAACGAAAATATACCTATTTTTACCCGTGGGGAACCATGGATACGATATACGGACTTGCTGAGAACATAAAATCCATTCTGGAGCTCAAAGAAATTATCTTGTTTGAGGGGTGCAAGAGCGTCTTGCTTGCTGATACGTGGGGAATTCACAATACTGGGGCAATATTGACGTCTCACCTGAATCCAAATCAGATGAAGATACTGGCAAGGCTTGGGTGTCGCGTCGTATTTGCACTCGACAAGGATATTCGCATCAGAGAAGACATCAATATAAAAAAATTGAAACAGTATGTCAATGTGGAATATTTTTGGGACAAGCAAGATTTGCTGGATGAAAAGGATGCTCCCGTTGATAAGGGGTTGGAGATATTCCAATCACTTTATGAACATCGCATGCAATTCCGCTAATGCTCTAATATAAAGGAGTGAAATGGAATCACAAAGAGTTACAACATGTTTCACTGTCATACGGAGTTAAGTCTGCTTGACAGTTGTACAAAATATCAGGACTATATCGACCTGTCAGTGCAGAACGGTGCCACTGCACTATCTATAT
Organism: Clostridia bacterium; assembly: GCA_017435865.1. GTDB lineage: Bacteria > Bacillota > Clostridia > Oscillospirales > Acutalibacteraceae > RUG806. The sequence continues at coordinate 22,951 of JAFSEF010000051.1, forward strand.
CAGAGCATGGTAAACCTCTGAACTGGACAGAAAAATGGGATGCCTGCAGGAGGGCGGGGTTGCGCTATATACATTCGGTTGAGATATATCTTACCGAAACACTTGAACCAAAAACAAGAGATAACTACCATACAGTGCTGATGGCTCGTAATAATGATGGTTTAAGGGAACTGAATGCGCTTATCAGTAAATCTTGCAGGGAAGATCACTCCTATTACGTCAACAGAATCACATTTGATGAGTTCCTGTCGATGTCCGAGAATATCATATCGACGAGCGCTTGTCTTGCTTCTCCGCTATGCAGGCTACCAATAGACCATCCGCGATACATGGAGCTTGCAAAAAAATATAACTTTCTCGAAGTGCAGCCTCACAATATTCCGGAGCAGATTGAGTACAATAAGCGGCTTCTTGAATTATCCGCCAAGATCGGCACTCCGTTAATCGCAGGAACTGATACGCACAGCTCGAGTAAATATAAAGCAGAATGCAGAGCGGTGTTGCTGTCTGCGAAAAATAAAAGTTACGGCGACGAAGATGCGCTGGATCTTTCATACAAGACATACGACGAATTAGTTGATATGTTCCGTCAACAAGGGGCTCTTCCCGAAGAACATTATATGGCGGCAATTGAAAACACCAACCTGCTGTATGATATGACGGAAGAAATTGAGGTCGACACATCGATTAAATATCCGATTCTGTACGGAAGTCGCGAGGCGGACTCCGAAAAGTTTATTGAAACAGTTGAAAGAAAGTTCGCCGAAAAACTGGAAAACGGCATTATTCCTCCGGAGCAAGCAGATGCGTTCCGTTCTGCAATCGACGAAGAAATGAGAGTATTCCAAAAACTTCGTATGGACGGGTTTATGTTGTCCATGTCTGAACTGATCTGCTGGTGTAAGGGGCAGGGGATGGCGCTCGGCCCCGCAAGAGGGTCTGTAGGTGGGTCAAGAGTAGCATATGTTACTGACATAATCGACTTGAATCCAGAGACATGGCACACGGTATTTTCAAGATTTTGTAACGAGGACAGAGTAGAAATCGGTGATATTGATATCGACTGTGTTGACTCTGACAGGCCTGCAATTTTTCAGTATATCATAAACAGGTTCGGTGTGGACAAAACCGCGAGAGTTTCATCTTTCGGAACAATACAAGACAAGGGCGTTATTGATGACGTCGGTAGACATCTTGCCAAAGAATGGAACAAGATGCATGGTTCTTTGCCGGTAGATGCGATTACAGAACAACTATCAGCAATTGGCAACTCTGCAGAAAATCCGTGGTCTTTGAAAAAAATAGCCAAGATTAAGTCTGAATATGATGCAGACCCGGAAAAAACCAAGCAAGCATACCCAGAGCTTTTCTATTATTTTGACGGTCTGATTGATACGAAAGTGTCGCAATCAGTCCATCCTGCGGGAATGGTAATCAGCCCGATTACACTGGATGACTATTTCGGTACTTTTGACAAGGATGGGGAGAGCTGCCTCATGCTTGATATGGAAAATATTCATGACTACACAGGTCTTGCAAAGTACGACTTTCTTATCTTGAAGACAGTACAGGTTATACGGGATGTGTGCAGGTATATAAATAAACCGTATCCGCAATCTCATGAAATAGATTGGAACGACAAAGATGTTTGGGACGACATGATCAAAAGCCCGTCGGGGTTATTTCAGTTTGAAGGTGCGTTTGCATTTGAAAGCTTGAAGAGATTTTTACCACAAAGCATTTTTGATATGTCAATCGTAACCGCATGTATACGTCCGTCAGGGGCGTCATACAGAAACGAATTGCTTCAACGGAAGACACACACGAACCCATCTGACATTATCGACGAATTGCTGAAAGATAACCTCGGATATCTGATTTACCAAGAGGACACAATTAAATTTCTACAACAAATCTGTGGACTTTCAGGAAGCGAATCTGATAACATCCGGCGCGCAATTGGACGTAAGGACAAAGACAGACTTGACAGAGCAATGCCGGATATCCTGAACGGTTACTGCAACAAGTCTCCCAAACCTCGTTCTGATGCGGAAAAAGAAGCGCTGGAATTCCTGCGGATTATTGAAGACAGCGCGTCGTATCAGTTCGGATATAATCATAGCATTGCATACTGCATGCTTGGTTATTTATGTGCTTATTACAGGCACTATTATCCAATTGAGTTTATTACATCATTTTTGAATAACGCCGCAAATGATAATGATATTAAAAACGGCACAGCATACGCTACGAAGATGGGTATCAAAATCACAATGCCAAAATGGGGTGTCTCTCGCGGAGAGTATTTCTTCGACAAAGAGCGCAATATTATCGCCAAAGGGCTAACATCTGTAAAACATATGGGCGAAAAACTCACAGAGGAATTATACAGAGTGGGCAGTTCACAAAGATACACAAGTTTCATTGATGTGCTATTAGCCGTTGACCGACAAACATCACTTGATGTGCGACAGCTCGACATACTGATAAAATTGGATTTCTTCTCGGAATTCGGAAATCAAAGAGAGCTAATGCGGATTGCAGATTTGTTTTATAACACATTCAAAAAGGGAGATGCGAAACAGATAGCAAAAAGCAAAATCGAAGGCACCCCTCTTGAAGAAATTGTTGCAAAATACGCAGTCGGTGTAACCAAATCCGGCGGTTATGCAAAGAGTTATACATTACTTGACGTCATGTCAATACTGTACGAGGCCGAAATAGCAGTGAAAAAGGCTAATATTGAAGACCTGAGTGATGTGATGAAAGTAAAAAACTTTGCAGAAATCATGGGGTATGTAGGGTATGTGTCAGGAAAACCAGAGGACAGGCGAAAGTTGTATGTCATGGACGTATACCCGCTTCATAGAAAGGCAGACAATAAGCAGTTCGGCTATTCGATTATCACAAAATCAATCGGTAGTGGCGTTGAGAGTCGGTTTACCGTTTTCAACGCATTATACAACAAAGACCCAATACATAAAGATGACATCATTTTGTGTACTGGTTATGAGAGAGACGGTCCGTATTTCAAACTAACCGGGTACTCAAAGATATATTAGGCAGGTATAAAAATGACTGAATTAACAACAAATTCATTGGTTGATATCATGGTGCAGTGCGGTAACTCTAACGAGTATAAGATAGGAGTTATGTTTCAACAACGGCATGATCTCGACAGCTTTATGAAAGAGATAAAAAAAACACACGACGAAACACCAATTCCTGGTGTTACTCGTATCCTTATAACCGAATTCTTTACGGATGATACCGAGTATGTAATAGAATTTAACAACAATAGCTCTATTACGTTCATCACGATGAATAATGTTGATAAGCACAGCGGGGAGTTTCACAAGGTGTTGTACTTTGGTGTCGACGTATCGGACAGTTTTGTTGCTGACATGATAAAACACACGAAGATCGGGTATGTAGAAGCGGCTCTCGACGCTGACACAGACAGCGCGCTCGACGATTTTTTAGCATCATTTATCATTGTTGATAAATAAAATTATATGTTTATCAAACTGCGATTTTATACACAAAAATAAGCCATGAAAGGATATACATATGTGTTTTATAAAAACAAATGGTAAACCACACTACAATGTACGAAACAGAGGGTGCGGATATCAACCCATATGTAGCATAGGAACTTCGCCGTCGCCTCCGACAACAGGTAGCAATGTCGTTAAGCCTAAATCTGAATTGATTATAAAGGTATGTAAACTCGAAAGGGGTGATGTATATGCAAATTACTAAAACATCCGACAGGGCTGCATATCTAAAGCAGGCTCGACGTGTTGCAAATGATGGTTGCGATAAATGCCCATGCTGTGGAGAGACGTATCGGGGTTTTTTCGCCCCGCCCGTTAGAGCATGGTATGAACGCGGTCTGTTTAGGACTGGGAGACATGTTGCCGTGGATTGTTATACGTGTGATGCATGTGGCGCCGAGTGGGAAAGCGACCCGTATGAAATAGGATAGTCGCAGGAGGACTGATGATTTACACAAGTTATTTTGCAAAACTTAAAGACTTACCTGATCATATTATCCCGGTCTCTATCTGTGGTAAGGCACCAGAATGGTACAAGGGGCTACAGTATAAAAAACTTGCACCGAAGTACGATTTCTTTATGACGTGGAAACACACAAAAGATAACGACTACTACACCAAGTGCTTCATAGAACAGGTATTAGGCGTGTTAAGCGTTGAGCGTGTGATTAAGGAGTTAGACCAGCTTTTATTAACCCACACAACATCCGTTGACTATAACGGCGATCTACAGAAAACGCCACGTATTGCACTTATTTGTTATGAAAGACCGTATGAATTTTGCCATAGGCACATAGTTGCCAACTGGCTTACTCAACAAGGCTTTGAATGCGCAGAGTGGGGAGGTGATGATTACGGCAAGCATGACAGTCTGCAATAAATGCGGGAAGCAATTTAATTTATGGGATGAGAGAGAAGATTTCTCAATCCGAAAAAGACTTGGTTACGGCACAAAGTACGATGGAGATACTCTTGAGCTTGATTTGTGCTGTGATTGTATGGAGTCTCTGATTGATTCTTGCACAATCAATCCGATTATCACCAATACATAATAAAAATAGAAAGGAATTTTCTATGAGCGAACTCATTGTCCCTGGATGCGAGTGCGTTTCCAATGCTGTCGTATATGGTTTGTACGAAAGTATCCGACGCGCGAAGTATCCAAAATCAGTTGACTTGGAAAAGGTGAATAATACACTTACATCTGGTATTGAAGCCCTTGCTCTGAGCGCAAAAGGAGCCGGGCATGACAACTGGCTGAATGGGGTTGTTGTTCAGTTTGACCTTAAGTTTTCAAACAAAGCATGGGTTGAGGCAGAACGATATCACTTCCTTGATTTTGTCAGCTCTCAAAGCACGATGCATAAAATGGTTCAGTTCGATATTAGTGCTGTTCTCAACGAATATGTTGATCCTCGCATAGGTGAAATTCTGAAAGAAAAAATCGCTGAATATAAAGAATTACTCCTAACGCTTGACGTAGCATCTATGGCATTCAATTGCAGCAAGGAAGAAGTCGAGCAACTACGCAAGCAAGCAGAAAACATGTATCTTGAAATTCTGTATAGCAACCCTGCCGGCTTCACACTTGTTGCGGGTATGACAACCAACTACAGACAGCTGAAAACAATCTATGCGCAGAGACGAAATCACAAATTGCCGGAATGGAGAGCATTCTGTGAGTGGATTGAAACGCTACCAATGAGCTGGTTGATTACAGGCAAAAAGGGCGGCGATGTCACAGACGATAGAAATCCGACTGAAGTAATTCTATTTTCCGGCAAAGCTCAACATGGAAAAGACACGGCCGCCAAAATGCTAAAAGCACAGATGGACGCTGATGGCAAAAGGGTGCTGCTTGTGCATTATGCAGATCTGCTTAAGCATATTTGCCGTAACTTTTTCGGATGGGACGGCAATAAGGATGAAAACGGTAGGCATTTACTGCAGTATGTCGGCACGGATGTAGTCAGAAAGAAACAGCCGACGTTCTGGGTTGAGTTTATCGTTTCGATGCTGCGCCTGTTCGGTGAAGAGTGGGATTATGTTATTATTCCTGACTGCAGATTTCCGGATGAAATCACAACGCTGTTAAACTATGGTTTTAAAACAACTCATGTCAGAGTTATTCGCAATAATTTTACCAGCACTCTCACAGAGGAACAGCAGCATCACCCATCCGAAACAGCGCTCGATAATGTTGAACCGGACATCACAATCAACAACGAAGGAAGTCTCGAAGATTTAGAGGCAATCATTACATGGATGAAGGAGAAGTTATATGGAAACTAATCGTAAAGGATACTATGACATCGACCTGGAAGTTGAGGAAGTATTAACAAGAAGCGGATCGATTGATGAGATTTTCTACCTGAATGATCTCAAACAGAGAAAGTTGTTTTTGAACACGGAAATCGATCAGTACTCTGTATCCGAAATTGTTAAACATATATTGCAGTTCAACAAAGATGATATCGGTCTTCCGGTAGAGGAACGTCGCCCGATTTTGTTATACGTATCATCAAATGGCGGATGTGTTGATGCAGGATTCGAACTCATCGATGTGATTTTATGCAGTAAAACTCCCGTTTACACTATCAATCTTGGCTATCAGTACAGTATGGGGTTTTTGATCGGACTTGCAGGACATAAGCGTTTCGCCACCTCCAATGCAAAATTCCTCATGCATGACGGATCTAACTTTGTATTTACGTCCGGCGGTAAGGCACGCGACGAGATGGAATTCCAGGGGCGTGTTGAGAATCGAATCAAAGACTACATTCTCTCCAGAAGTAGTATCACAAGCCAGGAATATGATAGTAAGTTCCGCATTGAGTGGTACCTGTTTGCATCCGAAGCAAAAGACAAGGGCGTTGTAGACTATATCATTGGCACCGACTGCGATCTTGATGAAATCATTTAAGGAGGGACTATGGCTGCAAAGAAAAAGACCGTAAGAGAGTCTTTCGATGCGCTACCCACATCGTTTGTCGACCACCCTTTTTACGGATTTCAGTTAGATGACGAGCAATTGCATTTTGCAAATACAATTATCAACCCCGATATTGATATTGTGTTTGTTAACGCAAGGGCAGGTACGGGTAAAACGACAATCGCCACAGGAGTTGCCAACATTCTGGTGGCCTGTGGCGCCTATGAGGGCATCGTATATATCATGTCGCCGTATGGCGAGAGAAAGCAGGGGTGGCTTCCCGGAACAATCACAGAAAAAAGTTCTGTATACTTCGAAGCATTTTACCAGGCTTTGCTGAATTGTAATGTGAATCCCATAACGGCAATCAACACAGAGTCCATGGTAAATCAAAAGAATGGAACGGGGTATATTACCTGTATTACAGACACATTCCTGCGCGGTTCTAACCTTGAGAATACCGTTGTGATTATCGACGAGGCGCAGAACTACACGGTGTCGCAACTGAAAAAGACGCTGACAAGAATCGGAAAAAACGTCAAAGTAATTGTAATTGGGCATGAATTGCAATGTGATCTGGATGATCCTTCGTCGAGCGGCTTCATGAAGTATATCGAGCATTTTAAAGACAGAGAGCGAGCCGCAGTATGCTCCCTGACAACTAACCACAGAGGCTGGATCAGTCAATGTGCAGATGAATTACAGGAATAATCAAAATATCTACAGAAAGAGGTGAATGTTATCGACAATATTGTTTTGTATTCCACGGGATGTAAGATGTGCGAGGTGTTAAAGAAAAAGCTTGATGCCAAAAACATTTCATACACAGAAAACAACTCTGTGGAAGAGATGCTTTCACTCGGTATTGAACAAGTACCAGTTCTCCGCGTAAATGATACGCTACTGAAGTTCGGTGATGCGGTAGGCTGGGTGAATCAACAAAAGGAGACCGCAGAATGAACATTCCACTTAAAATGAACAAAGACTTTGAAAAGGCGATGCATGCGTTAAACGAAAAATATGGTGAAGATTTTGATTTTCTGAACGGATTTCATGAAACGCAGCTGAATTTTTCAGACTTCATTGATAGTTTTGTTGATCATAGTGTTGCAGATGTTACGATTGATGCAAACGCAAACGCTTCTAACAAAGATATCCGCAGCCTGATCAGCGAAAAAGGAAAATCTTTGGACAAAATGTTTGCGTTTAACAAGATTTTCTACGAAATGAAAAAGCGCTACAATCTTAAAACGGCAAAGGAATGGCTTGACGGTGAGTATAGCGGTGCATTCTATATGCATGATGCTTCGACCACTACTTACATTCCGTATTGCTATGCATACGACCTAACCAGACTTGCAACAGAGGGGTTGTTTTTCCTGAAAAATTACAACAACCGCCCTCCTATGCATCTTACAACGTTCATCGATGATGTCATCGAGTATATAAGCTACATGAGCAACCGATCATCTGGGGCAGTCGGCATTCCAAACATTCTGATCTGGACTTTCTACTTCTGGAAGAAAGATTGTGAAAATGGATATGTAATCAAAGATCCGGATTATTATATCAAACAGTCTTTCCAGAAACTTATCTATCGTCTGAACCAACCGTTTATGCGAATCGACCAAACCGCATTCGTAAATGTTTCTATTTTTGACAGAAATTATATCGAGTCACTGTTTGGTGGTGTTGAATACCCGGATGGAACATTCGTCATTGACTACGTTGATGAACTTATTGATCATCAGAAGCTGTTTATGGAGGTTGTTTCTGATATTCGAAGTGAAAATATGTTCACGTTTCCCGTGTTAACTTATAGTTTATTGTACAGGGATGGTAAATTTGTCGATGAAGATTTCGCTCGTTGGTGCTCTGATCATAATACAACCTGGAACGACAGCAACTTCTTCGTCAGCGGCGATGTAACAACGCTGAGTAACTGTTGCAGACTTCTGTCGGATACATCCAAGCTCAATGCGTTTATCAACTCCATAGGTGGCACAGCGTTGTCGATCGGATCCGTTAAGGTTAACACAATTAACCTAATGAGAATTGCTCTTGAGACAGAATGTGACGAGAAGAAATACCTTTCGCTACTTAAAAAGAGAGCAGTACTGTGCTGTAAGGCATTGGATACTGTTAGACACATCATCAAACGCAATGTGGAAAAGGGGCTCCTACCGAACTACCAGGACGGTGGTATAGAGATGGATAAGCAGTACTGTACAATGGGCATCCTTGGTCTGTTTGAAGTTATTGAGGCATTTGGGTACACCAGAATTGATGAGTTCGGATATACATATTACACAGACGAGGGTATTGAGTTTGCGTGCAAAATCTTTGATGTATTGAATGATGTAAAGGACAACTTTACAACTGAATACTCATTCAATATTGAATCGGTGCCGGCAGAGCGAGCTGCTGTGATTTTGTGCCAGAAAGATAACGCACTGTTCGATCTTGATCAGAAATTCATCTACAGTAATCAATGGATTCCTCTGTCTGCTAAATGCACAATCCAGGAAAAGCTCAGGTTAAGTTCCATTCTTGACGCAAAGTGTAGCGGTGGTAGTATTGCTCACATCAACCTTGAAGCAAACTTCCCGAATACAGATGTCGCGTGGAATATGCTAAACAAGATCGCACAATCCGGTGTTATTTATTTTGCATTCAATACAAGAATCAACGAGTGTGAAAACCATCACGGTTTTGTTGGTAGTGATGTTTGTCCCGAGTGCGGATGTCCTGTATTTGATACATACGTCAGAATTGTCGGATATCTTGTTCCGACACGCAGTTTTTCCAAAGACAGATTCAAAGAATTTACCACAAGACAGTGGTATGAGTTTGCTGAAACAATGAGCGAATAATCAAAGGAGATTTATCAAATGAAAAAATACACTCAATATATTGGAATCGCGGTATGTCTTATCGTTATCGCAATCGCTGTCGTTATCGGTGTCAGAAACAGCATGGTCGAACCTACTGTTATGTCTGTTACCCCAGGTGAGGTTGAAACTACAAAAATGCCTGAAACAACAGAATTGACAATCGAAGGCGCTACCCAGCCTAATGTAGAGAATGATATTTTATGCTATGACTATGTAAACGGTTGCGCATACTCTTGTTATTATAAAGAAGATGGCAATGTGCAGCTTCGTATCAACCCGGAAGGGAACCTTGTGTTTTCAAAGGTGTTAAGCCCTGACGAAATGGACCCAGGAAGCATTGCAGATGAAGCAGAACAGGTAGATGCGGAAAATGACATTCTTTGCTATGACTATGCAAGAGGCTGTGTCTATGCATGTTTTGTCAGAGACGACGGTAATATCCAGATGCGCATTGGATTTGACGGCGGGCTCGCGGTTGTTGCATCTACGGACAGTAATGCAGTCAGTCTGTATAATTTATATTCGGAGCGTGCTGAATAAATGATTATCAAGGCAATTGTGGACGAGGATTTCGTTAATTATAAGCATCCCGTGATGTATATAGGAACGGCACACTGTAACGGTAAATGCTGTAAAGACGCGGGAGCTCCGTTGTCTATGTGCCAGAACGACGAGTGGCGGGCATCCGCCACCGTCGATATGGACGATGAAGATATCATTGCAAGATATTTATCCAATGATATCACGAGTGCAATTTGTTTTGCCGGTCTTGAACCGTTTGAGCAGTTCGAGGAGATGTTGGCGCTTATTACAAAGCTGCGTCAGGAGCATCATTGCGACGACACCGTTGTTATTTATACGGGATACAATAAAAACGAAATCGCTCTGTTTGTTAATGAATTAAGCCTGCTTGGTAATATCATTATCAAGTTCGGCAGATTTGTTCCGGGACACACACGACACTTTGATGAAGTGCTTGGTGTGTATCTGTCATCTGACAATCAATATGCAGAAGTTATTTCTTAAAATTACAGAAAGGACGATATTATATGTCTGAACAAAGAATGACAATCGAGTTTGCGCTTACAGACGCATACGGAAATCGATTTACTCAATCTTCATGCGCAGAAATTTTCTATGAATACGGTGAAACCGAGCTGGAGTATATCGGCAGGCAACTAAACACGTTCTTACGCCAGTGTGGATATTACCGCGAGCATAACTACCTACTGATGGAAGACATCACTGAGGACGAATGCGAGGCTCTGACTTGTTATCTTGATACACTTCGGGGCGCAGAAGGCGGGTTTGTTGAAGATATCAGTACAACTTACAGCGAACACAGTTGTGACAATCTGTCCGTATATGACACAACACAAGGAGATTCATCATGCCTATCAGATTAAATCCAGACAAAGAGTATGTAGCTGACATCAAGCGACAGCTCAAAGCCAACGGCGGCTATTGCCCATGTAACCTGGTCAAAAGCGCAGACACAAAATGTATGTGTAAAGAATTCAGAGAAAGTAAAGAGGGGATGTGTCACTGTGGATTGTATATTAAAACAGCAGAATCCACTGATTGTTAATTTGTTTGGTGCTCCTGGCGCAGGGAAGAGCACCGGCGCGGCATACATATTTTCCAAGTTAAAGATGCATGGTGTTAATGCAGAGCTCGTAACAGAGTTTGCAAAAGACATGGTTTGGGAGAACAATGCTACAGCGTTGAAAAATCAGGCATATATGTTTGGACAACAGTCTTTCAGGCTCAGCAGATGTGCCAATCAGGTAGATGTTGTCATTACTGACTCTCCGTTGATGCTGTCGCTGTTATATAACAGAGATCCTGTTTTGTCATCCGGATTCAGTGAAACTGTTTATTCTGTGTTTAACTCGTACGACAACATGAACTATCTGCTTATTCGTGATAAACAGTATAATCCAGTCGGACGTATGCAGACCGAAGAAGAATCAGACCAGATTCTCAGCAGTCTTCGCTTGTTATTATCCGAATACTACATTCAGCACGAAGAACGATGCGGAAACCGCGCTGGGTATGATTCGATCATTGCAGACGTTATGAAAGAATTACAGCATCGTTTTATGAGGCATATATGAGTAAAGTGATATTAAGGTTACTATTGTTGTAATAAGTATTATTGTATTGTTTATAGCCGCCATAGGTTGTTTGATTCATTATGGTAATCAGTATACGGAATACGAATATCAGTTGCATGAAATGAATGAAGGAGTATATGCAATATATTATACTACTCACTCAAGAGTACCAGCGCATAACTATGAAGTTGTAACACTTTGTTGTAATGGTAATGTGTACACACTTAAAGGAGATGTTTATATTTCCTTTACAAATAGTAAGCCTTATGCAAAAGTTAAAAATTATAATACAGTAAACGCCGACGATATTTATGTTTATGTTCCACAGGGAACTGTTGTATATCAACCGAGTGTAGATATTGGCAAATAAAAATACAAATTTTAAGAGGTAATATATGCTAAATAGATTTCAAAACGGTACAATTGTTGATTTTAAAGCAGGAGAAGATATTAAGAATAACGATATCTATATTTTAGACCCAGTAACACGAGAAGTTCGCAAAGCAAGAAATTGTGATGAATGGCTGACTTGTCAGTTAGTGTATGTAAACAATGTATCTCTTAATAATACTATTGATTTTTGCATCAACAATGGAGAGAAGTGTCGTTGTTGGATTGGGTATCTGGTATTATAAAAATAGAGTTTAAGAGGTAACAGTTATGCATGAAAAACTTATTAAGCAATTAAGAAACAGCGATCATTGTGGCGGGTGTCCTTATGACAAAGAGTGTAATGAATTTGATTCTTGCTTAATGGACTTGCTTGCTGCCGATGCAATCGAAGATATGAGTAAAAGAATTGCAAGACAAGAGGATGAGCTACGAGAAAAAGATTTATGGACAAAAGACAAAGAGCATTTATATTGTTGTCCTGTTTGTAGTAGCGACTATCATCAAGAAATTAAATCTACACTAATTCGATATCATACATCTGCAGCAACAAGTTGCACTATTGAAACAAAATTCTGTCCTAACTGCGGACGGAGTTATGACGGAAAATACAGACTGCCTTAGATAATAAGCAAATAGGTGATATATGAATAAAAAATTTATATATGAATACTGGGGCAAAACAGAACTGGGGAGAAGAATGATTGATTCGGACCATGTTTCTGAGTCGGATTTGTTATTCTTGATTCCTAATAATGTCAAGAAAATGCATGGTATACCTCTCACACGTATATCCGGCAAGAAAAAGAGAAAACAAAAGGAACGAAGAAAAAGATTTATTTTATCCTTCGAGCTCTTTGATATTGTAACAGATTTAGTGGAAGACACATTGTGTTCCACATGGCTTGATAATGCATTTTTTGACAAATTTGTAGAGTTTGAAAATTTAAGTATCGGCAATGAGCATAAGTTATGGTAAGGACGTTTTGTCCTTACCAAACATAAAAAAGAAAAGAGGGTTAAAATGAAAGTAAAAAAGTTTTTCGATACAGCAATCATTCCAACAAAAGGCTCCTCAGGCGCAGCAGGCCATGATTTGTACGCCAATATCGCTGACGGTGCAGAAACTATCAACCCGCACGAAACCAAGAAGATCAGTACCGGTCTCGGCATGGAAATTCCTCATGGTTATGCCGGATTGATTTTCGCTCGTAGCGGACTTGCTACAAAAAGAGGGTTGAGGCTTGCTAATTGTGTTGGTGTTGTTGACTCTGATTACAGAGGTGAGGTTATCGTTGCGCTTCATAACGACTCTGCCGAAGCACAACAGATTAACCATGGCGACAGAATTGCACAACTTGTAATTGTACCGTATGCTACGGTTTTGTTCGAAGTCGTTGATGACCTCGAAAATACAGAACGTGGCGAAGGTGGCTTTGGCAGCACAGGCACTGCATAATAAGGGGTGGTATCATATTAACGAGCCTGTACTATATACGCCGAAAGATATTCAAACTATCTTCAAGTGCGGCAGAAAGAAAGCATATCAAATCATGCACATCCCAGGATTCCCCTCGTTCAGAATCGACACCTCGCTGTATGTCGAAAAGGGAGAGCTTGAGAAGTGGCTGTTGAGAAGCAGAAATAAAAATATCAATACATAACAAGAAAACGGAGACCGTCCAGATAAGGATAGTCTCCGTTTTTTTTATTCGATAAACCTGTCGATACTTTGAATCGCTTTAATCTTTTGTTCCTGAAGCAAATGAATATAAATGTTTTCTGTGATTTTTGTATCTGAATGTCCGAGAAGTTCGGATACGATCTTTACGTCACAGCCGTTCATAAACAGCATTGATGCAAAAGTGTGCCGAAGTGTGTGTAATCCGCAAGATGTTTCGTCGTCTGCAATCCCGGCCTTTTTCAGGATACCATAAAACATTCTGCTGATATTGCGTGGGGTAGACTGCTGTCCGGTTGATGTGCACATCACATAATCTTTGTCGCCATTGATCTTGTAGAGTTCATAAAGAGAGTTATGTGCTATTCCTGATAACGGAATGATACGACGACCGCTTTTTGTCTTCGTGCTTGTCTGGTTAATAAGCTTGTATTTACTCTCGCCGTTTACGTCAATACGAGATACTACTGCATTTTTACTAATCGATATTGTTCTGTTATCAAAATCAACATCGCTCCATTTTAATGCGAGCAGCTCACCGATTCTCATACCCGTATACATTAGAACAATAATAGAATGTCCAAGCCTATAAACGGGTTTGTTGTTGCTATACACACGGGTTGCTTCGTTACATATTAACGATCTCTGTTCCTCATTAAAGAATGTTATATCTGCTATATCACGCTGTGATGCAGTCGGTAGAGATATCCCCTCACACGGGTTTAGCGTAGACGACGTTTTTATTCTGTACTCACGCATGCATCCGTTTACGGCCTCGTAGGCTTTCTTGATTGTAGAGTAAGATAGCCCTTGTTTGCTGAGTTCATTGATCATGTTTTGCACGTCAGTATGTGTTAATTGGTCGATAGCAATATTACCGATAAGAGGAAAGACTTGGTGGCGGAGGGTGGTCTCCTTCCTCATATAGCTTGACGGTTTCAGCTTTTGCTTGAGAGACGACTCCAACCAGGTTGTTGCAAAGTCTTGGAATGAAACACTCCCGTTTGAAAAGTCGCCGCTTGAAATTAAGAGCTGTTTTTTAAATTCATCAAGCCTGTTTTTGACTTCTGTTTTTTTTGCACCGACAAATTTTTTGATATGTTTTTCCCCATTTCGATCAGTCCATTGAATTTGTGCTCTCCATTTTCCGCGTGACTCATCAAAAAATATGGAACCGTTTCCGTTTGCATTTCTTTTTGCAGCCATAATATAACCTCCTGAAATATTTATGTATAACTGAGACGCGGTGGAGAAAGGGGATTATTTTTGGGGACTATTTTTGGGGACTATTTGGGGACTATTTCTTGGGTAACTACGGATCATTATAGATAATTATAAGCCATTTATCAATAAATATCAAGCATTTAACAATGGAAATAAAGCAAAATAAAAAGCCGTAAAACCGTTGTGCTACAAGGCTTTACGACTAATTATTTTTGGCAGGGGTAGAAGGACTCGAACCCTCGACACGCGGTTTTGGAGACCGCTGCTCTACCAACTGAGCTATGCCCCTATGTTATCTCTGCCTGTTGAGTCCTCCAGGCAGAGCTGGTGGACCATCAGGGACTCGAACCCCGGACCAACCGGTTATGAGCCGGTGGCTCTAACCAACTGAGCTAATGGTCCTCATCGGTTGCTCAATTATTATAATGATATTGTATGCAATTGTCAAGGACTTTTTTGAAAAAATTTGCACAATGTTTTGAAAAATATTTTTCTGCCACCGAAAATGCTTAGGTGTTGCAATGTATATGCTTTTTATGGTATCATTCTTACATATATTCTCACCGAAAGAGGGTCTTTTATGGAAATTCCCGTTGCATTGCAAAAAAGAATTAACGAGTATGCGCAGAAATTGTCACACCGACCGAAACTGCAGCAATTGTACCGCAATTGTTGTCCGAATACGCTTGAAACTACGGTTACGTTCTGTGATGACGGTTCTGTTTTTGTTCTGACAGGTGATATTCCTGCTATGTGGCTGCGTGACTCCACCGCACAGGTCACGCATTATCTGCCGCTTACAAAAGACGATGCCGAAATGCGTTCCATCATAAAAGGTGTTGTGTCTGCACAGATGCAGTACATCTGCATTGATCCGTATGCCAATGCTTTCAATGCCGAAGCAAACGGTCACGGACACACGGACGACGTCCCTCTGAATGACCCGTGGGTATGGGAACGCAAATATGAGATCGACTCTTTGTGCTATCCCATGCGACTTGCTTATCTGTATTGGAAAAACAGCGGTGATGCATCTGTTTTTGATGAAACCTTTGTCACTGCTGCCAAAAAGACGGTCGCGTTGTGGCTGACCGAACAGCGTCATTTTGAAAATTCACCTTACCGTTTCAGCAGAACCGGTTGTCCGTATCACGATACCATTCATAATAATGGTATGGGTATGCCCGTCAGCTTTACGGGAATGACATGGTCGGGCTTCCGTCCGAGTGACGATGCTTGCACATTCGGCTATCTGCTGCCGTCGAATATGTTTGCAGTTGTAGTGCTTCGCTATCTGGAAGAAATCTTCACCGATGTGCTTGATGATGCTGCTTTTGTTGCACAGTGCAAGGAGCTGAGAATCGAAATTGATTACGGTATTCAGACTTACGGTGTTGTTGATCATCCGAAATTCGGCAAGATCTACTGTTGCGAAACCGACGGCATGGGCAACCGCAGATTGTTTGACGATGCAAACGTGCCGAATCTGATTTCCATGCCGTATCTCGGCTACTGCAGTAATGACGACCCGATGTATGTCCGCACCCGTGCATTTGTGCTGAGCGAAGAAAATCCGTATTATTACAAAGGAACAGCCGCCTGCGGTGTCGGCAGTCCGCATACCCCCGAAAATTATATCTGGCACATTGCGTTGTCCATGCAGGGACTGACAAGCCGCGATGAGGACGAAATGAAAAATGTTCTGTCCATGCTTGAAAGCACCGATGCAGACATGGGATTCATGCACGAAGGTTTCTGTGCGGATGACCCGAAAAAGTTCACACGTCCCTGGTTTGCATGGAGTAACTCTTTGTTTGCGGAATTTGTAGAATTTGCCGTTGATAACGGTATTGTATAAAGATATAAGGAGAATATAACATGAATATACCTCGTCCCGAGCATCCCAAGCCTCAGTTTCAAAGAAATGACTGGATGAATCTCAACGGAATATGGGATTTTGAAATCGACAACGGCAGAAGCGGTCAACCGAGAAAACTCTTTGCACCCGATGCTGCCTTTTCACAGAAGATCACCGTGCCGTTTTGCCCCGAAAGTGAATTGTCGGGCATCGGTAACAAAGATTTTATGTACGGTGTGTGGTACAAACGCACCTTTACCGTACCTGCCGAACAAAAAGGCAAAAAGGTGTTTGCACACTTCGGTGCAGCCGATTATAAGACCTTTGTGTATGTCAACGGCTCTCTTGCAGGCACGCACAAGGGCGGTTATGTGTCGTTCCGCATTGATATCACCGATTTTGTGACAGACGGTGAAAATGTGATCACCGTTTATTGTGAGGATGATACCCGCAATCCGATGATTCCGAGAGGAAAACAGAGTGAAGAATATTTCTCCCACGGCTGTGACTACACTCGTACCACGGGCATCTGGCAGACGGTGTGGCTTGAATTTGTTCCTGTGACTTACATCGATAAAGTCAAATTCTATCCCGATGCAAAGAACGGTTTTGTTAATATCGTTGCTGAACTTGTCGGCAGCGGAACATTCACCGCAACCGCTTTTTATGACGGAAAACAGGTCGGTTGTGCAAGTCTTGTTTCCGACGGCGGACAGGAACAACTTCGACTTACTGTGGATGAAATCCACCTTTGGGAAACCGGCAAGGGAAGACTGTATGATCTTGTGCTGACCTACGGTGAAGACACGGTCAACAGCTATTTCGGACTGCGTAATGTCCGTATGGACGGTTTTAAATTCCTGTTGAATGAAAAGAGTGTGTTCCAGAGACTCATTCTCGACCAGGGATTCTATCCCGACGGTATTTACACCGCTCCCTCCGATGCTGCACTGCTGAAGGACATTCAGCTTTCTATGGCCTGCGGATTCAACGGTGCAAGACTGCATCAGAAGGTTTTTGAAGAACGTTTCCTGTATCATTGCGACAAGGAAGGCTATCTTGTATGGGGTGAATACGGCAACTGGGGGCTTGATCATACTGACCCGGAAGGTATTTATTCCTTCCTGCCCGAATGGCTGACGGAAATTGAGCGTGACTTCAATCATCCTGCACTCATCGGCTGGTGTCCCTTTAATGAAACATGGGATATGCACGGCTGTAAGCAGTATGACGGGATTCTGGAACTTACTTACCTTGCTACCAAAGCCGCAGACAGCACCCGCCCGTGCATCGATACAAGCGGTAACTATCATGTTATTACCGATATTTTCGATGTGCATGATTATGAACAGGACCCCGCAAAGCTTGCCGAAAGCTACAAGGATCTTGTGGCAAAGGATGAATTCAAAAATCACTGCAACCATCGTCAGACCTATAAAAAAGGACAGCCTGTTTTTGTCAGCGAATACGGCGGCATCCGTTGGAGCCTTGTGGATAAAGGCGACAATGCATGGGGGTACGGCAATGCACCACAGAGCGAACAGGAATATATGGAGCGTTACAAAGCACTGACAGATATTTTCCTTGACAACGAAAAAATTATGGGCTTCTGCTACACACAGCTGACCGACGTTGAGCAGGAGCAGAACGGTGTTTACACTTACAACCGTGAAGAAAAATTCCCAGCAAAATTCTTCTATGATGTGAACACAAGAAAAGCCGCCATTGAAGATTGATTGAATAAAGCTGCAAGGATATTGCACTTTTATTCTGTTAAAGAAAAATTTAAGCAAGCAGGATTAAAATAGCGACAACATTGCAAAAGTGTTGCCGTTATTTTTTTGACAACTTCTTTCTCCTCTCTCATATCTTCGTGCGGTTCATGCCTTTTCCGCACGACAGAAACCTTCGGCTTCGGTCGGAGGTTTTTGTTTTTCATTCTTTATCCCGCAACTGCATATACTTGGACGAGGTGTTGTATATGCTTGAGAGAATTTGTGCCGCTGTATGGGGATGGCCGACCTTGCTTTTGTTTTTGTGTTGTGCTGTTGTGTTTACCGTCAGAACAGGATTTTTGCAGCTGTCCGGCATGAAAGATAGTATGCATTGCTTTTTCGGCGGATCAAAGAAAGAACAGCATGTTGATGTGTCTGCTTTTCAATCGGTTTGCACGGCACTTGCAGCAAGCATCGGAACGGGGAATATTGTCGGTGTATGTGTTGCACTGTCTGTAGGCGGTCCGGGGGCAGTGTTCTGGATGTGTCTGAGTGCGTTTCTCGGGGAGGCTACGGGATATGCAGAAAATTACCTCGGTGTGCTGTATCGTGAAAAAGATTCTCACGGGAAATGGCGAGGCGGTGCCATGTACACACTTCGCAACGGCTTGCGATCCGTTATCGGCTCAAAAGCGGCACACATCAGCGGACTTATATATGCAGGTTTGTGTGTTGTTTCTGCTTTGGGCATGGGCAACGCGGTGCAGGTCAACACAGCTGCTGTTGCTGTGGAAGCAGCGTTCGGTGTATCACCGTATGTAACAGGTTTTCTTTGTGCAGTTCTCACGGCTGTACTTATGTATAAGGGGAGAGCCTCCATTGCAAAACTGACCGAAAAAATTGTGCCGGTCAGTTGCTTTGTTTTCTTTACTGCTTGCATTGCCGTGCTTATAAAACAGATGCGGAATCTTCCCATGGTGTTTTTGGATATTCTTCGGTCTGCGTTTGGTGTCAGAAGTATCGGCGGCGGTTTTTCTGCAAGTATTTTGCGAAATGCCATGCTGACAGGTGTCCGCAGGGGGATTTTTTCAAATGAAGCAGGGCTGGGAACATCGGTTTCCGCACACGCTGCTGTTGACGGAGTTACACCGCATGAACAAGGACTTCGAAGCATGGCAGAAATCTTCATTGACACTGTTGTGATGTGTACGCTGACCGCATTGTGTGTGCTGAGTGTGCCGGGAGCCGTTCAGCAGACGCCCGAGAAGATGTTTTCCTTTGCACTGTCTGCATTGTTCGGTGATGCGGCAGGTAAAATCGTATCCGTCTGCCTTGCCATGTTTGCTTTTTCCACTTTGATCGGCTGGAGCTTTTTCGGCAATGAAAGCATTTGTTTTATGTTCGGCAACAAGGGTACGCTTCCGTTTGTGTTTTTGTACGGGTTGATTGCATTTGTCGGAAGTATCATTCCGTTTGACTTTGTGTGGGCAGCTGCAGATCTTGTGAATGCAATGCTTGCATTTCTGAATCTGCCTGCATTGCTGCTGCTTGCAAATAAAACAGAAAAACCAAAAATAAAGTCGCAGTTATTGACAAGTTAAAAAAAGAGTATTAAAATACTTTTCATAAATATTTATGAAAAGAGGATACCTATGCGCACAAAGCAGTTTAAAGCAGAATCCAAAAAGCTGCTCGACATGATGATCAATTCCATTTACACCCACAAGGAAATTTTTCTGCGTGAGCTGATTTCCAATGCCAGCGACGCTGTTGATAAGCTGTATTTCCGTTCACTTACCGATGACACCGTCGGTCTCAACCGCGGCGATTTCTGCATTCGTCTTTCCGCGGATGCTGAAAACCGTATTCTCACCGTCAGTGACAACGGTATTGGCATGACTGCCGAAGAACTCGAAAACAACCTCGGTACCATCGCAAAAAGCGGCTCTCTTGATTTTAAGAAGAACAACGAAAAGAGCGAAGAAATTGATGTTATCGGTCAGTTCGGTGTCGGTTTTTATTCCGCATTCATGGTGGCTGACAAAGTGACCGTCATCAGCCGTGCATACGGAGCAGAAACGGCAAACCGTTGGGAATCCTGCGGTGCGGAAGGCTACACCATTGCTGCAGCTGAAAAAGAATCTGTCGGCACTGAAATCATTCTGCACATCAAAGAAGATACGGAAGAAGAAAAGTACAGTGAATTTCTGGATGCTTACCGTCTTTCTTCACTTGTCAAAAAGTATTCCGATTATATCCGTTACCCCGTAAAGATGCTTTTCAATACCCGTAAAAAGGTAGAAGGCACTGAGGATGAATATGAGGATGCCGTCGAAGATCGCACACTCAACAGTATGATTCCGCTTTGGAAGAAGAACAAGAGCGAAATCACCGAAGAAGAATACAACAACTTCTACAAAGAAAAATTCTACGATTACGAAGCACCGCTGAAAGTAATTCATTCCAAAACAGAAGGACAGGCAACCTACAGCTCACTGCTGTATATTCCTGCCCATGCTCCGTTTGATTATTATTCAAAGGATTTCGAAAAGGGTCTTGCTCTGTATTCCAAGGGTGTTCTCATTACAGACAAATGTGCTGATTTGTTGCCTGATTATTTCAGCTTTGTCAAGGGCCTTGTTGACAGTGAAGATCTTTCTCTGAACATCTCCCGTGAAACATTGCAGCATGACTATCAGCTTCGTCTGATTGCAAAAACCATTGAAAAGAAGATTAAATCCGAACTTGTGAAGATGCTGCGTAATGACCGCGAGAATTACGAAAAATTCTTCGATGCCTTCGGTACACAGCTCAAATTCGGTGTTTACAGCGAATACGGCAGAAACAAGGATGCGGTTGCCGATCTGCTCTTGTTCAAGTCGTCAAATGAAGACAAGTATGTCACCGTGGAAGAATACATTTCCCGTATGCCCGAAAGCCAGAAAGCCATTTACTATGCCGCAGGCGAAACGGTTGACAAGATCAATATGCTGCCGCAGGCGGATGCCGTAAAAGCAAAGGGATATGAGCTGCTGTACTTTACGGATTATGTCGATGAATTTGCCATTCAGATGCTCGGTGAGCAGGACGGCAAAGCATTTGTCAATATCTGTGCCGAAGAAGCCGATTTCGGCAGCGAAGAAGAAAAGGAAAGTGTCAAGGCAAAGAATGAGGAAAACAAGGATCTGCTTGACTTTATGTGCGAAAGTCTCGGTGACGAAGTGACTGCCGTACGTTTTACCGAAAAACTCGGTGAACATCCCGTTTGTCTTGTCAGCGAAGGCGGACTTTCTTCCGAAATGGAAAGAGTGCTTAAATCCATGCCGGGTGCTGCCGGTGTCAAGGCATCCCTTGCACTCGAAATCAACGCAAATCATCCCATTGCTCAGAAGCTGATTGACCTGTTTGCATCGGATCGCGATACGTTGGATTCTTATGCAAAACTTCTCAATGCACAGGCAAGACTCATCGGCGGTATGTCTATCGAAAATCCAGCCGAACTGAGTGCACTCATTTGCGGCTTGATGCTGTAAGTACTCTGCAATAACTCAAAACAAAACCGGCCCGGTTGTTTTGCTGCAACCGTGCCTGTCGGCATTTTATTGAATATATTCTATGTAGTCTGTTGTGTAACGTGTGATGTTAAGGCTTTTGAATTCTTCGGAATACGAAAGAAGCAGGAATTCGTATGTGCCGTCTTTTTCAGGCAATGCATTGTACTGCTTTGTATCAATGTTATAAAGCAGGGAATATTCATCTTCGGTGTAATAGTCTTTCAGCCCATCAAGGATACTCGGTGCATAATCGAGCCAATTTGCATCTTTCTTTATGCTTGCCAGGAAAGCAGCACCTGTATCTTCATCCAGCTCAAGGTCTGCTGTACTTCTGTCAAGGTCATCGTAAGCATAAGCATAAACCGTTTCAGCATTGTCAGGAATGTCAATGTTGAGAATGCTTTCTGTTTCTGCAATGATTTCTTCGGAGATTGCCTGCTGATTCTCATCAATGTAGGAATCTGCGGTGTCCAGATATCCGTAAGCCGCTGCACAACAGCACAGCAGAATGGCTGAGATGATCGACAGTGCCAAAGTTGATTTGAACTTTATTTTTTTGCGTAAGAAAATACTTGCCAACAGCACGCCTACAGGTATAACGAGCAAAAAGAGTTCCATCTGTATCGGCATCGATTCAAGAATATCATACGATAAGTAATTTCTCAGCAACAGAGCTGCAACCAAAGCAAGCAAATCCAGCAGAGCCAAAACGGTTGAAAGTATTTCTTTTCTGTCTTCGGTTTTTTTATTCTTTACAGCTTCACAGCGGGCCTTGCTTCTGATTTTTTCCATCAGTACGGTACAGGCAGGGTCATTTTTCCGCAGCAGAAACAAAAGGTTTCTTTTTACAAAGAAAAAATAACTCTCGTTTTCATTGAATTCATCAATTCCTTCATAGTCAATGAAACGGATTGCTTTCAATTTTTCCTTTTCATAAGCGGTGACCTTTACATGGTCTTCAAAAACCTCATAAACATCTCTTGTCTTTTCGGCTTCCTGTGCATTCTTTTTTGCATTTTTCTTGACCGACTGAATGACAGCACAATAATACGCGCCAAAACAGATTGTAAGGGCAATAAAAGTTGCAGTGAAATTCTGCGATACATCGTATGAAAGGAAAAACAAAACAACACCGACAAGGGCAACTATAATTGCATTCCTTTTGCATTTTCTGAGCAGAGGGTTTGCGTGCAACAGCAGTGCGTGTTCCATTTCCATGGCTGAAAACTGCATGGAAAATACGGAAAACGGAGAAACGACTTCTTGCGGCAGGTTGTTTTCAAAGGTCGAAGTTGTGTTCTGTTCCATATTTCTTCAGTCCTTTTAATTTTTTTTTCATTTTAACATTATACTGTATATGCTGTCAAGCAGGCCGGCACAAGTGTTGTGCTTTTTTGCAAAAAAAATGACGCGTTGTGAACGCGACATCACTTACATAATAACAAATCAGAGTGCAAAAGTCAATGGATTGTTGAAAACTTTTGTGCACAATTGCCATAATTCTACGCATTGCATAAAGCAATAAGTTAAATTTGTACAAGTTACCATCTTGAAAAACCAAAGATCCTGTGTTATAGTATAGACAGAAAGAGGTGATACCCGATGTACAGGTAAAACCGAGATTCTCACAATCAGCACATCAAAAAGAAGTTGAGAATCTCAGAACAGACCTTCAAAAACAGAAGATCCGCAATACAGAAAAGACTCTCACTTTATGAGAATGAATGAAAAGAAGAATGTTATTGATATGAGATCGGAAGAAAAACAGAAGGTCGTAAATCTGCAGAAAGAGAGGTTAAAAAGATGTTAGATATTAAAATAGAATGGAAATGACCCTTGACGGATTGTGTGAAGAAACATCTGTCAGGGGTCATTTCTATTTTATCTTTAATATTAATCAAAACGGATAACACGCAGCGTGGTGCAAGCGGTAACATATTGCGGCAGACAGGGAAGTGAAGTGTCTTCGTAATCAAAGTGCAGATGTCCTGTTATGATCGCTTTGATGTTTTTGCTGCCGACAATCAGCTCATATGCTTCTTTTGTTGTCTTGTCGGCTGTCTGCTGTATTCTGCGATGATCCGAATACAATGCTGTTTTTTCATCGGGCACGTTCATCAGATATGCACACTCGTTGTGCAGTTCATGCATCATGTGATTATATAACCCTTCCGAATGTAGCGGTGTGTGCATCAGCAGCACCGTGGGCATATTTTTTTTGAGCTCTTTTTGAAGTTGTTCAAGCTGTTGCTGATCAAACAGATAATAAGAGTTGTCAACGGCAATAAACAGGATCCCGTTGATTTCACGCGTTGCAAAGCGGATGTTGTTGTTGAATGCGGATTGCACAAGCGGCAGGCTGCGGTTTCTGTATTCTTCATCTTCAAAGGCTTCACCGACATACAGGCTGAATTCGTGATTGCCTGCTGCCATGAAAACATCACAGTTGTCTGTGAAATTTTTTGCTGCATCCACATTGGCAAACGACACAAAGTCAAGCAGATCCCCTGTGTAAAAAACAGGGCAATCCAGTGTTTTTGCTTCTTTTATACCTGCAAGCAGGCATTCTTCAGATTCAGGGAAGGCTTTTTGTCTTCTTTCGGCAAGTTCCGTTTTTCTTTGGTCATTGCGGTCATCTGCTCTGCAAAGGTGTGTGTCACTCATGTGCAGCACGGTAAAAGGCGATGAGGCACCGACGGTAATATTTGTGTGAATGATGTTCATGGCAATGCTCCTTGTCTGATCAGAATAAAGAAATGCACATCCACAGTATACCGTATCCGCTTTTTAACGTCAATCTTTATATTATTTTTTTTATTGCGTTGACAGCCGCCTTTGCTTGTGCTATATTGTAAATAAGAAAAATATGATGTATTCGTACATCCAACAGGAGGGTATTTATGAACAAACTTGCTTACAGACAATCCGAATCATTGCGGACAGCAGCCCGTTTATTCAAACAGGCATTCTCAGGTAATTTTGCAAAACTCGGTATTGCATTGCTTGCACTTGTAGAAGCATTGTGCTGTGTCATTTTTGATACACCGCTGACACCTGTCGGTGAACCGCTTGATCTGAGCGGGTATGAGCTTGTATTTGAAGATGAATTTGAAGCAGAAGAACTCGATCTTGACGTCTGGAAATACCGCGTACAGGGGAAAAGACGCGGCGGCTATTTCAACAAAAGTCAGATTTCACTCAGAGACGGCAATCTTGTAATTGCTGCTGAATATCTTGAAGACGGAGCTTACGGTGCAGGTTGGTACGCAGCTGACCTTGCTCTCAACAAGCGATACAAAGAAGGTTATTTTGAAATCAGAGCCATCTGCAACGGTGCACCCGGTTTCTGGAGTGCATTCTGGTTGCAGGCTTCACATCCGTATGAAGCAGAATATTCCAAGGGCGGTGTCGGCGGTTGTGAAATCGACATCATTGAATCCTCTTATGAAGGTTCTTTCCTGAATGAAGGCTGTGTCAACACCACATTGCACTGTGCAGGCGTTGACGGTGTACAGGAAGGTTTCCAGTCCCGCATTCTCGGTTCTTATAAGGGCAAGAACATTTTTGAAGAATATAACACCTATGGCCTGAAATGGACGGAAGATGAATACATTTTCTACATCAACGGTGTTGAATCCTGCCGTTCTTCCTTCGGCAACGGTGTTTCACAGGTTGAGGAAGACGTCATTCTGTCCCTTTGTGTGCCTGAAGCAGACAAGCTCAATGAACTTGACAAAGAGACATATTATTCCGAATTTGTCGTTGACTATATCCGCATTTATCAATAAGCAATAAAAAAAATCTCCGCATCGTTTTTCCGGTGAGGAGATTTTTTCTGTGAAGTTATTGTAAATATTCTTCAATGATGTATTTCGGTCTGTGTTTTGTTTCAAGATAAATTTTTCCGATGTATTCACCGATCACACCGATTGCAAGCAGTTGCAAACCGCCGATGGCCCATATGGAAACCACGGTGGATGTCCAACCCTGAATGGTGGCACCCGTAAAGTGACGCAACAGCGAATACAGCAGCATGGCAATGCTGACCGCAAAAATAAAGAAACCGAGCGAGCTGACAAGTCGTATGGGCTTGATGGACATAGATGTAATGCCTTCAAGGGCAAAACTGATCATTTTTTGCAGCGGATACTTTGTTTCACCTGCAACTCGTTTTCCTCTTTCATATTCGACGGTCGCTGTTTTGAAACCGAGCATCGGCACAATACCCCGCAGGAACAGATTCACTTCGTCATATTCTGCCAGTGCTTCCAGTGCACGGGCACTCATCAATCTGTAGTCCGCATGGTTGTCAATAATTTCGACTCCCATAAGTTTCATCATCTTATAAAACGCATTGGCTGTGTTCTTTTTGAACGCGGTATCTGTGGTACGCTGCGAACGAACGCCGTACACAATATCGCAACCGTCTGCATAATGCGCAAGCATTTTGTCAATGGCATTGATATCGTCCTGCAGATCGGCATCCATGGAAATCACGGCATCGCAATCATTGCGTACCGTCATCATGCCGGCAAGTAATGCATTCTGATGGCCTTTGTTGTGCGAAAGTCTGATGCCGCTGAACATCGGGTTTGCCTTGTGCATGGCTGCAATAAAAGACCAGGTTTTGTCTTTTGAGCCGTCATCAACAAAAACGATTCTGCTGTCGGATGTAATTGTATTATTCTCAATCAGTGCATTCATTTTGTCCAGAAGCTTTTGCGCTGTCAGCGGCAAAGCATCCTGTTCATTGTAGCAGGGTATGACAATGAATAGTTTCAATGCGTTTGTCAATGTCGTTTCCTCCGCTTTTTTTTCTCATTATAGCATAAGTCGAATGCATTTGGCAAGTCTGTATGCGTTTTATGCCTTCCGGAAAATTCAAAAAATCACTTGCTTTTTTGATGGTTTTATGATATCATAAAGTTGATGCATAGCATTAATAACATAACGGAGGATATAGAAATGAACGACAAAGATGTTATGGAAGTAAAGGACTTCTTTGCATGGTTGACGGAAATGATCAATTCTTTCATCTCTATGCTTACTTCTCTCTTCGGTGGCCTTGGCCAGACTGATGACGAAGCTGCTGAATAATTGAGTATTAAGTGAAAAAGGAACTGCTGCATTTCAGAACGAAATGCAGCAGTTTTTTACTTTATGGAAACTGCGTTTCCATAAAGTAAAAAATATTGTATGTCCCTCCGAACGCACGCTTCACGTGCTCGGAGATGGACGAATCGAAAACGGTCGCCGCGTTACGGCGAAGCCGTTTTCTTATGCAGTCAAATCTTTTAACAGTTTTTCAAAAGCAATCGCAAAATGTTCATCGTCATCTTTTGAACGTTTTCGCGGTCCTTTTAAGTGGTGTTTTGTATTGCTTCTTCTTAATTTTGCACCGGCTGCCCGTTCAAACAAAAGTCGATCAATGTTGTCATCCGTAAACAGCATACCGCTTTGATGTATGCAAAAACAACCTTTTCCGAGTGCCATGGCAGCAACACCATAGTCTTGTGTAATGACAATATCTCCTTTGTTACAGCGGTTGATCAGTGCAATGTCAACCGCATCTTTTCCCGCACCGACAGTGACAACAAGTGAAATCTCCGATTGCAGCACATGGTTTGTGTCACACAAAAGCACACAGGGAATGCCGTATTGATGTGCAATGTGTTCGGCAATCCGTGTAACGGGACAGGCATCAGCATCAATGAAAACGGTCATGATTCGGGAGTAATCTCCCAATAGGCGACACGTTCACGCAGGTGCGTGTAGGTCAGGTATAATTTGTCATCCTTGCAGGTGATGGCAGGGTAGGAGTATTCCCCTTTGTTGACTTCGAGATTGATAACATCTTTGAATGTTTCACCGTCATCTGTTGAAACAGCCAGTGTCAGGGGGTAACGATCTCCCCAGTTTTTGCTGACAGGATTATACAGCAGCCACAATCTGCCTTTGGAGTCCTGTACAAGGTCAAGTCCTGAATTGTTGTTCGGCAGGGAAGTTCTGTACGGTTTGCACCAGGTGATACCGAGATCATCCGAATCACTGCGGTAAACAGCTCCCTGGTTGGTGCGTAATAAGCAATGAACGCTCTGGTCTTCACTTTGCCAGAGTGTCGGCTGAATCATCTGTACCCAGCTTCTTTTGTATTTGGGTCTTTCCATAGGTGTCTGCTTTTCCCATGTCAGACCGTCATCTTCGGATCTGTCGATAAACGGAATCCACATTTTGTTCTGTTCCGTTGAAGCAGGAGCCAGTACGGTGCCGTCCTGCAGGCGGATACACTTATTTTTGACGGGACCTCTGCCGCCGCTTGTGTCACCGGGGACAAGTTCCTGCGGTGCACTCCATGTGCGTCCGTTGTCTTCTGAAATAACAAATTTTGTCAGCCAATGCGGAATGGTCTGACCGAATTTGTAATACAGGATGATATTCCCGTTCTCCTGCAGATGCAGAACAGGATTCCAATGTGCTGTGTCCCGTTCGTCTGAAATGCGGACAGGTTCGGACCAGACACCGTCTTTGCGGATGCTTGACCAGATACCGACATCGTCAGCACCTTCACGCTGTCCTGCAAACCATGCACACAGGACCGAACCGTCAGGCAACGGCAATACGGTGGATGCGTGGCAGGACGGAGCCTGCGTATTGAAAAGGAAAACATATTCTTTTTTTGCTTCACAAATCACTTGAATCACCCTTTCTTTTAAATTATTATATCATAATACAGCTTGTTCCGTCAATGCTAAAATGAAACGGTGCTTGCATTCGTTTTTCAATAAGAGTATAATGTATTTTTAAGGAGTGATATACATGAAATTTTCCGAAATGAAATATGAACGAGTGGATATCAAGGAATTGTCATGTGCTTATGATCAGCTGACCGAACAGGTGAAAAATGCTGAAAAAGCAGAAACCGTTTTTGCAGCTTTCGAAGAACATGAAAAGCTTTCAAGTCATGCCGAAACCATGATAACCCTGACATACATCCGTCATTCAATTGATACAACCGACGCTTTTTATGAAGCAGAAAATGATTTTTATGATGAAAATTCTCCTTTTCTGACAGAGAAGTTGAGTGCTTTTCAGGAAGCATTGCTTGCAAGCAGATTTTTACCGATGCTGAAAGAAAAATACGGCGAATTGATGTTTGTCAATGCAGAGCTTGAAAACAAAGCATTCAAACCGTCCATTGTGTCGCTTTTGCAGGAAGAAAACAAGCTTTGCAGCCGTTATGCAAAACTTGTTGCATCAGCAAAAATTGCTTTTGACGGCAAGGAACTGACCCTGTCCGAATTGTCTCCTTATAAGAAGAATGCAGACCGCAATGTCCGAAAAGCAGCTTTTGAAGCCGATGCAGCCTTTTATAAATCCCATGCAGATGAACTCGATGAAATCTATGACAGCCTGATTGCCGTTCGTACAAAAATTGCAAACGAACTCGGTTTTGATTCATTCACAAAAGTTGCCTACCTTCGTCTGAAAAGAAACTGTTACAATCCCGATATGGTGCAGAAGTTCCGCAATGCCGTAAAAACGGAAATTGTACCGCTTTGTGAAAAACTGACACAGTTGCAAAAAGAACGCATCGGTATTGACGCACTGCATTATTATGATCTTGATTTTCTGTTCCCCGAAGGCAATCCCCGTCCTGTCGGTACCGCACAGGATATTCTTGCGGCAGGCAGAAAAATGTACGAAGAAATGTCCCCCGAAACAGCAGAATTCGTTGCAGAGCTTTATGACAATGAGTTGCTTGATGTGTTGTCCCGCAAAGGCAAGCAGGTCGGCGGTTACTGTACGTTTTTACCCGATTACAAAGCATCTTTCATCTTCTCAAACTTCAACGGCACAGCGGATGACGTTGAGGTGTTGACCCATGAAGCGGGTCATGCTTTTGCAGGTTGGCTTGCAAAAGATTTTGAAGTGCGTGAAAACATGGATCCTACCATGGAATCCTGCGAGTGCCACTCAATGTCCATGGAATTTTTTGCATGGAAATGGTTGCACCTGTTTTACGGTGACAGAACACCTGTTGCAAAACTTGCACATCTTGAAGGCTGTGTCCGTTTTATTCCTTACGGCTGTATGGTTGATGAGTTCCAGCATATTGTGTATGACAATCCCGGACTTACAAAAGAGCAACGCCATGAAGCATGGGAAAAACTCGAACAGCAATACCGTCCTTTCTGTGACCGCAGCGATCTTGCGTTTTACGGTGAAGGAAGAGGTTGGCAAAGACAGCATCACATTTACGAGCTTCCGTTCTATTATATTGACTATTGTCTTGCTCAGACCGTCGCACTTACTTTCTGGGCATTGATGAATGAAAACGGGGAAGATGCATGGTCTCGTTATCTCGCTTTTGCAAAACAGGGCGGCAAGCAGACATTTGTTGATCTTTGCAAAACGGCAGACGTGCAGAATCCGTTTGAGGACGGTGTTCTTGCTAAAATTGTTGCAACTGCCATGCGTTTTTTGGAGAAATAAAGTGCAGAACTCTTGCAATTGGCAAGAAACGTGCTAAAATAATAAAACAGAAAATGAATCAAAGGATCTGATACAATGACTAAAATTGATATTTATTCCGGTTTTCTCGGTGCCGGCAAGACCACACTCATCCGCAAAATGCTCAATGAAGCGTATGCAGGTGAAAAACTTGTTCTTATTGAAAATGAATTCGGTGAAATCGGTATCGACGGCGGATTTCTGCAGGATGCCGGCATTGAAATCCGAGAGATGAATTCAGGTTGCATCTGCTGCTCTCTTGTCGGTGACTTCGGTGAAGCACTCAAAAAAGTGGTGGATGAATACAACCCCGACCGTATTATTATTGAACCCTCCGGTGTCGGCAAATTGTCCGATGTCATCCGTGCCGTACGTGACAATGCACAGGTCGGCATGGAACTGAATGCTTTCACAACCGTTGTGGATGCAGGCAAAGCAAAAATGTACATGAAGAACTTCGGTGAATTCTTCAATGATCAGATTGAGCACGCAGGTACCATTGTCATGAGTCATGCTGACTCCGTCAGTGCCGAAAAGCTCGAAACTGCGGTTTCCCTTGTGCGTTCTCATAATGAAGATGCAGTTATCATCACAACCCCCATTGCACAGCTTGACGGCAAAACACTGCTCGAAGCCATTGAACGCAGAGATTCCCTGCAGGCTGCTGTTGAGCATCTTATGCATGAAGAACATCACCACCACCATCACCATGAACACGATGAAGATTGCGACTGCGGTTGCCACGATCACGACCATGAACATCATCACCACCATGAACACGATGAAGATTGTGATTGCGGTTGCCACGATCATGACCATGAACATCATCATCACCATGATCACGATGAAGATTGCGACTGCGGCTGCCACGATCATGAGCATGAACATCATCACCATGATCACGATGAAGATTGCGATTGCGGTTGCCTTGACCATGAGCATGAACACCATCACCACCACGAACATGATGAACACTGCACCTGCGGTTGTCATGATCACGATCATCACCATCATCACGCTGATGAAGTGTTCACTTCCTGGGGCAGAGAAACCACAAAAACTTTTACGGAAGAAGAACTCAGAAATGCTCTGGACGAACTCTGTGATGAAGGCAAATACGGCATCATTTTGCGTGCCAAGGGCATTGTTGCAGGTGCCGACGGTAAATGGCTGCATTTTGACTATGTACCCGGTGAAGGGGATGTCCGTACGGGTGCAGCAGGCATCATTGGCAGACTCTGTGTTATCGGTTCAAAGCTGCATGAAGGTGCTCTTTCCTTGTTGTTTGGGGTGAACTGAAATGGCACAGAATAAAGAATTTCCCGTCTATTTGTTTACCGGTTTTCTTGAAAGCGGAAAAACATTGTTTTTGCAGGATACTTTGCAGGACAAGCGTGTCAATTCCGGCGAAAAGACGTTGCTGCTTGTGTGTGAAGAGGGTGAAGAAGAGTACGATGCCACCCGTTTCAGCTCTCCGAATGTCTACAAGCGTGTGATTGAAGACAAAGATGACCTGACGGAAGAGAATTTGTCCCGTTTTGTACGTGAAACAGGGGCTGTGCGTGCCTTTGTTGAATACAACGGTATGTGGATGTTGCAGGACTTTTACGATGCAATGCCCGAAAACTGGATTCCGTATCAGAATATGCTCTTCTTTGACAGCCGCACGATCGTCAATTACAATGCCAATATGCGTTCGCTTGTGTTCGATAAACTGCAGAATGCAGACAGCATTATCTTTAACCGTGTCCCGAACGGATCGGATATCATGCCTTATCATAAAATCGTTCGCGGTGTCAGCCGCCGTGCCGAAATTGTTTATGAATTTGAAGACGGTCATATTCAACCCGATGAAATCGTTGATCCGATGCCGTTTGATATCAATGCTCCTGTGATTGAACTGGAGGACCGCGATTATGCATTGTGGTATCAGGATATCACAGAGGATATGAAAAAATATGACGGCAAGACAATCCGTTTCAAAGGTGTTTGTGCAACGAATCCGAAATTCCCCGATAAAATGTTTGTCACGGGACGTCATGTGATGACTTGCTGTGCTGATGACATTGCTTATTGCGGCTTTGTCACAAAATGGGCCAATGCCGACAAAATTGAGAATGCACAGTGGATCATGCTGACAGCAAAAATCGATATCCGTTTCAGCCGTCTGTACGGCAGACGCGGACCGATTCTCAACTGTATTTCCGCAGAACCCTGTGAACCGCTGACAGGGGATGACCGTGTCGCTTCGTTCTATTGATATGGAAAATACAACAGCCTGTTGCTTGCGATTGCAACAGGCTGTTTTCGTGCAATTATTGATTTTTATCCGTATCTTTGTCGCGTCTGAGTCTGTCAAACGGTTTTTCTTCGGGTTCTTCGGGTTCTTCCTTTGGCAGAATCTCAATTCTGACTTCGCATATTCTGCGATCTTCCACTTGCGTTACGGTGAAACGTAAGTTTTCATAATCAAAGGTTTCGCCGCCCACGGGCAGAGTCTTGAGCTGGAACAGGACAAAGCCTGCAACCGTGTCATAATCCCCTTCAGGAATTTCAACTCCGACAAGATCGTCAACTTCATCAATCGCTGTGCTGCCGTCCACGTTGAAAGTGGTTTCGTCAATCTGATTGATTTCTTCTTCCTCGTCATCGTCATATTCATCGCGGATATTACCGACGATGGATTCAAGCAAATCTTCCAGTGTCACAATGCCAGCCGTACCGCCGTATTCATCGACCACAACGGCAATCTGAATACGCTGATCGGTCATTTCCCGGAACAGACCGCCACAGGGTTTGCTTTCGGGGACAAAGAATGCTTCACGCATGACCTGACGTGGTGTGATGCCCTGCGGCAAAGAGCCTGCAATGTATTTGATCAGGTCCTTGACATAAAGGATACCGATGATGGAATCAAGGTCGTCTTCATAAACGGGAATACGGGAGTAACCGCTTTCAACGAGTGTTTCACGCAAGAATTCATCAAGGGGTTCGTCTGCACTCACGCAGGTAAGGTCAACTCGGTGTGTCATGATGTCAGCTGCGTTGATATCGTCAAACTCAAAAATGTTATTGATCATATCACGCTGCAGGTCTTCGAGAACGCCTTTTTCTTCACCGACATCGACCATCATTTTGATTTCTTCTTCTGTTACGGACTCTTCGTCAGCGTTCGGATCCACGCCGAAAATACGTGCAACAAGGTTTGTGGAAAAGGCAAGCACCTTTACAAACGGTTTGGTGACTTTTGCAATCACAACCAGAATACCGATCACTTTGAAAGATACCTTTTCGGCATAAATCATGCCGATTCGTTTCGGGGCAAGTTCACCGAGGACGAGTGAGAAATAAGAAATGACAATGGTGATGAGAATCATCAATACGCTGTCAATCAAGGACGGACTCAGAGACGGAAGTGCTGCTTGCACAAAAGGACTCAGCAGCGGAACGAAAGAAGATGCCGCCGTTGCACTTGTCAGAAAACCTGCAAGTGTGACGCCGATCTGAATGGTGGAAAGAAACTGAGAAGAATTTTCTGTCAGCTTGTGCACTTGCTTTGCTTTTTTGTGGCCTTCTTCAGCCATGCGTTCAATCTTTGTGTCATTCAGAGAAATAATCGCGATCTCGGACATGGCAAAGAATGCATTGACAAGAATCAGCAAAAACAAAACAACCAGCTTTGAGAGAATTTCTCCGCCTACTCCTGAAGTATCAGCAATTGTCTGCACTTC
Source organism: Clostridia bacterium (assembly GCA_017435865.1). Lineage (GTDB taxonomy): Bacteria > Bacillota > Clostridia > Oscillospirales > Acutalibacteraceae > RUG806. The sequence continues at coordinate 57,115 of JAFSEF010000051.1, forward strand.
GGCAGCGGCAGTCAGTAAGGTCCACGATCGTATAGGAACGTCCATTTTCGGCGTTCTCCTTTCAAATATATATTTGGATTAAGTATAATCAATATTGTTTATTTTGTCAATATATATTTAAAAAGTGAACACACATTCTCCGAGAAGAAGGAAAATGACCCCCGGAATCCCGCCAAAAACACTGATTGTCACTGTAAATAAATTCAACGGTAAGCTGACAGGGAAAAACAAGCCTATGAAGCGTACTGCAAACAATGCACAACAACCCAATGCGGCACTTGTGCCGATTCCTTTCAAAAGATATTTTTGTTTTTTTAATCCGAACAGGATGTTTGCCAACCCGAAAACAAGAAGCAGCTGGAATAATCTGACCGTCATTGTATCACCTCTAACAAAATGTATTCTTGTACATTCGGTGAATATGCCGAAAATGAAAAGACTTCCTCAACTGCGTTTATTTGTGCACTTTACGCCGTATAATAAAATGGGTGATCATAATGAAAAAGCACTGTAAATCCTATGAACAGTATTGTTGTATTCTTGAAAAAAATATCGTTATGGAAGAGACCGTGTATCACAACGGTACAAAGAGTGTTGTCTGCACAAGCCTGCCGTATTGTAACCGCTCCGGCGGATGCAAAAATGCTGTCCTGCGAAGACTTTGGGAAGAACTCGCTGCGGATTGACAAAAAATACAAAATAGGGTATACTCTTTGAAGATTCTATAAAGGCAGGAAGTGTATATATGGAAATTCTCAATCTCAGACCGGCTCTGAAAGAAATCATCTGGGGCGGTAACCGCATGAAAGAACAGTACGGTTTTCAGACGGATGCTGCCAATATTGCAGAAGCATGGATGTTGTCTGCACACAAGGATGGACCGAGTGTTGTTGTCGGCGGTGAAGATGACGGACTGACATTGTTGCAGGCTGTCGAAAAACACGGCAAGGAAGTGCTCGGAACCAAATGTGCATCTCTGCCCGATTTTCCTTTGCTTGTCAAATTCATTGATGCAAGAGATCGTCTGTCTGTGCAGGTGCATCCCGAAAATGAATATGCCCGCCGTGTTGAAAATGAAAACGGAAAAACGGAAGCCTGGTACATTCTTGATTGTGATGAAGGTGCCGAGCTGATTTACGGCTTCAACGGTGATTTGACAAAAGAGGAATGCCGCAATGCTATTGAACAGGGAACACTTCTTGAAAAATGCAACCGTGTTGCCGTAAAACCCGGTGATGTTTGCTTTATTCCTGCCGGTACCTTGCATGCAATCGGAGCAGGTATTCTGCTTGCGGAAGTGCAGCAGAGCTCTAATGTTACATACAGAGTTTTTGACTACAATCGTGTCGGCAAAGACGGTAAACAGCGTGAGCTGCACGTTGACAAGGCACTGGATGTTGTACATCTTAACAAGCCTTCCCGTGATTTTTCTGCACAGGGTGCTGTCGAAAAGATTGACGGCGGCACTTGTCAGCTTCTTGCGGGATGTGAATATTTCTCCATGCATGCACTGGTCATTGACGGCGAATGCAGCCGTATTGCAGATGAAACTTCCTTTGTCAGCATCCTTGTTACGGACGGCAGCGGTACACTGACCGACGGAAAACAAACACTGGATGTAAAAAAAGGATCGTGTTTCTTTATTCCGGCAAATCACGGCAGTTTTACCCTTGCGGGAAATCTGAAAGCTGTTGAAATCAGAGTATAAATTATGTCATTACTTACTGTTCATGATCTCAAAATGTCGTTTGCACACAGGGACGTTCTTACGGACGTCTCTTTTGAGGTTGCCAAAAATGACCGTATCGGACTCATCGGCAGAAACGGCAGCGGCAAAACAACTCTTTTTAAAATTCTGACAGGAGAGCATGAACCGACGGGCGGAGATTTTTATTTTGCAAAAGGAACGCAGGTCGGCTTTGTTGAACAGCACGCTTGCCGCGACAGCAGCCGCAGTGTGTATGAAGAAATGCTGACGGTGTTTTCCGATCTTGCACACATGGAAGTGCTGCTTGAGGAATTGCACACAGCTCTTGACAACGCACAGGGCAATACCGATGAGCTCATTGCAAAACAGGCCGCACTGACAGAGGAATATCAGAACAAAGGCGGTCTTACTTACAAAGCAAGAGCACGCTCTTGCCTGATCGGTCTCGGTTTCCCTGAAAGTGAACATACATTGCCCGTGACCGCACTCAGCGGTGGTCAGCGTACAAAACTGAGTCTCGGTAAACTTTTACTCAGTGAGCCTCATCTGTTGCTGCTTGACGAACCGACCAACCATCTTGACATTGCAAGTGTTGAGTGGCTTGAGGACTATATGCTCAAATATAAGGGAGCTGCCATTATCATCTCCCATGACCGCTATTTCCTTGACCGTGTCACGGACCGTACAATTGAAATTACCAACGGTACGGCACGTTGCGGTAAGGGCGGATACTCCTTGTATATGAAACTCAAAGCGGAAACGCTTGAAAGTCAACGCAGGGAATATGAACGTATATCCAAAGAGATTGAACGCATTGAAGGCATCATTGTCCAGCAAAAGCAGTTCAATCAGAAACGCAATTACATAACCATTGCAAGCAAAGAAAAAGAAATTGAACATCTTCGTGCACAGTTGCCTGAAATGCCGCCACCGCAATCGAATCTCAAATTGCGTCTGACGGCTTCCTGCCGCACGGGTGACGATGTGTTGATGGCAAAGGGACTCAAAAAGAGTTTCGGAACACATACCCTTTTTGAAGATGTGTCCATGAATATTTACCGTGAAGACCGTGTCTTTTTGCTCGGTCCGAACGGTTGCGGCAAGACCACATTGCTGCGTGTGTTGACAGGCAGAATTCCGCATGATGCAGGCTATGCTTATTTCGGAGCCAATGTCAAGATCGGTTATTTTGACCAGAATCAGACGGGGCTGAATTCCGACCGCACGATTCTGATGGAAATTTATGAACGCTTTCCGCAACTGACCGTGTCCGAAATCCGCGGTTATCTCGGTGTGTTCCTCTTTAAAGGCGACGAAATCGAAAAGAAAATGAGCGAGCTTTCGGGTGGTGAACGTGCCCGTGTTGCCTTGTTGCTGCTGATTTTGTCAAAACCCAATCTGCTGATTCTTGACGAACCTACCAATCACCTTGACATTCAGTCAAGAGAAGTTTTTGAAGATGCACTGGCGGAATACGACGGCACCATTCTTGCTGTCTCGCATGACCGTTATTTTGTCAACCGTATTGCAAACAAAATCATGGTATTCAACGGCACATCCGTAACCCCTATGGAAGGTAATTATGATACCTATGCACAGCGTTTGCAGGATACAGCTGTTGTAAAAAAAGAGGCAACTGCAACAGAAAAAAAGCCGAATGAATACAAGCAACGTAAAGAACTTGAAAGTCAGGCTCGCAAAAAGAAGACACGCATAAGCCGTCTTGAAACCGCAATTGCCGAAACGGAAAACAAGAAAACTGAGATAGAAGAACAGCTCAACGACCCGTCTGCTGCTGCGGATTATGAACGCATTATGCAGCTGACAACCGATCTGCAGACAGTGACACAGGAACTTGAAACACTGTTTGAAGAATGGATGCTTCTCAATGACGAGGAATAATTGAAAAAAATTCAAAAAAAAGGCTTGACAAATGCAGTTGCATGTATTATAATAGCTCTCGCAGTTGAGAAATGCGCGTTTAGCTCAGTTGGTAGAGCACTCGCTTGACGTGCGAGTGGTCAGCGGTTCAAGTCCGTTAACGCGCACCAATAAAACACCTTTGTCTTTCGACAAAGGTGTTTTTTTCTATGTTATTTTTTTTTGTTCTTCACGGCGGAGTAGTGCAGGTTTTAAAAAGCCGAAAGCAATATTTTTTCTCTGCCGTCGGGTAGTCTGATTTTTAGACGGCACTGCTCATCTATGCCGATGATTTCGCCGCTGCATTCGCCGTTTTCATCTTTTACGGTGATTTCCTCATGCAATCCGAGCAGTCGTGCGGAATATTCTTCAATAAAATCCGTTTGTAAAAAGTTGCGGTAGCGGTAAACAAATTCATTGACAATTTCTGCAATCAGGCGGTTTTTGAGGTATGTATCATCTGTGCCGACGGTGGTTGCAATCTCTGTCAATTTTTCGGGGAAGCCGTCCTCGGGTTCTGATAAATTGATGCCGATTCCCACTACAACCCATTCCACAGATTTTCCGTTTTCGGATAAGTGAGCCTGCGTGAGAATACCACCTGCTTTTTTACCGTTCAGATAAATGTCATTTACCCATTTGATCCGCGGATTTCTGCCTGTTACTTTTTCGATTGCAACGGCTGTGCTTACGGCTGCCATGGTCGTAAAAAGTGTACATTGCTGCGGTGTGTAGGCAGGACGCAGCAGCAGACTCATGTATATTCCCGTTGCATCAGGGGAAAAAAAGCTTCTGCCCTTGGTGCCCTTTCCGTGAGTCTGTTCCTCGGCAATCAACAGGGATATTTCCGATTCTCCCTTTGCAGCTCTGCGTTTCATTTCATCGTTTGTGGAATCGATTGTGTCAACAATTGCAATTTTTATATCCTGTGCACAGGCTGAAAAATAGTTTCTGATTGTGTTTTCATCTGCACGTTCTTTCATATTGCATCACCTTGTTTTATTCTACCATGCGGATGCAAACAATACAATAGTTGCAGCATTTTTTGTTTTTCAAAAGGTGCGTGCTTTTTTTATTCGTTAATTATTCAAAAACAAATGACAAATGACATTCTGTGTTATAATTATCAACAAAAAATGTGGCAAAATTAAGTAAAAAATAAGCAAAGAAACAAAGTTTGACAAGAACGAAAAAAGCATTGCTTTTTTTTGTTTTTTTCAGTATGATATAATAGTGGGTATATGGGTATTTTATTTTATAAAAATTCACATTACATATTAGTATTGAAAGCATTTTACTATGAGGTGATTATTTGAAAGTACAATTCACAGAAACAATCCTGCGTGATGCCAATCAGTCTTTGATTGCAACAAGAATGGCTTTTGATGAATTTGAGCCTATTCTTACCGAGCTTGACAAGGCAGGCTACTATTCGCTTGAATGCTGGGGCGGTGCCACCTTTGATTCCTGTCTTCGCTATCTGAATGAAGACCCGTGGGAAAGACTTCGCAAAATCCGCAAGGCTTGCCCCAATACAAAGCTGCAGATGCTGCTTCGCGGTCAGAATCTTCTTGGCTACAAGCATTATCCCGATGATGTTGTACGTGCTTTTGTCAGAAAGTCCGTTGAAAACGGTATAGATATCATCCGCGTGTTTGATGCACTCAATGACCTTCGCAATATTGAGGTTGTTGTGGATGAAACCCTCAAATGCGGTGCACATCCTTCCGGCTGCATTTGTTATACACTTTCTCCCATCCATTCTTTGGAAAAGTATGTGGAGCTTGCAGTTGCTATGGAGAAAATGGGTGTCAAATCCATTTGTATCAAGGACATGGCAGGCATTATGAGTCCTAAAGAGGCTTATGACCTTGTCAAGGCACTCAAGGCAGCTGTGAAACTTCCTGTTGTTGTTCACACGCACTCCACAACAGGTCTTGGTGCACTCACCCTGCAAAAGGCAGTGGAAGCAGGTGCAGATGTGATCGATACCGCCATTTCCTGTTTCTCGGGCGGCACATCGCAGCCTCCTACAGAAACCCTTGTTTATGCACTCAGCCAGCTGGGCTATGAAATTGATGTTAATATGGATTCTCTCAAGAAGATCAACGATTTCTTCAAGCCCGTCAGAGCAAAGGCACTTGAAAGCGGTCTTCTCAATCCTGTCGTTCTTGCAAACGATACCGACGCACTTTCTTATCAGGTTCCCGGCGGTATGCTTTCAAACCTTGTCGCCCAGCTCACTGCTGCAGGTAAGCTTGATAAATTTGAAGAGGTTCTGCTTGAAGTTCCGAGAGTCCGTGAGGATCTCGGCTATCCGCCCCTTGTAACGCCCATGAGCCAGATGGTCGGTGTGCAGGCAACGCAGAATGTGCTTGCCGGCGAACGCTACAAGAACGTTTCCAAGGAAATCAAAAACTATTTCCTCGGCTTCTACGGAAAAGCTCCCGGTGCGGTAAATGCAGAGCTTGCCAAAAAAATTCTCGGTGACGAACAGCCTGTAACCTGCCGTTTTGCCGACACCCTTGCTCCTTACATGGAAAAAGCAAAGGAAGAAATCGGTGCAATGGCAAGAAGCGAAGAGGATGTGCTTTCCTACATCGCATTCCCGGCCCAGGCAGAGGCTTTCTTCAAGAAGCGTGAAGAGAAGGAACGAAACACCTTCCGCTACACCATCAGAGAAGCATAAGGAGGTAAGGAGTCATGTTTGATCTGAAAATGCCTTTATCGGATGCTTTGGCAGTATCACTGATCGGTATTCTGACGGTTATTATTCTTCTTGCCGTCATTGCCGGTCTCATCCTTCTGGTTTCCAAAATCATCAGAAGTATTGAAGCTGCTGCCGCAAAGAAAAAGCCTGCTGTATCAGCCGAAGCCGCAATGCCCGCACCTGCAGGTGTTCCCATGCCTTCAGGAATGAATCAGGGTGAGCTTGAGCTGATCGGAACAGATGAAAAAACAGCCGCAATTATCATGGCAATTGTTTCCGATAAAAGCGGTATTCCGCTGAACAGACTTTCTTTTAAGTCGATTAAACTGCTGGAGGACGAATAAAATGAAATATGTTGTTACATTAAACGGAAAAAACTATGAGGTTGAGGTAACCGAGCAGGAAGCAGTTCTGCTTTCCGTGAACGATGCAGTCGCAGCTCACGCTCCCGTTGCGGCAGCTCATGCTGCCCCTGTTGCCGCAGCACCTGCCGCAGTTGCAGGCGACGGCACGAAGGTTCCTTCTCCGATGCCCGGCACCATTCTCAGCGTGAATGTGAATGTCGGTCAGGCAGTGAAAACAGGGGATGTTCTGCTTGTGCTGGAAGCCATGAAAATGGAAAACGATATCGTTGCTCCCTGCGACGGCACCATCAAGCAGCTTCTTGTTTCCAAGGGCTCAACCGTCAACACGGATGATGTGCTTGTTGTAATGTGATTCTCAGAAGTTATTAACAAATGAAAAGGAGTATTTCTTAAATGGAAATGATTACAGATGTCCTTGTCGGCTTGTGGGAATCGTCCGGCTTTCACGCACTGTTTGCAGATGGAACATTTCTTTGGCAGAATCTTGTTATGATTCTTGTTTCCTTCGTGCTTCTGTATTTTGCAATTGCAAAGAAGTGCGAGCCTCTGCTTCTGGTTCCCATTGCCTTCGGTATTCTTCTTGCAAACCTTCCCGGTGCAGGTCTGATGGATGACCCCACGGGATTGATGGATACAACCAATCTTGTGGAAGGCGCTCATTGGTATGACAGCGGTGTCTTGCGGCTTATTTATGCAGGCGTGAAATCAAGTATTTTCCCCTGCATCATTTTCCTCGGCATCGGCTGTATGACCGACTTCGGCCCCTTGCTTTCAAATCCCATGTCCCTGCTGCTCGGTGCAGCTGCACAGCTTGGTATTTATGTTGCTTTTGTCATCGCAATTCTGCTCGGCTTTGAACCCAATGAAGCCGCTTCCATCGCAATCATCGGCGGTGCAGACGGCCCCACTGCCATCTTCCTGACAGGTAAGCTTGCAAGCCATTTGTTAGGCCCCATTGCCGTTGCTGCCTATTCCTACATGGCTCTTATTCCGTTCATTCAGCCTCCCATCATGAAGGCTCTCACAACCGAAAAGGAACGCAAGGTTGAAATGAAACAGCTCAGAAAAGTTTCCAAGGTGGAAAAAATTATTTTCCCCGTGGTCGTTCTTGTAATCTGTGCATTCATTCTTCCGTCCGTTGCTCCGCTGCTCGGCTTCCTCATGCTCGGTAACCTGTTCAGAGAATGCGGTGTGGTTGACCGCCTTTCCGATACAGCCCAGAATGCTCTTATGAACATTGTTACTATCATGCTTGGTCTCACTGTCGGTGCCACAACCAACGGCCAGACCTTCCTGCAGTGGGGAACCATCAAAATCGTCATCCTCGGTCTTGTTGCGTTCTCATTCTCAACTGTCGGCGGACTGTTGCTTGGTAAGTTACTTTACCTCATCACCGGCGGCAAGGTCAATCCTCTGATCGGTGCGGCAGGTGTTTCCGCCGTTCCCATGGCTGCCCGTGTTGCACAGAACGAAGGCAGAAAGTACAATCCTTCCAACTTCCTTCTGATGCATGCAATGGGTCCCAACGTAGCAGGTGTTATCGGTTCTGCTGTTGCAGCAGGCTTCCTGCTTGCCATGTTCGGTCAAGGTTGATTGCGTTGTTTTTTGTAATTTGAATTAAAAAATGCAGATGCTGTTATGTGACTGATCAGTCTTACAGCATCTGCCTTTTTGTTGTTTATTATTGGTTTGTGATAAACGCAGTGTGGTGTTTGAGTGAATTGTTTGCGTTCGGTTCGATTCTTGTCTTATTTTATAAGATCGTTCTTCTTGATGTAGTCAATGGTTTCATCAACCGTTGTAAACGCAAGTGCAACACTTGTGTCTGCAGCTCCGTAGTACACAGCGATTCTGCCTGTTTCGGCATCCGTCAGTGCACAGCAGGGGAACACAACATTCGGAACATCACCGTAGACTTCGTAGGGTTCATGCGGTGCAAGCAGATAACAGTCTGCTCTGTGCAGCACTTTCCAGGGTTCGTCCTTATCAAGCAATGCAGCACCGATGCTGTAAGTGAAACCGTTGCAGCTTGTCAGTACACCATGGTAGAACATAAGCCAACCTTCGTCCGTTTCGATCGGGGTCGGACCTGCACCGACTTTTGTCGATTCCCAGATCTTGACAGGGGACATCACAAAGCGGTGTTTGCCCCAATAGGTCAGATCAAGGCTGCGGCTGATGTAAATATCACCGTAAGGAGTGTGACCCTTGTCGCAGGGACGGATCAGCAGGCAATATTCACCGTTGATTTTGCGGGGAAACAGGACACCGTTTCTTGCGACGGGATAGCAGGCATCTTCCATCTGCACCCATTCTTCAAAATCTTCCGTATATGCAATGCCGATGGTCGTGCCGTGCGGGGTGTGGTTGACCCAGGAGAGATAATACTTGTCTTCCAGCAAGCAAAGACGCGGATCGTATCCCTCAAAAATAACCTTGTCTTTCAGATTCCACGTGATACCGTCATCACTGAAGCCGACAACGAGTTTCTGATCTCTGCTTCTGAAATCAACTCTGAAAACGCCGGCAAAACCGTCTTTATAGGGAACAACAGCAGAATTGAAAATGCTGTTTGCCATAAAAAGATTATCACGGGTGATCACGGGATTTGCATTGAATCTCCACATAGGATACAGGTATCCTTCGGGTTTGTCCTGCCACGGAATGTTGGGTAAGTTGTTGCCAATAATTCTTGCCATCTTGTTTTCTCCTCTTGTTGTTTGATAAAAACCGGCAGAGTGATGTTATTCTGCCGGTTAAGTTTTTGTTTATCGGTTCGTTACGATACCTTCCAGGAAGTTGAGTTCAGAAGCATAGCCTTCTTTGTCAAGACGGAAGGTTTTGATTTCGTTCGGTTCAAAGTAAGTGCGGAAACCTGCTTCAACAAGGTCGCAGAACACTGCACAGTGTGTTTCTTTGCCTTTGGTTTCGTGGCAACGCAGGATGATATCACCGCTGCCGTCTTCACACAGCTTGAGAGCTGTCATCAGGATATTGTCTGCACTGAAGCGGACAAAACCCTGTTTTTGCGGCAATGTGCCCTTGTGATAACCCATCGGAACGGTGTTCGGACGGATATTGAACTGTGCGGCTTCCTTTGTGACATCGCTGCATTCCGCTTCACCTTCGTGCAGATAAATGCCGTATTCAAAGGTCTGCAGACCTTCGTCACAGAAACGGAAATCTGCATCGGGACGCGGAGAATAGTGGTCTGCAAAAATAACATTGCGAAGCAAGGTCAGACGCAGATCGTTGTCGGGGCAGTCATAGCTGTATTTGCTGTCGTTGAGAATGCTCAGACCTCTGCGGACACCGTCAACAGTCACTGTCAGGTCAGCCCAACGCTGATGCGGTTCTTCTTCGCCGTTGGTCGGACGCTTGATGAACGAACCGGGGATTTCGGCAGTGTTGATGCCGTCAGTTCCTGCAAGTTTAAAGGAAGTTTTGAGCATGGTGAACTGTTCGCTCCACATTGCACGGCACTTCACACGCAGTGTTTTCTGTTTAGCACCGAGAATGAAATCCTGATGCAGAACGGACTTGCCGAAGGTGTGAACGGTGCGGATGACTGCTCTTGCACCTTCTTCTTCAATCAGTTCAATGCTTTCAAGATCCATAACACCTTTGATATCGTGGAACTTGAACACATTGTGTGCCCATGTGTCGGTTTTGTGATCATCGATTACTGTGGGTACGGCAAGCTCTCCGTTTGCAGCATAATCATAACCGCTCTGTTTATTAATAAGCGAAGTGATGCAGCCTGTTTCTTTGCTGAATGCAACCTTGATAAATTCGTTTTCCATGCAAAGATCGTCTGCCTTTACATCGCTTTCGGGTGCATAGGTGTCACCGTCAAATTCATCGAGCCAATATGTTGCATATCCCATAGCGGGGACTTTTGCAAGGAACACGGTATCAAGATGTGAGTCATTGGAACGGGAAGAACGCACATTGCTGAACGCAACCTCATTGCCGTCACAGTCTTTGACCTTGGAGGACGGATGATAAGTCTGTACGGGGACTTCCACGTCATGCGCAAGCGGATTGAAAACTGCAACGGGACGGGGGAAGCCGGGGGCGGAATGATGGCGTACGCAAGTGTCAACGGGATCACTCACGCCGTCAAGCCATGTGTCGATTTTGCCTGTAATACGCAGTGCAGCTTCGTTGTATTTCTTCATTGCGGTGTTGATGGCAGCACCGAATGTGTGACGTACGTCTTCGTATGCTTCCATAATGGAGCAACCGCACAGAATGTCATGGAACTGATTGAAGCAGACTTCTTTCCAGGCTTTTGCAAATTCTTCATTGGAGGGGTTCATGTCTGCAATGAAACTTGCAACCGTTGCAAAACTTTCGGCTGCATACAGTTCGTTTTCAGCATTACGATTGAGCTGTTTAACGAGAGATGTTGCCGAATAGCAACCGCTTGCATGGTGCTGCAGTTCATCTTCCCACATCGGAAGATCCACCATTTCAACCAGCAGATCACGGAAATAATCATCGGGAGAAGAGAATTCCATCTCATGCCAGCCGTCATCTTCCATGTGTTCGATCATCCAGTTCAGGTCGGATTTGGTCGGTCCGCCGCCATGGTTACCGACACCGTAGAAGAACATAACACCGTGGCCTGTTTCGTTGATTGCATCTTCATACACTTTTCTTTCTCTTTCAAGAGAATGCGAACCTGAGGGTGCATATGTGTTGGGGATGCGGTAGGTCATGACCTTGGAGCCGTCGCGGTGCTTCCAGATGAAAGCACTTTCCGGAATGGTGTTGTTTTCGTGCATACCGGGACGCATCATAACATAAGCGGGCATGCCTGCATTCAGCAGAAGCTGCGGCAGGTTTGCGTTGTGACCGAAGGAGTCAACATTGTAACCGGTGCGGCAGATTTTACCGAAGTTTTCATAATAGAAAAGCTGAGAATACAGAGCTTGTCTTGCAAAACTTTCTGCAGAAGGAATGTTGCAGTCGGGCTGTACCCACCAACCGTTGACGGGAACCCATCTGCCTTCCTGTACACGTTCTTTGATTTCTTCAAACATAGCGGGGTCGATCTCTTTGACCCAGCTGTAATAGGCAGCGGAGGAACAGGTGAAAACGAAATCGTCATATTCGTTGAGTCTGTCGAGTGCGGAACGGAAAGTCTGCATGACTTCACCGCAGCCTTCCTGCCATCTCCAGAGCCAGACGGGATCAAGATGTGCGTTGCCGATCAGATGAATTTTTGAAAATTCAGACATTTTTCGTTCCTCCTTATTCTTCAATCAGACCGTAGTAACGGCCGAGCCAATATCCGAATGTATAAACGTAGCAGCTTTCAATCTGTGTCATGCCGCCTTCTTCGGTTTTCCACTCATACGGATTGCGATCATATTTGGAAATGAATCTTTCGTCAGGCGGAAGCAGGGCAGAGGTTTCTTTGTATCCGCCGAAACGATAACGACGGGCAATATCGTGACGGGCATCAATATCGCAACCCGAGCAAAGTCTGCTGTCATTGGTTCTGCGGAACCAGTCTTTCATTATTTCGCCGTCAATTTCAGCATCGGGGCAGGCAACAAGGAACGGAATATCATATCCGGGATCGTGTTCGCGGCGGATGGTGCCGTTCCAGCTCTTGAATGCTTTGCGGAAGTTTTCTTTACGTTCTTCATCTGTTTCAAGAAGAATCAGCGGCCAAAGAGCAAGTGTTGCAAGCATGTGGTCGCCGAACATCATTTCCTCAACAGAGTCAGCCATTGACATCATGGAGCTCATATGGAAACGTTCTTCATGCTTGAGCGGCAGTTTGTCATATCCGAGAGCCACCAGTTCATTATAAGCATCATTCCATTTGCCTTCATGCTGACCTGTTACGTGCATCATAACACGCAGATACATCAGAATCTGTGCGGAGTTCAGGCAAGCATCTGCCCAGCCGAAAGAGGTGTTGAAATAATCAATATTCCATTTTGCCCAGGTTGTTGACTTTCCGTGACATTCACGAAGACAATAACCGTTGTCAATAATGTGATTGAGCGTGTTTGTGCCCGACATAATGAGCAGCTCATCGAGTTCGGGATCATCGGGGCCGAGAATGCTATGTGCCATGTAGATGTTGACAAAATGCGTAGTGATTTCGTCACTGCTTGTGTCACCCTTATAGATGATGTCATCATCCGAATATCCTTCATCTCTGTACAGTTTTGCAAGTCTGTCGGGAACAGGACAGGGAGAATCAAAGACCATGCCGACCATATTTTTGTGAATGGCATCGGATGTTGTGACAACATAGGTCTTGTCACCCTGCTTTTTGTAGAAAAGACCGTCATCAGGACAGGGTTCGGTTCTTGTAACATAGGTTCTGGCTACAAAACCGTTGCCTCTGCCGGAAATGTTCATCAGCAGCAGTGCAGCTTCCACTGCACGGGTTGCACTTTGTCTTGCTTCGATCACGCGTTCATCTTCAGCACCGTATTTTTCCTTTAACACATGGAAACGGCACATTTCACCCATCGCGTAGCTTGCCGTAAAGCAACCGTCATTGTCGGAATGGTTGTAGGGAACCTTTGATTCCTTCACACGGGGAACGGTCAGATGGCGCTGTGTGACCATGCCTCTGCGATCAACGTATTTTTTTGTTTCCGCTCTGAGTACATCAGCAAGTTCTTCTGCTGTGTAGGAAACCATTGTGATCTTTGAAGCACCCGTTTCCGTCAGTGCCCAGACAGCATCGCCGTCTGCCCACAGGGATTTTACATGATTGTCGGGCAGATCTCTGTCGGCGCTGAAATACATCACTTTATCATATTCACGTTCGGCATTCGGGTCATATCTTGTCAGACCTGTTTTTGCACCCAGCCACAAAACACCGTCTTTTTCGAGAGAACAGGTATAGTCACTGCGTTTGCTCGGAAGCGGAATGTCAAGTCCTGACAAATCAGGTTTTTTGGATCCTGCAATCTTTAATTCGGTAGGAATCTGTTTTTTTGCATACTTGTTGTAGATTTCACATTTGCGTGTCAATGTATTCGGGATTTTGATTGGAAATGACATAGGAACCTCCTCATTATTTTCTGATGTATATTTTATACAAATACAATAAAAAAGGCAAGCTTTAAAATAAAATTTGTATTGTATTCTAAAAAAGAAGCGTGTATTATAGAGATATCCACCAAACAAAGGAGATTATATATGGATCATTGGCTTCAAAGAACGGTCGCTCTGCTCGGAGACAGTGCTGTTGAGCAACTGAATAATGCACATATTGCTGTTTTCGGACTCGGGGGAGTCGGTTCATTTGCGGCAGAAGCACTGGCAAGATGCGGCGTTGGTGCATTGACATTGGTTGATGCGGATACGATTTCCGAATCCAATATCAACCGCCAGTTGTATGCACTGCATTCTACCGTGGGGAGCAATAAAACCGAAGTCGCAAAAGCACGTATACGTGATATCAATCCCGAATGCAAAGTACGGATTATAACTGATTTTTATGAAGCCGCCAAGGCAGAACTTTTTTTTGATGTGCAGTATGATTTTTGTCTTGATGCCATTGATACCGTTTCAGCGAAACTGAGTCTTGTTGAACAGTGCCAGACTAAAAATATACCCATTATTTCCAGTATGGGTACAGGCAATAAACTGCATGCGGAAAAACTGCAGATCAGTAAATTGTCAAAAACACAGACCTGTCCTTTGTGCAGAGTGATGCGGCGGGAATTGAAAAAGCACAATCTGCGTGATATTCCCGTTGTATGGTCCGATGAAGAATCTGTGCATCTTTGTGTCGATGATGCAAACGGCAGACACGCGCCCGCAAGCATTGCTTTTGTTCCCCCCGTTGCAGGCTTTTTGCTTGCTGAATATGCAATTCTGCAGCTTACGAAAACTGATTGTTGACCTGAATATGCAAAAATGTTATACTGATGTTATAAAATTACGGAGGCTACCCATGAAAAGAATTGTTTCTATATTTCTGACTTGCATCATGCTGTTTGTACTCAGTTCCTGTGGTGAACAGGTAACGGAACCCACTGATAGTGTCAATGAACCGACACAGCAGGCGATTTCGGATGGTGATGTCATGCAGACAACGAGTGAAGTGACAACAGAGTCTGCAAGCGAACCTGTTGCAACAACCGCATCTGTGACCGAATTACCGTCTGACGCTGAGACTGCAACCACAGTTGCGTCTTCCTCAGAAGAAGCAACGTTGCCGGTACTTGAAGAGTATACTTTTGTCGGCGACAGCACAAAGAATGTCGCAAACTATACTTTCGAGGGTGAAAAAATAGCCACAAAGACCTGTAACAAAATCATCATGAAGAATGATGATGGTGCAACACAGCTTTCAATCAGTTTTGCAGAAGACGGAAGCGGACTTACGGTATTTACCCTTAATCCCGACGGGACGAAATATACCACGCTTGCTCGTTTTGACAAGGACGGAAAACTGGTCGGTATTTTTAACGGCAGCGGAGCATATACAGATTATACATATGGCAACAACACCTGTGTGCAGCAGGTGTACGATGCCAACGGCGTACAGATCGATTATCGCAAGTATTATTACGATGAAAATGAAATAACACAGAAGGTTGAACGCGGAGACGGAACGCAGATCAGTGAAGTTTACAATTATACGGTTGATGCCGAGGGTAAAGTGGTTTCGCTGCGTGTTGAAAATGATACGGGTTATCTTCTGTATGAGTACACATACAATGAACAGGGATTGGCTGAACGCAGACGTATTGAAGAAAATGATACGTTTTACGGCATTCAGCTTTACACTTATGATGAAAACGGAAAACGTGATTCTTACTCCTTCCGCAATGATGAAAACGGACCGCATGAACTGGATATGACCGTTTATTATAACAATGTTTATGATGCTGACGGTACCTATCTTGGCACGGCCGAGTATGATTCTGTTACGGGTGAAGTATACATTGCCGTCGCTTACGATTATGTAACCACTGACTATCCGCACTATGCACAATTTCTCGAAGATCATTTTATGACGTATTAAACAGATGAAGATTCCTCGTATTTTCGGGGAACTTTTGCTTTTTTGTGCGAAATTATATCTGTGCAACAAATTGTGTCGCTCTTTTTTGCGTAAAAATGCGTGACAAATGATATCTTTTATGCCACAATGATAACGGAGGTGATGACTGTGACAAAGGTCGCAAAAACCATTAAACGGCTTCGTGTGCAGAACAATATGACACAGGAGGCACTTGCCGTTCAGTTGAACGTAACACGGCAAACAGTATCGGGTTGGGAGAATAACCGTACACAACCCGATATTGAAACGCTCATGCGTATCGCGGATTTTTTTTCGGTTGAAATCGAAGAACTCATTTACGGACAGAGTCGGTCGCAGCGAGAAAAAAAGACCGATCCTCAGAAGCTCATCATTGTTATTTTTGCTGTCATCGGCAGTCTTTTGCTCGGTTGCGGTCTGATCTTTGTTTTCGGCGGTTTCTGGGAATACATTCCCGATGCTTTGCTTTCGGTCTTTGCTTTTGTGCCGATGATTGCCGGGCAGGCCATTGCATTTTTTGCCTATCGTAAAAAGTATGAAAGCATTGCCTGGAGGGAAGGTGCTGCGGTTCTGTGGTGTGCAGGTGCAGCCGCAACGGTCGCATTGGCAGACAGTATTTTTTCCGTTTCGACAGACTTTTTTGAATGTTTCCTGTTTGACGGTTTGCTGTTTTTGCCTGTCATTTTCCTCTTGGATGCTGTATCACCCTTGGTTGCTTATTATGCAGCGGTGCTTGCATTCGGTTTCAATAAACTTGACTACACCGGTAATATTGTGTTCTTTTTTGTGACAGTCGCTTTGCTGCTTGTCGGTATATTGTATACACTTACAAAACGCAAAAACAAAGAAGATATACGCTATATTTACAGCGTATGGATCAGCACCATTGCCTGTTTTGTCCTGGTTGGTATCTGCGGATTTGAAATCGAAGAAGGCTTTCTGGCATTGTTCGGGATTGCTTTTCTTGCTTTGTATATGACAGATAAGGGAACAAGCAATATTATGCCGGCCGCTTCTCTCGGATTGCTCGGTACCGCAGTGGTCAGCGTGGTTAATGTCATCCATCTGCATCCTGATGTTTTTTATGACGGCCATGGCTTTTCGTTGGATTCAGTTACTTTGATCGTATTGTTGCTTATGATTGCCTGTGCCGCAGCAGGATGGCTGCTCGGCAAAAAGCATCTGCTTGCAAACAGACCGAAGCTGCTGTTCTGTATTTTTGCCGCAGTAGTGTTTCTGCTTTCCTTTGCCGCAGATGTGAATGCATTTGACGAATGGATCTTTTATCCCGCACTTGTCGTCGGTGTTGCACAGGGGGCCTGCCTTATTGTGATCGGTGCAAAGCTTGGACGTTTTGTACATCTGAACCTTGGCATTGTCATGATCGTAGCTTTGCTTGCATCGGTGGTCTATATCTTTGAGCTTGACCTTTTCGGCTACGGCATCCTGTTTATCGTTGTCGGTGCTGCTATTCTCTTTATCAATTTCCGTTTTTCAAAGCGTGTTAAGCAACTTGCTCTCAAGGAACAGGAGGTGCAGGCTGATGAATAAGAAAAGAAATGCCGTTGTGCTGATTCTTGTTTTTGTTTTGCAGCTTCTGGTACCTGTCGGCATGGTCAGCTATTCTGCTTACATTGAATGGGGACTCGAAAACCGTGCTGCCGTATACAAACTGCCTCTTGCTGCTGTTGAGTGGATGCATTCCGAATCTGTATATCTGCAGTTTGATTTTTCAATGGAAGGAACGCAGCAAGGGACTTACTGTTCCTTGCAGACGGGGAAGAACGGATTTGCAGTTGCTGAAGTGACGAGGAAAAAGCCGGACGGAAATTACATTCGTTCCGATTCGGGCAGATGGTTCTATTTCCCTGTCAAGGTTCGCAGCTATGAACCAAAACTTGATATAACGGAAGACGATTACCGTTGGCTCTATTTTGTTCCCGCATCCCAAAAGGAAGAATGGGGATGGCGGCAGACAGAGAATTATTTTGACATTGCTTATGCGGAGGTTCATGTTTTCAAAGGTCACGCCGTCACAAAAGCTGTTTTCATTGATGACAAAACAATAGAAGAACACATTGCGGAATGTGTCCGCATCAATTTGCGTAATGATTAATGATTGATTGAGAAGACTCTCTTTTTTCTTTAGAAAAGGGAGTCTTTTTTGGCAGTTTGACACGCAGAGAAGAGTCAAAAAAAGACACCGATCGGGTGAATCGGTGTCTTTCGGAATATCGCTTTTTCATTATTCGCCGAGAAAATATCTGCCGTAAGCATCAGCAGCCTTCAGTGCTGCACAAACCTTTTCAGGGGTTACTTCAAACGGCATATTATGCAGCGTGTCGCCTTCTGCACAGGCTGCAGTTGCTACAGCCATGAGCTTTTCATCGGTCACTTCTTCAATGCCGAGTTCTTTGAAGGTTACAGGCAGGCCGAGTTCAATGCAGAACGAAATAACTCTTTCAAGTTCATCGCCGTCAACATTTTCGAGAACGAGCTGTGTGAGAGTGCCGAATGCTACTTTTTCGCCGTGGTACATATGGTGGCATTCGCTGAGCACGGTCAGACCGTTGTGAATTGCATGTGCACCGGCAAGACCGCCGCTTTCAAAACCGATACCGCTGAGCAGTGTGTTGGCTTCAATGACCTTTTCAACCGCTTCCGTGCATGCACCTGCTTCGAGTGCGATCTTAGCCTTAACACCTTCATCCATCAGCGTTTCATAACAAAGTTTTGCAAGTGCCATGGCAGCACAGGTGACTTTGCCGCCGGCACAAGTGCCTGCATCTTTTGCCATAACGGCTCTTGCTTCAAAGTAGGTTGCAAGTGCATCACCCATACCGGATACGGTAAGACGGGCAGGAGATGCTGCAATGATGTCAGTATCCATCAGAACCATATTGGGATTTGCAGGCAGGAACAGGTATTCTTCAAAAACACCGTCATCTGTATAAATAACGGACAGAGCACTGCAAGGTGCATCGGTGGAAGCAATGGTCGGGCAGATCAGCACGGGAGTCTTGCAGTAATACGCTACAGCTTTGGATGTATCCAGAATCTTACCGCCGCCGATACCGATGATCAGGTCGCAGTTCTGTGCCTTCATGATTTCAATGAGACGATTGATTTCATTCTTTGAGCATTCGCCGTTGAAGTAATCAAATACAAGTTCAAAATCCCGGCCATCAAAACTGCTTTTGACGGTTTCGCCAATACGTCTGAATCCGGATTCTGTAATCAGAATCAAAGCTTTTTTGCCGTAATTCTTTGCATAATCATAAAGTTTTTTCATTTCACCGGCACCCTGTACATACTTGCCGGGGCTGATCAGAATTTTTGCCATAGTGGAGTCCTCCGTCATTTTTTGATTTCAGTTTACATGAAAAATATGAATGTGTCAATAGAATTGATTTTTGCTTTTTATTTATGCGGAAAAAAGTGTTGACATCCCGGATGTTCGGTGATATAATCATTTACATTAAACCGTTGAAGCGGAAGTAAAGATGATTATGCTTTTACAGAGAGTCCGTGTTGCTGCGAATCGGGCATAACACAGATCATCAAATGGGCCGCGGAGGGTGCAGTCAAAGGTGCAAGCCGAGTATCTGCAACGTGAGGGCATACGTCAGTTGCCGGGGATATGTCTGTATCCCGCAAAGGGCACGGTTTTTACCGTGAAGCAAGGTGGCACCGCGGATATGTATTATTCGTCCTTGACAGAAAATGATTCTGTCAGGGATTTTTTTTATGAGGAGACACAGATATGATTCTGCTTACAAAACGATGGCGTCGCTTTGACAACCGCTAAACAGACATTTTGAACGATTCGTATTATGGAGGAATATAATTATGATTTATAACGGTATTGATTTTGATACATATTTTAACAATTATCCCGATAAGGACGGCTATTTCGGCAAATACGGCGGCGTATTCATTGATGAAAAACTCAAAAATGCTATGGCTGAAATCACCGAAGCTTATTATTCAATCTGCCAGTCCAGAAAATTCATTGCAGAGCTGCGTCGCATCCGTAAAGAATTTCAGGGCAGACCGACTCCCGTTACACATCTTGAAAGATTGTCGGATTCTCTCGGCGGCAAGGTGCAGCTGTATGCAAAGCGTGAAGACCTGAATCATTCGGGTGCACACAAGCTCAACCACTGCATGGGTGAAGCACTGCTTGCAAAATACATGGGCAAAAAGAAAGTCATTGCCGAAACGGGTGCAGGTCAGCATGGTGTTGCTCTTGCAACGGCTGCTGCTTACTTCGGTCTTGAATGTGATATCTACATGGGTTCCGTTGATATTAAAAAGCAGGCTCCCAACGTAGCAAGAATGAAAATTCTCGGTGCCAATGTTGTTGAAGTTACCCACGGCCTGCAGACACTCAAGGAAGCCGTCGATGCCGCATTCGATGCTTACAGCAAGGAATACCAGGATTCCATTTATTGCATCGGTTCTGTTCTCGGTCCGCATCCGTTCCCTATGATGGTTCGTGATTTTCAGAGCATTGTCGGCATTGAGGCAAGAGAACAATTTGTTGATATGACCGGTCATCTGCCCACTTCCATTGTTGCCTGTGTCGGCGGCGGTTCCAATGCGGCAGGTCTGTTTGCAGGATTTTTAAATGATCCTGTTGAAATCTACGGTATTGAACCTCTCGGCAGAGGACCGAAACTCGGTGACCATGCGGCAAGTCTGAAATACGGTACAGAAGGTATTATGCACGGTTTCAACAGCATTATGCTCAAAGATGAAAACGGCGAGCCGGCACCTGTATATTCCGTGGCAAGCGGTCTTGATTATCCTTCATCCGGTCCCGAACATGCTTTCCTGCAGGAAATCGGAAGAGTCAAATATGATGTTATTGACGACGAAGAAACCATTGATGCTTTCTTCAAACTTTCCCGTCTTGAGGGCATTATTCCTGCGATTGAAAGTTCTCATGCAGTTGCATTCGGCATGAAGCTTGCAAAAACCATGGACCACGGTTCCATTCTTATCAATCTCTCGGGCAGAGGCGATAAAGATATGGATTATGTTCTTGAAAATTTCGGTATTCGTTAAAAATTTGTTAAATAATGCAAGAAGCAACCCGGTTATTATGCATAATCGGGCTGCTTTTTTTATTATATAGGAAATTGCTCGCGTTGTGAGCAATTTGCATATAACAAAAACACCTTTTCGCCCCCAAGATTGGGGGACGGGGGGTTGAAATAGAATATTATTTTATAATTCGTTCTGTAATGCTTGTATTTTTTAAGAAAACTTAATATAATAGAGTCATAAAAGAAAAATATGAGGTGCATTTATGCAGAGAATAAAGAATCTTTTTTTGGCTGCAGTGTTGTTCCTTTTTGTTGTTCTGCTTGTAGTAGCTGCAAACGTTGATGTACAGACTCCGCAGGAGAGCACAAGTGAACCGCTTGTTGCCACTTCTGCTTCCGAGAAAGAAACGCAGGGAGCGACCACTTCCGAATCTTTCCTGTCTACTGAACCGCAGCAAACAACCACCAAAAAACAGGAGCAGACCACAGAGCCGCCTGTTTCCGTCAATATGAGTTGGGGCGATGCGACCACTGTGAAGGCAGATGAACTGCCTGTTGTTTATATGACAAAAAAGATCGATGCACAGAGTCTTGTGGCGGTGTATAAGGCTTTGAACGTTTCCTTTGCGTATAAAAAAGCGGCTGTGAAAATTTCAACAGGTGAAACAGGAAGTAACTATTTGCCTGCAGCTTTGATTAAAGATCTTGTTCAGCTTGTCAACGGAACCATTGTTGAATGTAACACGGGTTATGGCGGTGAACGAGCTTCCACGGCTATGCATTATCAGCTTGCAAAAGATCACGGATATACGGATATTGCTGATGTTGTCATTATGGACGAAAAGGATACGCTCGAAATTCCCGTAAACGGCGGCACTCACCTGAAAACAAACCTTGTCGGTGCCCGTTTTTCCGAATTTGATTATTTTGTCATCTTGTCACATTTTAAAGGACATATCATGGCAGGATACGGCGGTGCATTGAAAAATATGTCCATCGGAATTGCATCTTCTGTCGGTAAGCGTTTGATTCATACGGCAGGTACAAGCCGTGACACGATTTATTATGACAATGTTGATGCATTTCTTGAAAGCATGGCAGAAGCCGCAAAATCGGTTTCCGATGCACTGGACGGAAAAATTGTGTATATTAATGTAATGAACAACTTGTCCGTTGACTGTGATTGCGATTCACAACCTGCAGCACCGACGATGGCAGATATCGGTATTCTTGCTTCAACAGACCCGGTCGCACTTGACAGAGCTTGCCTTGATCTCGTATATGCAGCCCCTGACGGAAAAGATCTCATTGAACGTGTTGAAAGTCTCAACGGTGCACATATACTGACGCATGCAGAAAAGATCGGATTCGGATCACAGGAATATAAATTGGTGACAATCGATGATTGAAACATTACATCGTGAGTTTGTATATCTGTGGTATTATACCACCGTACTGCTTGAACAGATCGCTCCGTATTGGATTACAGGCATGCTGGCAGGCAGTCTGATTTCTGTTTTTTTTAAAGAAAAAATGGTTGCAATGATCGGCCGTATGGTCAACATACGGTATAATATCATCGGCATTTTGATTGCATCCGCAATCGGGATTGTGTCACCGTTGTGTATGTACGGGACCATTCCCATTGCTGCAGGTCTTGCATCCAAAGGACTTCGTGAGGACTGGATTGCAGCCTTTATGATGAGTTCCGTTTTGTTGAATCCGCAGTTGTTGATTTACAGTGCATCTTTGGGTAAAACGGCTGTAATCGTTCGTCTTGTATCTTGTTTTCTTTGCGGAATTGTTGCAGGATTGCTTGTCCGCCTCTTTTTTAAGAAAAAGCGTTTCTTCAATTTTGACGGTTTTGCAGAAGCGGTGAATCGTGATACCGATCCTCGTTTATTTGTAAGATTCCTGAAAAACCTCGGCAGAAACATAAAAAAGACAGCCCCGTATTTTGCACTCGGTATTGTGTTGGCGGTGCTATTTGAACGCTATGTTCCGCAGGATACTTTTGTTTCCCTTTTCGGAGAATACAAACGCTTTGGCGTGCTGCTTGCTGCCGCAATGGGTGTACCTGCGTATGCCTGTGGTGGCGGTACAATTCCGTTGTTGCGGTCCTGGCTCAATGCGGGAATGACAATGGGTGCTGCCTCTGCGTTTATGATTACGGGACCTGCAACAAAGCTTACAAATCTGACCGCTTTGAAGATCGTAATCGGCGTTCGTAATTTTGTGATTTATATTGTGTTTGCCATGTTGTTTGCCATGGCGACAGGTTTTGTTGTTGATATTCTTGTTGTATAAATCTGATTCGGAATTATTTTTTGTTGACAAATTATTTTCAAGACTGTACAATACAATAAAAAGCAAAGGGGAGATCTGAAATGGAAATTATGGATCAAGTCAGCAATTTACTGACACGTTATCTTTCTCATGTCGGCAATGTCGTTCTGAAAAAGAATCCTGCCGGAACCCTTAAGGAAAGTTCTTATGATAAATTAAAAACAGAACCTGCATCTTCTTTTATAACCGGTTTTGCCAAGGCATCCATTCTTCCGCCTGACTGGGCAACAAAGAAGTATTATGTTGCAGGTTACGGAGAAAACAATCCTGCTATCGGTGTCCTTGATGAACCGCATGTTCATGCGTTGTGGGTAGATGACCGTTCGGGTCGCGGTGGTGTGTTGTTTATCTCCTGCGACTGTGTCGGTATTCTGAATAAAGACATTCTCAAACTCCGCAAAGCGGTTACAGTTGCATTGGGGGATCATTATTGCCGTTCTGTCAATATCTTCTGTACGCACAATCATGCAGGTATTGACACAATGGGTATCTGGGGTCCCTTGCCGCTGAGCGGTAAAGATCCGAAATATATGAATCTTATCAGAAAGCAGATGATCAAAGCTGCTAAACAAGCAGTTGCCGATGCCCGTGAGAGCGATGTTTATTACGGAACCATTCAGGTTCCTGATATGCAGGAAGACATCCGCCTTCCTCATGTCTATTCCAAAACGCTGACTCGTTTTCGCTGCGTTCCCAAGGATGGAAGCCGCGAAATCTGGTTCCTGAATTTTGCTTCGCACTCTGAATCTTTGCAGGGATGCAATTCCCGTATCAGTGCTGATTTTCCGCATTATCTCAGAAACAGAATCCGCCTTGCAACAGGGGCAGAAACCATTTACGGTGTCGGTGCAATCGGCGGTATGATCAGCATGGAAATCGCTGACGAAAAAGCCATCCGTGAAGCCGGCAACGACTTTGCCGAAAGCACAATGCAGATCGGTCACAAGCTCGGTGGCTATGCATTGCAGATTGAAGACGAAAAGCAACTTACTCCTTATGTGAATCTTCTCAGAAAAGAATTGTTTGTTCCGGTTGAGAATACCATTCTCTCCATTGCAGGCCGTGTACATATTATCGAAGCAGACTGGTATGCCGATTCAAAACTGCCTAAAAAAATCTGCCTGAAAACTGAAATGACTTATATTGATTTCGGCGGCGTTCCGATGTTGCTGATTCCTTGTGAAATGTTCCCCGAACTTGCTTTCGGCGGTTACCTGAGTGCTGAAGAATCAGCAGAAGGCAAAGGACCCGAAATCAATCCTGTTCCCTTGACGGAAATCGCAGGCGAAAAAGAGCTGCTCATTTTCGGTTTAGCCAATGACGAACTCGGCTATGTTTTGCCTCCCAATGATTTTATGCTGCATCCCACACAGCCGTATCTTGAAACTCCGCGTGACCGTCTCGGCCGTCGTCACTATGAAGAAACGAATTCACTCGGACCGCAGACTGCACAGGTGCTTGCCGATTGCTTTGCTTCCATTATGGAAAAAGTCAAAGAAGAATAAATGAAAAAAGGATCCTGACACGTAGCGGTCGGGATCCTTCGTTTTATCGGTTCAGGAATTCAATGTTTGTGCAATAAACAATATCATCTTTGCCTGCAATTCTTTTGCAGATTTCTTCAATATGCTCCCATGTGTGTCCGGGAACATTATAATCAAACTCATATGCGTGTCCCCACAGGTAGAAAAGCATATCACCGTCTGTCGGCTTAGCAGCAATAAAATCATCAAGCAGGTCAAATATTTTTTCGTCACAGTGCTGACAGGTCGGATGCCACATCAACGGATCAGCAGGCGGTAAAAAAGAATGTGTGCTGTCGATGGTTCTGGCATATCTGATTCCGCAATCTTTCAGAATATCGGCCGTCCTGCGGTCATAGGTGCCGCCGGGGTAGGCATGCCCCGTTACGCTGTAACCCGCAAGTTCGGATAACGCTTTCATGTCGTCCTGAATCTGCAGTTTTACTTCTTTTTCAGGCAACTTTGTAAGATCCGGATGTGTTTTGCTGTGTGTTGCAACTTCGTGTCCTGCGTAAAGCGTTGCAACTTCTTCTTTGTCTATTTTGTTATGTGCAACAGGTTTGCCGAGTCTTATGAGTGTGTTGTCAGTGCCCAGAAAACCGGAATTGATGTTGAATGTGCATTTCAGATGATAGCGATTGAATATTTCAACCAATTTTCTGTCCTGCTGCACACCGTCATCATAGCTCAGTGTGAAATACTTTTTGTATGCCATCAGTGTTCCTCCTTATTTGTTGCATCTTCTGTATCGTGATAAATATGCGGCAAGAGTTCTTTGAGTGCTTCATAGGGGGATTTCTGTGTATGCAAAGCGTGAAGAAGTTGTTGATGCAGGTACTGACGTTCCTGTTTTAATCTTGCAGGCGGCAGGGAAGTATAGTTGCTTCTGACTTGCATATCTTCCTCAATTCTGTATGCCTGTAAAAGCGCATCCTCTTTTGTGTAAAATACAGCGATATCATGTTTGTTGCAGGAAAGATCCTGTAAGACGAAAATATCATCGGGTATGCCGAGAAAAGCAAGCAGATATTCGTGCTTACAAAACGGAGCTTGTGCAAAAGAAGTGGTGAACAAAATGTCTGCATCTCCTCTTACAAAACGTTCGAGTGCTCTGTTACGAGGTTCAAAATGCAAACCACCATGAGCAACTGCACACTTGTAACCGTAAAACCGAAAATAACGGTATGCATCTTCCGCCATTTGTCTTGTTGTGCAAAGAACGGCAGCTTTTTGCAGGTTATTTCTGCGTAAATAATTTTCCAAAGAAGCAAAGGAAGGAATGTTGTTGTCAGTGAACAGTTTTATGTCGGGACAAATCATCCCCGGGTACACTCTTGCAGGTGTCTTTAATCCGAAAGAAGTGCTGATGTCACGCAGGATTGCAGAGCTGTCACTCGCACAAAACGCACAGATCGGCAACGGATTTTTCAGTTGTGCTCTCAGTTCTTTGATTTCAAAAAGACGTTTGTCAAAATGTGCAACCAAAGGTGAAATTCTTTCTGCATACGGAATCAGCATTGCAGAAAATACGGTTGTGTTGATGTACGACTGCATGAAATCAAAATGTATCACCGATAAGGATACAAACACAATGCAGCGTTCTTGTCTGCGGGATTGCGATAGTGAAAATTGTATTTCCTGATCTGTCAGATTGTTGCCGATGAAATATATGTTTTTATCTTTGAAATCATTGCGGCAGACAGCATTCGGTGTGTGCGGAAGCACACATAAGATTCTACCGCCTGCTGCAGTACAGATCTCATTCAGAAGTAAGTCTGTACATCCGAATACGGGACTGAAGGTCATGACATCTGCCTGTGATTTCAGTTTGGAAGCAATTAAATTTGCACTTTCTGTAAATTGGTTCATTGTATATTCCGTTCTGTTGAATTCGTTTTTTTTATTATATCAGTGCGGAAATATAAAATCAATATTTACATTTTATTTTTAATGTGATATTATTTAAGAAAATAAATAAAGAAGGACTTGTAAAAAATGGATGAAAGAACCCCTCAGCAGATCAAAGAAGAGATCTGCGAAATTGGCAGAAGAATTTATATGAACGGTTTTGTTGCCGCAAACGACGGCAATATCTCCGTAAAAGTGGCTGAAAACGAGTTTTATTGCACTCCCACAGGCGTTTCCAAGGGCTTTATGACCCCTGATATGATTATCCGCGTAGACGGTGAAGGCAATAAGATCGAAGGCAATCTCAATCCGTCTTCCGAAATCAAAATGCATCTTCGTGTTTATAAGGAACGTCCCGATGTCAATGCCGTTGTGCATGCACATCCTCCCATTGCAACCGCTTTTGCAGTCTGCAATATTCCGCTTGACCAGTACATTATGCCCGAAGCCGTGCTGTTCCTCGGCACTGTTCCCGTATGTGCTTACGGCACCCCTTCTACAGACGAAGTTCCCGAATCGCTGCTTCCTTACATCGAAAACCACGATTCATTCCTGCTGCAGAATCACGGTGCGTTGACCGTCGGCAACACCCTTATGCGTGCTTATTTCAACATGGAATCCGTTGAATTCTTCGCTAAAGTTGCAAAATATGCCAAGGAACTCGGCGGCGGCAGAGAATTTACCGACGAAGAAATGGAAAAGCTTGCCGAAATCAGAAAGAGATTCAATGTTGCAGGCAGACATCCCGGTTTTGACCGCAAAAAATAATCTAATACATTATTCCTAATAAAGGAGATTCATGATTATGGGTAAGAGAAAAATCATCCGCAAAGCCGCTACCGCTGCTGCACTGCTTGCAGGTGCTTATGTGTATCTGAACAAAACAGGTGAGATCGAACCGATCGGTTCCGAAAATTTCAAGGAATCCGTAACCAATTACGGCAAACAGAGAGCATGTCAGGAGCTCGACAAAACACTCACCAACGGTCTGACTCTTGTTGAAAAAATGCTGGCACTTCCTGCTAATACCGGCAAAGAAACCGCACAGTATTTCTATGAAGGAACTGAGGAATTTCTCGCCACCGCTGCAAAGGGTGCAAAGTGGTCACTGGGTTCTGCAAGTGCAAGCCTTGTTCCCGATGACTGGCAGACACATCCTTATTTTCTCGGCGGTTATATGGTAGCTGAAAACGGCTTTACCAACCGTGTGGAACAGCTGATTGATGATATGCGCATCCGTTGCATTGCTCTGTCTGATAACTCCGACCGCGGTGTTCATCTGTTTGGTACAATCGACTGCATCGGTTTTTCCAATAAGGATATCCGTGTGGTTCGTTCCATGGTTGCCGAAAAAGCAGCAAAAGAAGGTGTTAAGCTCGGCTCGGTCAATATGTTTTCCACCCATTGTCATTCCTGTATTGATACACAGGGTCTTTGGACCAAAACCGAAAACGGCGGAAAAATCCTTTCTAACCTCAAAAAATCCATTGCAGGCAAGGAAGTTGAACAGGGAACAGATCTTCATTTCCTTGAAGTGCTTTATGAACGTGCAGCCGATGCTTTGTGGAATGCTGTGCTTGATATGACTCCCGGTAAACTTACTTTTGCTCAAAAAGATATCGGCAGCGGTTATGTAGATAACCGTAACCGTCCTTCTGCTACTGCACTTCCCACCATGCTCAACCGCTTTGTATTTACCCCCAACACCAAAAAGAAGGCTCCGACCATGATTGTTAACATCGGTGCACATCCCGATGTGGCAGGTCTTGCTTGCAATGACGGCTCTTCCAATGGTCGTGAAATCAGCGGTGACTACGTCTATTACCTCGGTGAAACACTTGCCGAATACGGCTACAACTGTATGTTCTTCAATGGTGCAATTGCAGGTATTTATATGGCAAGAGGGCTTTCCAACGACGGTATGCCCATGGAAAAACGCTATGAGCAGTCCGTCCGCTATGGCAGAGAGCTTGCAAAAATTGCCATCGGCATGACGATGACTCAGGAAGAAATTGAAGCGGACATTGCTCTTTCTGAACCTGAAGTGATTGCAAAAGAAAAAGAACTCTGCGGTGATGCATATACTCTTTGGTATGAAAATTGGGAGCCTGTTGCCGAACGCAAACTCAATCCCAGACTCAACGTTCGTATACGCGAAATGACCGTCCGCGTGAAAAATCCGCTGATCCGCATTGCCGGCAAGCTCAAAATGGCTAATTATGATTTCTATCGCAACGGCAGAGATTCTTATCTTGTCACCACCGAAATCGGCTATATGGAATGGGATGATGTCAAAATCGCCATGGTACCGTGTGAGCTTGTTACCGACCTTTACAAAGGCGGTGCATCGCTTACCGCACAGGGTTCCTGCAGAGGCTATGACTTCGGTTATCCCTGTCTTTGTGATATTTTCGGTGATGACCTCATCTGCTTCGGTCTTGCCAATGATGCTGTCGGCTACATCGTGCCCGACAATGACTATTCCATGCGACTGTTGGACGGTCATTATCACGAAACCCTGTCCCTGGGTGACGAAACCGGTTCAACCCTCATCAAGTCTTTTATGGCACTCAAAAACGATCTGAAATAATCATCCATATGAAGAACGGAGCATCTCAGCTGATGCTCCGTTTTTGTATTATTCGGTTCTGTCAAGAATCCTTTGTTTTAACGTGCTGTCAGGTGTCAGTGTGGCATTCCTGACTGCATTTTCTGTCTGTTTTGTACTTGCGGGGGAATCGGCCGTTACGGTCAGTCCACTTGCAGTCTGCAAAACAGCAGTTTTTCTTTTTTTTGTATAAGCAATGCCGCCTGCCGTAATTGCAAGGATAACCATCACAGAGAACAGAACAAGAACCGCAAGTTGACTCTGTGAGGCTCCTTCATAGCTGATGTTTATCATATCACTGTCAATGGGTATTTCTTCAAGCGTATGCACAAAACCTTCGGAATAGTTGATCTGCACGGCATCACCGTATTTGTCTTCCAGTTGTTTTATAAACGTTCTGACTGTCTCATCATCCTTTTTGTCCTCAAGAAAATCAATCCCCACGTAATTTTCCATCTCATAAATTCCCATGGCACTCAGACCGAGTGAAGGATCGTAATTTGTAAAATAGGTGTTCATATATTCCTGAATCTCTTTCAGGTCATTGTAAGAGTACTTCTGCTGCACAAAGGATGCACTGCCGTCGTTTTCAATAAGAGAAAGGATCTCATTTTTTGTGCTTTCAAAATCCGCACTCTCTGCAATGCCGAATGTCAGATTCATGCCGCCGTCCGTTGACCAGATGCCGCTGATGTAATCCGGATAATTTTCATACCATTCCTGATACAGATCCATTGCGTTTGCGTAAGGTGCTGTCGTTGCTTCTGCAGCAGTTGCAGAAATTGCAAACAGGAAAATAAAAAGGAAACTGAGAAAAATACATGGTTTTTTCATTTTGTTTGTCCTCCGTTGAGTTCATTTTTCAATGTCGCGATTGTCTTTCGGTATTTGCGATAAACCGAAGGCAGGGAAGACGCTGTTATGTCAGCGATCTGCTGAAAACCAAGGCCGGCATTCAATCGCAGGGTGAGTATTTCACGTTGATCAACCGGCAGCTTGCACAATGCATTCTCAAGATCAATGCGTGTGTCCAGCCAAAGCTCATTGTTTCGCAGATCACTGCAGATTGCCGACAGATCGCATTCGGAATTTCGCTTTTTTCGCAATTCGTCGATGGCAGCATTGTGGGCGGTACGGAATATCCATGCCCGTACATTTTTGACCGAAGTCGAGGGTGGTGTGCTGTAAAGCTTCAAAAATACCTCCTGCATCAGATCCTCTGCGGTTGCTCTGTTTTGCACAATGCGGCAAATGACCGTATATACGGGTATTTTCAGTTCCTCATAAAGCTGTGTGAATGCACTCCGATCTCCATCGCGGATCTCACACAAGAGATCATACAGCGTTTTATCATCCATCTTCTGTGCCTCCTTTCAGGTTTCTTATCGGGCCCGTCAATAACTATGACGAACGAGGAGCCGATATTTTTCACTCTTTATGAAAAAAAACGACAGACTTTATAGCCTGCCGTCTGTGATTCAATGAATATTTTCGGTCAGAACAACCTCGCCGCTGTCAGTGATGGTTGCAATGATTCCGTTGCGGTTGACGGTTGCATAAATCGGCACTTTTGCCGTCATGGTCAGATTCCATTTGACATTGGGGTAGATTTTTCCGAGCGTATTGGTTACAATGGCGATTTCAGGTTTGAGTGCTCTGAGGAAATGCATGGAGCTTGAACCGAAATAACCGTGATGTCCGATTTTGAGCAAATCCACATCACCGATCTGTTCGGCAAGAATATCTTCAAGTCCTGTTGTTGTTGAAATGTCTGCTGCAAGGAAAACAATATATCCTTCTTTTTCGAGTTTCATGCCCACACTTTCGGCATTGTTTCCCTCATCGGACATGATCTCGACAGGGGTTTCGGTATTATATAAAGTGATTTCAAAATCTCCGAAGGTGAACTCTTCAGGCAAGTCGCTGACCCATGGGGTATTTGCTTTTTGTGCCTTTTCAATGATGCGATCATAGATACCGGGCACATCCCAGATCTCAATTTCGTAGTCATGCAGGACACTTAATGAAAGCTCTTTCATATACAAAGTGCCGATTTCAATACTTTCATCAGCGAGAATTGCTTCTGCGTTTCCTGCGTGGTCATAGTGCTGATGGGTCAAAAACATAAAGTCAAGTTTTGCAATGCCGTTTTCGTCTGTGCAAACTTTTTTAATATAAGAAAGAACCTGTTCTTCAAAACCCTCGTAGTCCACATTCTTACGGGGATTGTTGTTGCCTTCACCTGCATCCACAAGTGCAAAATGACCGTTGCTTTCAAGCAAAATGCAGTCCGAACAACCTGTGTGTAAAAAATGGATACGATCATCGCCGTCAGCAAGGTCAAATTGTTCATTTGTTATCTCATATCTTGTTTCATAAATATCACACAGGACCAAAGTCATCATGTCCAGAATGAAAATCAAAAACATGAACGGAACTATGATCCATGTTGCAACTTTTTTTGCCATATTTATACCATCCGTCTGTAATGTCCGTTTGCTCGGAATATTATATTACCACAAAAGTAAAAAAAAGCAAATAGAAAAAACAATTTTTTTAAATTTTACTTGTAAGTTTTTCAGAAATGCGGTATGATAAAACGGACTAATCGGGAAAACAGGAGTTGTCATGAAAAACAAATTGTCGCAACTGAATGAACAACAAAAAGATCTGCTGCAAGGATTCTGTGCCGCTTTGTATATTTTTCCGCTTTCACTTTGTGTCGGTGTACTGTCGGGAATCGGAGTGTTCGGCGGTACTGTTGCAGGTATGGTCGGATGTTTGCTGAATGCAGTCGGGGGAGTCAGTTTTGTGCCTTGCTGGATGCTTTTTATGCCGGCTTTTTTTGTGATCAAAGAATTCGGGTCCGGTTTTGCGTTTGCTGCAATGCTGATCGGTGCCGTCCTGTTTGCTGTGCTGCAAGCAATTCTGCGTAAGAAAAAGATCAGCATTCAGATGACAGATGCCGCTGTTGCAGGACTTGCGTTGGGGGCCGCTTTTTTAACAACTGTTATTCTTACCAAAGATTATTTCGGGATTGCCGCTTCCGGAAATACCGCGATTGAAATGCTGCAGTCTTATCGCTCAAACGGCTTCCACGCCAATTGGCGCGGTGTTTTGTACGGTACCATCACGCTTGTAATTATGATTACCTGGCCGCGAAAATTCCGGACATTCAAAAAATATATTCCGGCTCCTTTGATGGCGATTGTGATTCCGCTTGTAATTAATATGTTGCTCAATTATGAAGCGTATCGTACACCTGTATACGAAACAGGAGCTTATTCTCTGCAGGATCTCAACCGCTTGTTTGACTTTTCTGCCAACACGCATTCATGGTGGTTGCTGCCTGTGGTCGGTATCGGATTTTGTGTCTGTAATATGACAGCTTTTTTATTCAATCAGCAGGATTCAACCGACCGATCGCAAGCGATTTCCCATTTGCTGACATCTGTTGTGTGTTTGCCCTTAAAACCTTATGAATACAGTTCAAAATCTGTCCTTGGAGGCATTGTCGGTGCACTTACGGTGCTGCTTGTTTCCTTTGCTTTTCCGGTTATCTCTCGTATTCCCACACACTCAATGGCAGTTGTGCTCATTACACTCGGATGGCAAAGTGTGCCGTGGGGGAAAATTAAAAAGTCTTTTCTGGGCGGTATCACAGACATAACTGCATTGCTGTTGTGTTTTGCCTGCTTTGTCGCGGCAGATCCCATACTTGCATTTTTGCCGCCTTTGGTTTCGGTTCTTGACAAAAAAAAGATTTCAGAATGAACAGATCTTTTTTGTCGAAAGTTGACTTTGAAAGCTGAATATGATATGATACTGTAAAGAATTATATTATAAATTATAGGGAGGTTATTCTATGGTATGTAAAAACTGCGGTCAGCAGAATGCTCCCACGGATGTTTTTTGCACACATTGCGGCACTTTGCTTGCTGTGAATGCGAATGAAAGAATTGTTGCGGATTGTCCTGTCTGCAATCTCGAAAATGATATAACGGATAAGTATTGTTTCAGATGCGGTTCTTCTTTGAAAAAAGCATCTGTTCGCAAAATATCTGTCGGTCCTGCTGTTTCTGTACCCATACAGCAGGAGGTTGCCGTTCCCGTACAGCAGGAAGCATCTGTTGCCGAATCAGAAGAGTCCAGACCTGTTATGTCAAAGACTTTGTTTGAGCCTGTTTCTTATGCGCAACCGGTGGTCGAAACGCCTGTGACTGAAACTGTAAAAGCGGATTATCCGGAAACTGAAGAAGATGCTTTTGTTGCTTTTACTCCTTCCGTTAAAAAGCCGCGTGTTTCTTGTCCTCATTGCGGAGCAAAAAATGATGCAGATGCAATGTATTGTCGCGATTGTGCACAATCCATGACAATTCCTAAACGCAAAAAACTTGCAGATATTCCCGATGGTGATTTTGAAGAAAAGAAAATAAAAAAATCATCAAAGAAGAAAGCTTCCGTTCCTGCATTGCTTTTGAAGAAAGTATTGCAGGGCAAAAAGAAGAAGCCGGTAGCAAAGAACACAAAACGTACAACCAAAAAACAAAAGTCTTTGCCTGTCAGGAATCTTGCAATGATCGCAGTTGTATTGTTTGCTGCCGTTCTTGTAATTTTTGCAGGTGCTTCCGTTGCAGACAGCGGAAATTCCGATTTTATATACGACAAGCACGATTTCCGTTTTGATTTTTCTGCAGGCACAGGCTCTTTCTCCCTGTTTGTCAACGGTGAATCGGTTGGATCGCTTCCTGCAAAAGATGTACCGGGCACAGTTTACTATGATCTCAACAATACCTGCGGCGTTTTTGCACTTCCCGTGCAGGCAAACGGTGCGGCTGCAACTGCAGTGTATTATTTTGACAAAAACGGCATGACCCGACTTCTTGATAATGTCAATTCGGTCATTTACCTGTCTGCCGAAGGTACGGCAATGCTTTATATTGACTCAAAAGCAGCATTGTCTTTGTATAATATCGAAGAACAAACAAACGTCACCATTGCAGAAAACGGCAAATACGTGTCGGGAGCCTATGCCATTTCACCTGACGGTGAGTATGTAATGTATTGTTTCCGCAACGATTCCAAGACCAATACCGTCTGTGCTTACAGCAACGGAGAACACAAAGAAATTTGTACAAGCGGTGTGCCTGTTGCAATTACCAACGGCGGCAAGCAGGTTTATTATCTGACAGTGCTGAACAATACTTATGATTTTTACAGCACTTCATTCAAAAAGCCTGCCAAGTTCAACAAGATTGCATCTTCTGTCTATGCATCTTCCATCAAACTGAATCAGGATATGAGTGAAATCCTGTTCTCCCTTATTGACGGCAGCACATATTATTCAAAAGCAGGTAAGCAGGCAGAACGCATTACTGCAGCAAGTCTGTATCCTGTTATGTGCAATGTTGTCAACTTCAAAAACTGCTCCGGCATTGCGACTGTGTACGGTATGCAGGACTTCTTTGACAGTTTCTGGATCGGAGAAAGAGGTCTGTATGTTGCATTAAAGGGACATGAACCCCGTATGCTTGTTGCCAATATGCTTGACTATGACATTTCAACAGACGGGCAGACTCTTACTTATGCTGATGCGGACGGCAAACTCTATATCCGTAACCTGAAAACAATTGAAGATGATGCCGCTGCGTTGGCTGAAAATGTAACAGCGGTTTCTATTACCGGCAACGGCGAATCAGTTTACTACATCAACAGTGTTCTTGCACTTTGCAGTGTCAATGATGCAGGTGAAAGCATTCTTATTGACCAGAATGTTGACGGCATCAAATGTTCCGAAAAGAGCGTATTTTATAAGAGTGTCAGCAGAACGCAGGAGTATGCAGTCAGCATCTGTTCTAACGAAAAAGAAGGCAAGCTGATTTCCAATTCCGTGCAGAGCTTCCTGATTTCAGACGGTTGTGTCTATTACACTTCCGGTGACGGTCAGCATCTTTATTACAGCAAAAACGGCACCCGCAATTTTAAACAGTTGTATTGACCATAAAATAATGAGGTTCTTGAGTGATGGCACCTGATGAACGAAAATCATTGGAAGAATACGGCTTAAAAATTGAAAAACCGTACAAGCAGGATCCTATAAGTTCTGCAGGTGCCTTCCGACTGCTGTTGCTGATTTTTTGTGTACTGTCCTGTACGTTGTTGGTACAGCAGGTTATTTACCATGAAGCTTCTTCGCGGTTGGATACAGCGGTTTCGGTTGTCAGTTATTCTGCACAACAAAGTGAAGCAGCAAGTTATGAAGCTGTTGAAGCGGCAAATGCACCTGTGAATATCAATACAGCAGACCTCGTTGAGCTTTGTCGGCTTCCCGGAATCGGCGAAGCAAAAGCACAAGCTATTATTGATTACAGGACCGAAAACGGATTGTTTACCTACCCTGAAGAGATTATGAATGTCAGCGGAATCGGTGAAGGGATATTTGAAAATATCCGCTCGCAGATCATTTTGTCTGATGAAGTGAGTACAACAGAATAATGAAAAAGGTGATTTTCAATTTGCTTGAAAATCACCTTTTTGTCTTAATGATATCCGGATTGTTATTGTTGTATTGCAATGTATTTTGCAATGAAGGACTTGCATGCTGCATGGTAAATATCGGGTGCAATATCTACCGAATTTGCGTGTTCTGCTCCGTCAATGGTCAGTCTTTCTTTTTCACAGGAAGCAGCCTCATACAGTGCATCACGCATTCTGAACGGCACAAAGGTGTCATCTGCACCGTGAATAAACAGGGTAGGGACCTTCGATTTTGCAACTTGATCGATCGGATTGTTGTCTTTGATATTCCAACCCGCACGCAGTTTATACCACTTTTCAGGAGCCGCGAGTGCCCACGGTGCTTTGAATCCGATCGTTTGTGCTACGACATTGTTGAACTGTTCCCAACAAGATGAAAAACCGCAATCCTCAATCAGACATTTTACATTTGAAGGACATTCAGCTTCGCCCGTAACATTCATAAGCGTTGCAGCACCCATGGAAATACCGTGCAGAATGATCTGTGCGGTGGGATCGTCGTTTACCACATGATGAATCCAGTCGAGAATATCAAGTCTTTCGAGCCAACCCATCGTGCAGGCTTTGTGCTCGCTTTTGTCGTGTGCTCTTGCACAAGGGGCAATGATGTTGAAGCCGTAGCTGTAATATCGTCTTGCCATGGAGGACATCTGATGCGGACGCGAGGTATAACCATGGCAAAGAATTGCCCATTTGTTGCTCGGCTTCGGCTGACGGATTACATAAGCGTAAATCGCTTTGCCGTCGCGGTTCATAATGGTTTCGCATTGCTCTGCCATTGCCTCAAACCATTCTCCGTCACCGCAGTTTTCAAAATTATTTTTACGGATTTCTTTCAATCTTTTCGGATCGGGATCATTTTTTGGCAATTCAAATTTTCCTCTGAAATCCGACAAAAGCAAAAAATGCGAAAGTTCACAGTAAGCAAGTGTCAGAATACCGGCACCAACAGCGGCACCTGTCAAAAGCTTTTTCATCATAGACCTCCAATTGTTGTGTTGTTGCAGAATTCACTTTTTCTTACAAGAACTATTTGAATTATATCTTATTTTTGCTTATTCGTCAATACACAATCCTTGCGGTCATTGAAAAATGTTCCTTCACAGAAAGTTTGGGAATGTTGCAATTTAAAGAAAAGTTTAGCTGTTACAACATCCCTCACATTTTACGAAGAAACGTTTTTTTTGGCAAAAGAAGAGAGCCATGTGCAGTAAATGCCGCACACGGCTCTATCTGTTTTTTTGAGGATTAATAATTTAAATCCTGACAAAAAGCACTGCCTTTTATGCCTTTTGTAGACCGTTTACTGTAAGTTGGAAAAAGAGATGAAACTCTTAATCTTATTCAACTCATTAAATGATGACGGTAGCAACGTTATTTAAGAAAGATTTTGCATTAGCTTTTGTAACAGGAACACCGTTAACGGTTACGTTTTCGAAAATGACCTGAGTGGTGGTACTGCCCGATTTGTTATTGACAAGATAATGACCATCAGCAAGAGTGATGTCACAGTTTGAGAAATAAACAGTATTGTCCTCATTGAGAATAACTGCATCATCGCTGACTTCTGCAGTAACGTCTACAATGAAAATCGTGGCGATTGTTTTATTTGCAACAAGGATGTTTTCAGCAGTGATATTCTGGTTTTCAATCGCAAAAGAGTTCGAATAACCATAATTATCACCTGTTGCAGTATTGTCATCGAGCGTGTAAGCAGGACCTGCGACGGGTTCGGGTTCGGTAGGAGCTTCTGTAGGAGCTTCGGTTTCGCCTTCGTATTTTGCATTTGCATCATACTGATCGTCATAGCTGTCAAATTCATAAGCGAGCTGAGCAGCCTGAACAGTGATGGAGATGCCTTCGATTGCAAGACCCTGGTATTCGTTGCCTGCTTCTTCGTCCATGTGACCTTCAATTACAAGTGCAACACGTTCGCCGGGAAGAAGTTCACCTTCAAATGCAGCAAGATCAACTTCTTCTTCGTTGATTGTAATTGTGAAATCGATAACTTCAAGAAGCTGTGCATCGCCGTCGATACCGTTGACAGCAACCTTATACTTGAGAGCAAGATTGCCGTTGTTTACGATGTAAGCGGTTTCAAGTGCATAGGTGCAGCCGGGTTCCCAAAGAACTTCGTCATTGCCTTCTGCCTTAACCCATTCAAGGGAGCCGCCTTCAATGTTTTCACCTGCGTCGTCAAGAAGAGCAACGTCAAGTGTACCTGCCTGGATTGTGTTTACGTTTGTTGCTGCTGTGTCTGTGAACCATGCAAATGTTGAGCCCATAAGCATTACGACGCAAAGGCAGATAGCCATAATGCTGCTGACAAGTGCATACTTTGTGGATTTGTTTCTCATTTTTTTTCCTCCTTTAATTATTTTAGATAGAGAAACATATATAGAACGGCAATGCCGTTTATATACCATAATACATGGAACTACGCTGTTGATTGTTATATTATCATTTGTGCAACTGTCGGTTCGGTTGCTATTTTTCTGCCGAAGGTTCCTATTCAGGATCAGCTGTGGTTGTTTTTGCAGTAGTATGTACAACTATGGTTGTTTCTGCGGTGGTGGGAGCAACTGTG
Organism: Clostridia bacterium; assembly: GCA_017435865.1. Classification (GTDB taxonomy): domain Bacteria; phylum Bacillota; class Clostridia; order Oscillospirales; family Acutalibacteraceae; genus RUG806. Next base: position 95,412 of record JAFSEF010000051.1, read on the forward strand.
GTTGTTTCTTCGATGGTAGGAGCAACTGTGATTGTTTCTTCGATGGTGGGAACAACTGTGGTTGCTTCTGCGATGGTGGGAGCAACTGTGGTTGTTTCTGCGATGGTGGGAGCAACTGTGGTTGCTTGTGCGGTGGTGGGAGCAACTGTGGTTGTTTCTTCGATGGTGGGAGCAACTGTGGTTGCTTGTGCGATGGTGGGAGCAATTGTTGTTGTTTCTGCGATGGTGGGAGCAACTGTGGTTGTTTCTGCGATGGTGGGAGCAACTGTGGTTGCTTCTTCTGTGGTAGCAGATGCAACAGTGGTCGCTTCTGCAGTTGTGGTTGTTTCGGTTGCTTCAGGATCCGTTGCGGTTGCAGTGATCTTATCTGCGGCTGCTGTTACTTCGGCATACCAATTGTCATCGCTGTCAAATTCAACACTGTTCTGTGTAGCCTGAACGGTGATGGAAATTCCATTAACGGACAGGTTCTGAAGTTCTTTTCCTGCTTTTTCATCGATGTGTGCCTTTATTTTAAGAGCAACACGAGCCCGGGGACGAAGATCGTCTTCAAAAGAATCGAGATCTATTTCCTTGCCGTCAATTTCCGCTGTGAAATCGATTATGTCAGGGAGTTTTTCATCGGATTTGAGCCCGTTGATGACAACTCTGTACTTGATATTGATATTACCGTTGTTTTTGATGTATGCAGTGTTGAGCTCATTAGTGCAACCTGCTTCCCAGGTAACATCGTTGCCGCCGTCTGCATTGACCCATTTAAGAATTTTACCCGCAAGGCTCTTGCCGGCACTGTCAACGAGATCGACAGTAAGCGTGCCTGACCGGATGTCTTTTACATTTGCTTTTACCGAGCTTGAGAACCATGCAAATGTTGAACATATAAGCATTACAACGCAAAGGCAAGTTGCCATGATGCTGCTGATAAGTGCATACTTTGTTGATTTGTATTTCATTTTTTCCTCCTTTTTCCAATCATTGTCCGGAGAAAGTGATGGATGACAGGGTGTTGAATGGCTTTAAAAGTCAATCCTGTGAAGTGTCTGAATCCTCTGATGCTGCAGTCTCAATCGGCTGCGAATTGATAATTGCTACTTCTTCTTTTTGCTTTAACTGTTTTTTCAATTCAAGAAGCTCTGCCATCATTTCCTGGCTCTTTTCTCGTTCCTTGCGAAGTTCTTCTTTTTCCTGATTGATTTCCTCAAGCTGCTCCTGTTTGTACTTTTTAAAAAGCTTCACACAGTTGATACCCTGAGAAAGAATGAGGATAAGGAAGGGAAGGAGAATGCAGATAATATAGCCGGGGGTTGTTTTCAGGAAATTGAAAAACGTGCCGACTTTAGGAATGCTGGTCTTGTAAATACCGAGAATGTACGGATATGTTACAACCTTTTCATCATCGGTATCGGTTGTTGTACCATATGTAATAAAACCGGGATTGCCGTATTCATCGGTTGCGGCTCTTCTGATTTTATGCGTAACAGTTTCACCGAAATTATCAATATTCTGTGAGGTATAGGATATGATGTCGCCTTCTTTTAGTTCTGTAAAATCGGATATATTTTTAACAATAATTAGGTCGCCTGCGGAAAAGTCAGTTTTGCTCATTGAATCCGAAAGGACGATATATAACTTATAACCGAGGATGGAACGGTCATTGCGGTTAAAGGTGTTCATGGAAAAGACGGTGAAGACCATCATCCCTACGGCAACCACAACAATTAACCCGACCAAAATATTTTTTATTATTATTAATGTTTTTTTCATATTAAGTACCCTTAATCAAAAAGCTTTGTAGGGTTGTTTCTGGATTGTACGGCTTTTGCACAAAGGTCAAACGACAAAAAACCGTCCTGCACAGAATTACCGCTGCCTTCGGGGAAGTGGAAATAAATCTTAAGCTCTCTTTTTTCATTGAGGCTGAGATCATCGTCGTCGGCAAGCGTTGTTTTTTCACTGAGCTGAGCAATGGTGCCTTGCGCAATCACTCTGTCACCGGATGTGATTTTTACTTCAAGCACTTCTGCGAGACCGCCGCTTACATTATTAAAATATACCTTATAATATACAGCGTCGGAGCTTGTGTTTTCAACAAAGAAATCCTTTTCAACCGTCATGCCGGGCTCAAAAAGAAACTCATTTGCTTCAATCACAGCCTTACCGTCATTGAGGTTGATGCCGACACCGCCTGTTTGAAAATAATTATTTTCAACTTTAACGGTTGTGTAAACAAGAGCAAAGGTTGTTATGCAAAGGCATACAGAAAGACATATAATTGCAAAAATACCTGCGGACAAACGTCTTGTGATGTTCTTTTTATTCATGATCCGTCACCTTCCTGTCAATAAATGCAACAGTAAAAACCAGGGCTGCAACGGCTGTAACACCAACAATCGTTCTGATATGTGTTGAGTCGCCCGTGTTCGGATGCTCAATAAGGCCTCCGGGAGGCTTGGGCTTGCATGTGGTGGGGGTTGTGGGCTTTTCGGGACGGGTGGATTCACAATCCGGCTTTGTTGGTTTTTCGGGAC